>MNJR01000005.1 GCA_001920415.1 Acidobacteria bacterium 13_1_20CM_3_53_8 | reverse complement strand
TATTCCAATTACTTGTACGCACTCAAGTGAGAACCGCTATAGTGAGTGCGGACAGTAAAAAGGGATGAGGGATGAAACAAGGGATGAGGGATGAGTAAGATAAAGTCAATTGCATGTTGACGCTTTAACTCCTTCTTATTCATCCCTCATCCCTCATCCCTTCCTTCACTCCTTCTCCTTGCTTCTGTATGGCTCTCAAAGTTTCGGGGATGAGCTTCGTGATGTGGTGCGTGGCGGTGTGGCCGTCCGCGAAGGCTTGATAGAGCGTGAAGTCTGGAAGTTGCAGGCAACTCAATGGCGAGTGGATGTTGTAGCCAGTGTCAATGCCTATGGCGCTGTGGTTGATGTATATGCCGTGACGACCAAGGCGGCCCCAGAGCGGCAGAAGCGGCGTGGGCGTGTGGCCGAATACGCAGGGCTTGCCGCGATAGTTTTTGTAAAAATCCATGTCGCGCGACCAGAGCAGCGAGTTGCGGTCAGTCTCGCTCGGATGCTTGCCCTGCTCCAATCCTGCATGAACATAAAGAGCGTAGTCGTCTTCGTGATACAAGGGGCGAGCGCGGAAGAATTCAAGATGCTCTGCGGGCACGCTCTCTAAAACCTTCTGTCGCGCCTCTTCAAAATCCTCTTCCTTCTCTATGAGAAGAGCTTTCCCTGTGTATTGATTGAAAGTGAGTTCGCCGCCCGTTACGGGCGAGAGCCATATGCGCGCGCCGTCGTCAAGAAAATCCAGCAGCATCTGCTCGTGATTTCCCAGAAGACAGATGACGCGCTCAGGATTATTACGATAAATTTCGAGAACATCAGAGACAACGCCGGGCGCGTCCGCGCCTCTGTCAATCAAATCGCCTAAGAAAACCAGCGTGTCCCATTCATCATCACGCGGGATCATTTCGATAAGCGCGCAGAGTTGAGCGCGCCTGCCGTGAATGTCTCCTATGACGAATGTCTTCATGTACGATTTATCCTTCAGCGCGTTCTTCGCCTATCGCGTATATCCTGCATCAATTGCTGAAATCTGGGGTCGTCGCGGTACGGCTCCCATATAGGGTTGGACTCGAACCATGGAAGGTTTTCGTTCCCGCGCTCGATTGCGACTTCTAACCACTCGAAAGCCTCTTCCCTCATTCCTTCCATAGCGTAGGCGGAAGCGAGCCAGTAAGGAACATCATGGTCTGAGCGCGCAACCTCTTTCACCCTTTCGGTCAATTGCGCTCGCGCCTCTTCATGCTCTCCAAGCGCGCTCAAGGCCATAGCAAGATGCGGTCGCATGCCGTCCATCTCTGGATGAGCGGCCAAAACTTCCTTCAAAATCTCTACGGCACGCTCAGGCTGTCCGTGACGAAAGAGCGTCGTTGCCCGAAAAGTTTTAATCAACGGATGATTCGGCTCCATCGCAGCGCCCTGATCCAATTCCAGCATAGCATCATCGTAGCGCCGCTGGTACATAAAGACGCGCGCGCGGTTGTAGCTGGCAACGACCAGTTCCGCAGGGTTCAATCGCACCATGCGCTCGAAGCTACGCAAAGCTCTATCATAATCTCCGTCAAGTCGCGCGAGCACGCCGCGCACGAAATGCACACCCACATCGTTCGGAAATTCCTGTCGAAGGCGCTCAATCTCCTTTCGCGCTTTCTGCTTCTCGCCGCGCGAGAGATATATGAAGACCATGTGCATGCGCGCTTCCAAAAGTTTCGGATCAATCAAGAGCGCGCGGTTGAACGCTTCTTCGGCTCGGTCGTGGTCGCCCGGCTCTCCCATGCCTTTCAGTATGCGATTGACGTAGCAGCCGCCCAGAGCAGAATGCGCGAGCGCGAAATTCGGATCGAGTTCGACAGCACGCTTGAAATGCTCTATGGCCGCAGCAACATCTTCGTGCGCGATTGTGTGATAGATGAAGCGCCCCATGCTGTCGCGTCCGCGCAAGTATTCTTCCGAAGCCGCAGCGTCTGCCGTAGGAGGCTTAGCCAATTCGTCCTTCTCGTCCGGCGTTAATTCAAGACGCAAGCCCTCGACTATGTGCTGCACAATCTCGTCCTGCACATTCAGGATGTCGCTCGCATCAGCATCAATGCGGTCGCTCCACAGAATCGCGCCCGTTTGAACGTCCAGCAGTTGCGCCGTCACACGTATGCGCGAGCCTGCGCGCAAAAAACCCGCAGTGAGAACTGCGCCGACGTTTAGCTCCTGCCCGGCCTCGCGCGGGTCAACGTCGCGCCCCTGATATTTGACTATGACTGATGAGGGACGAACGACGAGAGAACGAAGGCGCGCGAGTTCCGTGATGACCGCGTCGGCCAATGAGAACTCATAGAAACTCGCTTCCGCGTCGTTGCTCAAATTTTTGAATGGGAGAATCGCTACGCTCTTCTTATCGGCATCGCCCACGCTCGTTAGAGGCGTCTCGTGTATGCCGCTCGTTTGTGGCGTCCTGGATTTACTTGATTGCGATCGGGGCTGCGGCGGTGCGATGTCGCTTCCAGTTATGCTGCGCAGCCAGCGAACTGCGCGCGCGACCGGACTGGGGTTGGGAAGATGTCTGGGCGCTACGCGAGTTGTATCCTGCATCCCTTCTATGTGGCCTGCGTCCAGTTCACGCAGCACGTTTTTAAGCTCGTCCCGAAAATCCTCCATGCGCTGATAACGATCTTTCGGGTCTTTCGCCATAGCGCGATCCAGCATCTGCTGAATGCGCGCGGGCACAGGGTCTGGCCTCATCTCGTTAACCGGCGTTGGTTCGTCATAAATGACGGCGTGGCGCACGTCAACGCTGGTCTTCCCCTGAAAAGGCCAAGTGCCCGTCAGCATCTCGTATAAAAGCACGCCCGTAGAAAAAATGTCCGCGCGCTTATCAACCTTGTCTCCGCGCGCCTGCTCAGGCGCTGCATAGGTCGCAGTGCCGTAAGGAATTCCTATCTCTGTCAATTCAGTGTGATGTATGCCGCTATCGCGCGCACTCTCTTCATCGAGAAGTTTCGCCAGACCGAAATCCAAAACTTTAACCTGGCCGCTGGTTGTGACCATAACGTTCCCGGCCTTGATGTCGCGGTGAATGATGCCGCGCGAGTGCGCTGCTGCGAGCGCGTCCGCAGTTTGAATAGCAATCGAGAGCGCGCTTTTTAATTCAAGAGGATGACCGTTAACAAGCTGGCGCACGTTCTTGCCTTCGACATACTGCATGACAATGAAGTGAACGTTACCAACGTCGCCCATGTCGAATATTGTGCAGATGTTCGGATGGTCTAATGAAGAGGCGAGGCGGGCTTCGCGCTCGAACCTTTTCAGATTAGCTTCGCGCACAGTCAATTCAGGCGGAAGAACTTTGACGACAACGGTGCGACCAAGTTTCTGGTCAATAGCCCTGTAAACAGTCCCTTGGCCGCCCGCACCGAGCTTGTCTAGAATTTTGTAGTTATCCAGAACTGCGCCGATCATGTGTTGCTACATTTTAACTCCGAACAGGGCAGAGACCGCAACTGTTATTAAGTTAGGGATTGGAACTTATTATGCTAATTATACCTGAAGGTCTCATCACAATAGGCCATGCCTAATGCTGTTTGAGGAATTAAAGCAGAACATCTAACAGAGCGAGCAAAATTGGAATGAAGAAAATAAACAATCCTGTAAAACTTAAGCCTCTTAAAAAGTAAACCAAGCGTTGCGCTTCCTTGTCTTCTCGTACCCATGCGGGTGTTCTATATAAGAATTGAGCAACAGCCTGAATTCTCCTATCCCGCCGCTTAATCTTAATTCCTTTTAACGCAGGCGGCAGCCAGAAGTACCCTCTTGGCCTGTCCTCCGATTCCCAATTTCCTAGATGAAATGTGTACTGTAGATAGAGAATTCGGTCGGATATTACGCAGGCGAGAATGTTGATTGGAAAGAGGGAAATGAACGCATACGGATAGAGCCGACTAATTGATGTATCCATCCATAGAGGCAGTAATGCTATTAGGATGCTCACAGCTTGAAATTATATCACTGACAAAAAGAGAACAAGGACGAGCCTTATGGCCTCCTTGTTCTCTTTTGTTCAGCCAAGTTTGATTTTTAGTTCGTGATGCCTAGCTGCGTCAGCACGAATGAATAATCGAACGCGACATCACGAAACGCATCGTAGCGTCCGCTTGCCCCGCCGTGACCCGCGCCCATGTTGACTTTCAGTAGAAGCGGATTGTGATCTGTCTTCATCGCGCGCAATTTGGCAACAAACTTCGTGCCCTCCCAATAGGGAACCTGGCTATCATTCAATGAGACCTTAACGAGCATAGCCGGATAAGCCTTCGCCCCAACATTATCATAAGGCGAATACTGCTTGATATATTCGTACTCGGCCTTGATGTTCGGGTTGCCCCACTCTATATACTCGCTCGTCGTCAGTGGCAAGCTTGCATCCAGCATAGTGTTGATTACATCAACGAACGGAACCTGCACCAGCGCAGCTTTGAACAGGTCTGGGCGCATATTGAGAACAGCGCCCATCAAAAGCCCTCCGGCGCTTCCGCCCTGAATCGCAAGGTGTTCAGGCGAAGTATATTTTTGTTTGATGACATACTCGGCGCTGTTGATGAAGTCCGTGAACGTGTTCATCTTCTTGTTCATGCGGCCAAGGTCGCGCCAGACTTCGCCCATCTCGCCGCCGCCGCGTATGTGCGCGATGGCATAGATGACTCCGCGATCAAGAAGACTCAGACGGTTTGACGAAAAACCGGGCCAACGCGGCAGACCGTAAGAGCCGTAGCCGTAGAGCCAGAACGGATTCTGACCGTTGCGCTGCATCCCTTTCTTGTAGACGAGCGAGATGGGAATCTGCGTGCCGTCCGTAGCGGTCGCGTAAACGCGCTCCGACGTATAGCGCGTGGGGTCGTAGCCCGGAACTTCCTGCTGCTTGAGCTTAGTGCGCTGGCGCGAGTCCATGTTGTAATCGTAGACGGTGTTTGGCGTGACGAAAGATTCGTAGCTGAAGCGCAAGACGTTCGTGTTGTATTCGCGGTTCGTGCTGACATTAGCCGAATAGACAGGCTCGTCAAACGAGATGCGGTGCGACTTCTTGTTGCGCAAATCCATTATGAGCAATTTTTGAAGTCCGCCCTCGCGCTCGGCCACGACCATGTGGTTTGCGAAGAGTTCAATATCGTCTATTCGAACGGCAGGGTTGTGCGCGATCAATTCGTGCCAGTTCTGCTTGCTGGGATTGGAGATGGGCGCTGTTACCAGCCGAAAATTCTTGGCACTCTGATTCGTCAGGATGTAGAAGAGACCGTTGCGATGGTCAACGTGATATTCATGATCTGTCTCGCGCGGCAGTACGACTTTAAGCTGTGCGGTCGGATTGTCCGCAGGAATATAGCGCACTTCCGTTGTGGTCTTGCTTCCCGATTCCAGAAAAATCATCTTGCGGTCGCGCGAGCGTCCTGCGTAAACATCATAAAGTTCATCTCGCTCTTCGTAGAGCAAGTCACTTGCGCTGCTTCCGACCGTGTGACGGTAGAACTTGTCGTTGCGCTTGGTTACGGCGTCTTCCGTTGTGTAGAAGATAGTCTTATTGTCGTTGGCCCATGCAACGCTGTCCACCCTTTCGATGTGCTCAGGCATGAGTTGCCCTGTCTGCAAATTCTTGATGTAGAGCGTGTATTGACGATAGCCCGTAGTATCCAGCGAGTAGGCAAGAAGATTCCCGTCATCGCTCACAGCATAATCGCCAAGGCCGAGAAAACTGTGACCTTTCGCAAGCTCGTTCAAGTCCAGCGTTATCTCTTCCGGCGCGCTCAAGCTTCCACGCTTGCGACAGTAAATCTGGTACTGCTTTCCGGCTTCCGTGCGCGAGTAATAAAAGTAGTCGCCATATTTGTAAGGCACGCTCAGGTCAGTCTCTTTGATGTGCCCGACCATCTCCTGATAAAGCCGTTCCTGCAAAGGCTTCGTAGGCTGCATGACCGCATCTGTGTAAGCGTTCTCGGCTTCCAAATACGCTTTCACTTTCGGGCTGTTTCTTTCGCGCAGCCAGAAGTAGTTGTCAATGAGCGTCTCGCCGTGAATGTCCGTCTTGTGCGGGGCGCGCTCGGCCACGGGCGGCTGCGCTGCGTTTAGATTAAGCTGCGCGAGCGCCGTAGGCTGGGTGAATGTTGAAGTTATTAATGAAAAGATTAGCAGGGAGACAAAGAGCACAGGGGTTTTTCGCATAAGATTTAGCCTTCTTCTAAAGAGAGTGTTTAGGGGACAAAAAGGTCACTTCGGATTCTTCCTTAGAGAAACGCTTCAAGCGTTTGCGCTTCTTCTGCCAATGTGACCCGTGAATCCGGGATTGTTGTACGAGAGAGTAGAGAATTTTGTTGCCGGAGCGCACGGCCCCGTCCGTCAATCGTGAACCGTTCAACCTCGCGGCGGCGTGCCCCAGCCTGAGCCTACATACTCGCCATCCTTCACAATGCACGGCACGGTCGGATCATTATCCGAATAAGCAAGCATCTCACGCCGCCGCTCGCGGTCGTTCTGCGCATCGTACTCCGTGAACGCAATATTCTGCGAGTTGTAATAATCGCGCGCCTGCTCGCAATACGGGCAGCCCGGTTTCGTATAGATAACTAAAGCCACTTTCCTTGAATACCTCCAGAGAGATAAGTTTAGCAGTGAAGTGTTGGAGAGACAAAGCGTGAGGAACGAGTTCGGAATATGCGAAAGCTATGGGGCTGATTTAACCGAGTGAATGTATGCGCCGATGCATTATAATTCGGCAAAAGAGTGTATTAGACTACGCGGTGCGGTCTAAAGTTTAGTTCGGCGACGCACATGGAATTGAGGAATATGGCTAACATCCAATCTCCGAGTCGGCGGCTTGATGCTCTGTTTCGGGAGTTCGATAACCTCGCTGCCGAAAACCGCAATGCGCTTGATGGGACCGATAAGAAGCTGAGCATCGCCTTTGGCGTGGCGGCAACACTTATCGCGGCTGGGCTCTGGCGCTCGGAACCGGTGTTCTTCCTAATTGTTCCGTACCTGATCTTGGCTATCGCGTTCTTCGCAGCGGTACAGCTGGGGCAGATCGTTCTCCTCGGTGCACAACTGGCAGTTGTCGAGAAGCGCATAAACCAAGAGCTTGGTGGGCAAAAGGTAATGAGTTACTTCAGCGTCACAGTCCTAAAAGTCTGCGATGCCCCAACTCTCATCGTACCGGGAACAAAGCGTAAGCAACTCACGTTCAATGCCCTCTACACTGCGTCTGCTGCCGTCGTGTTGCTCGCGGCAGTTGGGTTTTCGATTTTCAAAGGACTGCCAGCCCTCATCGTGAAGGGCTGGGCTCCAACGGGATTTTACTTCGTCGGTGTGTGTGTCGCCTTTGCCGTCGTAGCCTTTGTCATAGCTCGAGCCGCGATGGGCAAACGTCTGCTCATTGCGGTGATCGAGCAGGCTCTCGATGCCTCAGCTAACGAGACCTTGGAGCCGCCAGCACCGACGACTTCAGGTACTAGTGATTAGCGAAGGCGACGCCGAACAACTCATTCAAGCTGACCGGATTGAGCGTGGCTTTCATCGCTAGACTTGACATTATCCGTGTTATTGTCCGGCAGCTTAATTCGGGCGTTAGGGGTATGACTTGAGATTATCGGCGCTATTCTAAATTAAGGTATTAGGCTTCTGTTGAGTGGTTTAGGATAAAAAGGTAAACTCCGTCTTGGAGGTTCATGTTATGAGCAAAAGTTTAACGTCCGAAATGTCGAGCGAGGAAATTGAATATAAGTCTGCCATCGAGAAAATCTTTGCTGAGCTAGATCGTGAGCGTGAACAGATGAAGAAAGATCAGGAAGAGATTGAGCGTTCCAAAGGCCGCACTCGCGCCATGCTGGAACAGCTAGAGACACTATTGCAGGTGAAATAATCCATGTGGAAGCAGCTTTATGAATGGGGCAAGTGGCTGCTCTTCTTAGCGCAAGAGACTCGGCAGAATCGTGCAGACATTAAGGAATTGCGGAATGAAGTGGAGAAACTAACGGCAGCGATGCAGCGATTAGCCTATGAGGTACAGCGTAACAAAGAGAATGAAGCGCATGAGCGTGAAAAGATGGCACTGAAATTAGAGAACGAGATGCTGAAGTTTGAGCGGCGCTTATCGGCAGGTAAACCGAGCGAAGAGCAAAAGGATCAAGATTGAATTTACTCCTCAAAGAAAAACCGCAGTTTGCAGTGTGCGTCCAGAACGAAGACTATCCGGCTTCATTGGAGCAGTGGAAAATTTATCGCGTGTTGCCCGATGAGAAAGCATCGCGGCATAAGCTTGTCAGGGTGATAGATGAATCGGGAGAAGATTATCTCTATCCTGAAACTTATTTTGTTCCGATCAAATTGCCGCAAGCGGCAGCAGAAGCATTCCTCGCAGCGCCTTAGTCGCACTTTGAGATGAATAACGATCTCTTCAACCCGTACGAAAAGTTAATACGAATCGAAGTCCTCGGGCGCGAGGTCTTAGTGCCTGAGAAAAACTCTCTGCTTCGTTGCTTTCAGTTCTTATCCCTTGAAACTATCTCTTACGGAGACTTCTGCTGGAATGGCGATTGTGCCAACTGCCAGGTCTTGTGTCACTCGGCAGGGCAGACAGAGTTAGACGACAAACCAGTTCTGGCCTGTCGCACGGAAGTGAGCGAAGGGATGGTTGTAACCAGACTGAGCGGCTTCATAAAAATCGAAGGCATCAACTACAAAATTTCTGAAAAGGTTCTAGGGGAAAAAGCATAGGGGCGAGCGCGCTAACAAAAGGGCAAGATGATGTTGCAAGAAAGAGCTATCCACGAATAGACACGAAACAGCACGAAGGGCAACAGGTTCTTCATTCGTGTTGTTTCGTGTCTATTCGTGGATCGTTTTCCTCTGCACCGATTCTTGACATAAGCCAATTCTTCTTGGCCTGCAACCTTCGCGGCTATTGACTTGGCAATGAAATTGTCATAAAAGCGACTGCTAAATTCGTAGAGCGCATTTCAAAACCTTCTTTGCGAGCTTGAGTTTTATCTTTGCGCCTTTGCGTGAACCATCAATTTACTTCAAAGTCGAGCTTATTAAGAGTTGCATGTTCACGCAAAGGCGCAAAGATAAGAGATAAGCCCGCAAAGAGTTGAGCTATTTCTAACATGTCTTGAAATAGACTCTTAATCTTTCTCGGATACAAAAAACGAAGTTCCCGCAAATCTCCCATGAAGCCTAAAAGGAGGCACACACATGAAACCCCTATTCTCCCTGAAGTTGAAATCAACTCTGCTTGTACTCTTCAGCCTGTTGTTCATATCCTCTGCGACCGCGTTCGCGCAAAGAGGGCGCATACCAATTACTACACGGTCGCAGAAGGCGCGCACTCTCTTTCTTCAAGGGCTGGAGCGCGCGGAAAATATAGAGAATGCGGAAGCGATTCCGCTTCTGGATCAAGCCATTCAGGCAGACCCGAACTTCGCCTTGGCCTACTTGGTGCGCGCTCAAGCGAGCGCGTCTTTCCCTGAGTTCCGCAAATTCATGGATCAGGCCGTTAGCTTCAGCAGCAAAGTTTCTGCGGGCGAGCGATACTGGATTCTTTCCGCGCAGGCTCAGGCCGACAACGACAACAAGAAGGCGAAAGCGAACCTTGACCAACTGATAAGGCTTTTCCCTAATGACGCAAGGGTTCACACGATGATGTCCAACTATTATCGCAATGTGGCGAACGACCGAGCGGCTGCGCGCGAATTAGAGCGCGCAACGCAGTTGGACAGAAATTACGCGCCAGCCTTCAACCTTCTAGGCTACGTCTATTCGGCGCTCGGAAATTACAGAGGCGCGGAGCAGGCTTTCAAATCTTACATACGTCTGCGTCCCGCAAGCCCGAACCCATATGATTCTTACGCCGAGTTGCTTTTGAAGATAGGCAGGTACGACGAATCAATCGCGCAGTATCGCAAAGCTCTCGCGCACGACCCTCACTTCGTAAGCTCCTGGCGAGGCATTGGCGTCAACTACATTTTTAAGGGCGATTACACGAAAGCGCGCGACGCGTTTCAGCAGGAGTACGACAACGCGCCGGACATAGGCTGGAAGTTTAATGCGCTTAACGCAACGGCAAGCTCATACGTTCATGAAGGGAATGCTAATGAAGCGTTGCGAACGCTGGAGCGATTGCGCACGCTCGCAGAATCTGAGCATGAAGTTCCAACCGCGCTGGGCGCTTACGCAACTTCAGGTTTGGTGTTGACCGAAGCGGGACGAGCTGACGAAGCAGTCGCGCAGCTAGATCAATTGGACAGGATGCGCGACAGCCCAGACCTGCCCGAAGCAACGCGAGAGAATTTCCGCGTGCAGACGATGTTCGCACGCGCACGCATACTCATCGCGCGACATGATTACGGGGCAGCCCATGCGAAGATAGACGAGCTTAGGCCAATCGTAGCATCCAGAAGCAATCCGTTTGAAGAGCGCGCCATCAACGAGCTTATGGGATTGTCCGAGCTTGAGCAGGGACATTACGATCAGGCGCTAGCCTTTCTGGCTAAAGCGGACCAGAACGATCCTTATGTCTGGTATCACATGGCTGTCGCATACGAACATAGAGGCGACAACGTCAACGCCATGAGACTCTACAAAAAGGTTGTCAACTGGAATCAAGACACCATTGGCTACGCGACGGTGCGCCCGCGCGCGCTGGCGAAAGTGCGTAGTTAAAATTCAGATTAAAGCGTAAAAGAAAGAACTCGCCTGAGTGAAGTTAGCTCAGGCGAGTTCTTTCTTTATCAATTGGCGTTACGCGGCAATCAGTGTCATAGGCGCAAGCCATCAGTCTGCGATAGCAGACGGACAGAGTAAAGCCCCTGACGAAGCCCGAAGGGGCTGAGTCTGGGGTATAGGATGAGAATATTAAATGAGTCCGCGCAAGCAGACGACAGAGAAGAGACAGAAGAATGTCTGTAGATAGAGTAAATATCTGTCATCTGCTAAAGCAGATTCCGACCTCCGCTCTCGTCCTTTACCCCAGACTACGCCTGCGGCTTCGTCAGGGGCTACACTCTGGTCGTCTGCTATCGCAGACTGGCTGTCGTTGTTACTCAAACATCAGTCTGCGTAACATCACTCAAATAATTTTTGCTCTCAACCCTCCTTGCGCTTTTCATCCTCCTTCCGTAGAGTCAAAATGCAACCGCGCAGGCTGCAATGCCGTATAAAAAACGTGGCGATAGATGAGGGGACGACTCTGGGGCGCTATGAGATTCGCTCGCACCTGGGCACGGGCGGCATGGGCGAAGTCTATCTTGCGCGCGACACGCAGCTTGACCGCACGGTCGCTCTGAAAATTCTTCCGGCAGAAATAGCATCAGACCGCGAGCGTATGCAGCGCTTCATACAGGAAGCCAAGACTGCTTCATCGCTCAACCATCCGAACATCATCACGATTCACGAAATCGGTCAGATGGATTCGCTCTACTACATCGCCACTGAATTTATTGATGGCGAGACTTTGCGAGAACGCATAGCGCGCGAAGGCTCTCTCACTTTGGGCGAATCTCTTGATGTGGCGACACAGGTAGCGGCTGCGCTCGCCGCGGCACACGAGGCAAGCATAGTCCACCGCGACATCAAACCCGAAAACATAATGATTCGCCGCGACCGCTACGTTAAGGTCTTGGACTTCGGGCTGGCGAAGCCTACTGAAAGAAAGAGCACGGGCGTTGATACGGAAGCAGCCACGCGCATGATGGTCAACACGAGTCCGGGCATGGTGATGGGCACGGTCTCTTACATGTCGCCTGAGCAGACGCGCGGCTTTCAATTGGACGGGCGCACGGACATATGGAGCCTCGGCGTGGTGCTATATGAAATGCTCGCTGGTCAGACTCCGTTCAAGGGCGAGACGCCGAGCGACGTTATAGTGTCGGTTCTGGACAGAGAAGCCCAGCCCATCTCAGATTTTCTGCCGGACGCTCCGACGGACTTGCAGCGAATCATCCGAAAAACTCTTCGCAAGGACAGAGAAGAGCGATACCAGACTATAAAGGATTTGCTGGTTGACCTGCGCGCTCTGAAACAGGAGTTGGATTTCTCGGCGCAGCTTGAACGCTCCGGCTCACCCGAAGCCAGAGCTTCACTTGGTTTCAGAACAAGCGGCGATTATCCGAGCGCGAAGACGGGCAGCGCGCAACACATCTTCACGGACGAAGAGATAGGGCGCGCTACGAATATTGCGCGCGCGCGCACGACCGATAGAAGCGCGCAGGCCGCAGGCGAACCCTGGTGGAAGAGTAGAAAGAAACTTTTACTCACAATCGCGCTCGTAATCGTCTTCGGGAGCGTAACTACGCTCGCAGTCTTTCTACTCTTTTTTCGACACCGCGCTCCCGGTTCAGCGCAGTTTCAGGCAATGCAGATAAATCGCCTGACCTCTGCGGGCAACGCTACCTCTGCGGCAATCTCGCCCGACGGCAAATATGTCGCACACGTTGTTAGCGACGCGGGTCAGCAGAGCATATGGATGATGCAGGTTGCCACCTCAAGCCTTGTGCAGATTGTTCAGCCGGAGGACGTTGCGTTCACCGGCCCAGTATTTTCGCGCGACGGCAACTATGTCTATTTCCTGCGGCACGAGAAGAACAAACTTGTGGGCGAACTTTTTCAAGTTCCGACGCTGGGCGGCGCTGCAAAAAAAATAATTACGGATATTGACAGCCCCATTACCTTCTCTCCAGATGGAAAACAACTTGCTTTCGTGCGCGAGAACCCGAACACATTAGAGGCAGTCATCTTTATAGCCAACGCAGACGGATCCAACGAGAGAAGATTGGCCGTGCGTAAAGGCTCCGCTTATTTCGGAGACCTGGCGTGGTCGCCAGACGGTCAGGTCATTGCCGGTTCAGCCGGAGACACAGATACGGGCGGCGCTTTCATGAACGTCATAACGGTCGGGGTGGCGGACGGCGCGGAGAAAAGTTTTACAACCGAACGCTGGCTCTCAATCGAAAGTCTGACGTGGCTGCACGACGGCACCGGGCTTATCCTGAGCGCTACGGATCGCGCAACGAATCTTGGGCAAATCTGGCAGCTATCTTACCCGGACGGTCACGCGCAGAAGATAACGAACGATCTGAACAAATATGAGGGCGCGAGCTTGACTGCGAATTCGGGCGCGCTCGTTACTTTGCAGTACGAGCAACTGTCTAACATCTGGGTTTCGCCCGCAGGAAAAACGATCTCGCAGGCTCAGCAGATAACTTCTGGCACAAGCCGCTACTACAGTTTTTCATGGACACCGGACGGTCGAATCGTCTACACGTCGCGCTCTGCGGGCAATCGTGACATATGGATTATGGATACGGACGGAAGTCATCAGAAGCAGTTAACTAACGACCTGGCTTCCGACTATCAACCGTCTGTCACGCCCGATGGTCGCTACATCTTCTTCATCTCAGACCGCAGCGGCGCTCCGAACATCTGGCGCATGGACACGAGCGGCGCGAATCAGCGGCAGATGACGCGCGGCAACAACGAGGGCGCGCTACATTGTTCGCCTGCGGGCAATTGGGTTGTTTACACATCCTGGAATACAGGCAACCCGGCGCTGTGGAAGATTCCAGTAGAAGGCGGCGAACCCGTGCAGGTGACAAATAAGTTCGCAATGCGCCCTGCGGTTTCGCCCGACGGAAAGTTGATAGCCTGCTTCTACTGGGATCAGCAACTGACTTCACCCGTACGCCTGGCCATACTCGATTTCGCAAGCGGAGAGATAGTAAAAACGTTCGACGCGCCCACAGGCTTCGTTCGCTGGACACAGGACGGTCGCGGTTTGGGATACTTAGACGAGCATGGCGGCGTATCAAACGTCTGGGTTCAGCCCGTTGACGGCGGAAAGCCCCAACAGTTGACAGACTTCAAGCTCGACCGCATCTTCTGGTTCGACTGGACGTTTGACGGTCGTCAATTCGCCGTCGCGCGCGGGACACTGACGAGCGACGTTGTGCTGATTAGCAATTTCAGGTGATGAGGATTATCTGAGAGAGATGATGAAAGCAATGTTATAGAGCAGTTGGATCAAGTAAGCTACTAGACGCGGCTTGGCCTAGCACTAGCTTCATAATGACAAACTCGGACGCGAATATCACTAATCTCCCATTCAAGATGCTCCATCTTCTTTGATAATTCTTTCATTTCATCTAATGTAACAGATACAAACTCACGCCCTCTTCTCTTGATTTTAGATCGAGTTGCAGAATTAGCTTTCAAAGTGGAGCCGAAGCTCCACATTGAATGCACGATCTCATTTCTCTTCTTCCTAAGCTTATCCAGAGCACTACTAAATTTCTTGAATCTTATGACATAACGATGCTGCGTCCCAAACTCATTAGTCAACAAAGCTTCAAGTGTTGTAACCAGCTCATTAATCCGAAGCCCGCTCGTAATAATATTGCCCTTTGCGTCATCCAGATATAATAACTCTTGGATAAAAAGGCTCATCTGCGCTTCTGTATGAGTTTGGTAAACGGCGATGCGGCCAATTTCAGTTAAGAAAGCCTCGCTAATAGTCAGGCGCAACTTCTATTCTCCCGAATTATAAATAATGAGCGTTTAAGCTAATACTTCGGCACGGTTGGATCAACTTCGTTCGACCATGCGGTGATGCCGCCCTTGAGATTGACGAGTTCTCCTTGAAACCCTGCGCGCTTCAGTGCTTCAATCGCGCGTGCGCTGCGCCCGCCCATCTTGCAGTGAACAACCGTTTCGCGCGAGGGGTCAATCTCGTTCATGCGATTCACGACTTGTCCGAGCGGAATGTGTATCGAGCCGGGAATGCGCGCGAATGCGTACTCGTTAGGTTCGCGCACGTCCACGATCTGTATGTCATTGCCCTCGTCTAAACGTTGCTTCAATTCTGTCGCGGTGATTTCCTGCATCTGGTTTATCGGTTGTGACATGGCCTCGCCTCCATAAAATCGAATTTTTATGAATTTCAACGCTTATTCTATTCACAGGCTACAGTGCAGACAAGTGTGGGTCGCAAAGCAGTTCATCGTCCGAAGCGACTGTATACCTTTCAAATAGGATACAATCTCCCGCGCTTTGAAATGTTTCGCTTCGAATTTTCATAGTAATTGAAGTCGTCCGTATTATATTCTCTGCTCTACAGAGCATGGATGAGTGATTTCCGTTGTATTCAACTAAAACTCGCTGTGATTATTCTATGGAGATGAATACGATATGACTAATAGCAGTCAAGAGAGGAGACTTAAAAGATGCCGGTAACAAATATCTGTGGTAAAGATGTGCCGCAGTGTGTAACATTTGATTCCACCAACAGCGCGGGGCTGGGTGATGCGCAAACAGCCTTTCCGGGAGCGCATGGTCATAGCAACACTGCCGATGCTGTCACCAATTTGCTCAACTGCCATGGAGCAACACGTGTAATGATGGTCGGCCATGGAATTAGAGGGAAAATTTTTACGGGTATGGACGACGGGGATACGAACAATATCGGTTCTAATAATAAAGGCGAGTGGAAGGCAGAACTTGAGCGATTCAAAAATCAGGGTCTTGATGAACTGATTTTTTGTTCCTGTTTCACAGGGTTCGGACAAAGTGGGGACACATTACTCAAAAATGTTGTGGAGGCAATTAATGTTCAGGGGGCAACTCATGCAAAGGTATCTGCTTTCACAGGGGTACTTACTCTCACTCAGCAAGGTGTAATATGTCATGCTGGCGAGTGGAAGACAGTAGAGCCACAAGCGGTACTACACCCAATGCTCATCTCTGCCTCCACGTTTTCTCTTAGAGATATGACTATGGATCTCAAACTGTTTGACCAAAACGAATATAAGACAATATCTGCCGATAATGTCTCATTGATCTCTTACCACAGGGCTGATCTCAAAGGACGTGGGCCGCTAATCGCACGGTTAGAGGGCTGCGATACGGAAAAGTTGTTGAGCATGATTAACTTCAGCGCTCCCTTCGAGCTTGAAGGGGAACCGTTGGCTGTCGTTACAGGAGAGGTCGAGATTGAATACCTCGTAGGTAAAGAGATAGAGCGAAAGGGTTTTACAGTCTATAGCGACATGCTACTGCGGGATAAGCAACACCCCACCACTTTTTATAATGCCTCGCCGGATTTGGCTAGCTCTCTTTGGGGGTTCATGCCCCTGCGCTAGTGCCGCGAGGGGTATGCGGCACTGCCAGCACAATCGTTTAACTCGGTTCACTCGGTTTGACAGAGCAAGTGGCGGGTGCACACCACTTGCTCTGTAGCGCAAATATTGCCGGAGCTTATTTCAAGTCTATCCGCCATGCCCTCCGGGCATGCAGGGAATCGTAGGCGTGCCAAGATCAGTACCGCTATCTACAAACTTCATCAGATGTCTTACGCCCGGAGCTATTGGAAACTTCAGATCGAATAGCTCAGTGGGCAAAGAACCAACCTTAAAAGCCTTATAGAACTCTGTGAAATCACTGTGCGTCACATGATCAGTGAAGGTTGGATTGTTATCTATATAAATCTCATAGCTGAGTTGACCGGGATTATCCAAGGGATTATCTGGCCTGGGCAGTGGCAATTCTTGGCTAAGACCATCTTCCTTAATCCACCGCAAAATCAAATTCTGCGTAGGCTCAAGATACATATTGATGCCCATGATAGCGGCAATGGGGAAAAAATCCACCTCCTTGCCGGTCTTCAGGCTGACCTTCTTGATCTCTATATCATCATGCGATTTCAACGCGGTGTGCAGGATACCTTCGGTTATTTGGATGCTGGGTTCAGTAGAGTTCGAATCACGTAACAGAAGCTTGGGATTTTGTTGCAGTTCAACTTTGTGTATATCATCCAGGTCAACTCCCCACCTATAGTCCTGAGGGTCTGAAGTAGAAGTCGGCGATCTTTCAAAATCCGGGTCGGGAATAAACACTTCCACATGTGGGTCTTTTGAAGGAGTATCTACTGTAATCAATAATCCTGGACTGGTGTCATCATCATTGTGGCTAAAGCGCATAGGTGCAAAGTGTCTCATGATAGGAAAGTCCGGGTCGCCTTGCTTCTTTATCCTGACCTCAATTGATAGATAGTGATCAGGCGCGCCGCGAAGGACACCGATGCGGCAGGATGTTCCATCCTTATCGGGGTACCAAAGTAAAAGACCATGAAAAAGGATTCTCACTGAAGGCCACTTTGGAAGGCTCTGTGCTATTCCGAAAGGCATTTGTTTTTCTCCTTATCTGTTAGAAAGTCATCTCATCTATATATGTCTCGAACCGGAATTTTATTTCAGGTAAATTTCAACCGGCGGTTAATCCTCTAGTATTCTGTGTGCCCGCCAATGGCAAAGAAAGATGCCCAGTAGTATGGCTGGCGATAATGCTCGTCCTCGCCTTGAAGCATCTCCATCTGGGCGCGCTGAAGCGCTTTCGCTGTTATCACTCCATCCTGCTTGCGGTGCTTGTGAAAAGCTATCATCAAATCCGCCGTAGAGCCTGAATCAACAGGCCAGAGGCTTGCTACGACCAAGGGGACGCGCGCGGCTATGAAGGGTCGCGCAAGTCCAATCGCACCCTCGCCACTGTACTGACGCTCGATCCCCGTCTGACATGCAGAGAGTATGACAAGGCGAGCTATAGGTTTCATTTCGTAAATCTCGGAAGCGCGCAAACTGCCGTCACTGGTTTCGTGTCTGGCATGGTCGCCCGGCTCTTCGGCCAGAACCATCTCTGAGAGCATTGCGGATCGCTCATTAACTACATAGTGCAAGGCAAAGTGGAGCACATCCGACGTTTCAATCTCACTCCTGATCTCTCGCACGCGCGCGGCTGCTCCTAGCAGAAGACGTGACGACCTGTAAAATGTTGTGATCGCTCTGGCCTCTCTGCTTGCTTCCGGCAGGTCTGAGAGTGTGGGAAAGCTTGCATGATTGAAGCTGGGGCTTCCGACGCTGAGCAATCGCTCATCTCTTGCACCGGCCTTGCTGTCAGCTATGTTGGAGCATTCAATAAAAACGCTGGAGCTTGGCGATAGTTGTAAAGGATAATCCTGTACGAGATACCTGCCGGAAGATTTAGAAAGAAGCGCGCTGAAAGGCAGGTAGTTTAGAATCTTATCGGGGACTATGCAGAGCATTTCGTCATTGCTATCGAAAAAACTCTCAACCGGCTTGATGAGAATGTCGTGCAATTCCCCAGACACCTGTCTGGCCTCTTCACTGCCAGACTCGCTCCTGCTCTTTATTAAACTCAGGTACTTTTGAATTTTTTCATTTAGAACTTCAGCGGAGATTTCAACGGGCTGTGCAGATTGAAACTTCCCCTTACTGATTACCCATATAAGAAGCCTGTTCTCAAGCACAGCGTATTGTATTATCTGTACACGATCAGGCATTTGCTCTTGTAGCTGTGAGAGTGTGAGCGGCTTTGAACCTGATGAAAGCCCAAGCTCTGGATCGAATTCCTGCCCGACCACATGAGTGCCCTGTCGCATGATGTCCAAAAGCGAGCGGGCGCGAGATTCTTCCGAATATTCAAATGCAAGCTGAGAATTCTGTTTTCCGTAATCTGCGAAATCTATAGCAAGATCGTAGATGCTCTGCTCGGCATCAAAGAAGCTGTTTCGTTGACTCTCGTCGGTAATCTTCGAGCGATATTGATCGAAGAGAGGCAGCACAGTCTTTATCTCTTCTTCGGTCGCCGCGCCATCACCCAGAGCTTTATAACAGAGAAGTTTCCCCTTGTGCGCCGCATAGAAAAAATATTTAAAATTCAGTCCATCATAATAATTGATGCTCTGATTATAGGCGTCAAGAGCTTTACTGTAATCCCCTGTCTGCCTGTAAATTTCTCCCAGTTGAAGGGAAGTGTTGCCCATCATATCCAGCCCGCTAGGCTGACCCGACAAGCTCTTTGCTATATCTAAAGCCAACTCGATATTTCTTATCGCCTCGTCATAATTTTTCAAGCTTCCGTAGAATGATCCTAGATACCCGTAAGAGCGAGATATTAGCAAAGGTTTGTTCAAAGCAAGAGCTAATTGTAATGCCTCTTTCTGATATTCCAGCGCCGTCGTATAACGTCTGAGTAAATTGAAATCCAGCGCAATTGCAAAATAAAGCTCCCAGCAGCTCTGCGTTGGCTCAGGATGACAATTGATTATGGAAAACAGACCTCGTTGAAGAAATATCATTGATCTGTTTACGTCGTTCAGTGAGCGATATTCGTCAGCGAGTTGAACCAGGCTTTTCACAATCCCGGCTGTATCATCTATCTGTTCTAATAGCTTCAGAGCCTGGGCACTGTAATCAATTGCTTTTGAATATTCGTTCAGGCCAGCTTGAATTTGGGCTGATTCATAGAGACACTGTGCGAGCAGCCACCTGTATTCTCTGTTCTTACAGGTTGAAGTCAGCTCATCAAAAATCGGTTGACTCCTCTCCGTATCCGGTTCGAGCACGTAGCAATGGCCTATTCGGTAGCGCGCGAAGATTGCTTCGCTCGTGTCTCCTGCCTGATCGAAGATTTGTTTGGCCGCCGTGTAGGAAGCAATGGCCTCGTCATAACGGGACTGCGTGAAAAGCTCGTATGCCTTATTGATCTGGCTGCGCGCTTGAGCTAGGGACGAGAGGCGCGCTGTTGATGCCGAGTTGTAAAACTTTGCGAGGTCGGAAGTGTAACGGTCTCCTGTTCGTTCGACTGTTAGCCGTCCAGCGTAAACCAATGCCTGTAGCTTACCTCTGGCAGCATCGTGCTGGCCTTGCGCTTCCAGGTCTAGATAGGAGTCAAGAATTTTGTTTGTGATGAGATTTCCCGCAGAGCTATTGCTATGGCTAACGATCTGCCACGCCCTGTCATCATCTCTGGTCTGACTTGCTACGAGAAAATCTTGAAGCATCTGTTCTTCGTTCTGCGAAGCGCTGCTTCTTTCCTGTTCGAGTCGTCTAAGATGCTGCCTTGCCTCATCCGCCCACGGAGAATTGGGGTCTCTCTCAAGATACTTGCGCCAGTCATCTTCAGCCTGCGGTGGCAGCCCGCTGCGTTCGTAACAAAGAGCGCGGTTAAATAGCGCTTCAAGAAGAGAGGGGTCAAGTTCCAGCGCCTTGCTCAAGTGGTCACAGCTCTCGGCAAATTCTTCAAGGCTTCTACCGCCTTCTACATTCGCGCGAGCGATCTCACGCTCTAACAGCGCGGCTCCCATGTCGCTATGAATCCGCGCGTTTTGCGGGTCAGCCTTCAATGCCTCTTCAAATTCATGAATCGCCTCGTCAAACTTTTTTTCGGATAAATAGAGAAGCCCAAGCGCGTGGCGAGATGCCGGGCCAGGCTCGCTCCTTACAGCGTCAAGCAATAGACTCTCGGCCAGATGGCGCGAGGTCTCATCAACTTTCGCCTGCGTGCCGCCTCGCGTCTCTAGGAGTGGCGCGTAAGGCAGAACGGAAGTGCGCGCTTCTATGGGGCGCTCTTGACGATAGGCTCTCTCAAGAGCAATCAACCCTCTCTGCGTCTCGGATTGATAGAAGAAGACTCGCCAGATGCCAAGTCCTAACACTATCAGGACTGGAAAGGCTGCGGCGGTTCTTAAGTAAGGGCTGGCTAGTAGGCGCGTCCAGAGTGGCGGCTGATAATTTTTTTGTCTTTGTGAGGAGCGCTCTTCTTCTTCTGTTTCGTCTTCGTCTTCTACGTTTGCACGCGCGACATACGTTTTCAGTGCGCTGGAGAAACTGAGCTTGCTCTGACGCTCGGTTGCAGATAAAAAATAGCTCTCAAAATGGCTTCGCTCGTCCAGAGTGAGCGCGTTATTCAAGTATTCATCAATCAACTCGTATTCGGAAATTTCCAGTTCCTGAAAAAATTCCCCGTCGGTAATGAGTCGTTCTTCGACCTGCTGACGCTGGTCTTCGGTGCTTAGCTCACCCAGCAGATACTGCCGGATTGCTCTCTGATCATCTGATTGTAGTGCCATGCTTAGATATATTCTCTGATTGAGGAAATCCCTCTAACTGATATGCTCTATGGAAAAATCTATTTCATCTCTCGGCCATCTGCTGCTCAAGACAATTCCGCACGCACTTCTCTAGCATTAACCTTATACGATATACGCAAATCCTTAGCGCGTTGAGGGTAATCCCCCGATTTTCGGCCAACTCTTTCCGATGATCTATCTTGGCTCGCTTATCGTCAGCGTAATATTGCAGCATCATTTCACGCTGATCTTTAGGTAATTGCAACATACATTTGCCCAGACACTCATGCCTCCGCTCGGTTTCATCGAAATCAATGAACGAAGTAGAGTGATCTGGTATTTCCCGTTGAATTACTGACGGGACAGGCTTTCTTCTGTATTCCAGATAGACCTTATGAGCTACGCCATAAAAATAGAGCGCAGGGTCGCCAACGTAGCTCTCCCTTATCTCCGGCAGCCTGAGCATCACGCGGTTGATAGTTTCGTCGGCTATCTCTTCGGCGTCATTACAGCCCCGGCTAATAAAGATTCTGATGAGGCGGCGGCGAATGATTTCATACTTCTCCCCGGCCTGATCGCGATCCGGGTCTAGCCAATCAAGTAATGCGTTGAACTCTTCTTCGGTCATGACTCGCTCTTTTCTCATCGAGTCTCAATCGGGGTAGAGCCGGTTTTTACGGCTATAGACAAAGTTGCCGGACTTCCGTCGCTTATGAACCTAACCCTGTCGGAGTAGGGCTGTATTACGAATAGCCTTTTTAGAAGAAGAGGCGAGAGAGGCGACTCTTTGAAGGCTCGCGTTACTTAATGAGAGCCAATCGAGTAATCTACACGGAGTCGCGCGTCTTGTATAAAACCCTCTTGAAGATTGATCCGAATGAACAGATCAAACGGAGAGTAAACTTGATTGATTGATACTGTCAACAGAACTTTAACCGGCATATGGAATTGTAGATAAGTGTCTATGCATAATGTTTGCAAAACCCGCTGGCCGCAGGATTCTTCCGCAATTTTTTCCGATAAAATATAACAATAAGCCTTCTTTTCACCATACAACACTGCCTTTGCTCATCATCACCCTTGCCCGTTGGTAACGATTAGTCCACACCTGATTTGATTATGACGAAATGTTTTCAGGGCAATTCGCATATAAATATAGATAAAGTTATTTCCCTTTATCTAATCGGAGTTTCAGCAAGGGCAGTTCAAGCGAAAAACTTGATAAAAGCTGCAATTGCAAAAACCATAGATGGTGTGCCGAAAGTGATACCGGCGAAGCCGACCTCATGCATACAGCATTAAAGTAACTCGCCCCACGCCTGACGGTTGAAGCACAAGCATAACCGCTAGACCGTCACGGTACTGTGGAAAAGCGGCGGGGGACTCACGCACCCTCCGCCGCCTCCCCCCTTATCAACGAAGGTAAAAGTAAAAAGGTAAAAGTAAAAAGTGAAGAAGCAATCATTTTTAATCTCTAATTCACGTCTGTAAGGCGTGTCTTCACTTTTGCCTTTTACCTTTTTACTTTTGCCTTCTTATGCTGCTTCTTTGCTTCAAAGGCCGCGACGGTGTTAATTTTCCATGTGATTTCAACATTCACAAGTATCAGCAGGTGTAAAGATGAGATTTGAGTATTACCACGCCGGATTGAAAGATGTGCCGAAGCTTTCGGTTGATGGCACGGTTGAGAACAGCATCCACTTCTCGCACTGGCAGGGGAATCATACGCCACCGGAAGTTAAAGCGGACACTTCGACCGAGATTGCTTTGAATCTGGTCGCAGCGCCCGACCGCGAGGAGTTGACCAAAGGCATAGAGCTTGTCACCAACAACCATTTCGACACTGACGGCGTGCTCTCCGTCTGGACTGTGCTCACTGGCGAGCGAGCCACTCGTTTGCGCGAGAAGTTAATCGCCGCCGCCGAAGCAGGAGATTTTTCGGAGTTCTCAAACGAAGACGGCGTGCGCGCAAGCATTGTCATTCAAGGGTCGGATGCGGTTGGCGATCAAGAGGAAGCTGGCTCGCCTCTGGCTCGTACGTTAGCGGGCACGAGTGTGTTGGACGACGCTCGCGCTTACGAGCTTATTCTGCCGGAAGTCGAGCGCGTGTTGACTCGCACCAGTGATTACGAAGAGTTATGGCGCAAATCTTGGGAGCGTATAGCTTCCGCGCTGGAAAGTTTCGCGCGCGGCGCATCGAATGTTGAAGAGCACGCTGTCACTTCTTTATCCATCGTCACGCTCGCGCCGGAAATCTTCAGCCCGTCGGGTTTTAATCCAACTAGACACGCCGCGCCTTACACTGCCATTTCACACTACGCGCGCGGCCATCTTTATCTCATAGCAGTGCCAATCGGCGGCGGGTGGACTTTCAGAGTTGACTATCCTTATTACTCCTGGGCTGAAACAATTGTGCGCCCGCGCATCGTGCGTCAGGATTTTTCCGGGCTGGTCGCGCGTCTTAACCAGTTGGAGAAGAACAATCAGGGGCTGTGGACGCTGGACGCTAGCGAATTAGCGTCAGCCTTCAAGTTCGTGGATCAAGCGGGCGTTCTCTCTATCTCGACTCTCACACCCGACCGAGTTGCAGACGAGATCAACGCTTTTCGCCGTATGAGCGCTGCTTCAATCAAGGACGGCGCGGCGATTGCCGGAGTTTGAAAGAAAGCAACAACGAGTCTGCGCGAGCAGACGGACAGAATATAGCCCCAGACGAAGCGCTAGCGGAGTCTGGGGTATGGTTGATAAGATAGATGGAGTCTGCTTTAGCCGCACGACAGACGTTTACTCTTTACAAATATCTTTCATCTCGCGCCTCTGCCGTCTGCTAAAGCAGACTCTGTTCGCTATGTAATGAATAACCCCAGACTCCGCCTGCGGCTTCGTCAGGGGCTACATTCTGTCCGCCTGCTAGCGCAGGCTCATTCGGGCGACTTCGACAAAGTTACTGATGCGTAACATCAGTTAATGAGTTAAAATTTCCTTCACGTAAAATAAAACTACTGTCTACTGTCTACTTCTTTCATGCACGACGTTATTATCATCGGCGCTGGCCCGGCTGGATTGTCCGCAGCGTTGTGGTGTGATGAGTTGGGGATGGACGCGCTGGTGCTTGAAGAGGGAGTGGAGATTGGTGGGCAGCTACTTTCTGTTCACAACGCAATCGAAAATTATCTGGGCGCGCGCGCATCGAACGGGCGCGAGTTGCTTGACCGCTTCGCTGCTCAGATTGAACAGGCAGAGTTCGACCTGTGGACTGAAGTCGAAATCGAATCGGTTGATTTGCGTGCTAAGCGAATAGAGTTACGAAGCGGCGAACTTTTGCAGGCGATTAGCATCGTTATAGCGACGGGCGTGCGTCGTAGAAAACTGGACGTGCCGGGCGAAACGGAACTGGAAGGGCGCGGGCTTATTGAAAGCGGCGCGCGCGACCGCGAAGCTTTCGCTGGCAAAGATGTATGTGTCGTTGGCGGCGGCGATGCGGCAGCCGAGAATGCTTTGATGCTTGCAGAAGTTTGCCCGACCGTTACGCTCGTGCATAGAGGCGAAAGGTTACGAGCGCGCAGGGATTTTATTGAAAAACTGCGCGCCGAGCATTGCATAACGGTCTTCACGCGAGCGCATGTGCGCCGCATTATAGGCGACGAAAAAGTTGAAGCTGTAGAGATAGAGCGCGAGGGCGCTCTGAAACCTTTTCAGTTGGCAGTGCAGGGCGTGCTCGTACGCATTGGCGTGGAGCCGAACACAGAGCTTTTCGGCGAGCAGTTGCGCGTGGACGAGCGCGGCTACATCCTTGTGACGAGCGATCAGGAGACCAGCGTTGAAAACGTTTTCGCCGTCGGTGACGTTTCCAACCCGCTCGCGCCAACTATAAGCGGCGCTAGCGGAGCGGGCGCGACAGCCGCCAAAGTCATAGCCTCGCGTTTGGGCGCGAGCCGGGGGCGTGCGAGCGGAAGATGAAATTCGAGACAATCACTCCCGAAGAGTTGGACGAGCGCATGAGGCGCGGCGAGCGGCTTAATCTGATTGACGTGCGCGAAGAGTTGGAATACGAGATTGCACGCATAGAGGGCGCGCGGCTTCTACCGCTCAGCCAGTTCAACGAATGGGTCTGCACTCTAAATGCGGAAGACGAGTTGGTCTTCATGTGTCATCACGGGATACGCAGCGCACAGGTCTGCGGCTTTCTAGCGCAGCAAGGGTTTAAGAAGCTCTACAATCTAGCGGGCGGCATTGACCTATGGTCGCGCGAGGTTGACCCTAGCGTTGCGCAGTATTAAAAGCGACTATGGCGATTCTTGAAAACATAGGCGAAGAGTTCGAGGCATACACGGCGGAGCATCTGGCGGCGTATCCTGTCGAATATATCGCGGGGATAGATCTGTATAATGCGGAAGAATTTCACGCGGCGCACGATGCTTGGGAAGAGCGTTGGATGGGCGAGGTGGGCCAGCATGAAAAGCTTTTCCTGCAAGCGCTGATTCAATCGGCCGTAGCGTTTCATCATCTTGAGATAGGGCGTCCGGGCGCGGCTCGCCGCATGTACCAGATGGCGAAAGAGAAGTTCTCAAGGTTGGGAACGCGATGCTTCATGTCGCTCGATCTTGAAGAGTATCAGGCGCAACTTGACCGCGCTCTTGCCTGGCTTTTGAGCGTGCCAGACCCGCGCACAATCGAGCAGCCTGAAATCGAGTTTCCTAAAATAAGATTGATGTCGGGAGTTATGGATTTCGATTGATGAGCGTTGAAGTTAAAGATGCGCGGGCAGGTGTTATCGAGCGCCGAAGCGAGCGACTAGAGAACAGAGGTCTGCTTATCACAGTCTTTAACGACGCGCGGCTGCTGGTCATAGCGCTCTGGCTTGGCGCTGCCGTCTTCTTCAGTGCAGTCGTCGCGCCTGTGGTATTCACTACGTTGCGCGAACTGAATGTAGAGCATGCCAATCATGCGGCTGGCTCCATAGTGACGCGCTCGCTCGTCACTCTGAACACGAGCGGCTTCATTGCCGCCTTGCTGCTTCTCATAACGGCTTTCGCTTTCAGACGTGGGATTAAAAGTAGCGCTTTCTATTTAGAGATAGCTGCGCTCGTCGTCATCGCATTGATGACAGGCATTGGGCAGTGGGTGATTAATGCGCGCCTGCTTGCTCTGCGTGTTGCGATGGGAAAACCAATTGATGAAGTTGCGCTGGGCAACCCGCTACGTGTTCAGTTCAATAGCCTGCACGGTTATTCGGTAGCAGTCTTCGGCGTTGCTATACTCGCTGCCGTCGTGGCGTTTCTTCTAATAGCGCGACGCAGAAAAGCAGGGAAGGTCTAAGGGATAAGGGATGAAACAAGGGATGAGGGATGAGGGATGAATAGGAATTGAGCTAATTGCATGTTGACGCAATTACTCCTTCTTATTCATCCCTTCGCCCTCATCCCTCATCCCTTGTTTCATCCCTTATCCCTTAGACCGTCCTTTCTCTAGGAGGTAATCTTGGCGATTGAAATTTTTGAGAAAAGGGACGAGTGGCGTGAGCGTTACCGACGCTGGCAACAGGGGCGTGGGGCGACTAGCGACGATTTGAGCGATTATCCATTCGTTGATAATAAGCGCGCGCCTTTCATGCCTATGCGACGTGCGCTGCCAATGCTCAACCTGGGATTGATCTCTTCGGCGGGCGCGTACATTGACGGCACAGACCCATTTGACGTAAGCGCGGCGGGCGGCAGTGTGGAGTTCCGCGAGATACCTGTTGAAGTTGAGGCGGAAGATTTACTGTTCGTTGCGCGCGGCTATGACCCGCAGGCTGTCGAGCGTGACTGGAACGCTCAAGTTCCTATTGAGCGGCTCTTTGAATTTCAGAACAACGGCATCATAGGCCAACTCAATCCTGTCTTCTGGAGTTTTTCAGGTTTCATTACGGACGCCGCGCGACTTGTTGACGAGATGATCCCGCAACTGGTTGCGCGCGTGAAGCGCTATGAAGTTCAGGCTGCGCTTCTAGTTCCGGCCTCGCGTCTCTGTCATCAATCCGTCTCTCTGGTTGCGCGTGCCTTAGAACTTGAAGGTCTGCCGACGATGACGCTTGCGGTTGCGCGCGACGTTGTAGAGAGAGTGAGACCGCCGCGCGCCGCATTTTACAGAGGCGAGATTGGAAGCGTCGCAGGAAAGCCCCATTGGCCTGAACACCAGCGCCGCGTGCTGGACGAAGCGCTACGCCTTCTTGAACCAATGGATCAACCCAGCGTGCGCAACCTCACAGTCAATCTGGAAACAGAAGTGGAGAAAGAGCGACGGCCTAATTTTTAGCTTTTAATGGGATGATTTATAGCTTTTGAGCTATACTCTATATCCACCACGAGTAGTCTATTGCTCGGTGGAAAGGCTGGTGAATTGAATTATGAATGCGGACCTTACCTCCCAAGCGGATACTACTTCTATAGTGCTTTCGCTTTTTTCCATAGCAGTTTCTTTTATGGCAATTGCTTTCAGCTTATGGATTTGGCGCGAAAGTCGAAAAAGTTCAGAAGAGGCATCTAAAACATTGATAGAAGTTAGGGGTACCGCTGAATCAGTTAAAGACAACGTACGTATTGTACGCGACGAACTAATTAGAGCTGTAACCCACAGGGGAGAAGATCATGGCTGGAAAACTGAAATGTGTTGCTCTAATAATGAGGTAATGACAAAGGAGAGAGAGGTACGGCAAGGCGGTAAGATCTATGTTTCAGTTGTAACAATGCATTATGAGGTGAGCCAATTTGTGCAAGTAATTGCGCATAACCTTAAGCATGGGAAGCAGTATTATTATTTTCTACCGGAAGATATACCTGAGGGTTATAGTGGAGCATCTAATAAATTTATAAATGCTCTAATAGATTCAGGGGAAGTGATGATGGATGTTCTAGAGACCAATCTAAAAATAATGAAAGTAAGATCAGGAGAAATTCTTTGCAATGTTACCCTCTTCGATCCAGAATTTGGACCAGATGAAGGTTACATATTGCCTGCTTATGAGCATGCTGAACGTGCATTCTCAGTAAGATTGGATCACACTCTACATAATCGAGCATGGAACCGTGTACAGAAGTGGCTCGATGGTGATGGCTCAACAGTCATTTGGCCTAAGCCTAATGATCAATCTAAGGAATCTAAGGGGTAAATATGCAGTTGTTGGAGCAATCACAGGTATCCTGCTCGGAGCTTAATGAAGCATTAGGTCACCATTTTGGGCGCGACTCCAAAAAAGTAATTAGTCCGATCACTAATAAGGATCGTGAATTATACAATCGCTTTTTTGAAGAAGACAGCCGTGTGGCTTGTTACGGGAATAGCTGGACATATATTACGCAAGCTTGCAGGGGGATTGGATCAGGACTCGGACTTAAGTATTACGATGGCGACCTACTATTATCAATAGGATACCATAGAGGGCATTATGTAATTGTTAGACCTCTGGGTAGGATTAATGAGCGAATAATTAGGCTCTTAAAAGTTTTGCGTTCCGTGTCAAGGAAACCAGTATTCCTAAAAAAGCTATTCCCAAGCCAAGTAAACCAATTACGTCATTTTGGGAATTTCAAAGATGCGGTGAAATATTCTAACTCAGGAATAAATCCTGAGCCAGGGGACTATCCTTGGAGTATGGAGAGTTTTGCAGATGATGACACTTACCCGGAGATAATCTTAGACGTAAACATTACATTAAACTATGGATTGCCGCCAAAGGAATGGTTTACGCATTTCAAAACAAGCCGGATAAATTCAGGAGAGGCACAAAGCCTTGAGCAATTGTTGAATCGCTATCTGAGGTTACGGTCGAAAGTGAATGGATTTGTGCGCTCGGGTATTGGTCTTCACATAATAGATTTCAATATTCAGATGGCTGATGAAATTCGTCAATTTCTTTTTAAGCATTTCGGCGAAGAGGATAAGCGGAATGTAGAAGCATATGAGAATATGCTTACGCAGCTACCTCTTGGAAATAATGGGCACTCGTTTTTTAGTTTCGTAGCGTATCGAGATGGTGTTGCAGCGCCTCAAGGCTTCTTCGTCACTGAGCGGCTTGATAAAGAGTCAGCAGGACTTTATGCCGCTGTCGCTTCTCGTTCCTGCTCTGGATTGTCGGAGTATCTTCATATAGAGATGCTATCTCGCCTTCAGCATAAAGGCATACGCTTATTAAATATTGGCGGTTCAGAGATTAAGAGTTTGCATGAGTTCAAGTTGAAATTTGCGCCTGTTGAGGAAAGGTATATGAAATTAGTGGTTTATGGCGCATGTTAGTAACGCACGTTAGAGCACAGCTATTCAAACATACTACATGCTTATCTCTGGCGAGACGTTGATTTCGGGGAGTGGGGTTTCTAGCTCTCTTTCCTTGCCGGTTAGGTCGTTGATGATTTCTGTGACCTGATCAAAGTCGAAAGGCTTGCCTATGATGCCGTTGACTAGGGTCTGTTCGCCGGGCGGTGGAGTAGTGGCCTTGCCGTAGCCTGTGACGAGCACTATGTCGGTTGCAGGCCAGCGACGACGAATCTCGCGCGCCATCTCCCATCCATCCATCTCAGGCATAGAGAGGTCTGTGAAGACCAGATCGAAACCCTCTTCGTCCAATATCTCAAGCGCTGCGCGACCGCTCTCGGCAGACATGACCGTGTGCGACATGTGCTTGAGCATCTCTGCCAGGGTTTCGCGCACGGAAGGTTCGTCGTCAACGACCAGCACGCGAAGCGAAGGCGTCTTGACGATTACCATGCTTGTCTCGCTCGCATCCTTTTGCGCAGGTTCAGTGGCCGGAAGATCAATCGTAAAAGTAGTGCCACGACCTAACTCGGATTTGACGCTGATTAATCCACTGTGACGCTCTATGATGCCGTAGCTTACGGCCAGCCCAAGCCCAGTGCCTTGCGCGCCCTTCGTCGTATAGAACGGCTCGAAAATTCGCTCGCGCACTTCGTCTGTCATGCCTATGCCAGTGTCCTTGAAGCGCAGGCGCAGGCGATCATCTTCGCGCTTGATTCCGATTGAGAGATGACCGCCAGCAGGCATGGCGTCAACGGCGTTGACAATAAGGTTGACGAAGACCTCGCGCAACTCTGAAGCGTTGCCGAAAGTGTAAAGCGGCGCGGGCGTCTGTTCGACTTCGACATCGTATTCGAGTCCGCGCAGTCGCGCTTCGTTCTTCCAACGCGTGCGCGTTATCTCCGTAGCATCCAGCAGAAGCCCACGCACTTCAAGAAGCTCGAACTCGTTCTCCTGCGACTTTCTGGCAAAGGTCTGTATACGACGAACGGTTGCGGCTGCGTCTTCGGCTGCCGTTTGTATGATGTCCAGATTACGCGAGAGCGTTTCGTTCAACTCGTAACGACGGATTAGCTGCGCGCGTCCTAAGATTGCTGCGAGAGCATTGTTGAAATCGTGCGCGACGCCGGATGCGAGTTGCCCAAGTGCGCGCAATTTATCGGCCTGCGCTGCGCGCTGCTGCTGCTGTTTCTGCTCCGTGATGTCTCGCACTATGCCCAGCACTCCAGTCGTCACATTGTCAATTACAAGCGGCGCGTTGTAGAAGAGCGCGTCGCGCACCTCGCCATCGCGCCGTGTGTACCTGACTTCGTAAGAACGCGGCTCGCCACCAAGCGCGCTCTCGAAATTCTCCTGCGCCATCTCACGATCCGCCGAGTAGATCATATCTGTGAAGCTATGGCCGATTAAATCCTCCTGGCGATAGCCGCTCGTCGTCGTAGAAGCGGTGTTGCACCAGAGGAAATGTCCTTTCGTGTCTAGCGCGCAGATAGGTTCGCGCACGCTCTCCAATATGTGCGTGAGAAGCGACTGGCGTTCGCGCGCCACTGCCTCCACTTTGCGCAACTCCGATAGATCGCGCGCAGTGCAGACAACGCCTACGGCACGGCCTCCAGCGTCCATGACAGGCTCAACCGTGATTAGAAGGGGACGATTTGCACGCTCCGGCGTCACTTCGACCGTCATCGAGCGCCCTTCGCTTAGAGATTTGCCGACCAGGCATTCGCCGTCGCTATTGGCGCGCAAGATGTCGCAGCATCGGCGTCCCAAGAGCAGGTGCGGCCAAGAATCTTCCAGCGCAGCGCCAGCGCGGTTGACGCGCGCTAATCTTCCGGCATCATCGAAGATGAAGATGCCTTCGCTCATGGCGTTGAAGGTCGCTTCCCAATCCTTCTGCGCGCGCTTCGTTATCTCGAAAAGCTCAGCCTGCGAAATTCCAATCGCAAGTTGCGCGGCGACAGATTCGACCAGCGCCACTTCGTCCTCACTCCAGTGGCGCACACGATCCGTCTGGTGTATGCAGAGCGCGCCGCGAAATCGGTCGTTCACCACAAGCGGATAAAGAATCTCGGAGCGCACGGAATTGCGCTCGGCGTAAGCGCGCACATGAGAGTTGAACTCATGCCCGCCTACAGAGCAGTTGAGCGAATCGTCAATCACTATTGGGCGCTGCGCGCGCAGCAGCCTCTGTCCCACAGGGTCGCCGTAGCTTGTGACAGCGTCGCTAAGGCGCACCACGCCCTTTGCGACGTACTCGTGCGAGGTCTGCGATTCCGTGTTGGCCGAGTCGTAAATTCGCAGATACACGCGCGAGGCCGCAAGCGCATGTCCAAGCTCGCGCGTGGCCGTCTCCAAAACTTCAGGCATGCTTAAGGATGCGCGTATGGCAAGGCTCAGCCGATTGACAAGCTTTTCACGCACGCTCGTCGCTTCGGCTTTCTGGTAAAGCTCTGCCTGTCGAATAGCAAGCCCTGTGTGATCCGCTATGGCACGCGCGAGCGCAATGTCCGCATCGCTCCATCTGCGCACAGAGCGCGTGGTCGAAAGCACGAAGGCCGCAGGCATATCGTCGCCTACGCGTATTGCCACATACATGATAGAGCGCACGCCAGCCATGCGCAGGAAGTTCTGATAAAGCTCATTTATGCGCTCGTCGTTCGCTGCATCATTGAAGGCTAGCACGCCGTGCTCGGCTATGCCGTTGATGAATTCCGAGAGCTGCGCGAGCGGGAAATCCTTATTCGCGGGCTTCACACCTTCAGCGTGATACTCTGCAACGTTTCGCACGACACCAGCCCTCTGGAATTTCATGAAGATAGAGCAGCGGTCAACGCTCAGGTGCGAACCCAACTCGCGCACAGCCGTGCGGAAGACTTCGACGGGGTCTAGCGAGCGGCGCACGGCGCTTGAGATGCGGTTGATGAGCGCCTCGCGCACGACCTGCTGTGCGAGCGCCTCTTCGGCACGCTTGCGCTCTGTAATGTCGCGCCCTATGCCTTGAACTCCAACGGGCTGTCCGTTTCTGTATATGAGTCGCGTGCTCACTTCCAGCGCAACATGACGACCGTCCTTAGCTACAATCTCCAGTTCGTAAACGGTCGAAACATCTTCCGAAGTCTTACGTGCGATCATCTCGCGCGCCTGTTCAAGATGACCCGGCGCGACCACTTGCGCAATATTCATTCGCGTGGCCTCTTCGCGCGAGTATCCTGTGATGCGCTCGCCCGTGCGGTTCAAGGAAGTAAAGTTACCCTTGAGGTCGTGCGTGTAGATGATGTCGTTGGCATTCTCGAAAAGCTCTCGGTATCGCTCTTCAGATTCGCGCAAACGTTCCTCTGCACGCTTCTGTTCCGTTATGTCGCGCACTACGCCGCGCACGCCTACGGGAATCCCGCGCGCGTCGCGCTCAATGGTCGTGATGTCTTCCAGATAGTGCGGGACGCCGGATGCGTCAGATAGTAGATGAACCTGTCGAACGGGTTCATCAGTTGCGCGCGTGGCGACTTCTGCTATATCTTGCTCGGCCAGTTCCTCGCCCAGTAGCTTGCTCAGGTGAATGCCTATCAACTCGGACGCGGGGCGACCGAAGAAGCACGCTCCGGCTTCGTTCATGCTTGTGATGTGACCCTGCATATCGCGCGAGAAGATTATGTCCGGCGCTTGCTCTACTATCTCGCGGTAGTGACGTTCTACTCTGTGACGCTCTGTGAGGCGCGCCACTTTGACGGAAAGCTCCTGGCGGCGAAAAGGGATTTCCAGATAATCATCAGCGCCTGCTACAAGTCCGTGCAGGTTGTCTATCTCCGATGTGCGCACGGCGCTCACCAGAAGCACTGGCACATGGGCTGTTCGCGCGTCCTGTTTGAGCAGGCGGCAGAACTCCAGCCCGTCCATCTGCGGCATCACAACGTCGCTGATGATTATGTCCGGTTCGACCTCGACCGCGAGTTCAAGCGCGCGCTGTCCGTCGTCTGCTGAAACAACGTGGTAGCCTTCCTGCTCAAGCAGCACGACCAGAAGTTCCAGCACACGCTGGTCGTCGTTGACGGCTAGAACAATCGGTGCGGTTCTTGTAGGGGTCATGTCGGAAATCCTCTCGGCGCACACGAGCCGCTAGAGCGGGGGAAGCAGAGGATTAAAAAATTTCCCTGAGTAAAAAGCTTATCTGCAAAGCTTCTAGGCGAGAGGGCGTCTCTAAAGCGTCGGGAGACTCGTGAACGCCACTGGGAGAGTTGACGACTCTAGCAGCAGATAATGGAAACCTTAAGCTCGCCGTAGGATTGATTCCTTGCTGCGAGCCGTTGGCAAGTATATCAAAGTAAAAACAGGCTTGTCACGTTGCCAAAAGAGAAAAACGGTAAGAGGATGAGAAAGTGAAGCGGGCTGAGAAGTTATTCACAAAAATTGGGAATTTTAGTCTAAAGCCCACGCTAGTGGGCGACAGCATAAAGCCCAGCCCGTCAGGGCTGGGGTAGAGCGCCAGTATGAATAGCGAGCCATCGAAGATGGCGACAGCCCTGTGATTATCAATGCGACGCTCGCCCGCTCACGCGGGCTTGATGATCTTAATTCCTATCTATTCCCGGCGCTAGCGCACCGGGCTTTATGCTGTCGCCATCTTCGATGGCTTAAATCCGGCGTTCGCGTAAGATGAGTTATTAAATCACTGTCGCCTGGGCGACTGTGCAGGCGTAGGTGTCGTTGACGATTTAGCGAAATAGCCCTGCCTGTAAGTGAGTTTCAGTTTCTGGCGCTGCAAATCCTGATTGACTATCTCTATTTGCACGCGCCGCCAAGAGCCGTCGCGGTTCTTGTTCGTGGGCGAGTAAGCGACCAGATATTGCGAACGAAGCTCCTGCTCGATTTCGTTGAAAGCCGCGCGCAGGTCAGATTCGTTGTGAGGGAAGAAGGCGCGCCCGCCCGTTTGCTCGGACACTTTACGCAGAGCACCTTCGTTGATGCCGTAGCGATAGGGATCGCCTATGCCTATGGCATAGACCACCACGTCTGCACGGTTAGCGCGCTCTATTGCTTCCGCCATCTTCTTCTTGCTGCTCGAATCGCCGCCGTCCGTGAGAAGTATTATAGCGCGGCGTGTGTGCTCGGAAGTCTGCGAGAGTATTTCGTCGGCAGTGACCCAGATTGCATCCCATATGGCTGTGGAGCCTGCAAGCTGATTGTTGGTGCCGGAGATTGGCGGCGTGCCGGCAACCTGTCCGTTGCCGACGTAACCAGCGGGTGGCACAAACTCTACGCGATCAAGCGCGCGCCGCACGCGAGCAGAATTTCCGGTCAAGCCCTGTTCAAGCGTTGACTCGCCCGTGAAGGAGACAACAGCAGCCTCGTCGTGCCCTGAGCGCAGAACTGAATTGACAAACTCGCTCGCGGCCTCTTTCTCCGATGGCAATGTGCGCTCTTCGGAAACGCTAGTGTCAACGAGTATGGCGAGCGACAGAGGCAGATCAACCTGGCGAGCGAAAGTGAAAACTTCCTGCGGCACTCCGTCTTCAGTAACGCGAATGTCTTCCTGGCGCAAGTTGGTGATAAAACGGCGCTGATGGTCAACGGCTGTGAAGAGTATGTTGGTCAGGTCTGTCTCGACGCGAACAACTTCGTCGCTCGGCAGCGTCTCCTCTTCTTGTCCGGGCGATGCGGACGGCCTTGGCGAAGGCCTTGGCGACGCCTGCGGGACAACCGTAGAGCGTTGCGTAGTGCTCTGCGTGTTTGCTTGATTCTGTTGCGCGCGAGCGCGCGAAGTGAACTGGCCGCCAACAAAGAGCGATGATAAAACTAAGAGAGCTATTGCGAGCCTGATCGGATTTCTATAAAACATTTGTACCTCAAAGAGTAGTGATAAGTGATGAGTGATAAGTGATAAGAAGGTAAATGGTGAATAGTAAATGGTAAATGGATAAGAGCCGCTTCTTCCATTCACCATTGACCATTTACCATTCACAGCTTTTCTTATCACTTATCACTCATCACTTATCACTTATTATTGATTCTGTTGCGGCGCAAGAACAGCGTCCTGCGTAGCGTTGTAACCATGCTTGGTGCGAATCTTCAGATTATTGCGACCGTTTGTTAGCCTGACCTCTATGCGGCGATAGCTGCCGTCGTAAGTATCGTTCGTAGGGCGATAGGTCAGGACATACTGCGTATGCAGTTCGTTTGAAATCTTGGTGAATGCGCGCTCCAGCGAGAGTATGTCGCCAGAGAAGAACGCCTGTCCACCTGTCTCTTCGCAGAGTTTTTGGAGATTTCTATCCGCAGTGTCCAGCACCTGTCCCATCTCCACGCCGGGCGTCGTACCCGAAAGTCCAGCCTTGGTCGAGACGGCGAAGAGAGTTGTGTTCGTGCGTTGCGCTATGTCAATCGCATCGCGTATGGTCGCGCGGCTGTAGGTATCTTCGCCATCGGTGATGATGACAAGCACGCGGCGTCCAGGCGCAGAGCGCATCTTCTCGTCACAGAACTGCCAGACGGCATCGTAGAGCGAAGTATGCGTCCCGTGTTTCTTGATGCCGAATACTGCGCGGTCCAGCAAATCCAGTTTGTCCGTGAAATCCTGCCGCAGCGTTACCTCGTCATCGAACGTGCCGAAGAGAGCGCGGTCGCGCCTTATGCGTATAACAGTTTGCAGAAAGTTCATGGAGGCTTCCTGCTCAAAGCGAAGCTTGCCTACGACCGAAGCGGAAGTATCCATCAGAACGCCCACGTAAACCGGTAGATTCTCGTGTTCGTCGGAAAAAGTTTCTATGGTCTGAGGAACTCTGTCTTCAAGAACCTGAAAATCATTTTTGGTAAGCCCGCTGACAAACTGCCCGTGCCTGTCCGTGACTGCGACAGGCACCTGCACGCGGCGTGTGAAAACTACTTCGGGTGTTTCCTGTGGCGAAGGGGCAGGGCGAGGACTCGGACTCGGACTCGGCTGCGGCCTAACGGTTCTTTGCTGCTGCGCGCGAATGGATGTGTTGGAAAGGAGCGCGCACACTATGAGCAGTCCTGTAAAAAGAGGCAGATAAAGAGATTTCTTCATAAAAAGTTCGGGAAGCGGCGCGCTTCTCTCACGCAAAAGGAGAACTTGCGCTCTTCGGACTAGTTGCGCCAGCAGTTTTTGATGCCTTTCGAGCGAAAACTCGTTGCCCTCTAAAGACTTCTAACGCGAGACAGATAGTATAAGTCAGAAGACAGTGGAAAGAGAAAGAAGGACGCGGAGACGCGAGTTTGAGACGCGGAGACGCGGGGACACGGCGACGCGGAGATAAAACCAAATGGCTTTTCTCTTTTTCGCCGCGTCGCCGTGTCCCCGCGTCTCAAACTCGCGTCTCCGCGTCCTTCTTTCTCTTTCTACTCTTTCTCGCTCAGTGATAGAATGGCGGCCACGGTCGGTCATCTAGCATTTTGTGAACGGGATGCGCGCCCCTCGAAGGCCGGTCGCGCCGCTTTCAGAAAACTTCCGCAAGAGTAGCGCCGCTCTTTAACTACGAAGTCCGAAACATCACACGAAGAGCAAGGGGTTGATTCCTGTGGCCCAGAAGATGATCTCGCATTACCGAATTCTTGAGAAGCTCGGCAAGGGCGGAATGGGCGAGGTCTATCTGGCGGAAGACACGAAGCATCACGACCGTAAGGTCGCGCTGAAACTTCTACATCTTGATTTCGTCAACGACGAGAATCTGCTGCGCCGCTTCAAACAGGAGGCGCGCGGTCTTCTGGCGCTGAATCATCCCAACATTCTCACGATTTACGAAATAGGTCAGGACAATTCAGCCTACTTCATTGCTACCGAATTTATAGAAGGGACTACGCTTCGCCGCCACACGGCGCACCGCCAGTTGAAGATTGACGAAGCGCTGGACATAAGCATTCAGATTGCCTCTGCGCTCTCAGCCGCGCACGGCGCAGGAATAATTCACCGCGACATAAAGCCAGAGAACGTGATGCTCAGACCAGACGGTTACGTTAAGGTTCTGGACTTCGGCCTTGCGAAGCTCGCTGAAAGAGAAGCAGAGCAGGAGAAAGAGCAGCCGCACGACCATGAAGCTTTAACACTAGCTTTCAGCGATACGAGTCCGGGCGCGGTCATAGGCACGACCGGCTACATGTCGCCAGAGCAGGCGCGCGGTCTTCCTATAGATGCGCGCACAGACATCTTCAGTCTTGGTGTGATTCTCTATGAGATGGTGACGGGGCGGCCTCCCTTTCACGGCGCGACCAAATCGGACGTGCTTGCTGCTTTGTTGGAACGCGAGCCTGCGCCCGTTGCGCGTTATGCGCCGGATACGCCGCAGGAATTGCAGCGAATCATCTGGAAAGCGCTGGCGAAAGATAAAGAGACAAGATACCAGACCGTTAAAGACCTCTTGATTGACCTCAAACAGTTGAAGAAGGAGCTTGAGTTCGAGATTCATCTTTCGCGCTCTTCAATCGAGCCGGGTGTGCTGGAAGCAATTCACAGAAGCGGCGGCGCAACACTTCACAGTTCTGCTGGCTCAACCAGAGAGCCGTTCGCGCGCACGAGCGAGATTAGCGCCGCGCAAACTGCTGCGAGCGGTGAAGCGCTGCCCGCCAGGAGAAAGCGTTATTGGCCCATAGTTATTGCAGCCGCAGCCGTGCTTGCTGTGGCTGCCGCTTCCATCTACTTCTACTCGCGCCAGACCAGAGCCATCACGTCTGTCGCCGTTCTGCCTTTCGTCAACGCGAGCGATAATCCGAGCGCCGATTATCTTTCAGACGGCATAACGGAGAGCATCATCAACTCGCTCTCTCAACTTCCAAAGCTCAAAGTGATGTCGCGCAGCGCAGTCTTCCGCTACAAGGGGAAGCCTGTTGACCCGCTTGATGTCGGGCGAAAGCTAGGCGTCGGCGCTATAGTCACGGGCACGGTCGAGCAGATTGGCGATAGTCTAATAGTCAAGACAGAGTTGGTGGATGTCTCGGACGGCTCGCAACTCTGGGGCGAGCAGTACAATCGAAATTTTTCCGACATCATAGCCGTGCAGAACGACATAGCATGGAAGATTTCCGAAAAGCTTAGATTGAAACTGACAGGCGAAGACGCGCGCCGCGTGACCAAACGCTACACGGATAATCCTGAGGCTTATCAACTCTATTTGAAAGGTCGCTATTTCTGGAACAAGCGCGATGAAGAGAGTTTGAAGACAGGCATAAAAAATTTTCAGGACGCGATTCGCGTTGATCCTTCTTACGCGCTGGCCTATTCGGGTATGGCAGATTCTTACGCGCTTCTGGCAGACATCGGCGCGGTCTCGCCTAACGATGCCATGCCGAAAGCTAAAGCTGCTGCCGGGAAAGCAATCGAGTTGGATCATGAGCTTGCGGAAGCTTACACCTCGCGCGCCTTTATCAAGCTGGCTTACGACTGGGACTGGACAGGCGCGGAGAGCGATTTCAAACAGGCTCTCAACCTAAACCCGAACTATCCTACGGCACATCAATGGTACGCATCCTACCTGATGCAGATGGGTCGCTACGACGAGGCGCGCGAAGAGATAAAGCGTGCGCAGCAGCTAGACCCGCTCTCGCTCATCATAGGCGCGAACTCTGGACTCTATCTATATTTTTCTCACGACTACGACGGGGCTATAGAACAGTACAGGCGCACGCTTGAAATTGACCCGAACTTCTACATAGCGCACTTCTACTTGGGAAAGGCTTATGCACAGAAGAAGATGTACAACGAGGCCATTACAGAATTTCAGAGGTTGGTCAGCGCTCCCGGCGATAATCTTGAAGCTGAAGCCGCGCTAGCTAATGCCTATGCACAGTCGGGGCGACGCGCCGACGCGCAGAAGATTCTGGCTGGCTTGCTAAACGAATCGCAGCAACGCTACGTCTCGCCGCTCTACATAGCGACCGTTTACACAGGACTCGGTGACCGTGACAAAGCAATCGAATGGCTCAACAAAGCCTACGACAGTCGTCATCCGGGTCTGGTGTTGATTAGAATCGAACCAATGTTCGACACTTTGCGCTCGGACGCTCGTTTCCAAGAATTATTGCATCGCTTTGATCGCAACGCCTAGAGTATTGCGGAATGCGGATTTCGGATTTCGGATTGGAAAGCTCAGATTTAAGATTTCAAATTAGAGATTTCAGATTTGAAATCCCAGATTAAAGAATTCCATTCTTCTCTTAAATCCGCATTCCGCTCCTTAAAATTGATCCCATGATTGATCCCATACGCTCAGACCCGCGCTTCATAGAGCTTGTGCGCAAGGTCGAACTCCACACACAGTGATTTAATCATCTTTGTCCTACTTCTAATTTTTCGAGAAATTCCGAAAGCTCTTGTGGCAGCGGAGCGGTAAAACGCAACGCCTCGTCCGTCACAGGATGACGAAAGCCAAGCTGTTCGGCATGAAGGAACTGCCGTTTGAGTTTTGCTATTCGAGCGCGCACCTGCACATCAGGCACAGTCTTATCGCGCCCGCCGCCGTAAACTTCGTCGCCAACCACAGGATGTTTCAACCAAGCCAGATGAACACGAATCTGGTGCGTGCGGCCAGTCTTTATTTCAACATCGAGCAGAGTGAATCTCTCGTAACGCTTTCGCACACGATAGAGCGAAAGCGCCGCGCGACCTCCACGCACTACGGCCATGCGCGTGCGCATTCGTGGGTCGCGTGCTATGTGTTGATCTATCGAGCCGCTATCTTTTTCAACTCTCCCGTGAACCAGCGCGACGTAAGACTTGAAAACCTCGCGCGCACGAAACTGATCCGCGAGCTTCTCATGAGCTTCTTCGGTCTTAGCTACGACTATCAGCCCGGAAGTATCTTTGTCTAAACGATGAACGATGCCGGGGCGTATAGATTGCGGATTTCGGAATGCGGAATGCGGATTTGAGAAATCATTTTCATTACGCAATCTGAAATCTGTATTCCGAAATCTGAAAGCGAGCGCGTTCGCCAATGTTCCTGAATGAACTCCAGCCGCAGGATGAACAATCATGCCTGCGGGCTTGTTGATGACTACGATTGCGTCGTCTTCGTAAACAATGTCGAGCGGAATGTTTTCAGGCGTGAAAGAGGTTGGCGGAGGCGGCGCTAGTTCGACTTCTACTCGGTCGCCAGCGCGCAGCTTGTAAGAAGATTTCGCCGCGCGGTCGTTTACAAGCACATCGCCGTCTTCGATTAATCGCTGAATGCTGGAGCGGCTGCGCTCTGAAATCTTCGCGGCGAGGTAAGCATCAAGACGCGCGCCTGCTTCCAAATCGGGAATCCGAAACTGAAGCAACTCTGTTTCCTGCTCCGTCGCTCCCGTGCCGATTTCTGAAGCATCTTCGCTCATGCGCGCGCGTGCGACCGGGTTGAAGAAATCCCTTCCGGCTTCGCTTCACTCGCGCGACGCCAGCGTACGACGAGGATAACGATGGCGGCGATGCCGACGATGAGACTGATGATCTGCGAAGTGGAAAGAGCTGTCAGGCTGGTCAGTCCAAGAATATCTCCGCGCGGGTCGTCCCGGAAGAATTCTATTGTGAAGCGCGCGATTGAATAGAGAATTGCGTAAAAAAGTATGACCTGTCCGCTGAAACGTTTCTTGCGATGAAGCCAGAGCAGGAAGAAGAAGATCAAGAGCGTTGCGAAGGATTCGTAAAGCTGCGTGGGGTGAAGCCGGGCGTCAACAGGCACTCCCGTTATCTCGTGGCCTAGTTCCGTGAACTTCACGCCCCAGGGCATTGTCGTTGGCTTGCCCCAACAACATCCGGCGGCGAAGCATCCCTGTCGCCCTATTGCCTGTCCCAACGCAATGCCCGGCGCGAATGCGTCAGCGGTCTTCCACCAAGGGAGACCGTAATGGCATATCAGAAAATATCCAACCGTCACTGCGCCAATGAATCCGCCATAAAAGACTCCGCCCGAACGCAGGAAATCCAGCGAGATGAGTTGCAGCGGGTGCTCTCGGTACAGAGGCTCAGTCCACAGCATCAGAACTTTCGAGCCAACGAGCGCAGCAAGCAGCATCCATAACCCCAGATCGTAAACGCGCTCGCGCGGCAAGCCGTCTCTATGAGCGAGGCGCGCAGCTATAAGCAGCGCAGACAGAAACGCCAGCGCCAGCAGCACGCCGTAAGTGTTTACTGGAAAATTGCCTATGTGAAATAATTCGGGATACATAAAAAAGCAGTCTTATTGATTTTGGATTTTAGATTTTGGATTTTGGATTAAGTGATTGAGTGGCTATCAACATGAGATTCAATTACTCAAGCTTGATGCATCACTCCAATCCAAAATCCAAAATCTAAAATCCAAAATCAATCAGGCTCCAGACTCTCGACTCCAGACTTTCTTTTTCTTCCTTCAAAAAATAGATCATACGCGAGCAGCGCCGCGCCCGCGCAGATGCTTGCATCCGCAACGTTGAATGTGGGCCAGTGATATTGCCCTGCGTGCAGCATTATGAAATCAATCACGTAGCCCAAGCGCACACGATCCGTCATGTTGCCCGTAATGCCTGCCAGAAGGAGCGCGCACGCGCCCAACACTCGGTCGTCCGAACGCGGCGTTCTGAAAAAATAGTAGAGCACGGCGAGCGCAGCCATCCCTGCCAGCGCCACGAAGAACCAGCGACCGAACGCGCCCGTCTCCTGCAACTGTCCGAAGGCAATGCCGGGATTATGCGCGTAAACGAAATCCAGAACGCCGCTGATTACAGTTCTCTCGTCACCGTACCTGAGCGCGCGAACAGCCCAAGCCTTCGTCGCCTGATCCATCAGGAAAACAGCCGCAGCCGCAACCAGATATGCCGCGCGCCAGCCCAGATCATTTCTCTTCACGCCGCAGCCCCTTCCTCTATCTCTCGCAACGCTTCGACACAACGCTCGCACACAGCAGGATAGCGTTCAGATTCGCCAACATGAACAGAGTAATTCCAGCAACGCTCGCACTTCTCGCCTTCTGCCCGTTCTACTTGAATGTCTTCAAATATTAATGAATGGACTTCTGGCTCATCCATCCATTCTCTCAATTCAACCTGAGATACGATGAAAATATATCGCAAGTCGTCTTTGTACTTTTCGAGCGTCTTCCTTACAAGAGCACTAGGCCTAATCCTAACTTTTGCCTCAAGGGATGAGCCAATAACTTTAGCAGCTCTGGCCTCTTCAAGTTTAGCTAAGACTTCATCACGAAGCCTAAACAATAATGCCCAGCGCGTTCTCAATTCCATATCCTGCACGTTCGTTGATTCTGGAAAAGTCGCAAGGTGAACCGACGACGGAGCTTCATCACCGCCGCCCACCTGCGGCAAGTTCTCCCATATTTCATCAGCAGTGAAGACTAAGACGGGAGCAAGAAGTCGTGCGAGCGCGTCCGCGATTTTGTAGAGTACAGTCTGAGCAGACCGTCGCGCTATATTTCGCGGCGCGAAAGTGTAGAGCCTGTCCTTGATAATGTCGAAGTAGCGCGCTGATAGCGCTACAGTGCAGAAGTTATAGAGTCTATGGAAGACCGCGTGAAACTCATAAGCCTTGTAAGCTGCACGCACTAGAGCAACCACTTCATCAAGCTCTGCCAAAGCCCAACGATCTATCTCAAGCATCTCATCTTCCGCAACACTATCGCGCGCTGGCTCGAATCCGTGAAGATTGCCGAGCGCAAACCGCGCAGTGTTGCGAAGCTTGCGGTAGCCATCCGTGATGCGCTGCAATATCTCAGGCGCGACGCGCATGTCTTCGTGGTAATCGGTCGAGGCGCACCACAAACGTAGAATCTCAGCGCCGCTCTCTTTGATTACCTCTTCGGGGGCGACAGCGTTGCCGAGCGACTTATGCATGGCCTTGCCCTGCGCGTCAACAGTCCAGCCGTGCGTTACGACTGCCTTGTAAGGCGCGCGGTCATGCGCCGCAAGGCTCACCATCAGAGAAGAGTTGAACCAGCCGCGATATTGATCGCCGCCTTCCATGTAAACGTCCGCCTGCTGCCACTCGCCAAATTTTTCCGCGAAATACTCTTTCCATGTTGCTGCCCAGCTTGATCCGCTATCGAACCAGACATCAAGAATATCCGTCTCTTTGCTAAATTCCTCGCCCCCACACTTCGGGCACTTGAAATTTTCCGGCAAGAGATCGCGCGCATCTTTCGCATACCATGCGTCGGCAGATTCTTTCTCGAAAATGTCTGCGACGTGATTGACTATTCCCTTGTCGGCTACGGCTTCGTTACACGCATTGCAGTAGAAGGCAGGAATCGGCACGCCCCAAACGCGCTGGCGCGACACGCACCAATCTGGTCTTCCCTTTAGCATGTTACGCATACGGTCGAAGCCCCATGCGGGAATCCATTCAACACGCTCTATCTCATGCAGCGCAGCCTCGCGCAAAGAAACTCCGACTTCGCTGTCCGTAAAATTCTCCGTGTAGTTGCTGCGAACGCGACCGTCTTCATCCAACTCCGGTTGGCTTGCTTCCTTCGTCGCAGCGCTGTCCATAGCTATGAACCACTGCGGAGTGGCGCGGAAGATGACAGGATTCTTGCAGCGCCAGCAGTGCGGATAGCGATGCTCGTAGTTTTCCGAAAAGAGCAGCACGCCGCGCTCGCGCATGAACTCTACAATCTTCGGATTAGCTTCAAACACACCTTCGCCCGCGAAGTATTCAACGTCGGGCGTGAATCTTCCGGCGTTATCAACCGGACAATAAATCTCAAGCCCGTACTGTTTGCCAATCACAAAGTCGTCATGCCCATGACCCGGCGCTGTGTGAACTAAACCTGTCCCAGCCTTTCCCGTAGCTTTCTTGTCGCGCGCCTCCTTAACATCCAACTCAGTTTCCGCATCAGCCTCACCGCCCAGCGTCACGTGCTCGCCAAGCATCAGGAGAGAAGGACGGTCTAGCCATGCGTGGCGACATTCAAGACGGTCAAGCTTTGAGCCGGGGAAGCGCGCAAGTACAGAATGGACTACCCCGGCATCATTAGGCGGGTCAAAAGCCTGCGGGAACACTTTGCCAATGCCGCATTTTCTCATCACGTCGGTTGCTAGCTCAATGGCGACAATATAAACCTCGTCGCCATTATCAATCGCTGCATACTCAAAGTTCGGGTTGACTGCTATTCCCAGATTAGCGGGCAGCGTCCAAGGCGTAGTCGTCCAGATTAGGAAGAAGACTTTTCGGCCAGCAAGTGCTTCATCAATCTGCGCGGGGTCTCCACTGAAAGGAAATTTCACATAAACAGACGGACTTGTGTGTTCTCTATACTCGACCTCTGCTTCTGCTAACGCAGTCTGGTCGTGTATGCACCAGTAGACGGGACGCGCGCCCTTGTAAACGTAGCCGCGCTCTATGAACCGACCGAAGAGCCGCGCGGTCTCCGCCTCGTAAGAGTTGGACATAGTTAGATAAGGGTTCTCCCATAGGCCAAGAATACCCAATCTCTGAAAATCTCTGGTCTGTCTTTTGAGCGCATCGGCAGCGTGCTCACGACACGCTCGGCGTATGCTCACCGCAGGCATGTTGGCCTTCTTCGCGCCCAATTTTTTGTCAACGTAAAGCTCAATCGGCAACCCGTGACAATCGTAGCCCGGAACATACGGCGCATCGAAGCCAAGCATCGTACGCGACTTCACAACGAAATCTTTCAGGATTTTATTGAGCGCCGTGCCTATGTGAATGTCTGCGTTTGCATAAGGCGGCCCGTCGTGCAATATGAACAAAGGTGCGCCTTCACGCGCGCGTCGAATCATCCCGTAGAGATTCATCTCAGTCCACTTCTTCAATCGCGCGGGTTCCATCTGGCCCAGGTTGGCCTTCTGGCCGAAATTGGTCTTCGGCAGATTTATAGTCTTTTTAAGCTCAAGCGGCGTTTCCGTTGACATAACGTTTCACTTTCCGTTTCTACTCAAGAGATCAATATTAGCGGCAAAGGGGAAAAAGGGGAAACGGGCAAAAGGGGAAAGGGAAGACACTTAACAACCTTTTCCCCTTTTCCCCATTTCCCCTTTTTCCCCTTCTTAAAAATATTTTGCCCGAACCGTCTTTCCGTTTGGAGAAGATCGGTTCGGGCTTTTCAATCGCCTCGGATGTTCAGAAAACTTCAGCCTATGAACATCTCGTCTTCTCCGTAAGTCTGGTTAATGGGCTTCGGCGAGGGGGCGAAGAGGACTTCAAGCCCGCGTCGAACGCCCGCCATAATCGCCGCCAGTTCGCGCGCAGGCTCAAGCACCTTGTATTGAATGAAGGCTGTTGTGGCAGAAAACTGCCGCTCCGTGCGATCAATCGTGCGGCTGACGAGTTCCACTTTGTCGCGCGTAGTCGTGGCTGTATCGCTCACCAGAGCTTTTAACTCGCGCACCTCGTCTTTGACTAGAGCGAGCGATTCGGAGAAGTGCATAGTTGCCGTAGAGAGATGACCCGAAACGGTTGTGAACTGCTCGGCTATCTCTTTGCCCTGTGCTGCTATCTGCTTGCCCTGGTCGCTTAGAACTGTCACACGATCAACCAGCGGTTCAAGCCGCTCTTCAAGACGCGAGACGGTTTTGACGGCGCGGTTGACGAAGACGGCAATCGCCACCATAGCCACCGCGATCATCATAAAAGAGAACGCCGTGATTATCGTCGTCAACATGATCCAGAATGTAGGATCGCTTGTGCTCATTTTGGATTTTAGATTTTGGATTTTAGATTGGCGCAGCTACCATCCTGAACTTTGGATTCAAAAGTTCGACTTCACCAAAAGACTTAATCCAAAATCCAAAATCTAAAATCCAAAATCGGTTTACCCTTGCGGTTCTTCCTCGTAATAGGTCGGCGCTATGTCTGTGCGACCCGATAGCTCCGTCTTGCGTTTCTCGTCGCGGTATGCCTGCTTTCCTGCTTCAATGGCGGCGGAGATCGTGCCGGTTCTACGTGTGGCAGCCTCGCGCGCAGTTTGGGCCAACTCGCCAGCCTTGCCGCGCGTAGCATCGTAGTATTCGCCAGCGCGTGTGCCAATCTCGCTGGCAGTGTCGCGCGCGCTGTCAACGCTCTTGCGTGTGGCGTCCGCTATGTCCTGCCGCAACTCTTCACCCGACTTCGGGGCGAAAAGCAGCGCAAGGATGGCGCCTATGCCGCCGCCTATGAGCAGGAAAGAAAGCTTGGTGATGGCGTCACTACCGCCGCCACCTCGCCGCCGTCTAGACTCGTATTCATTCTGCATAAAAGTTTCCTTCTCATGGATGAGCGCACTGTGCGCTTTCCAAAAATTTTTCCGCCGGATATTTGCTGCCTCAGAATATATCAAAAGCGCTCGACGCGGCGCAATTGAAAAGCAAGGAAGAAAGAAGAAGGGGTAAAAGGGGAAGAGGGAAAGAGGGGAAAAGGCAAAGGCTAGCTGCTTTCTCCTTTTTACCTTTTACCCATTTACCCTTTTACCCCTCTTCTTTCATCCCCATATGTCTCGGAATACTCGTTGAAAGTTTCCGCCGATGACCTTTTCGATGACTGTTGCGGAGTGACCGCGTTTTGCGAGAGCGATGGCGATGCTTTCCAATCTTCGCGGGTTGTTCAGTTCGGGGATGTATGGCGGGCGGTCTTCTTCTGGAGCGCTGATGCCTAGCCGTTTTCGCTCTGCGACCTGTTGCAGCATCTGCCTGCGCCATTCGGGAGTGTCGTTGACGGGCGCTATATCAATGTCGCTTCCGACGCCTACGTGATCCTCGCCGCAGATGGAAAGCGCGTGCTCCATCTGTTTTATATAAATGTCCAGCGTGGGAGGCTGCCCCGGCTCGCCGCCTATGAAGGGCAAAAAATAGATTCCCATCACTCCGCCGCGTTCAGAGAGAGCGCGCATCTCTGCGTCATCTTTATTTCGCGGGTGATCGTGAACGGCCTTGCAGCCAGTGTGCGAGAAGATGACTGGTTTCGTAGAGAGCGCAATTGCTTCCATAGTGGTCTTCACTCCGCAATGGCTCAGGTCGCAGGCTACGCCCATCTGGTTCATCTGCTTGACTAACTCACGACCCAAGTTGCTCAAGCCTGCATTCGCTGGCTCAAGACATCCGTCGCCGAAGAGATTGCGCCGATTGTAAGTAAGCTGTATGACACGCACACCCAGGTTGCGAAACATAGGAAGGCGAGAAAGGTCGCTGCCGAACATCTCTGTGCTCTCGAAAGAGAGTATGACGCCCATCTTGTTCTCCAGTTTCGCGTGCTCTATGTCAGAATATTTTCGCACCAGCAGGAAATGGTCTGGGTGAGTGTCAACAATGCCCTGAATGATTGCTATCTCGTCAATAGTCTGCTCGAAATTTTCTGACGCGCCGCCGACAGTTGCTTTGACAATCGTTATCCCTGAGCCATCGGCTCTATCAAGCCCGCTCTGCGGAATGGGAAGCGTGCCGTCATACGGAGGCCATGTGTTGCAATCAACCACGACCGCGCGTTTGTAAATCTCTCTAGCCTGCTCTTCGCTCACGGTTGGCCCAAATTTCAGCAGAAACTCTGGAATGCGAAGGCGCGAGAGCGCGGCAAATCCTGCAAGAGAAAAAGCAAACTGGCGGCGGCTCAGCTTAGGGCTGGCTGAGTTTAAGTTTGACGTTGTGAGCATGGCTTTGACTTCTTCGAAAATAGCTGTCGCAGGCGCAAAGGCGGGGAAGAAGAGATGGCATCCGGTCTAAGGCTCTTAGGCTTTAGACCGGATGGTTTCGCGCAAAGGTTCACTGGCTGGCGGTGAACGCCTCTACGTTGAACGATTCGGGGGGGATGCGGCGATTGTAAGAGTATTGCGTCAGAAACAGTTCCCATTGCATCTGTATGCTGTCAGCCTGCTCTTCAATCATCACCTGAAGCTTGTAGCTATGCGGCAGGGTCAGATTGCCCTCTTTCTTGAAATCCGAAAAGTCTTCGATCATCTTGTAACGCGTAGGCCTTTGACTTGAGGACTGATCAATTGTTCTCCCCATGCGCGCGCTAATAAGACGACTGTACTCGGTGCGCACGTGCTGGAAAGTTTCGCTATCGAAGAAGAGCCTTATGTCAAAATCAGAGCCGCCGTGCGGAGTGTACGTGAGCACGTGAGCCTCTCTGCCGTTGACCTTCTGAGTCCCGGAGTATTCCAGCTTAGGTTTGCGCGTTGTTAAATCCAGAAGCGGCCACGCAGCGCTCAACGCCCCGCCCAGCAGACCTTCGTGAAGAGCTACGTCGTGCGTGCGTATGAAATCTCCCAAGACCGTGCGTACGCCGGGTCTTATGAATCCAGCCGTGACGCTGTGACCGTCATAGCCAAGCCTCTCGTGCGGATACTCCGGCGTGGGGAAATTCATTCCTATTAAAATCATGTTCCCCTGAGAAGCTATGACGGCCTTGCCCGCGGTCGTGCCCGTTCCGTGTCCTTGAAAGCTGAACTTGCAATCTCCAAGGATGATGCGACTGTTGGAGGACGCGCGGCTCTCCGTCGCGCCGATTGCTTCCAGATGCTTGCGCACCACCTCGTCCACATCCATCTTTGCTGCAGCCGACACTCCAGGCGACAAGTTGTAAAAGTTCACCGGGTTGAAGCTTAGAAACGAAGCAAATAAAAGGAGCATTAAAATAGCAAACAGGATTCTCTTCATCATTATTCTCCTTGGCGTGTGAGTTAAACGGAAGCCGCTGATCGCGTCGTCGCAATCTTCGGGGCTGAATTTCGTACACGTCTTCGGCGCGAGCGCTAATCATGGCATGACGCAAGAGCAGTGCGCAAGATGAAGGGCACGCTTGTTAAGATTTATTCATTTTCAGAGAAAGAAAGAATAGTCCACGAAGCCACACGAAACATCACGAATCTGCGCTCTCTTATTCGTGACGTTTCGTGTGGCTTCGTGGACATCTTTTCACCGCAGAATAAACCGTAGGCTTATAAATGAATAGAGCCTACACGCTTGCTCGCCGCGTGTGGTTTATAGAGACTCATATGTTAATTTTCGACTTTGGATTTTCGATTTGCGATTTAGTTAATGATGAAAGGTATGCTGTTTCTAACCGCTTGCCTTCAATCGAAAATCCAAAATCGAAAATCCAAAATCTAAAACTCTCTAACTTTCAGATTAGCCGCCGAGTATCTTGGAGATTATTACTATCAGCGCGATTATAATCGGCACGCCGACGATTAGACCTATAATAATGTAGACGGTTTTGCGCGCGTTGATGACGCCTATTTGTCTTTGCGCTTCCGCCGGTTCCAGATGTAGCAAACTCGCGGCAGGGCATGCTCTTGCTAAGGCTTCTAAAAATTTTCGGAAAGCTTCGTCACGGCTATTAACAAAAACTCTTTTCTTATTCAATTTTCCATTGTCGTCGTAAGAAAAGATGAATTCGGAATCGTAGGAGTAGTCGGATTCATTTTGACCGACAAGATTCTGAGCGGCAATGGTCGGAACCAGACAAAAGTTTTTCAAATCCGAAAGCGAAATATCAATAGTTCTAGGTTTATCAAGCAGCCCTTTCCCCTGTGTTCTGGCAATAAAGCGTTGATCAGTCAAGGAGAGATAAACGGTCGCGTTCGCATGCTCTAAAGAGTAAGTGATCGGCGTCATTGCATCTCCTTCTGATTTGATTATTAACTCACACCGCTGATATGAAAAACGGGTTGCTTGAACTCGAACTTGAACTCGAACGCGCACCCTTTTGTTTCGCTCGTCAGATTGGCGCGACAGACCATTTTATGGAGGGGTCGTCGGCTACCCATAAAACGCCGTCATAAGCTCTAGCGAAATAATCGGCGTGACCGTAGAGCATCTGGTCAATATTCCAGAGCGTAACATGCCCCGTAGCGTCAGACCATCCGTCAACTGAGAGACAAAGGATTCCCCTGTAACCTTTGAATTGCTCGGAAGAAATAAGGCTGTTTTTAGCGCGGTGTGCCGAGATCATCGGCTTGCCGTAAGTGCGCTCCATATACTTGCGGAATTCCGAGACGCGCAGGCCGTACCACTTACCGTCTGCGCCCTGCTTGGTGCGAAACGCAGCCGTATCTCGCGGAATGGGGTCGCCCGCGTAATTCAACGCGCGACTGACTCTGATGATACAAGTGTTCTTGTAATGCGGCTGATTAACGTCCCCGCCAACCTCTCGTTTGATCCACTCGGGGTCTGGGTTCGTCGGATAGAAAGCTTTCATAGAATCGAACTTAGGTAATTGTCTAGCCATCCGAGTCCTCCTTTACCGATTGAATACAAACATGAAAGGCGTGACGATTGCGGATTAGAAGAATTGGCTCATTGATTCATTGATCCATTGAATCAATCTATCAATTCCTTATTCCGCCCATCCGCAGTGTGACGGATAAGTTAGCAACAAACATCGTCAGCCATACAAGATGGCAGAGCGGGTAGTCTTCGATCAACTAAAAGTAGCGGGAGGACATAGATGCAAACTCAAATGTTACCTGGTACCTTGGCGTCCCATCTTCCAAATGTCCGTCGTACCTGAATGACGTAGCCAAGATATTAGTGAACTCATATGACGCTCTTTCTCTATACAATCCTTTCGACCCAACGACCTCTTTTTGTTTTAATGTCGCCTTACCCAAATGCTGGCCACTTGCCATGGCCTCGTGTAACTTGGGAATCAAGAAGTTGCCAGGCTTGGCGCTAATAAATATCAAGACTTCATTGAAGTAAGACGGATGAACGACTACGTCATTTAATGCAATTGATGTACCCTTATTATGTCGGAGATGGAAGTCCTCTAACTCAACCTCGGGGAAATTATCAACTTTTAGAAAGTCTCTGATTGTCATGGTTCTTCTCCCTCTTCATCTTTGGATTCTCACGAGGTTGATCTTCGTGCGAGTGATATACACTGAAGACGATTGTTCTGTAACTTTCTGCTTAAAGGGAATACTGATTCTGGGATAATGGCGGAAAGCTTTGTTTCAGAGAGCTTTTATCTTAAAACTGATGCGTAGTCAACGAATATTTGCCGACGAGAAGCGGCGCGAAAAGAGCTATGCAGGTATTTATGAGATGAGTCCTATCGTACGCTGGTCGTGTGAGATTCGGCGCGAGAGGAATGCTGAAGTTACTTCATTCTTTCTTAGGCATCGTCAGGTAGTTCTTAGTAATTCGATACAGTATAACGAAGGCCAGACACCCGGTCTCAATTGAGTATAAGTAACGGAAAGTTCACCACCGCAGACCGTAGAGTACGCGTAGATTACAGAGAGGATTTCAAATCTCAAATCTCAGATGCTTTATTCTTCTTCGGTGTTACCTCTGCGTTCTCTCCGGTCTGCGGTGGTGAATAATATTTTCCATACTCCCGATTGAAATTCGCTCTAGTGTGCAGAGGCCATCGTGATGGTGTATGAAGTTAACTTAGACTTTCCTGACCGCATCGCCAACACGAATCACGCCGGGTTGAACGACCCTCGCATTGATGCCACGCAGATGAAGCTCTCTTCCCACAGATGAATTAACAAATTTCATAGCATCCAGCCCAAACCGCGCAACGAATTTTTTACAACCTGTGTGCGGCTGAGCGCTGACTTCAATCACGGCAGAGCCAATTGCCAGTCGTGTTCCAGCAGGCAAGTTTTCCGCGCTCAAATCCATATCAAGGTAAAGCTGATCCCCTGCCAGTTGCCATCGCTCATCATCCTGCGCCACAAGCGCAGCCACGCGCGCATTCATTATATTAAGCTGCATCTCCGGGTGCGACGACCCATCCGGCGTGCGAGAACTCCCGCGCATCCTCCAACTATCGCCCGCTAGACCCTCCAGGAGATTAAGCTCACCCTCTTCCAAAACTTCCCGCTCATCCGTCTGCGGCCTTCGCACAATCAACCGCAACACGCCTTCATCTTTTGGCGCGCGTCGAATCTCATCCAACCCCGCCTCAAGCTCCGCAATCGTCAAATGCTTCACATCAACCACCATTAATCTCCTTCGTTCTCAAACGCTCATCGGCATTCAAAGAATCACTTAATATAGACATCAACCATAGCAATAATATCTTCGACAAACTGCAAAGGAGCTTTCTCAACAAACTTCGCCTTGCGAGTATTGTAGTCAACTGATTTCACTTGCTCGACCATGACGAAACCTGTTAGCGAGGATGAAGCTGGCACGGGTAGATGGAAAGGAATATTTCGACTTGTATTCGTGACCGGGCAAGCAATTGCTAATCCTGTCGCTCGATTGAAAAGGAAGTTGCTGATAACAAGCGCGGGTCGCCTGCCCTTTTGCTCATGACCGGATTGCGGGTCGAACGAGAGCGTGATGAAGTCGCCCTTTTCGGGAACATAGGCGGGCATCTACCATTCTTCCTTCCCTACGGGGTCGCCAAAGCTCTCTTCGCTCACCTGATAATCCGAAGGCATACGCGAAACCAACTCAGCCAAATTGAACTTTTCATTGTTCGCGTTTTCTTCAAAATCCGGCACCACGACATAAACCTTTGCATTTTCCGGCAAGCTAACGTCTGCCGCGAGTTTAATCTGTCCCTTCTCAACCGTTCCCTGAAAAGTTGTAACCGGCATAAGCACTCCTCCAAAGGCTTTAATTATACGATACGCAAGCGCGAGATGCCGAACGAGGGAATTTAGCTGCCGAGCGCGTACGCATTGAATGAGTTGTTGTGCTGCGACGATTATTTAACTTCATTAAGGAAATCCGCGACCTCAATGTCTGCATCACGGAGCGCGCCCTTTAACGTATAACGGTCAACTTCATCATGGAAGGGAAAAACAATCACTCTTCCATCTTCATGTTTCATCTTTACGTGACTGCCTTTTCGATGAACTTCGACAAAGCCCATGCGCGTCAATGCCATCAAGACTTGCCGCCCGGAGAGCAAAGGTGATTTCATACCGTTAGCTCAACCATCTCTTGATCTTCGGATAGTTCGGTAGATTCGGGTTCTAAATACAGGTCTATCGCCTCACGGATATTTTCAAGAGCTTCCTTTTTGGTTTTACCCTGAGACCAGCAACTTTTGAGAGCGGGGACATGAGCTACGAAATAACCATCTTCGCCCGGCTCAACTATTACTTTGATATTCATAAGCACTCCACGAAAAATTAACTCTGATTCTTGTTGAAGATTAGTGAGTTTTATTAGAACGGTCAACTGGCAACCTAACGATGGAATTGAACTGCCGAGCGCATATAACATTCAATCTGATTTCCAAAGACGATGATGAAAGGAATGCTATCCCGGGGTCTGGTTGAATGAGTTGTTATATAGCCCTATCCATTTTCGCCAAATAAGATAACCTCAATGTCCGGGATTTGAGCCGTTGAGTTTACCCGCATGGCTTGGACAAGACGAACGAAAGCTTTGCGTTGCTGTGCGTTGCCAATAATGCCACCTTTCCTTTCAAAGGCTGCAAGTAAGGTGATCACTTCCTTAGAGCCATACAAGCAAATGCGTGTTTTTGCATCCGCCGCACGAGCAAACAGATCGGCTTCATCCGACTGAAGGCTCAAATGAGCAGCCTCAGCCACAGCGCGAAGATAGTCGGCGTACGCACCAGTCTGAAGCAAGCGATAATGTTTTTCCTGTTCATGAGAACGTGTAAACAGATAAGTCAGAATAGCTCCAACCGCGATTCCAAGAAGTGTAAGTAAAGTGGACATTTATTTCTCCATCCGCGAGCGAAGCTACATAACTCCGTTCTTGGCGGTGCTATGCGGCAGTGTTTGGAATAAGTCTCACTCCTGATCGCTGCCGGGTGTGTCCTGATTGTTTGCGCCGTTGTATTGCTGGAGTTTGCGGTAGAGGGTCTTGCGGCCTATGCCGAGCGAGCGTGCGGCGCGGGTTTTGTCGCCTGCGGTGTAATCCAGTGTGGCTTCGATGGCGTGGCGCTCTATGTCGTCCATGGTTGAGGGGACGCTGATTTCAAGTGTGACGGCGCGGCCTTCGTTGGCTGCGCGTGCGCGCTCGCCGCGAAGACGTGAGCGTTCTTCCAAAATACTTTTACTGATAGCTTCGGGCAGGTCGTCGAGTTCTATCTGGCGTCCCGAAGCGATGATGACGGCGCGCTCAACGGCGTTCTCAAGCTCGCGCACGTTGCCGGGCCATTCGTAGCTCATCAATGCTTGCAGCGCGTCCTTGGAGATGCCTGCGACGAAGCGTCCGGTCTTTTGCTTGTAGTGCTCCAGGAAATATATGACGAGCGTGTGGATGTCTTCGGGGCGTTCGCGCAAAGCGGGAAGCCTGATGGGGAAGACAGAGAGACGATAGAAGAGGTCGCGGCGGAACTCGCCGAATTCTGCTGCGCGTTCAAGATCAACGTTGGATGCTGCTATGACGCGCACGTCCGCCTTCAATAGTTCGCTTCCGCCGACGCGCGTGAACTCGCCGTCTTGAAGAACGCGCAGGAGACGAACCTGAGCGGAAAGACTCATCTCACCGATTTCATCCAGAAAAAGCGTGCCGCCGTTGGCCTCTTCAAATCGCCCGCGACGACGTGCGCTTGCGTCTGTGAACGCGCCCTTCTCGTGGCCGAAGAGTTCGGATTCTAGAAGCGTTTCGGGAATCGCGCCGCAGTTCAGTTTGATGTACGGCATGTCCTCGCGCCCGGAATTGTAGTGAATCAGATTCGCAAGAAGTTCTTTGCCAGTGCCCGATTCGCCTTGAATGAGAACGGAGGTCTGCGTGTCCGCAACGCTCAGCGCAAGTTCGATTGCGCGACGAATGGCGGGAGCCTGACCTATGATTCGCTCCTCGCCGTAACGCTCATGCAAAGCCGAGCGAAGGCGCATCACTTCTGCGGAAAGCTGGTCGCGTTCAAGGGCAGTTCCTATCTGGTCTGCTATGCCTTCCAGAAGCGCGACTTCGTGATCGTCAAAGCCTTCGCGCTGCTCGCTCCAAACCAATCCCAACAATCCAAAAGTCTGCCCGCCTATGCGAACGGGAGCGACAAGGGCTGCGCGGCCTCCGAGTACCTGGTTGAACATGAAGCGAAGCGGGAAGGGAAGCTCCGTGTCCAGCAGCCGAAGCGTTTTGCCTTGCGCGAGCAAGTCCATTGCAGCAGGGTATGTAGTGATGTCCAGCGATTGACCGTGAGATTCTATTAGGCCGCGAACGGATTCGGTCGCAGCGTGCGGTGCGGCTTTGAAACCCGCAAGACTTATCTTGCCGCCCGAATGATCAATCACGCCGAGCGCGCAATAGTCAGCGCCTACGAGCGCGAGCGCGCGTTCGAGAACCAGCGATGTCACCTCGCCAAATTCTGAGCGAGCGTTCAAGGCATTCGCAATCTCAAGAAGCGCGCGAGTCTTCTCGGCCTCCTTCTGCTCGTCCGTGTAAAGCCGTGTGTACTGATAGCCGATTGCAAGCTGCCGTGCGATTGATTGTAGAAACGCTACCTCTTCGTCGTGCCACCGGCGCGGCGCTCGCGTGGTGTGCAAGCCAACCAAGCCCAGAACTTTTCCGCGCAGCATGACGGGCACTACAAGAAGCGAGCGCGTACCCAAACTGTCTGCAAGAAATCGAACCTTCTGATCCAGCCCCGGCGCGCTCGTATCGTCCAATCGAATAGGCTCTGTCAGATCAACATTCTCAGACAATTCTTTGAAGTCTAGCGGCAAAGCCACGCCCATGCTGGAAGGCACATCAGCGGATGCGCGCCATTCGTGGCTGATGCGAAGCTCGCTTGCAGACGCTAGCTGTATAACGTCGCAGCGGTCTGCGTTCATCATGCGCCCGAGTTCGGAAACGACCGCTTGTAAAAATCTGTCCAGGTCAATCGTCGAAGGGAGTTCCATAGCAAGGCGCTCTATGATGGCCTCGCGCGCCTCGTGCATCTTGACCTTCTGCTCAAGCGAAAGAGACTCAGCCGTGCTGGTGGAAAAGTTAAGCGACATCTTGAAACATTTGGAGCGTCCTCGCGCGCCCTTCCTTCATGGCGAGAGAATTAAGGGAACGTGCGCCAAGACGCTCAACTCGAAATTTTTGAAATCATATCCTACTGAAGAAGAGAACCAAAAGGCAAAAGCGAAGTTGAGAGTGATTCTCAACTTCGCTTCTCTCTTTTGACTTAATCTATTTTTACTGCTCGGTCAACTGCGCGACCTGCGGAACAAGATTGAACTCAACGCGCGCCTGCTCTGGGTCAAGAATCGGATGAAATGTCTTTCCGTAGCGAGCCGTAATTACGCGCACGTAATTCTGCGTCTCTGCGAACGGTGGGATGCCAGCGTACCTGTCAACAGAACCCTCGCCAGCGTTGTAAGCTGCGAGCGCAAGCGAAACGTCGCCGTTGAATCTCTTCAGCAGCCAGCGCAAATATTTCGTCCCGGCGTTAACATTAGACGCCTCGTCGTTCGCGTCCGTGCAGCCGAAGCGTTTTGCCGTAGCGGGCATCATCTGCATCAAGCCCATAGCGCCAGCATGCGACCTTGCCTGCGGCTTGTACTTTGATTCTTTCCAGATGACAGCATGCACCAAGCGCGGGTCAACGCCATAGCGCTCGGCTGTGTGGAAGATGATTAGATCAAGATCGTGGTCGCCCGACGAAGGTACGTCGGCTGGAATGAAGTCATCATCAACCGCAGCCGTTTCAACTTGCGCGGCCTGAGCCGACGGAGCGAACGCGCGGTTGAAGAAGAAGCCCGTCAGATTCGTGAAGAAGAAGAGGGCTATGATTGCTACGGGCGCGAATTTGAAAGATCGAAACAGGGGTACTAAATGGGGAACTCTCATTCTCATCAACTCTCCATGTGAGCTATGACCCCGGAGGAGGTCATTCGATCTGCGTTTCTTAACTAGCAAGCGCAGAAGGTTTGGGGGCTACGCATGGCGCTGATGACCTGTATCAAAGAACAGACCATCGAGACAGCGATAATAAGATGGAAGAAGTTGCGGTTTGGTTGCATCCCATGAATAAATTCATGCGGTTAAGTCCTTTTCCTATGCGTATTTAGACCGAACACCGCTAAGCTCAATTATAGCTAAACTTCACTCAAATTCGTTCATCTTGAGAGTCAACTTACAGGTGGTCGAGGCTGTGAACGTATCGAAGAGCTACGATAATTTTTTAGAGAAAAATTATTTTCCTGTTGTGTATTAGATGATGCCAACGATTTGGCAATTTGCGCATCATAGGTTTGTAATGAATGGTTGCGAGCATTTTGAACGCTCTCGTATAATCTCTAATTGAAAAATAAGTTCATTTTCGTAATCAGAGGAAAATAGTGATGCCGATTTATGAGTATCAATGTAAAAAGTGCGGCGCGCGCACAGAAGCTATGCAGAAGTTTACGGACAAGCCGCTCACTAAATGTCGTAAGTGCGGAGGACGACTTGAGAAGTTGCTGTCTGCTCCTGCGATTCAATTCAAAGGCGCGGGCTGGTACGTGACGGATTACGCTGGCAAAAAAGGCGAGGCTAAAGAAGAGAAGACGAGCGCTTCAGATGAGAAGAAGGGCGCATCAAATGAACCTTCTACGAGCGCGGATAAGCCTGCATCTAAAGAGAGCGCGGAGAAGGCTTCAACGAAGAAAACCTCCACAACGACCAGCGGTGATTGATTTGCGCAAAGCAAAATTTAAATCTAAGAAGACGAAGCCTGGTCTTCGCCTACCTTTTGCCTTTTGCCTTTTAACATTTACCTTTCTTCTAGCGATGGGGCAGGCCGGGCGTAGGCCTAACACCGAAGGTCAAAACGGCGTCTTCATGAGCGTAACGGCCACGCGCGAAGACAATTCAAACGCGCCTATAACCAGCAACCAAATCTCCATCTTCGAGAACGGCATAGAGCAAACTGTCAAAAGTTTCTCGCCCGATCCATCACCTGCGCGCATAGTCCTTCTCGTTGACAACTCGCAAACTGTCCGCGCAGACGTTGAGAAATTGGAAGAGGCCGCGCGCGAATTCGCCTACGAGATTTACGAAGGCGACCAGTTGTTGATAGTAGGCTACGACGAGCAGGCGGAGATTGTAGCCGACTGGACTGACGACGCGAAGAAGATCGAACAATCGCTGAAGTCTTTCAGGAAGAAGGGTGAGCCGCATTTGTTCGATGCCCTAAAGGCAGTAATTGAAGAAGCGCTACGTCCAATTTCAGGCACGACGCAGAAGCGCATCATAGTCATCATTGGCGACGGGCTGGATCGCGGAAGCGCCACGCACTTCGAGGGAATTTTAGGCGAATTGCAGCAGCAGGACATCACAGTCTACGCGGTGCAGTTGCAGGACAGAACGGGCGGCGCGCTACGGCGCGAGCAACCGAAACCGAATCAAGTAATAGTCAAGCTCACAGAAGGCACGGGCGGTTTAGTATTTCCGATTGATGACTCGCGCGCAGCCGCAAGCTCGATCTGCGACGAGCTGCGCAAGAACCGCTACACACTCTCTTACGTCCCCACCAACGTCATAACAGGCCAGCCGCGCCGCCTGCTAATCACAGCAGACTCCGGCATAAAGGTTCGCGCAAAGACGATGCAGCCTTAAAAGCAGTTTACAGTTTTCAGTTTTCAGATTTCAGATAAAAGCCTTTCGCTCTTCTTTCTGAAAACTGAAAACTGTAAACTGTAAACTGCTTTTAAGGCTTTCTTCTCGAATAGAAATAGAACATCACGGACATGATGAGGGCGAGTAGGGCTTCCATGAAGATGAAGAAGCGCAGGCCGAAGTTTCCCTGCTCGTCATGCGAGTCCTGATAGAGAACGAAAGTGCCGAAGGCGAAGCCTACGCCGAACCATATCAGTTGACGCTTAGTGTCCCACACCTGCTGTTTACCTCTTCGGCCAGACGATTTGATTCAATCGGCATCAACACCGGCTTCGCTGCTGTCCTGTAAAAGAGTTCAGGGACGAAGTTTTCTCAATCTCTCGGCGGCTTCGTTGAGTGTTTCGTCTTTCTTGCAGAAGCAGAAGCGAACCTGCTGCGCGCCCAACTCCGGTCGGCTGTAAAAACTTGAGCCGGGCACACAGGCTACGCCCACGTTGCGAATTAGGTGACGAGTGAACTCAACATCGTCTTTGAATCCAAACGCGCTGATGTCCGTCATGATGTAGTAAGCGCCGTCTGGACGAAAAGTTTTGAATCCAGCTTCTTCGAGAGAGGGCAGAAGCAGGTCGCGTCGGTGCACGTAATCTTTTTGAAGCTGATCGTAGTATTCAGGAGGAAGTTTCAGCGCATAAGCTCCTGCCGATTGAAGCGGGGCGGCTGCGCCGACCGTTAGGAAGTCGTGAACCTTGCGAATCGCGCCCGTAACTTCGGGCGGCGCGATACAGTATCCGACGCGCCAGCCCGTCACCGAGTAGGTCTTCGACATCGAATTGACAATCACCGTTCGCTCGCGCATCCCCTCTACTTGCGCCATAGAGATGTGACTGATCTCTGCGCCTTCGCGTGGATAAAGTATGTGTTCGTAAATCTCGTCCGTAAAGCATAGTGCGTCGAACTCAAGGCATAGCTCTGCGATGAACTCCATCTCGTCGCGCGTGAAAACTTTTCCAGTAGGATTGTTCGGGTTGCATATAATGATGGCTTTCGTCTTTTCGTTGAAAGCCGCGCGCAACTCATCTCTATCAAATGTCCAATCGGGCGCGCGAAGAGGAATGTATCTTGGCTTAGCGTCCGACAGGATAGCGTCCGGCGCGTAGTTCTCATAAAAAGGCTCGAAGACTATGACCTCTTCGCCCGGATCAACCGTAGCCATCATCGCCGCGATCATCCCTTCTGTAGAGCCGCATGTCACAGTAATCTCTGTCTCGGGATTAATTTTCAGTCCAAGATACCGCTCAGTTTTCTGCGCAATCGCTTCGCGGAAATCACGCGCGCCCCATGTTATCGCGTACTGGTTCACGTCGTCCGCGATTGCCTGCATAGCCACACGCTTTATCTCTTCGGGCGCGGCGAAGTCCGGGAACCCTTGCGACAGATTCACTGCCCCGTACTTCATTGCCTCGCGCGTCATCTCACGTATGACCGATTCTGTGAACAGGCTGGCTTTGTGCGAAACGTGGCGATGTTTTGTTGGTGCGGGTGATGTCATATTGAATTCGTTAAAAGGAGACTTCTTAAACTCTACGCTGCCAATCCGCAGGACTGCGTTTTACATGGAAACAGGCGAGCACGATGATAGTGTCTTCTTTGACAAGATAGAAGAGCATGTAAGGAAATCTTCGTAGAAGGGCGCGGCGAACTTGCTTATGTACTGATTGAAAGGCCGAAGGGTTACGCTGCACAACGGACAAGCAGGCATCTGCCGCGCGAAGAAAATCAAGACCTAGACCTTCACTCTGCTCTTCGTACCAATCAAACGCTTCTTGAATCTCGCGCTCTGCCTCTGGACGAACGATGACATTGTACGTCATGCGGATTTGCGTACTCTCTCTTTAAGCTCGTCCCAGGGAATACCCTCATCAGGATTCTGCGCATACATCTCCAAACGACGGTCTAGCTCCTGTCTTTCCTCATCTGTCAGTGGTATGGCTTCGGGGACGGCAGCGATACTGTCCCAAATATCTTCAACAAGTTGAATACGCTCGGCCACGCTCATCTGAAGAATGTCAGAAAGTTGTGTGCTCATAATTGAGTACATTAAAGCTTTCAAACATTAAGGGCAAGCATGAGAAGTGAATAATTCTACGGCGTTGCTTGCTCTGCGGCCTGCTGTTTCAGTTGATCTATGATTGAACGAATGGCGGGCGCGAGCGTGCCGTTCGGCGCAAGCTCAAGATATTTTTCGTAGGCTGAAACGGCATCGCGGTACTTCTGTAATTTTTCGTAGACGGAGCCTAGCAGTTGGTAGATGACGGGTTCTGTGTCGGAAAGCTGGGCAAGGGCTGCGCGGTATTCTTCCACAGCCTGTTCTAGTTGGCCTTTGTCTTCGTAGACGCGAGCGAGGCCTGTGTGAGCTTCGGGTTGAAAGCCGTGCGCTTCGCGTATAGAGCGGCGGAAAGATTCTATGGCGCGATCCTCGAATGCCATCTCGCGCAGGATGCGACCTTCTACGGCAGAGGCTTCCGCGTAAACTGGGCGATCAGCGCGGGCTTCATCAATTTCGGAGAGAGCGGATTTGTAATCGCTCATGTCCAGAAGAAGGCGGGCGAGACCCAAATGAGCAGCCGCGAAGTTGGGGCGAAGTTTTAAAGCACGGCGATAAAGTTCTGCCGATTGGCTACGCGTTTCGTCGTCGCGCGCACGCTCGCGCGCCTCTTCTGCTTTTTGAAAGGCTAACTCTGCTTCATTCGTAGTGCGTGTGAGTTTCACGCTGACCGTGCCGCGTTGCGTTGGCAGAATCCCTAGTGTTCTCTCGGAAAAACCGCTCGCGCGAACACGCAATGTATGACGACCAGCCGCGACCGTTTTAATAACAAGCTTGCCCGATTCATCCGTCAGCCCGCGTCGAACTTCGTCTAGCCAGATGATTGCACCCGGCTCTGTTTGAACGGTGATTGATTTTGCGCTAGCTGATTGCGTGGCCGTTCGATTAGTTCGCCTCTGGGCAAAAGTATCAGGCACGATAAAAGAAGTGACGGCGAAGAATGTGAAGATTAAGAGCGAGGAGATAATACGGCTGAGTTTAAGAGCGTTGCGATTTGTCACGATTGAAAGCTCTCCAAAAAAGTCAAAAGTAAAAAGGCAAAAGTAAAGGCAAAAGTAAAAAGGTAAAAGGCAAAAGTGAGGGGAAGCCAATCTTTTAATTAAAAGATGGTTTCAGCCTTCCTTTTGCCTTTTTACTTTTACCTTTTTACTCTTCTCCGCTCACGCGGCGCGGGCGAGTGTTTTGATTCGCGGGCTGCATGGCAGGCGCGTTGCCGGGGGCAGGTGCATTCACCGAGCGCGTGCCGACTTCCGCACGAAAACGACCCTGCTCGTCGTAGAGCCTGCGGTATTGAAGCGTGTTGCGCACCACGCCCTGAACGTAGCCGCGCGTTTCGCGGAATGGAATCGCTTCGACCCACTCGTCAATCTCTGCGGGCAAACTCGTGCGCCACGCGCTCGCACGCTGTGGGCCTGCGTTATATGCGGCTGCGACGTATTCTATGCGACCGTACTTGTCCATTTGGTCTCGAAAATATGCTGTGCCAAGTTGAATGTTGAGTCTGGGTTCGTACAATGACTCGACAGTAACATCACGGTTGACGCCGTATTTTAAAGCCGTGAGCTTGCCTGTGGGAACAAGCAGTTGCATCAAGCCGTAAGCGTTTGCGTTGGAGCGGGCGCGCGGGTTGAAGACCGATTCCTGGCGAATTAATCCTGCGACTTGATAAGGGTCTAAGTTTCGCGCGCGCGCCTCTTGCGTGATGATGTCCCAGTAGGAGAGCGGATAAAATATGTCCCACTCTTCGCGCGTCAACTCTTCCACTCTCATCTGCGCGTAATCTGGATAGGTTCTTTTCAATATGTTGAATGCTTGCAGATTGTCTTCTCGAAAACGATAGATGCGCGCCATCGCAAGGTTGATTCGCGGGCTGTTCGGCGCTGACTCGGAAGCCGCGTTCAACTCTTCCAACGCCCAATCGTCCGCGCCCGTGTTCGATAGCTGATCTGCTTTCAGGATTCTTTCATCTTCATTCTGCCCTGCGGACTCTTGCGCGAAGCTTACAGTTTGAAGATTGGCTACGGCGCGACCGATTAACGAATCGGGCGCAAAAGTGTTCTGCGAAGCTGCGGCGTTGCGCGTCATAGTGTCCAGACGCTGTTTGGAAAGATAGCCGTACCAGTTCGCGGAGTAACGCGCCTGCATGGCTTCGTAGATCGCGCGAGCTTCCGCGAGCTTTCCAATTCGCTCGGAATCGCGCGCAGCCCAGTAGCCAGCGCGTCCACGATTGTCTGTATTCTTGCCAGCGTAATCCGCAAGATGCTCTGTCAGTAGACGCGACGACTCCTGATAATTTTTCGCCTCGTGTGCAGCCCATGCCAACTCGAATTGCGCTTGAGCAACATCGGCGTTGCCGGGATATGCGCTGACGGCTGCGCGGAAGAAGGCTTGAGCGTCCGTGTCGTTTCTGGCATCTCGCGCAATCTGTCCGGCTGCGACGATAGCGCGCGGCGTCCAGTTGCTCTGCGGAAAGAGGCGTCGCATTTCGTCCGTAGCGTTATGAGCCTGCGCCCATTGCCTGGCTTTCGCGTAAGTCTGCGTCAAGTAGTAGAGAGCTTCCGCGCGAGTCTCGCCCGCGCCCGTCGGCACAAGGTTGAGCGCGGCGACAGCGTCCACAGTGCGTTTGGCATTGAAAGCGGAGACGCCGCGATGAAGCTCGGCCTGCGCGTTCGCAGTCGCGGGGAAGCGCTCGAACGCAGTGGAGTAAGCGTTCAAAGCAGCTTCATATCGTTTTGTTTCGAAAAGTTTCTCTGCGCGCGTGATAGCTTCTTCGGCTGTCGCAGGCGAATTGGTGGAATTCAAGCGCGTGATAGCGGCTTCGGCGTCCACTGATTCGCTCGAAGCGGGCGCGTAAAAATAGATGCGGCGATAAGCAGCGAGAGCGCGCGTAGAATCCGCAGCTTGCTCGTAAGCCTTGGCCGTTAGCAACAAAGCAGCAGCGTCGTCTCTCGTCGCAGCCTCTCTTAAGAGAGTCGGAATAGCCGCCGCCTGGTTGTCCTGCAAAGCGATTTGTGCGATGTGAAGTCGTGCGTCGCGCGCTCGCAGTGAGTTCGGGTAATCATGCAAAAGTTGTTCATAGGCCGAGCGCGCCTCATTGCGACGACCCGTTTGCTCAAGAGCCTGCGCGCGCATTAAGAGCGCGTAATCGCCCAAACGTGTGCGCTCGCGTATGACAGCCGAATCCAGAAGCGCCGCTGCGCCGCTCGCATCGTTGTTCTTCAGATGAATACGCGCGCGAATCAGACGCGCGATGCCAGCGACTTTCGAGTTCGGAAATGACGATTCGATCTGCGCGACCACATCTTCCGAAGGCAGCACGCCGTTGCGCGTCATCGCGCGCAGTTGATCCAGCGCAGAACCTTCGGCAACAGTCTGCGGGCGCGTGCTACAGCTTGCGCTCATGAAAGTGAAGGGCGCTATGAGAGCGCCCAAGACTATAACGATGCCTACGATGATTAACGTGACGCGGTGCTGGCGGAAATCTGTAATCATAAGTACAGTGACAAGAAACAGTTTTCAGTTTTTAGTTTTCAGTTTTCAGAAAGAAGAGAGAAAGTCTTTTACGAAGTGACTCAGAATGCCCCACTGCTTGCGGTGGGGATGAATGAGTCCGAGTCAGAAAACAAATTCAAAGAAGTCGCGCAGCGATTCCGCTTAAATGCCTCGCTGCTTGCGGCGAGGATTTTTACTGAAAACTGAAAACTAAAAACTGAAAACTGTTTCTTGTCATTCGTCACTGCTTTTATAGCCTTGTCCAAGCTTCGATGGATCGCCTTCGGCTAGCGTGTTGACTAGCTCCTGATGAAAGTAGTCGTAGCGAGCCGCTACGGGCGGAGCTACGCGCTTGTCGTACATCTGGCGCGAACGGTCTATGGCTTCGCGCAGACGCTCGTATATGTCGCCGCGCTCGCGCCCCTCGCGCACCTCCTGCTCGTTGTAGAGTTTTATTTCGGAGACCAGAAGGCGCGCGAACCTGCGCGCATCATTGTGCAGTCGGCGCTCATCTTCGCCCACCTCTATGGGCAGTTCCGCTTCGCGGCTGCCGTAAGAGCGCGCCGAGCCTAACGGCGCAGAGTATTGAGACGGGGCGGGCTGCTCCTGTGTAGATTGATAAAAGTCTGTAGAAGGTGGAGGAGTCGCTACGGTCTCTGCTGCCGGTTCAGCAGATGATGAGTAAGAAGGAGCTTCGTAAGACGTAGCTTCAGGAGATGGAGTTTCATAAGACGGCGCTTCATAAGATGGAGCCGCTTCTTCGGCGATGGGTGATGGGAAAGTCTCTGCGGCCTCTTCCGCAGGGGCTTGCTCTGCCTCCTCCGTACGGGTCTCTTCAGTAACTTCTGCGGCTTCGGCTACTGCTTCTGACGGTTGATAGCCGAATTGCTCCGCAGGGGCTTGCGCGCCCTCTTCGACATGCGCTGCCTCTTCTTCCGTTGCGGCAACTTCTTCGACAGGCGCAGCCGCCTCTTCAGCATGGCGCGCGGGGCGTTCGGCGGGCGCGCGACCTGCTGCCAGCAACTCGACCGCCATGCCTGCTACGCGCACCAACATCTCAAGGGCTTCGAGGTTGATGGCTTCGGAATCGAGTCCGGCGGAATCCGCGTAGAGCACTGCGACTGTACGATTGCGCGCGACGAGCGGGATGGCCGTCATGCGCTGCGGAGGCTCGCCGCCGAGCTTATCCAGCAGCATGCGGTCATCCGCTTTTGCGCCCGGCGTGCCGCTCCATGTTGCGCGCGAGGCGACAACGTCGCCGACCACTGTATCGGCAGACAATGGCAGCGTGATGTCGCGCACAGAATCGTCGCCGACCGTGCCTTCAAGACCGCGAGCGCGCCAGCCAATGGCCTGATCGTTGCGAATGACGAAGAAGGCAACGCGCGGAGCGAAAGATGCGGCGCTGTTCACAAGCTTGTCCAGAATGCCAGCCTGCGACCGTTGATAATCAAGCTCTTCAACGGCTGCCTTGAGAATAGCAACGTCGCTCGAAGATTTCGTGCGCGCCAATTCTGCTGCTGCGTCCTGTGCGCCGCGCTCGTGAGCGTCGCGTATGTGCTGCGCGATTGAGTCGGACAGAGCATCCTCTGGCGCCGTAGCACGGGACGCGCGTTCCAGCAATTGAGCGAACGTATCGTTCACATGACTTTGCATGCGCTCAATCTCTTCTTTTAGCGCTTCCGTGCGCGCATCCAAGTGCCTGTTCACTTCTTCGCGCAAACTCTTCTCAAGTTCTCCGCTAGCCACCTTATTTTCGTCCTCCATTTTCAATGCTGCATTCGGCGAGATTTCCAGCGCCCGGCCTCTGACCGCTCTTTCTGTGGTGAAACTTGAGCGTAAAGGACATGGCGCTCGTGCTTTCAGTCCATACGCTCAAGCGATTATGGACACGCGCACATGAGGGTGTCAAGAAAATGGTTTTTGAAGCGCAGTTTGACACCCCCAACAAAGCTAAGTTAATTTTGGATTTTAGATTTTGGATTTTGGATTAAGCTTTCCGCAGAAGATGAACTCTTGAATCCAAGATTCAGGATGGCAGCCATTCCAATCTAAAATCCAAAATCTAAAATCCCTATGTTCCCGACGAAGATTCTCATGGCGGACGATTACGAGGACACAAGAGAGTTGCTGCGCTTGATGCTGACGGCTGACGGCTATTCGGTAAGCGAGGCGCGCAACGGGCGCGAGTGCGTGATGATGGCGCAGACGGAGCAGCCCGACCTTATCTTGATTGATATTTCCATGCCCGTGCTGGACGGCTGGGGCGCGCTCATAGAGCTTCGCGCGGACGAGCGCACGCGCAATATCCCTTGCATAGCGCTCACAGCGTTTTCGGATTCGGATAGAACGCAAGCGCTAGACGCAGGGTTCGACGCTTACCTGACGAAGCCTTTTCGTGGCAAAGACCTGTCGGAGACTGTAGACAGAATGCTAAAGGCGAAGCGAGTGCGTGAGGCGCAGCCTAGCGGATAAGAGCGCGAAATGAGTTAGCGAGAACGTCACGAGTGAGCTTTTATGCCAACGCGCAAAATTGAAGAGAACAAGGACGAGTTGAGCGCAGGGCGCATACTTGTAGCCTTCGAGAAACTTTTCGGCGGCGGTCGAGGCGTGCGCAAGTTCGCGCAATCAGGCGTGCGCTACGTCGAACTGCCTGCGGGCGCAATCCTTGTAGAGCAGAACACCAAGAAACGCAGCGAGTGGGCCAAGCTTGCCAGAAGCGGGCATCGCGTAGCGTGGGTCATGCGCGATGGAAAATATCTGGCGCGCGTTGTTGACGGCACAGTCGAAACACTCGACTGAAGGTTTTCAGGGAAAGTTGTGGGAAGGGCGGCGAGATTGGAAGTTTCATTCAGTTTACCGGCAATTATAGTTTGTTAATCCAACAGTCATTATTCACCAGCGCAGGAGACAGAGGAAGCACTGAAGGGAAATAAATAATTTGAGATTTGAGATTTCAGATTTGAGATTTCGGATTTGATAATTCGAATCTAGAATCATAAATTTGCAATCCGAAAATTGATTTGAAATCCTCTGTGCTTCTTCCATGTCCTGCGGTGGTGAATTAAACCCGGCACGCAATCTCTCTAAACCAGCTCGTCGCCAGAATTTTTCAAGGAGATTATCATGGGCAGAAAAACTTTAATCGTAATCGCGCTTTTGATGACGCTAGGCGTCACAGCGCTTGCAATCACCAACGGCGTGCCGGACGGCAACAAGCACCCAGAGGTGGGCGCGCTCGTAGGCACGTTTAGCGGGCAGACCTATCCTTACTGCTCCGGCACGCTGATCTCGCCGACGGTCTTCCTGACAGCCGCGCACTGCAACATAGGCTCGCAGCGCGTCACAGTCACATTCGATTCGGCCTACGCGTCTAACTCGAAACTCTACGCGGGCACTTACTACTACGACCCGCTCTACAATCACACGCAATCAGACCCGCACGACATTGCCGTCGTTGTCCTGGACAAACCAATTAAGGGAATCGCGCCCGCGCGCTTGCCCGCTTTGGGCCAATTTGACAGTTTGAGCAACGATCAGAAATTCACAGCCGTAGGCTACGGCGGACAATATCCTGTGAACCAGCCGGGCGGCCCCGTCATAGGTTATCTGGACACGCGCTACTACGCTGTCTCTACGCTCAATGCAATCAACCCTGCATGGCTGCGCCTTTCACAGAATCCTGCGACTGGAAACGGCGGCACATGCTACGGCGATTCGGGTGGGCCAAACTTCTTCGGGGCGGGCAATTCGGAGACGAACATCATAGCGGGGACGACCATCACGGGCGACGCGCTCTGCAAGTCAACGAACGTAATCTATCGCATGGACACACAATCAGCGCGCTCGTTCCTGAGCAACTTCGTAGCGGTTCCGTAGAAATTATTCTCGCTCAGTTTCCGAATGTAACTTGCGGGGACTACTACTGGAACGAGATTTTAACCGCAGAGGGCGCAGAGGTTTTCGCAGAGGAACGCAGAGAAGATTCAACCCTCCGCGTACTCTGCGAAAACCTCTGCGCCCTCTGCGGTTAATATAAACTCTGAATCTAACTCAACCGATAATTGCTGCAAGTGTTTATGACGAGAAGCTGCTACGAACTGCTTGTAGTGATTGAAGCGATCAAGTATGAAGCTGACGTAGTTGACCGGCTCTATTCCGCGACAGAAGCCGAACTTCACAACGGGATCTGCTGAGTATTGCTGCGTTGATAGCTGTAGCAGCCAGTAGGAAACGTCCTCCCACGATTGTGAATTGCCGCCGTACCTTTCCGTCAATCGCTGCGCGTCGTCCACGTGGCCTGCGCCGCAGTTGTAAGAGGCCAGCACAAATTTCAGTCGCTCCTGCTCGTCAGGGATGCGCTCACTCCAGTAGCCGTTCAGCCACTTCAAAAATTTCACAGCCCCCTGAACGTTATCCTCCGGGTTGAGCGGATTCTGCACGCCGTACTGCCTGGCCGTAGCGGGCATCAATTGCAGCAGGCCGACTGCGCCCGCCCACGAATGCGCGTCCGGCTTGAAACGGGACTCCTGAAACATTTGAGCGGCAAGCAGCCGCCAGTCCCAATCAATCGCGAGCGCGTACTGCTTCAGTAGATCATCGTACTCGCAAAGCTTGCCGGTCGCGGAGGTCAGATACCGGCTCTCTACGCGCTCTATGTAGCTGCGGCGGTCTATGAAATATTTTTTGTAGAGCCGGTCGAACAGCGAGCCGTTCTTCTTCTCATCAATCCATGCGTTCAACTCGTCTAGCAGCGCGGGCGAATTCTTTCTCACAGCCCATGTGACGCTGTGCGAGCGTCCGACGACAGGGCGGACTTTCAAATTCCTGAACTCGGCCATTTTCAATTGAGCCAGATTGTCCTGCATGACTGTGAACTCGACTTCGCCTCGCGCGACCTTCTGCGCCAGCGCTTCGTCCTGAATCTCGCTGCCCATCTCTACGACGTGTATGTCGCCCGATATGCTGTCGGCTAGTTCAACAAGGGTTCGCTGGTAAGGAGAGTTTTCTGGAAGGGTCACGGTCTTTCCGGCCAACTGCGCCGGCACGGTGACGAGCCGCGCCTGAATATCTATTTCCGGCAACTCGTCCGCAGGGCCTGGCTGAAGAGCTTTCTTCGCGCCCTTCGTTAGTCGCGCTGTGTCGGGCGTCAACTCTTGCTGCACCAGCGCAGGCTCTGTGCGATAGAGCGCGTGCGTGAAGGAGACGTTTGTTTCGTCTTCCGGCGTAGGCACAAGTCTTCCTGCGGCTATGTCGCCTTCGCCGCTGTTTAGGAGCGAGTAGATACTTTTCGGATCAGTGACGACAACCATCTTCAACTCGACGTTGCGCTCTCTGGCGAACTCGCGCAGAAGGTCGTATTCGTAACCTAGCGGCTCGCCGCGATAGATGAAATATGTCGTGGAGTTGTAGGGCGCAAGAATTGTGAGCGTGCCATTCTGTTTTATCTCCACAAGGTCGCGCTCGACGGGCTGAACCATAGGCACGTTTGTACGGCGATCAATCGGGTCAACGGCCTCAAGCGTCTGCACCTTATGCCGCTTGCAGCAACAGAATAGAGTGAAGATAAGAAACAGAAGAACGAGCGCGGCGAGTCGGGTTTGTCTCATAGCCCAGCCTTTAAAGTCCCCTGGGGGGCAGAGCTTTGGTCAACTGAAATTATCTTGTGCGTTCAGGGGATTATGGCTTGGCAGTATAACACCGCCGGACATCGTTCAATCAAAAAATTCATTGGCCGCGTTGATAGACGACCTTGCCGCCTAAGATAGTCATCATTGCTTCGGTCTTGAAAATCTCCTCCGGTCTGATCGTCAGAAGGTCTTGCGAGTGGACTGTGAAGTCTGCGAGCATGCCTGCCTTTATCTGCCCTTTCAAATTCTCATCGAAAGATGCGTAGGCCGCTTCCGCAGTGTAGTTGCGAATCGCGTCCTCTATGGAGATGCGCTCTTGCGGCCACCACCCGCCAGCAGGCTGCCCGTCCGTGCTCTCGCGAGTGACAGCCGCGTAAAGCCCCAGATAAGGATTGATAGGTTCTACAGGCCAGTCCGTCCCGAACGGCACATGCACGCCAAAAGACATCATAGTATGCCAAGCGTAAGCGCCCTGCACACGATACTCGCCCAGACGAGCTTGCGCCCAACGCTTATCAGAGATTGCATGCGACGGTTGCATAGAAGCGACGACATGTAGATCGCGGAATCGCGGGAAATCCGAAGGCGCAACCACCTGCGCGTGCTCAATACGATGACGATGATATAGGTCAAGAGGCATGTTCCTTAGTGAGCCAATATATATATTTTGAAAGGGATTAGGTTGACTCTCGGCGGCTTGAAATCCATCAAGCGCCATGCGATTCGCGCGGTCGCCTATGCAGTGAAGCGCAATTTGAAATCCTGCCTTTGCCCTTTCAACAATCATGCGAGTTAAATCTTCGGGCGTGTGGCGCGGGATTCCGCTGTTGTTCGGGTCGTCTGAATAAGGCGCGAGCATAGCGGCGGTGCGCGAACCCAGTGTTCCGTCAACGTAGCCTTTCAGCGCCGTGAGTTTCAGACGCGAACTGTCATCATTAAATGACCTGAACTCTTCGCGCTGTCGCTTTATCTCTTCAATCGAATCCTCGAAATTCTGCCACTCCGCAACCCGCACCGTCAGCCTGCCTTGTCGCAGCAACTCTCGGTAAAGCTTCGTCGTCTCGTAACCCGAATTGTCTTGAATCGAAGTTAGCCCGTAACGACGCGCTTCACCAAGCGCTCGCTCAATGGCCTGCATCTTCTCTTCCTGTGTTGGCTCAGGCACTACGCGCGAAACTAACGCGGCTGCCGTCTCCTTCAAAATCCCAGTAGGCTCGCCGCGCTCATCTCGCATTATCTCGCCGCCCGCAGGCGATTGAGTTTCTTGGGTGATTCCAGCTTTTTGAAGCGCGAGCGAGTTGACCCAACTGACGTGGCCGTCAACGCGCTGCACGAAGACAGGATTGTTCGGCGCAACTCTGTCCAAATCCGCACGCGTAGGCCAACGCCCGCCCCACAGCGTGTGATCCCAGCCGCGCCCTAGAATCCAAGCGCCCGGCGCTAACTCACGCGCCTTCGCCGCTATGCGCTGCAATGCTTCATCCAGCGTGCGCGAGCCGTTCAAATTAACGCGCATCAATGAAAAACCGCCGTTCATAAAATGCAGATGCGCATCGTTGAACCCAGCGGTCATCAGCTTGCCGCCTAAATCAATAACTCTGTCGCCGCGATAACGCGACGTGATCTCCGCGTCAGTCCCGACAGCAACGATGCGATCATCGTTGACGGCAACGGCCTCGGCAATCGTACCACGCGCGTCGCCCGTGAAAACTTTGCCGTGAATGATAAGCAGGCTCACGCGACGGCGACTTTGCGCGCCCGTGCCCATTGCATTGAAGAGTAGGGAAGCGAAGACGAGCAGGATTATGAAAACAGTTATTCTTGGGCGCATAGCTTTTGGACTGAGAACAGATTAAGAAGAACGGC
>MNJR01000025.1 GCA_001920415.1 Acidobacteria bacterium 13_1_20CM_3_53_8 | reverse complement strand
TTTTGATCATAATGTTCCTTCCGTTCCGGCAGGATTAACAGAAGGCGTCTTGAGCGTTCAAGACATTTTCGAAATAAATACCTAACGAGCAGCCGCCGCTCCGAACAGATCGAACTTTTTGTCCCGGGGTCGCCCCCAGATCGGAGGCGGCAACGTCATCACTTCACGATCCTTACCTGACGGTCTCCTCGAGCTCGTGGTGGCCAGCGAAGATAGCAGACTCACTTGAGCCCGGCGCGCCGATCGCAAGGCGCGACGTCTTGTTCGCCAAGATAGAGCCCGAGCAGGTAACCGCCTGGATCGAACGTTTCGGCGGCGGTTAATGTCCTACCCAGCGAACCGAAGAATCGGCGACCAAAGCCGTTCGCCTGGTCTGACGGCCCTACCGATCGAAAAAAACGAATCGAAGAGAAATGTGCTCCCGAACACGACGCTACTACTTGATCGCACTTGGAGGCGGTCGCAGGTAATCAAGATCGAAGATCGCTGAATCCCCCGTTTTTAGGACAACCCGTCCGTATTTAAACTTGCCCATCATCGCAACGAATGCGTCTAAATCCAACGTGAGTGGCTTGCTCCGAGCCTTTGCTTGTACCTTTGTGGTCGCTGCTTTACCAGGAGGCACGGAGCGCTTTATTATTTCCCATTTCCCCTTCGGGTCATTGGCTACTTGGTTGGTCACGGATGGATAGAAATCTCCACCGGACGTTTCGACTCCCTCTATCGCAACAAGGGCGGGAGAAAAATTGTAGTATGTGCAGGTCCCCGACATGTGCCCCTTCTCACCCCATTTCGACACCGATTCTAGCATCAAAACCTCAAGCTTGATATCCTCGCACGCCCGCGTCCCAGGTAGAATAGGGTGCACCCATGAGTCGGCGGAATGACTCGTAAAAGCGGTCAGCAGCGACAAGGCCAGCGCAAGGCCAATAATCAGTTCAGAGGATAATCCGGTCGATGTGCGGAAGAGTGTTTGTTTATTCATTTAGAATGCTTGGCCGGGATAACAATGCTCGCAGGTCCCACCAAAATACCAGGGCAAATCAAGTTTCTTGGTCTCCCGCCACGTGTCCATAAATTTCCCTTGGAGACCAGATTTCTCGAGAGCGTTCTTGCCCGCGGCCGGCGAGGCGAACCCAAGCCCATTCAGCGCCCCGATAATGCGTTGCGACGAGTCAAACCAATGATCGAAAGCCGCCGCATGCATCGGTTCTCGTGGGAACGCCCAATCTTTAGCCGCTTGTTTCGCCCCATCGGCATAATAAACGTCGATATGCATTTCCGCGGTGACCCTGAAAGTGCGCGCGCTTTCTTCAACAGGATTATGAAAAATGAGACTTGGATCAGTCCAGCCTATTCTTTCCGTAATCTCACCAGTTCGTCCATGCTCCCTTATTCTGTCCACGTGTATGTTCCGGTCGCCCGTCTTAATCAATTCCAATGTCACCCGATTTGGAATCAAGCTTCCCAAGTGGAATGATGCAACTTGCGACGCTATTATTCGCCTCTCGAATATCTCCTTTGGTGGCACGACAGATTGACCGTACAGCCCCAGCGACGGCGGAGTTAGGCCGGTCGGGTCGGTCTTATCCACCGGATCATCGCCGACGTAGCGAAACAAATTCATGTCGCCGGCGTCAAAGCCTTTTGAATCGGCCTGGAGAAAGCGGCCGGTATCGGGGTTATAGAAGCGGTGGCGGTAATCGTAAAGTTGCAGCTCGGCGATCCACTCCCGCCCCGTAAACATAAAGCGGTTCCCCATCGCGGTCTGGCCCCGAACGTTCCCGGCCCCGTCCATGATCGTCGGCCGGCCATACACGTCATAGGTGTATTTCTCCGCGACGTGGGTCGGCCCATCCAGAATAAAGGTCACGCTTCCCTGGTTGTCGTGCTTGTAAACCAAGGGCCCGCGCACCGCATCGTAGCGGCCCAGGATCTCGTCGGCTCGGGGGCCGTAGATGTTCAGTGCCACCCAGTTGCCTGACTGGTCCCACTCGTAGATCGGATTCCAACCGTCGTAAGTAAAGAGAAGGGTGTTGCCGCCGACCGTCCGGCGGACACATCGGCCCAGCCCGTCGTAGGTCGCCCGCATGCTGCCCCCATCCACGAGCTGGTTCTGGGCGTTGTAAACAAAAGTCTGACCGTAGTAACTCGTGGTCTGGTTGAAATTCCCGTCGTAACTCGGGGCGAACCCATTGATGCCCGTATACTGGTTCAGATCGTTGTGCGCGAGCGGCGCCAGATACCCATTGTCGTTCACGCTCGTCCAGTTTAGCAGGTCGGGCGCGTAATTGTAATCCCGAAACCAATTCCAGTTCGACGCGTTGCCGGTCCAGACGTTATCGGCTTGGTAAACCGCGCGAGTGATCTCGTTGGCCGGGTTGAACCAGAACTGTTCGCCTTTGTTCCCACCTTCCTCGCGCCATCGGGCCACTTCCCGCCCCACATTGTTGTACTGATAGTGATTATGCGAGAACCAAACGGCCGCGTCGCCATTATCAAGCTGCGTCATCCGATTCAAAGCGTCGTAGGAAGAAAGGTCTCCCGCCAGGTAGATCCAACGGTTTAGTCGGTAAGTGACGTTGCCGGCGGCGTCGTAGGTATATTCGGTGAGGCGGCTATTGTTGGCCTCGTTGATGTGCCAGAGCTGGTTGCGCTGCGTGTATTCAAAGATCAGCCCATAATTGAGCTGGCCGTTCGTGGTTAGCCACAGTCGTGTCCGATTTCCGTCTGCGTCCCGCGGCGTCTCGATATGCCGTGTGGGATAACCGGCCAGTGTCTGTTCTTCGCTAGTCTGTCGGTTCGCATCGTCGTAACCAAAGGCGACTGTCGTCTCTCCGCCATTCGTAGTGATGTCAGTCTTGCGGCTGGCTGCGTCATAGTGTGTCACCATATCCGGGCCGACGCTTCCCTCCCACCACGAGTGTCCCGGCCGGTTCCGAGTGTCGAAGGCGATATGTTTGTATTGACCAGCCGGGTTCTTAACTAAATCGAGATTACCGGCGTCGTCATAATGGTAGGCGTAGGTCCGGCTCGCGCCGGTGGCGTCGACAGGATACGTCTCGCTGATTTTGAGGTTTTTTAAATCGTAATCGTACGAATAGACAGCCCCTTTGGCGTCGGTAATTGTGCGCACGTTCCCCGCCAGATCGCGGCCGTAGGTCGTAGTTTGATTGGCCGTAGGTGGGTCGGACGTTCGCCAATCGTAGGCGTGCCACAGCCGGTTCATGGCATCGTAGTCCCACGATCTGAAAGCCGTGTCTGGGCGGGTTTCCTTTATCTTATTTCCGACGGCGTCATACCCAGATATTGTAGTTTCGTTCAGCTCGATGTTCTTCACGGAGGTCTGCCGATTGCGGTTATCGTAGCCATAGGTGGTAACCTTAAAGCGCGGATCGGTTGTCTTGATCAGATTGCCAACCTCATCGGTTTCGAATAGTGTCCAGGCTTCGTCGTCCGGGGTACCCAAGGCGACCACCTGGTCGATCTTCCGAAGGTTCTCATCGTAATCGTAGATGACGTTTTTGTTCATGGGCGAAACCACATACTTGATGGTCGCGGCCGTCTGTAGGTACGGGTTCACCCAATCCAGCGCATAGCTGGTCGTCGTAGCCTGATTTAAATGATTTGTGACCTTAACGACTCTGTTATAGTCATCGTACTCGTAGCGCGTGGTATGCCCCAGCTCGTCGGTAATCGACGTGCGGTTGCCGTAGGCATCATAACCAAACGATTGGGAGGTGCCATACGGAAGTGCTCCGTCATGCGTATCGCCGGGATAGCTGATCTTTGTAACAAGACCGCGACCAGCGCATTGCAAGCCGTCAAGTCCACGATCGTATTCGTAGACCGTAACGCGGCCCAATTGATCTGTCATCGTCCGGATACGGTCGGTCCACTGCCAGATATCTGCACTCGTATAATATGTATAGGACGTGAACGGGACTGTGCTTGCGGGGGGATAGTTGGACGAGGGAATCGGGTCCCAGCGTTTTGTGAGCCTGCCTGTCGGGTCGTATTCAAAATGATCGTACGCGTCATAAACGCCGTTCGTCCGGCGGCGGGTGATCACCTCACCGAAGCCGTTGTACGCGTACGTCTCGACCGCGCCATTCGGAAAGTCGATCTCATAGATTCGGTTATTTCCGTCTCGCAGATAGCTCGTATACCGTCCATTTTCATCCCGCGCCGAACTAACGAAATACGGTTTGAAAGTGTTTGAATAACTGTAGAGCCGGTAGGTTTGATCGGGATTCGTGATTTGCCTGGGCCTCCCCAGGATGGGTTCGTTTATGTAGATGGTGGCGTAGCCGCGGCGATTGTCGAACCGTCTAAGGTAATTGTTCGCGTCGTAATAGAAATACTCAAGACGACCTTTGAAATCGCTCTTGCTCATGACCAAGGGAGTTCCACCGACCTTTTCCTGATTAAATGTCCGCGAGTGAGTGTCGCCTCTGGTATCCGTGCTCACAGTGCGTCCGCTATTGTGGGAGAAAGTGGACACTGTGGCGTTATCTGCAAGATGGCGCTCGGCCTTGATTTCGCCGGGGAAGTCCTTCACCGGGTTTGGGGTGTATTCGTATTTAATGGCGGGCATTGGACCTACTGCTCGCGTATCCTGTGCCGTGATTAGCATTGGCAATGTCCCGTGCGTCCCATCAAAGATAATCACCGGGACTCTTTCGTAGGTGTAGGTTGCGAAAGTGCCATCGCTGTAGTCCGCCCGTTCCAACTGTCGCCCGACGGTCGAATTCCATGGCGTCCACGTGTACCTCACCCACTGGCCGTTGCTAGCGTTCACCTGGCTTGGAAAAACACCGGAAGTCGCGTCGTAGCTGTATTCTAAATAACGTTCGCTCGGGTCGGTCACCCTCTTTACCCGGATGTCATTCAGATCAAACGTGCCGGGGATCTGTTCGTACGAGAAAGTAGTCGTTTGCCCATACGGGTCCGCCCAGTAGGCCAAGGTAAAATAATCGATGGGGTATTGATCGTTGTTTGAGAGCTCCGTCCAGCGGTCAAAATGAACACGGGTGCCATCGTCCAGCCAGAGGTCAGCCGTTCCGACGTATTGATTAGTGCTCTGTAGAAAGAGACGCTCGTTCGTGCCGGCGGCGGCCCGCCACGCCGTTTCGCCAGTCTGGGTAGATCGCGGCGGCTTAAACTTGGCTACCCGGCCGTCCGGAAAATAGACGATGTATCCGTCGCCGGAAGACGGCTTTCCTTCCATGCGCCAGCCGGGGTAAAAGCTCCAACCGCTGGCCCATGGACTCATAGAGGAATAGGTCCGAACGAGGTTTAACCCGTGCGAACCAATCGCGCCAGGCACCGAGAGATCGACCACAGTTCTGCGAACCGAGCCGGTGTAGCTATCGTAGCCGCATCCAGTCGCGATCCGGGTCGAAACGTCCGTGTTCTGCTCCGGCGAAGCATCGATCGGCAACGGCGATTGGGCCAATACGCCGCAGACAAAAAGAGGCAGACTGACTGCGAGGGACGCTCGGAAAAATCCGAGCTCCGCCAATCTGATTTTGATCATAATGTTCCTTCCGTTGCCGGAGGATTACAAAACGGATTCAAAACCGACAAGATAATTTCGTAAGTACTTCGCGCGACTGCCTAACGAGTCGCCGCCCGCCGGAGAGGATGCCGTTTGCTATTTCACGATCGTTACTCTTACGGTTTCCTCGAGCTCGTCGTTCACGTAGAACTCGACCCGGTATTTGCCCTCGGCCCAGCCATCTGGCGGACGACCCAGGGTAAAGCGAGCACTCGCATCCGACGCCGGAGCGACGCTTTCGGTTTCGTCGACGACGAAATTCGGATCGACCAGATCGCCCACGTCTTCGGCGATCCACGCCACTCGCACCCGCGCGCCGTCGGGCAGCCCACGGCCGTGCCAGCGGACATAAATGTTTTGCACGTCGGATTTGAATTCCGTTCTCGAGCCCCCAGATGGATCGGTCGAGACTTCGACAGTCAATCTCTTGCCAGCCTGGGCCGGATCTGTTTCCACCGCCGGACCGCGCATTGGCGCAGTGGGCGTTGCCGTAGGAGCCGCCGCCAATGGCGTCGGCGTCGGTGTCGCTTGCGGTTTGGCAATAACTTCCGGGCGTTTTTGCAATTCAAGATTGGCGCGCTGGAGTAATCCACCGGTCGGCCCGCGAACCACCGTAGTCTCTTTGACGAGACCAACCCCGGGGAAAAACCACCGATCCAGTTTCGCCGACATGACGGAAGAATCTTCGCAATGGATGTGGAAGGCGCGAAATGTGCCGGCGACGACGGTGACAGGCTCCTCCTTCTCCACGACGAAATGCTGCCGCATTTCCATTCCGGCCACTTCGCCATCGGAATCCCAGGAATCGCCGGCCTTGATTGTGGCCGGAACGATCGTCTGCGGCGGGTCGAGTTTTGCCATTCGCCCATCGCGGCCGCCGCGGAAATGACATACCCAGCCATGCTCGTCCAGCGTCATCATTTCGGTCTTCGTCACGACGTCGTCGATTGTCGTTTCAACTTTAATGAACTCCTTGCCCCCAAGAGTTTGCCGGCCTGCTCGCACGATGACGGACGCCGTCGTGGGCGCCGCAGCTGCCGGCCCGCCCAGTTCTTCAACCGATTCATATTGCCAGGTCGTCCCTTCCGCCGTGGGCAAAAGCGGCTCGGCCCATGCGTCGGCCACCGGCAGCAAAACGATCCCGAGGAGGGCCAGCATTCTCATGAGCCGGGACTGTCCACCATCTGTTTTCGCTTCGCCAATCCTGAGAACAGAATTGCCGCCAGGTATGTTTGTCACCAATATCTATACCCTGAAGTTACATCTGCTACATTGAACACGCTTCGTATCCTTCTCATCAGCAACTCGACACTTCACGGCCGCGGTTATCTCGACCACGCCGAGCAGGAAATCAGGAAAACGCTGGGAAACTCCCGGCTCGTCTTATTTTTCCCATTCGCCTTGTTCGATCGCGATGGTTACGCCGCGAAGGCCATCGCGCGATTTGCGGCCATGGGCTGCGAGATGAAATCCGCCCACCACGCGACCGATCCGCGAAAAGCTGTCGCCGAAGCGGACGCCATTTTCATTGGCGGCGGAAACACTTTCCGCCTCCTGAAGGCTCTCCAGGATCTGGAATTCATCGAGCCAATTCGCCGATGCATCCGCGAGGGCGCGCCCTACATCGGCAGCAGTGCCGGCGCGAATGTCGCTGGTCCGACGATCAAGACCACCAAGGACATGCCGATCGTCCAGCCGCGATCATTTGATTCGTTAGGTCTGGTCCCGTTTCAAATCAGCCCACATTTTCAGGACCCCGACCCGAATTCGACTCACATGGGCGAAACCCAGGAAGAACGCATCCTGCAATTCCTCGAGGAAAACGAAACACCCGTGCTCGGAATGCGCGAAGGCGCGTGGGTCGTGGCGGGAAATGGATCTGTCACGCTCGGCGGTTCCCGCGGCGCCCGGATTTTTCGCCGCGGCGAAACCCCGGTGGAAAAAACTACCGGCGACGAAATCTCCAGCCTGGTCGGGGCGCCCGAATGAAATTAGAGCAGACGTTGCTCCTTTCGCGCCGCGAAGTCGCGCAGCTGCTCACGATTCCGGAATGTATCGACGCTGTCGAAACAATGTTTCGCCGGCTAGGTGAAAACAAACTGCCGCCCCCCGGAATTCTCGGCATCAAATCGAAACATGGCAGCCTTCACATCAAGGCCGGCCTGCTTCCGGGCGAATGCGATTACATCGTCGCCAAACTGAACACGAATTTCCCGCGCAACCGCGCCGAGCATGATCTGCCGACGATCCAGGGGTTGATCGTGGTCTGCGACGGCGCGAACGGGCGTCCGCTCGCCGTCCTGGATTCAATCGACATCACGATCAAACGCACTGCCGCCGCCTCCGCCGTCGCCGCAAAATATTTGGCTCGCCCGGATTCATCCGTGGCGGCGGTTTGCGGCTGTGGCCAGCAAGCGGCCGCCCAGCTCCGCGCGATTTGCGCGGTCCTTCCTCTGGAAAAAGTCTACGCGTTCGATTCCGATCAGGCGATGGCTGAAAACTTCGCCGTCACGCTGGGTCAGGAACTCAGTATCGCGATCGAATCGGCTGGCGATCTGCCTTCCATGCTCGAACGAAGCGATATGTGCATCGCCTGCACCACCGCGACTGAATTCTTCGTGCGCCAGGGAGACGTGCCTCCGGGAATGTTCATCGCCGCCGTCGGAGCTGACGACAGCCACAAACAGGAAATCGATCCTGCCCTGATGGCTTCAGCCAAAGTTGTCGCCGACAGCCTCGACCAATCCTGCACGATCGGCGATACCCACCACGCCATCGCCGCCGGCTTAATGAGCAAGGAAGATGTTTACGCCGAGCTCTCCGAGATTGTCGCCAACAAAAAACCCGGCCGGACCAACGATGATGAAATCATCATCTTCGACAGCCCCGGCATCGCCTTGGAAGACGCAGTCGCTGCCGTCGCCGTTTACGAAAAGGCGTCCGAAAGCAAATTAGCGATGGGATTCTATTTTGCTGCCTGATTGCGGATCAGTCGGCTCGAAGAGCGACGATCGGATCGACGTTCAGGGCGCGACGGGCGGCAAGCCAGCAGGCGAGTAGTGAGATCGTCGCCAACAAAAGACTGACGAGAGCAAGAGTGAAAGGATCGCGCTCGCTAACGCCGTACATTTGACTTGCTACGAGCTTTGCGAGCGCGAGGGCAATGAGAAGACCTGCTGTAGTTCCAAGGCCGAGAAGAAAACTTCCTTCTCGGAAAATCATCGCCAGAATGCTGCGGTGGGTGGCGCCGAGGGCGAGGCGGACGCCGATCTCGCGGGTGCGTTGCTGGATGCCATAGGAAATCACGGCATACAACCCGGCGGCGGCGAGGAACAAGGCGGCGCCGGCAAAGGAACCGACCAGGAGCAGACTGAATCGACGCGAGGCGAGCGCTGCGGCCATGACTTTATCCATTGGCCGGACTGCGCCGACCGCAACATCGGGATCAACGCCGCGAATCTCGGCGCGAACTGATTGCTCGATGGCGGGAGTCGAAGTTTTCAACACCCAGTAAGTGCTGAAGCGCAACCAGGAGAGGCCGTCTCTCGGAACCTGACGCAACGGCAGATAGATGTCGGATTTCGCGGGCGTCTCGAGATTGGTTTGTTTTACGGGGCCTACGACTCCGACGATCTCGACCTGTCGCGGCTCGGCGTCGGTGTCGTCGAGCATCAGGCGTTCGCCGACGGGCGAGCGGTCGGGAAAATACTTCGCGGCCAGGACAGCGCTGATGATCGCGGACAGCGGACGATCGCCATCGTCTTCCTCGGTAAAATAACGGCCGCTCAGAAGCGGGATGCTCATCGCGCGGAAATAATCGGCGCTCACGACTCGATAATTCGCGGACGGCGTGTCCTCGCGTTTGGCCGGCGGCCGATCTGGGCGGGTGAAGGGAATCGTAGAAGTGCTCTTGGGAGCGAGCGGCAGGATCGAAACCAGGCCGACACTTTGAACGCCGGGGAGCGCGGCGAGTCGCGACCGAAGCTGTTCGTAATATTGAACGAGCGCGGCGCGGTCGGTGTAGGTGGCCTGGGGAAGAGACAACCGTACCGTGAGAACATTAGAGGAATCGAATCCGGGTTCTTCACTACTCAAGCGCGTGAAGCTGCGAAACAGGAGGGCGGCATTGGCGAGGAGGACAAGGGCAAGCGCTATTTGGCCTGCCACGAGCCAGGTTCGGAGGCGGGACTGCAAATTTCCACCGGCGGAACCGCGCCCGCCGGAAACGAGCGCGGCGCGCAAGTCCGAACGCGAAAGCAACCACGCCGGCGCGAGTCCGCATGCGATGGTCGCAACGAGCGTGGCGCCGCTCGCGAAGGCAAACACTTTCCAGTCGATGGAAAAACTCTCGATCCTTGGCAGGTCCGCTGGAACGAGGCGAAGCAGAGCGCCTTGTCCCCAAATTTCGAGGAACAGGCCTAACGACCCGCCGATCACAGCCAGGATGAAGCTTTCCACCAGAAGAAGGCGGACGAGCTGGCTGCGTGTCGCGCCGAGCGCGGTGCGAACGGCCAGCTCGCGTTGTCGCGCCGCGGCGCGTGAGAGTGAGATGCCGGCGAGATTGGTGCAACTGATAAGCAGGACGGCGGCGGCGGCGCAGAAGATTGTCAGCAGCACCGTGCGGACGTTAGTCACGATCTCTTCCGTGAGCGGAACGACGGTGACGCCGGTCTTGCCGGTATAAGCCTCCGGAAATTGCCGGCGAAGATTTTGCCGGATGGAGTCGAGCTCGGCGTGGGCCTGCTCCGGAGTGACGCTCGATTTCAGGCGGCCGACGAAACGGAGGAAGCTAACGGAATTGCGCGCGTTCCGGCGCGGGTCGGACTCCGGTTGCAACGGAACCACGACATCGGTGTCAAGATTCGGTAATGCGAAATTTCTCGGCAGCACGCCGACGATCTGGCGCGGTTCGCCATTCAAATTCACGGAGCGGCCGACGATGTCGGGGTTGTTCGCGTAACGCCGCGCCCACAGCCCGTAACTAATCATAGCGACCGGCGGGGCGCCGTTGCGATCGTCGGCGTCGATCAGCGTCCGGCCGATAAAGGGTCGCAGACCGAGAATGCCAAAGGCATTGGCCGAGATTCGCACTCCCTGGACTCGCTCCGGATCGCCGGAGTCGGACAAGTTTGCATTGTAGGATCCAATCGCGCCCAGCCCTTCGAACGACGTGTTCCCGTCGCGGTAATCGCAGTACTCCGGCAACGAAAACGAAGTCCGCGGCGCGTCGATTCGTTGCGCGTAGATCCACAAAAGTCTTTCGGGATTGCTGAAAGCAAACGGCCGGAGGAGGACGACGTTGACCACCGAAAATGCGGCCACGGTCGCTCCGATGCCCAGTGCGAGAGTCAGAACGGCAACCACAAAAAAACCTGGCGACCGGCGCAGCGTTCGAAAGCTGAAACGCGCGTCCTGCATTAACCCGTCGATAAAATTACCGCCGAGTTCTTCCCGGCATTCTTCCTTGAATCGCTCATGATTTCCGAACTCGATCCGCGCCTGCCGTTCCGCTTCGAGACGATCCAATCCGGAACGTTCCAGGTCGTCCGCACGATGCCGGACGTGGGAACGCAACTCTTCGTCAAGGTCGTTCGCGGTTTGGGAACGACGAAGAAACCTCGCAGCAAGCGATCGAAGATACGAACTCATGCCCGTTCCGGCTGCGCTGCGAGCACCGTGGCAACCGCTGCTGCCAGCCGGTTCCACCATTCTGTTTCCTCGCGGAGCCGCTTCCGTCCTTTCGCGGTCAGCTCGTAATACTTCGCTCGGCGATTGTTGTCCGACTTATCCCACTCCGTCTTGAGCAGGCCCTGGCGGACCAACCGGAACAGCGCCGGATAGAGCGCGCCCTGCTCGATGAGAAGCTTTTGCCCGGAAATCTGACCAATCCGCAGGAGCACTCCGTAACCGTGGAGCGGCCCGAGCGAAACCGCCTTCAAGACGAGAAGATCAAGCGTACCCGGCAGAAGTTCGGCTTCGTTGCTCATGCGTTCCCCTAAGTTGTTTAGGAGATTAGGCTTTGCTCTCCTAAGCTGTCAAGGAGAGAAGGGTTGACGACGCGCCTATGGTTCCGGCCGTTCTGTTTTGGTTTTGCTGGCTTCCTTAATGAGATCGTCCAGCACCGACCCGAAATCCTGGCCGCTAAACTCTTTGATGATCGCGATGCGCCGGCGAAGCTCTCGTTCGTAATCCGAATCCAGGTAAATCGCCGGCGAAGGATAGAGCAGTGTCTGGTCGCCGATGTAGAGAAGGCCATCGACGACCTCGCCAAGCGGCGGCCATTTTTTCGGCGGCATCGCGGTTGTGATTAGTCCGTAGTCGGCCCGTTCCAGTTCGGTTCCCTTCACCGCTTTGAAACTGGGAGCGGGAGCCAGATGCAATGTCTCCGCCACTGCCCGCAGAGGGGCGACGATGCAAAAGAGCGCGCCCGGATGCTTCCGTTCAATGAGCTG
>MNJR01000009.1 GCA_001920415.1 Acidobacteria bacterium 13_1_20CM_3_53_8 | reverse complement strand
CTGGACTGCAATTGGAGTCGCTTTTCTGGTAAGACGCGGGCTATCACTGAAGTCTGTTACGGAAGAGACGGAAGCTGCAATGGAGCAGGCACGCGCTGCGCGTCAACCATAAAACAAGGCAGGTCAGTACCGCCTGCTTAAGCTGGGCGGGTGAAGAAGTAAAAAGGCAAAAGGAAAAAGGTAAAAGTGAGAAGAAGCCAATCTTTTTATTTTCCTTTTGGAGGGTAAAAGGTTTTGGCAGGCTCTGTTGAAAATTCAATGAAGCGAGAGGCGATTGCGCCGGGTATGGTGCGACCTCACGCAATCGTTTCCGAGCGTGATCGCGTGCTTCTCTTCACGCTTCTCTTCTTGGTAATGCTTGGCCTGGGCTTGCGCGTGAGCAGGTTGTCGGAGGTTGGATTCGCAGAGGACGAGATTAACAAGGTCGAGGCGGTGCGCGCTTACAGTCAGGGCGACATCACGCCGAACACAGAGCATCCCATGCTGATGAAGCTTCTGATGCTCGTTTCTGTGAGCGCAGCGCACGAGTGGAACGCGCGCACTGACCCGGACATCACAGAAGAGGCTTCACTGAGATTCCCGAACGTGCTAGTCGGCGCGCTTACGGCCATTCCTATTTTCTTGATGACAGGCGCGCTATTCGACCGGCGCACGGCGCTTTTGGCCGCGAGCCTCTGGGCGTCCGGCATCAACGCAATCACCTACAACCGCATTGCGAAAGAAGACACGCTGCTGGTCTTCTTCATGCTCTTCGCCTTCTACTTCTACCTGCGCGCCAAACAATTGAGCGGATACGACTCTTCTGGGAAGAAGTGGTACTACCGTTTGAGCGGCACGTCGTTCGGATTGATGCTGGCATCGAAATATTTTCCGCACTACTTCGGACTGAACGCGCTCTATCATTATCTGGTGCGCGTGCGCGTGCAAAGCCCCGGCGAGCCGAAGTGGCGTACGCCCAGATTCTTCTACGCGCTGATGCTGGTTGCTTTCCTCATTGTTAACCCCGCAGCGCTGCTGCCGCAGACATGGCAGTATTTACAGACTTACACGAGCGGGCAGCTTCTCAAACATTCTGGCTATCTCTTTGCCGACCATCTTTATTTGAACACGATGGCGGGCACGCCCTTTTGGGGCACGCCCATCTATTTCTACGCGCTCTTTCTTCTAATAAAGATTCCGCTGCCGGTTCTCGCGGCTTTCATCATCGGATTGATAGAGTGTTTCCGGCGATGGCGCGAGCCGGGGCGAGCATTTCTTCTGCTGATGTTCCTGCTCTGGATAATTCCCTATTCGCTCATGGGCGGCAAATGGCTCAGGTACACGCTAAGCCTACTGCCTTTCGTTTACATGATCGCTGCCGTAGGCATAGCTGCGTTGATACGTTGGTGCGTAGCAGCTTTCAAAAAAGTTGACGCCGAAAGAGTGAAGCAGGTCTCTACCGCGCTCGCCGTCATCATCTTCGTCGCCTGGCCTGCCTTGACTGCCGCCTCGAACGCGCCGCACTACGCCGCATACACTAACCTGCTGGGCGGCGGGCGCACTGGCTACTTCTTCCCGCATGACGAGTTCTACGACGATGGCTTGCGCGAGGCGATTAAGTTCATATGCGACCGAGCGCCGCATGGCGCTACGATTGTTCATGAGACGCCGGGCGTTGTGCATTACTATCTGGAGCAATACGGTCGAAACGACCTGCAAACGCGCGTGCTCTCAGACCCGAACTTTCATCTGGAGGATGCGAAGACGCCTACCTATTTCATCTTGCAGCGCGGGCGAACCTATTTCGAGAATGTTGGGAAGATGGAAGAGGTGCGCGCTCGCGCTCAAAAAGTTTACGACGTGAGCATAAAAGGCGCGAGCGCTGCGGAAGTTTTCGCGCTATAATAGCGCCCCGTAATTATCGCTTGAAGCATCTGTGTCAGTACCGCCTGCGGTAGCGGGCGGGTGAAGAAGGCAAAAGTCAAAAGTAAAAGGCAAAAGGAAGGCTGAGACCGCTTTTAATTTTTAATTGAAATACTTTTCGCCTTATCCTTTTTACCTTTTGCCTTTGCGAAGCTACCGCAAGCCGCTACTGACCTATCTTATCTTCTCTTTCCAAAACTATGAGAAACAGAAAAACTCTGCTCTTCGTCCTGCCGCCGAGTCTGGTGGTAATGCTTGCACTGATTGTCTCGACTTTGGGCGGTCGTGCCGCCGCTACGAAGCGCGCGCACGTCACAATCCTTGCGACGACAGATTTGCACGGCCACATTGACCCGATTGATTACTACACGAATCGCCCGGAAAACAGCGGGTTGGCAAAGGCTGCGACTATTATCAAGCAGGCGCGCAAAGTTGATCCTGACTTGCTGCTGCTGGATTCCGGCGACACGATTCAGGGCACGCCGCTCGTCTACTATCATAACGAGCGGAACAACGCTCCTATTGACCCTATGATGCTCGTGATGAATGAACTGCATTATGACTCTATGGCCGTAGGCAATCACGAATACAATTTTGGACTAAAAGTTCTGTACAAAGCGCAAAGCGAAGCGAAGTTTCCCTTTCTCTCGGCAAACACCTACGACGTGGGCACGAACCATACGCACTACACGCCTTACATAGTCAAAGAGGTTCAGGGCGTGCGCATAGGCGTTCTTGGTCTGACTACGCCGGGGATTCCGCACTGGGAGAACGCGCCGAACTACGTAGGGCTTGAGTTTCACGAGACCGTTAGCGAGGCGAAGAAGTGGGTTCCTATCTTGAGACGGCGCGAGCACGTTGACATCGTAGTAATCACCATGCACATGGGAATCGAAGAGGATTTGCGAACTGGTAGGATGAATCCAGACAATGTGCCGAACGAAAACGCTGCGGTTGCTATAGCAAAGCAAGTCCCCGGCGTTGACGTGATTTTGATGGGGCACACGCACGTCGAAATCCCTTCGCTCTACATCAACGGCGTGCTCTTGACGCAGGCGAACAAGTGGGCGCGACATGTTGCGCGCGTGGACGTTTATCTTGAAAAAAATGACACGCCGGGCGCGCGCTGGCACGTCGTTGCGAAATCTTCCCAGACGATTCCTACGGGCGACAACGTTCCGCCAGACCCGGACATAGTCAAGCTGGCAGAGCCTTACGACCACGAGACGCAGGCGTGGCTCGGAAAAGTGATAGGGACTTCATCCGAAGAGCTTTCGGCGCATGACGCGCGATACCGTGACACGGCTATCTTAGATTTGATTCAGCGCGTGCAGTTGGAGGCTGGACGCGGCGACGTTTCAATGGCAGCGAATTTCAACCCGCAGGCGCACATACCTCGCGGCCCCGTTACTGTGCGCGAAATCGCAGCGCTCTACGAATACGAAAATACTCTGGTCACAATAGAGATAACGGGCGCGCAGTTGCGTGAAGCGCTTGAGCACTCGGCCAAATATTTCAAAGCGTATGTGCCGAACACACCAATTACGGATTTGGTTGACGAGAAAATTCCCGGCTACAACTTCGACATAGCCGAGGGCGTCAACTACGAGATAGACATTTCAAAGCCCGTTGGACAACGCATACAGAACCTGCGTTATCACGGCCAGCCTTTGAGTCCTACGCAGAAGCTAAGGCTTGTGACGAACAATTATAGAGAGAACGGCGGCGGCGGCTATACTATGTACAAGGGCGCGACTGTCGTCTATCGCTCAAACGAAGAGATACGCGATCTAATCATCGGTTGGGTAGAGCAGCACCACGTCATCCCTACAGAGACGGACAACAACTGGCGCATAATTCAAGGCTCTACGAACCAGAGCGCGGCGAGCGCGCCTTAGTAGAAAGTCAGAAGGATTTTAGATTTTGGATTTTGGATTTAAAAGCTCTGCGCTTCTTCCAATCGAAAATCGCAAATCTAAAATCTAAAATCCTTCTGACTCCAGACTTCTTTTACTGACCTCTGTTTTTTAGGTGATGTGACAAACCGGCGGTATCAGGCCGCAGGCTAAACCCGGACAACAAGCTGGCCCGGTAGGTGTACAAGGGCTGCCGTTCCCTAAACATGATGCCGCATCAACTGCCGCAGGCGCGACGATTGTAGTGATTAGAGGCAGTGTGATTGCCGCAGCGATTCCTAATCGTCTGACCATCTCGCGCCGCGACATCTTGGCAACTTGAGCAGGTCTCGCCACAGTCTCTTCAAGCAGATGAGATTTCTCTAGCTGGTGCAAAGCGAGCCAGACCATTTCGTCCGAGGTAGAACTCTTCATCTCTCTTTCCAGCAGCCGCGCCATCTGCGCAACGGTAGTTCGTCCATCGCAATGCTCCCAGACGAGCGCAGCCGTGCGATTCAAACAATGAGCCTTATCCAGTTTCTCATCGTAGATTAGCTTTTCGCCCGCCAACTCCGTCGTGACGAGTTTGTCCTTGCGCGCCCTGGGCAGTCGCACATAGGTTTCGCTCATGTCGGGTCTCCTTCACATGCTATACGAATGGAATTACTTGAAGCGCAAGAGATGATTTACCTTGCCAAAGGTTTAGACAGTCCGACCAGAGTGCGCTCAACCGAGACCGGACATAAGTTTCGCTCTAATATCAGTCTAAGCTCTTTGCTTGTGCGAAGAATAATCTTACTCCGAACGGAGAGTCAACGATTATTTGAGAGCCTGTGGTTAATTTCAACCACAGCGCGCGTGGCCTCTTACGTTAAGAGATGGCGGCGGGTTTTCCGATTGCGCAGTAAGAGATCTGCCGTTCGCATCAGACAGTTGCCGAGTTGGAACGGCAGGCGCGGCCATTCGTTGAACGAACCGTTCATGCCGACCGTTCCCTCTATAGGATTGGGCCAATGGTGACGTAATTTCTTCAGGGCATAAATCGGGTGATGACGGGCGGAACTAACCGGCGCTTTGTGCCTCTCCTGCATTGCGCGCGCTTCCCACGCTTTCAGAACAGACGGCGTAAGCCAGCGAGGCAAGCGCATAGCGCGAGCTTCCGCCGGAACTTTGTCCACATTCGCCCGCAGAAGCTTTTGCGCCAGAGCAATCGTGCAGGCGATCCATTCCCTTCGTCTCTGGTCTTGTCTCAGACATAAGTCCCAATCAAAATCCGCCGCTATTGATTCAATTGCAACCGCAATGTCGCACAGCCAGATGGGTCGCCACGCGCCTTCGCGCAAGAAATGAGAGCAGAGAAGTCGCAAATGATCTTCGTTGCATAAGACTCGCACCTGTGAGCTATTCATCTCCAAAAGCCGCGAGCGCGACCACATTTCATCCCACGCGCTCTTGTCGAATTTCTCAAAACCTCTATGCAAGTCAACTCCGTATCTTTTGCCTTCTTCGCTTTCGAGAAGAGCACTTGCCGCTTCGTACTTGTCCGGGCGAACGCAGAGGTCAATGTCTCCGTAAGGTCTGAGACCCGCATGTATGTAGAGTTGCGCGATAGCCCAGCCCTTGACCAGCACAGGTTCGATTCCATGTGAGCGCATCAACCCAAAAATTTCACCTATGTCGCGCTCATGAATCGCAGCCCTGAGAGCGTGCATGCGATAAGCCTGCCCCAACTGCAAAGCAGACTCTGATGAACTCAACTCTGAATCGCACACGCGCCGCCAGCCCAGAGCGCCCGCCCCTGTTTCCAGCAGCGACGGTGTTACGGCGTCAAGCTCTTTAACAGAAATTTCGAGCGAAGGCGGAGATGAGCGCCAAGAGCCTGCGAGCGTGTTGGCTATAAGTCTGCCGAGATTCCCGCCATGTGGCTTGTTGCGCATGAATGTCTAAAGTAAGAAGGCAAAAGTAAAAAGGTAAAAGGCAAAAAGGTAAAAGGCAAAAGGGATAAGGCGAAAAGTATTTTCACATTTTTAATTAAAAATTTAAAATGGTTTCCTCCTACCTTTTGCCTTTTACCTTTTTACTTTTGCCTTACACAAACCGAACCGGCGAACTGAAATTTTAACTTCAGTCCGCCGGTTCGTTTACAGGAACGATTCTCTTAAGGTAGGACTTGTGCTTGGTCAGGCAACAGGTCGGTCTCGCTCCTGTGATTCGGTTTGCGCTTCACTCTATTAGCGCATAGCAACTTGCACGTTGCGCGGCTTGCGATTGTGTGCCAACTGGCGCATCTCGTCTGCGGCCTTCGCTTCCGATTTCGAGCGATTGAGTTCGCGTCCGTCTGTGGCTCTGATCATCCAGACCTGCGCTAGAAAATACTGGTCGCCGTATTGATGAAAGACCAGCTTCTCAAGGTTCTGTGCTGCATTCGGGTTGGTCGAAACTGTTCTTGGCACTTGCGCGATCACTCTATGCCTGCCGTCGGCGCTCTCTATCACGATTGAGTTCTCGGTCAGACGGCTGATTGTGTAATCGCCAGCCTCAAGCGTCTGCTCGTTTACAGAGAATGCGAAGGGGATGTGCGCCTTCAACGTGCCTCTCTGCTGCGCCTGAACGGAAGTGACCGCCAGCACGAAGAAGAGACTCAAAACTGTCAACGTTCCAATAATCTGCTTTTTCATGATTTTCTCCTTCTTTATTTCTGGGGCGGCGGTCTTCATATGACCTGCTGCCTGCCTCTTAATTTTTCCGGCGGCTCCAGCGCTCTTGAAATTCTCTTAAACTGGCTGCCGCAAATTTAGTTTCAAACTCGTCGCGCGTCTCCGCTTTTCTCTCGCGCACTGTCACACTAGAGCGAGGCGCGTGCCACCCGTTTTTCAGTCGAATGATTTCCTGCTCGAATAGGTGACGAAGCCCTTATTTTAACGGGCTGAAAATTTATTTCTGACGGATTGAAGATGAAGGATTGAAGGTAAGTTTGAGGATGAAGAACTCTATCCGAAAAGATAGCTCGTCTATCCGTTCAGATAGTGATAAGAACAGTTTTCAGTTTTTAGTTTTCAGTTTTCAGATAATGAGCGAAAAGCCTTTTACTGAAAACTGAAAACTAAAAACTGAAAACTGTTTCTGCGGCACGCGACTTGGTTTGCTGATAGAATGTCACACGCCGTAAACTCCGAGTCAGGCTAAAAATTTTCCGCAAAAGAGGACAGGCGTCCAACAGATGAACCCTAGGCTGGCAGCCGTCGCAGGGCCGCTCAAAGGCTCTACCTTCCTTCTCAAAGACGAGGATGTGCTCGTCGGGCGCGAGTCTTCTAACCAGATTTGCCTGGCAGACCCTTCGGTCTCGCGCCGCCACTGCGTGATTAAAAAGGAGGACGGGCAATACAAGATAGTTGACTTGGACAGCCTCAACAGCACTTTCGTCAACGATGTTCCAATCAAGGAGCGCGTACTAAAGCACGGCGACCGCATTCGCGTAGGCGATTCGACTCTGCTCTTTCATCTGCATGAAGGCGAGGTGCAGCCAGCGACCGGACAGGTGCGCTTTGACGAGCGTCAGATTGCGACGGGCGCGACCGTTGAAGTGCGCATGGCCGACGCGATCTATTTGATGGCGCGCGATCTTTCCGCCTTGATGAAGATCAGCACGCAGATAAATTCTATTAGAGATTTAGGTGAGTTGCAGCGCCGCCTGCTCGAACTGATTTTTGAAGTCGTGCCCGCCGAACATGGCGCTATACTTCTTGCAGATGGGCAAGAGGGCGACGAGTTCGCATCAGTCTTTGGTTTAGATAGAGCGGCGGGTTCGGACGCGCCAGTGCGCGTGAGCCGCACCATCAGCAGAAAGGTGCTGAATGAAGGCGTTGCTATACTGAGCAACGACGTTTCCGATAAAGAAGATTTTGATGCCGAGAGCGTTATCTCCACAGAGATTCATTCGCTGCTCTGCGTACCCGTAACGGTTTACGAAAAAGCGCTGGGCGTCATCTACCTCTACACTACAGACCCGCATGAGCGATTCGATCAGGATCAACTTCAACTGGTAACGGCCATCTCGAACATTGCCGCAGTTGCGCTTGAGAACGCGCGTCACGTCGAATGGTTGGAGAGCGAGAACGAGCGGCTGCGCGAAGACATCCAGATAGAGCACAACATGGTAGGCGAAAGCGCGCGCATGCGCGAGGTCTATCAGTTCATTGCGAAGGTCGCGCCGACCATTTCTACAGTTTTAATCTGGGGCGAATCCGGCACGGGCAAAGAACTGGCCGCACGCGCGATTCATCAGAATAGCCCGCGCGCAGATCATCCTTTCGTCGCGCTCAACTGTGCAGCGCTCACAGAGACGCTTCTTGAGAGCGAACTTTTCGGTCACGAGAAGGGCGCGTTCACAGGAGCGATCTCTCAAAAAAAAGGGAAGCTTGAGGTCGCAGACGGCGGAACGGTTTTTCTGGATGAAATAGGAGAACTGGCCGCGCCGCTTCAGGCGAAACTCTTGCGCGTGCTTCAGGAGCGCGAGTTCGAGCGCGTTGGCAGCACTCGCCCCATCAAAGTTGACATTCGTCTTGTTGCCGCGACGAATCGTGATTTGGCCGAAGCTGCAAAGCAGGGCAGCTTTCGTCAAGACCTTTACTATCGTTTGAACGTCGTCTCGTTCCACATGCCCGGTCTTCGCGAGCGCCGTGAAGACATTCCTCTGCTGGCAAGCTATTTTGTAAAAAAGTACGCGGAGAAATGCAACCGCAGAGTTCTTGGGATAAGTCAGGAAGCTCGCGCTCGGCTCATGCAATACGATTGGCCGGGCAACGTGCGCGAGCTTGAAAACGCAATCGAGCGCGCCGTCGTCCTTGGTTCTTCTGAACGAATACTGCCGGAAGATTTGCCCGAAGTTCTATTGGAGACAGACGCGCCCGCCAGCGTCGGCACTACCAAATACCACGAAGCAGTGGCCGAAGTGAAAAAGCAGCTTATCTTGAAAGCCGTGGAGCAATCGGAAGGCAACTACACAGAGGCCGCACGCCTTCTGGGCGTTCACCCAAATTACCTGCACCGCTTGATACGCAACATGAATTTGAAATCGGCGCTCAAGAAATATTCTTGACATTTACGCCGCACGCAATAGAGTTGTGCGGGCAAAACTCTATTTTGCCGTCTCTCAAGGGATATTTGGGATTTTTAATTTTAAATTTCAATTCAAAATTTCAATCATCCCTCGCGGGCGTTTTCAATCAGCTTCTTAGACCCGAACCAATTGTTCTCGGAGACTAAAACCTATGAAAAAGTTTTTGAGCTTTATTCTCTTGCTTCCCCTAGCCGCTCTCTCTTTCGCGCAACAACAACAGCAACCGGCAGCGCAGCAGCCTACGCAACCGCGACCACAGCAGCAGGCTGCGCCAGCGCCGCCGAAGTTGAAGGTGAAAGTGGGAGACCGCGCGCCGGATTTCACGTTGAACGACATTAACGGCCATCCCGTGAAGCTTTCGGATTTCAGGGGAAAGAAGAACGTAGTGCTCGCCTTCTACATTCTGGCCTTCACAGGTGGTTGAACGCAGGAGTTGAGGGCGTATCAGGCTGATATCGCCAAATTCGATGCAAACGACACGCAGGTGATAGGCGTAAGCATGGACAGCTTCGCTTCCAACAAGCGCTTCGCGCAAGACTTGGGATTAACCTTCCCAGTGCTTTCGGACTGGAACAGGACTGTGGTCAAAGCCTACGGTCTGCTCAATAAAAAGACGGGCTATTCGTCGCGCGCAACCTTCGTCATTGACCGCGACGGAATCATTCGCCACATAGATCAGGGGCGCGAGGCGATTGACCCGACGGGCGCTTACCAGGCGTGTAGCATCTTCAATCGCGGACACTGATGAGAACAGTTTTCAGTTTTTAGTTTTCAGTTTTCAGAAAGAAGCAGAAAGCTTTTCACTTAAAACTGAAAACTAAAAACTGAAAACTGCCTTTCAAGCCGTGTGCGCTTCTTCTGGATGAAACGTCGCGCGCTCTTTCCATCGTTGGTAGAGATGTACGGAGAGCGCCAGCCAGAGGCCGCCGAAGAGATACGCGCCGATGGTATCGCTGGGCCAATGCGCGCCGAGGTAAACACGCGAGAGGCCTACGAGCGCGACTAGAAGCGCTGTGACGGTGAGCGCTGCGCGGCGCGCGATTGAGGCGCGTGGAAGACGTGCGTAGGCTATGAAGAATAGAAGACCGAAGTAGCAGACGTAGAACGTGACGTGCCCAGACGGAAAACTCTGCGAGTTCGGGTGTACCAACACAGTCACCAATCCTGTTTCAGGGCGCGGGCGTGCGATGATAATTTTGATGATGCGGTTCAAAAGCTCGCCGCCGCCCGCGCTGAAGAGAATCGCCGCAGCCTCGCTTCGCCAGCCCGTGATAAGAAAGAGCGAGCCTGTCAGGGATACCAACGCAAAGGGCATCCAGCCACTGCCAAAAAAGGAGACGGCGCTCATAGTGTTCGTGAATACGGGGTCTTGTACAGATTGCACGTCGCGCGCAGCGGTCAAATCCCAACCGAAGTAGGCGTAAAGGTGCGCGAAGACAGCGAACACTGCGAAGACCATGAGCGCAGCGAGATAGACAACTTGCGCGCGCGTCAACCTGCGCACAGCGCGCCTGCGCGATTCATACTGCGTCGCACGTCCGTCCAATTCTCGCCGCTCTTCCATACCTTATCTCACAGCCCGGTTGATAGCATGCTTCGTCCACATAAACTATAATAGCTCTTAGATAATCTCCCGAAGAAAAGTGAAGAATCTGTTTCGCAAAAGAAGAGTGTTTCTTCTCTTAGCGTAAACTGTTTTTGAGGGTTCTTAGATTTTGTTAAGAGTTGAATACCGCGACGGGCTTTACCTGCCGGACATTGATCTGTGGTTGGACGCCGCAAGCGCTCGAGAGCGTTGCGTCATTTCGCACGGCCACTCGGATCACATAGCCGAGCACCACGCGATTATCTCTACACCGGAGACTGCGCGAATCTTTCGCCATCGCTGCGGCGATGCTCTGGTCGAAACGCTTCGTTACGGCGAGCGGCGCGATTACGGGCAGTTCGCCCTGACACTCTTTCCGGCTGGACATTGTTTAGGCTCTGCGCAGATTTTGATTGAAGCGGACGGCGAGCGTCTGGTTTACACTGGCGACATTAAGCTCAGGCCGAACGCAGCGGCTGAAGATGCTGTCATCGTCCCGTGCGATACGCTAGTGATGGAATCAACTTTCGGCGATCCCCTATACAAATTTCCGCCCGACGTTGCGACAATCGCGCGACTCTATGCCGCAGTTGATCGCGCGCTTTCGGATGATCGCGTGCCGGTCGTGCTCGCCTACGCTCTTGGAAAAAGTCAGGAGGCGTTGGAGCTTCTTCTCAGAAATGATTATCGCGTGACGCTGCACGGCTCTGTGTGGAATGTTTCTGAGATTTACAGAGAACTCGGCGTTCAGTTTTCTGGAAAGTACGAACGATACGACCGCGAGCACCTTCGCCATCGCGTGCTGATTGCTCCGCCCGGCTGTCGCAAGCAGCCAATGATAACGAACATTGAAAGGCGCTATGTCATCATGCTCACGGGATGGGCTATGCACCGAAGCGCGCCCTACATGTACAGAGGAGTGGATTTGGTCTTGCCGCTTTCGGATCACGCGGACTTCGACGAGCTTGTGCATCTGGCGCGCGCATCACAGGCGCAAAGAATCATCACCATGCACGGCTCTGCAAAGTTCGCCGCGCATTTGCGCGAATTGGGACTGAATGCCGAGCACTTAGCGCACTATACGGGTTCAGAGTCAGTGAGAACTGCAAGGAAACGCTCATCGAAAAAGGGCGCGCAGGATGCTGAGCCTTCTCTTTTCAATTGAATCGGCAGCGCACCATAAACCATAGAGCGCGCCATTGAAAACAAAAGCTCTTGCGGCGTGACAACAAGCATCGCCACGCCGCAAGAGTTTGAGATTGACGCAGCGTTAATGCGTCAACCTGTGCTATCGCTCACAGATCATCGCCTGACGCTCCACGAACCGACCTTGTCAAAGCCTGTCGTCAACCCTGCATCGTCCGTAATCTTCAGGTACTGCTTGTAGTTGTTCATCACTGCCGCATCCCTGAAGACTATTGACCAAGTGATTTGCACGCTTGGCCCTGTTGGCCCAGAGCCATGCACACTCGTTCCTGCCAAGTTTAGCTCAGCAAACCTGCTTGACAGTGTGACGTTTGCTCCCGGCACTCCTTCTTGCCACGTCTGCAAGTCTGGATCATAGAAGCGAATCAGATTGCTGCCCTCATCGAACTGCACCCAGAGCGCTAGTGGAACACCGTTGCCGTTACCATCGCTCCTGGCAATCTTGAAATCAATGGTTGAGATGTCATGCCAGCCGTCCGGGTCGGAGCATGTGGTAGTGAAGGTTTGCGCTTGCCCCACACGGCTAGACCCGTTGTCAGGATTGTTGATGCCGCTGTTGGGCGGATTGTTAATACCGTTCCAGTCGCCTGAGAGGGGCAGGTCTCCTGTTTGTCCGAAGTTGAAGGCTATGTCACCAAGAGTATTGCACTGTCTCTGTAGATTCCTATGGAATCCACGCCATCTCCATTCCAGTCTCCTGTGATTGGCCTATCTCCGGGCAATGCGAAGTTGAAGGTGAAGTCCGCAGCGCCTGTAGTATTTGAGTTACGCAGCAAGAATAGGTTAGTACCAGAGACAGGATGGAAGACTCCTATGGTGTCAACGCCGTCTCTATTCCAATCGCCCGCTAATGGTGTGTCTCCTGCCTGTCCAAAGTTGAAGTTGATCGTGGTGATGATCGGGTGACATCCAATGCAAAGCGTTACTGGCTGTCGCAGCAGGAACTGGCCGTTGCGAAACACGCCGACATCATTAGTGCCATCGCCGTTCCAATCTCCTGCAATGGGTAGGTCACCGGCCTGCCCGAAGGTGAAGGAAGGCTGCGGGTCAAGGGTGGTTGTTACGACAAAGGGGCATGTGAAGCAGGAACGGCTGACTGTCAACTTGAGTAGGGCAAGGAAGAAGGTGTTGCCCCTGTAGAAGCCGATATCGGTTCTACCATCGCCGTTCCAGTCGCCTGTGACGGGCAGGTCGCCCTGTTGACCGAAGCTGAAAGTGAGGTCGGGCGCGCCTGATGTGTTAGAGTTTCTCAGCAGCCACTGGCCTGTTGACGGGCGAAATACTCCGACGGTGCTCACAGGGACGAGAGGCTGCCAGTTAGGGACGGTATCAAGCGCCGTGTTATTCGTCAATCGCGTCTGATTCGCGCCGTTGGCGTCCATGACGTAAATCTCATCGTTGCCGTCACGCTGACTCATAAAAGTTATCCTCGTGCCGTCGGGTGAGAAAGCAGGACTAAAATTATTGCCTGTGGAAGTCAACGGGACAGGGTTCGTGCCATCGGCTTTCATCACAAAAATCTGGTTCGTGCCAACGCTCCCTAGGCTCTGAAACACAATCTTCGTTCCATCAGGCGAGAAAAACGGGGCTTGGTCGAGCGCCGTGTTGTTCGTTAGCCGCGTCTGAGTGTTAATCACGTCGGCGTTCATCACGTAAATCTCATCGTTGCCGTCGCGGTCGCTCTGAAAAGTTATCTTTGTACCGTCGGGCGACCATTCAGGAAAGAAATCACTGGCTGAATTGTTCGTCAGCCGCATCTGGTTTGTGCCGTCGGCATTCATCACGTAGATTTCAAAGTTGCCATCGCGGGTGCTCTGAAAAGCGATCTGTGTCCCATCAGGAGACCATGATGGAAAACCATCTAAAGCCGGGTTGAATGTCAATCGCGTCTGATTCGTGCCATTGGCGTTCATCACGTAGATTTCAAAATTGCCATCGCGGGTGCTGTCAAAGGCGATCTTAGTCCCGTCTGGCGACCAGTGAGGATCGGCATCATCAGCCAGATTGTTGCTGATATTTACCTGGCCTGTGCCATCCGGGTTCATCAGATAAATCTCTTTGTTGCCATCACGGTCAGTCTCGAAAGCGATCTTGCCGTTGAAAGGGCCGTTCGCAGCTTCGACGCGCGGGGTTGAAAAAATCAAAAGACTCGCCAACGCGAGCAGGACAACAGTTATTCGCCCGGTCTGGGCGTGGGGGCTTTTCATCATCTTTCTCCTTCTACTTATCAGGTAAAGACAGAGCATTGGATACAAACAGCCCACCTGCTCGCTCACGGGCGGCTGTTGAAAAGAGTAGTCGGATTAAGTGAAGCCCTCGTCTCTGGGCAAAAGCGAGCATCTCACAAGGGCTTGCTGTGGCGACCGTTCAGCGATTGATGGCTTCTTGTGCAGGAGATGAAATGGATAGCCATCCATTTATCCACTATGCATCTGCGGAAGTGCGCCAGATAATATCATTCAAACGACGAATTACAACTGTTTTCCGAGCCTGTAAAGCAGATTCGAACATGACCGAAACAGCCGCCGTCACATTCACGCGGACTTTTTCTAAAAACGTAATCGGGCAAAAACAGAGTCAGTACCGCCTGCTTAAGCTGGGCGGGCGAAGAAGTCAAAAGTAAAAAGGCAAAAGGAAAATAAAAAGATTGGCTTCTTCTCACTTTTTACTTTTACCTTTTTCCTTTTGACTTTGTTAACAGACCCGCCCGCTACCGCAGGCGGTACTGACTTTGGATTGCAAGCTGCTATAGATAGCTATGGTGATAGCCGTGCAGACCTTTACGAAATCGAATAAGCGCGGTCGCGCTGTAGTCATAATGCTCGTGCCTCTCATCTGGCCGACGCGCGCTCGCAATAAAACGGCAAAATCAATGGCGCTAAAAGGTAAGACTGCACACGCTATTTTTCTCACTTTTGCCCTTTGCCTTTTTCCCTTTGCCTTGTATAATGCGCGGGCTTTATGAAGGGCAGTGCGCCCCCTCGCTTTTGCGGTAAAAATGGCGCGCGCGCCTTTCACGAAGCAAAGCAATCCTACAAAAACTTTAAGCATGGCAAATTCAGTCTGGAGAGAGCGCGCAACACTCGCGCGCGGACACCGTAGCGGCGTATCGTCGGCGACTCCCCTGCGCGCCCTTGCAGCAGGCATCTCGCAGATAGCACGCACAGCACTGGCAGAGCCTTACATGCTCACGGTCGAGCGGCGAGAAATCTTCCTTCGTCGCCTGCCGCGCGAGCTAGATCGTTTTCGCATAGTCCAACTCTCGGACGTTCACCACGGCCCATTCACTGCGGGCGACCAGATTCACCGCGCCGTCGAAGTCGCCAACAGTTTAGACCCTGACTTGATTGCGCTCACTGGCGACTACGTTTCGCACGAGCGCGCCTATGCTGCACCGTGCGCGGAGATGCTAGGGCGACTTCGTGCGCGACATGGCGTTTACGCAGTCCTTGGCAATCACGATCACTGGGTTGATGCCGCGCTGATTACAGATTTATTCACGTTCGCAGGCATACGCATGCTCGTCAACGAAGGAATGCGATTCGAGGCGCGCGGGGCTAGCTTTTGGCTTGCAGGCGTGGACGATACTATGGTGGGCATGGAGGATTTATCGCTCGCACTGGCCGGATCAAGCGCCGACGAGATGAAGCTTCTGCTGGCGCATAATCCTGTGATACTGCGCCGCGCGGCGCGCGCAGGAGTTGATCTGGTCTTGAGCGGCCACACGCACGGCGGGCAGGTTACTCTTCGTTCTGAACGCGAGCCGTCAGGGCGACCGCGCCGCCGTCTGCTTAGAGGCTTGGGCAGGCAAGGAGCAACTCAGATTTACGTCACGCGCGGCCTAGGCACCGTCGTTCTGCCCATACGCTACGGCTCCCCGCCCGAAGTCTCCCTGCTAGAACTTAGAAGACAGTGATAAGTGATGAGTGATGAGTGATAAGAACAGTTTTTAGTTTTTAGTTTTAAGTTTTCAGCAAAAAGCTTTTCTCTCTTCTTCTTTCTTATCACTTATCACTTATCACTTATCACTGTTTTAATGTCTTCCAGAGTCATTACGGTTCCGAATCTGCTGACCATGTTCCGCATGGGGCTGATTCCCGTCTTCGTCTCGCTCCTCTTTTATCAGAAATTCGTGTGGGCACTCGCTGTCTTCGCCCTTGCGGGTGTGACCGACGGGCTGGACGGATTGCTCGCTCGCCGGTTCGATCAGAGTTCACATCTGGGCAGGATTCTAGACCCTATTGCAGACAAGCTTCTTCTGGTAACTTCCTTTATAGTCCTTTCGCTGCCGGCAATCAGCCCCAAGCCGCTGCCGCGCCACTTTCCAGTCCCCTTCTGGGTCACGGCCACAGTCATCAGCCGCGATGTCTTCATAATAGTCGGCGCTTTGGCCATCAACATCATGACGGGCTTTCGCGGATTTCGCCCCTCGCTTCCAGGCAAAGTCAGCACAGTCGTTCAGATCATTGCTATAGCAGCCATACTCGTGGCTGCACGCTTCCCAATCTTGAGCGGCTACCTGCCCACAGTCTACACTACTGTCTTCGCCCTGGCCGTCATCTCCGGCGTCCATTACGTACTCTTCGTCTCACACCTGCTCAACGAAGAGCGCGGCCAGAGCGAGTAAAGCCTTGGGCGGCGCTCTCGCACGGAGCAGCCCATTCTGTTTCTAAAGCCTTAATACCTAAGAGTTTAATTTGGTCACAAAGTTTGAGAGGAAGCTCAAAATAAAAGTTGACAAAGACGGACTCAAGTATTATATTGAGAGTGCGTTCAACCCGAAAATGAATCTATATCGTGAGCCTTTTGAGCTAAGCGGCTTGCGACCGATTAGTAGAGCGGACGGGCGCGAAGACGGTCGCCCTAGGCCTTAACTTTCTGGCCGGGCGGCCAATCAAATGACTGGAGATTAATTGGCAATGAGTAAGATTATAGGAATTGACCTGGGCACGACGAACTCCGTGGTAGCCGTTATGGAAGGTGGCGAGCCTACCGTCATCACCAACTCAGAGGGCGGTCGCACCACTCCTTCGGTCGTTGCCTTCGCTAAAGACGGCAACCGTCTGGTCGGGCAGGTCGCAAAGCGTCAGGCCGTCACCAACCCCGAGAACACAATCTATTCCATCAAGCGCTTCATGGGGCGGCGCTTCAACGAGGTAAGCGAAGAGATCAAGCAAGTCCCTTATAAAGTTCAGGCCGCCTCTAACGGCGACGTGCGCGTTTACGCGGGCGGCAAGGATTGGTCGCCGCCAGAGATTTCGGCGATGATTCTACAAAAATTGAAGCAGGCCGCAGAGGATTATCTTGGACAGAAAGTTGATAAGGCCGTCATCACTGTGCCCGCCTACTTCAACGACGCGCAGCGCCAGGCCACTAAGGACGCTGGTAGGATTGCTGGTCTAGAAGTGGCGCGCATAGTGAACGAGCCTACGGCTGCGGCTCTGGCCTACGGCCTGGATAAGAAGAAGGATGAGACAATAGCTGTTTTTGACTTCGGCGGCGGCACATTCGACATCTCCGTGTTGGAAGTTGGCGAAGGCGTGGTCGAAGTTAAATCCACGAACGGCGACACGCACCTTGGAGGCGACGACATTGACGAACGCCTCATAGAGTGGATCGTAGAAGAGTTCAAGCGCGATCAGGGCATTGATCTATCGAACGACAAGATGGCCTTGCAGCGTTTGAAAGAGGCTGCCGAGAAAGCAAAGATTGAACTCTCCTCCACTATGGAGACGGAGATTAACTTGCCGTTCATCACGGCTGACCAATCTGGTCCGAAGCACCTTGTGATGAAACTCTCGCGCGCCAAGTTCGAGCAGTTGATTGATCCCATCTTGAAGCGTCTGATGCCGCCTGTTGAGCAGGCCATCAAGGACGCCGGCATTGATGCGAATAAGATTGACGAGATAGTGCTCGTCGGAGGCTCAACGCGCATCCCCAAGGTTCAGGAGATGGTCAAGAACTTTTTCGGGAAAGAGCCTAACAAGAGTGTGAACCCGGATGAAGTGGTCGCTGTAGGCGCTGCCGTGCAGGCCGGCGTGCTCTCTGGCGAGAAGACGGACATACTGCTTCTGGACGTTACGCCGCTATCTTTAGGCATTGAAACTCTCGGCGGAGTGTTCACGAAGTTGATAGAGCGCAACACTACGATTCCGACCCGCAAGTCGGAAATCTTCTCTACGGCTTCGGACAACCAAACGTCCGTTGAAGTTCACGTGCTACAGGGCGAGCGGCCTATGGCCTCCGACAATCGCACGCTCGGCAAGTTCCATCTAGTAGGAATTCCGCCAGCGCCGCGCGGCATGCCGCAAATTGAGGTCGCATTCGACATTGACGCCAACGGCATAGTCAACGTGTCTGCGAAAGACATGGGTACGGGGCGCGAGCAGAAGATAACGATCACATCTTCATCGGGGCTGTCGAAAGATGAGATTGATCGTATGATGCGCGACGCCGAATCGCACTCGGCTGAAGACCAGCGTAAGCGCGAAGAGATAGAAGCCCGAAACCGTCTGGACACTCTCACTTATTCGGTTGAAAAGACTTTCGGCGAGAACCGAGAGAAGATGGACGCAACGGCTGCTTCTGAGGTTGAGGCTGCCATCGCAGATGCGAAGAAGGCCACGCAGGAGGGCGGCGTTGAAAGAATGAACGACGCATTCAACCGCCTGCAAACCGCTTCGCACAAACTCGCCGAAGCGCTCTACAGCCAGACGGGAGCGTCCACAGGCGGCGCTGATGAACAGGCTTCCGCAGCAGGCGCATCCACAGGTGGCGCGCAAGGCTCTTCGGGCGGCGAAGACAACGTCATTGACGCAGAGTACGTTGACGTTGACGAGAACAAGTAAGGATGAGACACGGGGACACGGGGACCGAGGCGACGCGGTGAGAGTTGATTTCTCGCCGCGTCGCCGCGTCTCCCCATCGCCGCGTCGCCGCGTTTAGCGAATGGCAAAAGAAGATTACTATCAGGTGCTGGGCGTCAAGCGCGACGCGAAGCCGGAAGAGATTAAGAAGGCTTACCGCCGTCTCGCACGGAAGTATCACCCGGACGTGAATCCCGGCGATAAATCTGCCGAGGAGCGCTTTAAGTTAATCACTGAAGCGCACGACGTTCTCTCCGATCCTAAGAAGCGAAAGGTTTATGATCGCTTCGGTCAGTATTCCGATAATCTGGCGGATGCTGCCGAGCGAGGCGCTGCGGGCGCTGGTGCTGCCGGACGTAGCGCGCCTTTCGATTTCACAGGCTTCGACTGGGGAACGGCGAGCAGCACTTCTCCTTCCGGCGGAGGCACAAGCTTTCGGGACATCTTCGCAGACCTCTTCGGCGGCGCTAAACAGGAGCGCGAGCCTCCACGCCCTCAACCGCAGAGAGGCGCTGACATAGAGATGCCGCTCTCGCTCTCCTTTGAAGAAGCTATCCGGGGGATGACCACGAACATCACCGTCAATCGCTCGGAGCAGTGCTCGCGCTGCCAGGGAGCAGGCGACACAGGTGGCGCAGCAATTGTTTGCCCTACGTGCAAAGGCTCAGGTCAGGTGCAGCGCGCTGGCGGGCGTTTACGATTCGCCCAAGAGTGCCCGGACTGCGCTGGCACAGGTAGACGAAGACCTCCATGCCCTGTCTGTCATGGCAAAGGCATAGTACCTAAGACTGAACAGGTGAAGGTGCGCATCCCTGCGGGCGTTGACACAGGCTCGCGCGTTCGCGTGCCCGGCAAAGGCGAAGGCGGAAGGATGGGCGCGCCTGCGGGCGATCTCTTTATCATCACGAACGTAGGCAAGCACAAATATTTCACGCGCAAGGGCGACAACATATACGTCACTGTGCCCGTGACCGTGCCTGAAGCTGCGCTAGGCGCGAAGATAGAAGTACCGACCGTAGAAGGCAAAGCGCAACTGCGCATTCCGCCCGGCACGCAGTCGGGTCAGAAATTTCGGCTGAGACAGAAGGGCGCGCCTAGTCTTCGCACCCCAAGCGCGCGAGGCGATCAGTTTGTAGAAGTGCAAGTTACTTTGCCCAAAATTATCTCGGAAGAGACCAAAGATTTACTCAAACGCTTCGCGCAGGCCAACACAGAGAACCCGCGCGTTGCAATGGGGTTGGAATAATTTTGGATTTTAGATTTTGGATTTTGGATTGGTCTTTCGGTGAAGTTGAACTCTTAAATCCAAGATTCAAGTCGGCAAGCACGCCGATCTAAAATCCAAAATCTAAAATCCAAAATGAAGAAAAGAGGGCGTACATACACTATCAGCGCTGTGGCGGATCAGTATAGTCTGCATCCGCAGACGCTGCGACTTTACGAGCGCGAAGGATTGTTGAAGCCGTCGCGTTCGGAAGGGAACACTCGTCTCTACACGGACACAGACCTTGAGCGATTGGAAGTCATACTCTCTCTGACGCGCGATCTTGGCGTGAACCTTGCGGGCGTTGAGATAATCTTGAACATGCGCGAGAAGATGGATGCGATGCAGCGCGAGTTCGAGCGCTTCTTCCAGTACCTTCAGACTCACGCAGAAGAGTTCGCGCAATTCACAGAAAGCCCGCCGCCGGAAGAGGGCGCGCTCGTCCCCTTAAAACGCTCAGCAGCCCTGCGCCGCCAATCTTCGGGTCAGCGCAACTCGTAAAGCTCCGTAAAAATCCCTTCCTGAACTCAGATAAAAATTCTTGTGCTCTACGGCTCGGCGATGATAAAGTGCGCGCTGTCTTAAACGTTAGTCAGCGCTCGCGCACCCTCATTTTTCACGGTCTCCAAACCAATTCGGTCACGCGAATTACTAAGCGAGCGCGGCACTAGCTTTCCCAAACCATCTTACGCGCCGAGCGCGCGCCCACACACATTGTCGCGCCGCTCGAAGCGCAGGCTTCACCCTCATTAGGAGCTAACTGTCATGAAATTCCCCATCCCTTTTTTCCGCAGTCTAATAATTCTCTTAGCTCTGCTAACAGTCTTTTATCTCCGCGCGAACGATCATGCTCAAGCGCAAGACCTCGATAATGTCAACATCAACGGGCGCGTCGCAGATGAGAACGGCGCTGTAATTCCCGGTGCGAGCGTTACTGCGAAACTCTTGAACACGAATGCAGAGCGAACCGTGATAACAGATGCTGAAGGACGCTACCACATAATAGAGCTTGAGCCGGGCGCTTATGCTGTTCGCGCGTCTTTCAAAAATTTCGCTACGGAAGAGAGAATGAATCTCACTATGGTTGCGGGCGAGAGTGTGACTCTGGATTTCGTGCTGCGCCCGGCTGGCGTCACTGCGCAACAGACTGTCGTAGCCGAAGCAGATGCGCCGCTCGTTGACACCACGCGCACAGTTGTCGGCGGAACTGTGTCTAGAGAGACAGTAGAGCAACTGCCGGTCGCGTCGCGCGCGCCTTACGATCTGGTGTTCACGCTCGGAGGCGTCACGGAAGAACCGCTTTCAACGCGCGGCCTGGCGGAAGACCGCAACACGAACCCGCGCACGACGCCTGAAGAGGCCGGAAACTTTTCTCTGAGCGGTGGGGCGGCCTACTCGAACAATTTAACGATTGATGGATTAGATAACAACGATGACCGCGCCGCGCGCGAGCGTTTTCAACCTTCGATTGAGTCTGTTGAAGAAGTTCAGGTCATCACGAACCAGTTTTCCGCAGAGTATGGGCGCGCATCCGGCGGTCGCGTAAACCTTCGCACGCGCGGCGGCTCGAACCAATTTCGCGGTCGCTTCTTCTACTTCTACAAAAACCGTCTCTTCAACGCGAACACTTTCCGCAACAACTCGCTGGGTCTCTCAAAGCCTCCGTTTGAAGAGCACAATCCGGGCTTTACCTTGAGCGGCCCCGTTGCGCTTCCCCAAAAATTTGGGCCAATCGGTTACGATGGACGCAACCGAACCTTTTTCTTCGCCGCATATGAATACGACACGATTCTCGATTCGGCTTTGATAGACACGCTCGTGCCCGTCGAGCAGAACACAAGGTTTCCGCTTCCACAGCCCACCTCGCTCGCTTCGCGCCGTATAGAAGATGCTTCCGCTACGAGCCTGAGCGCTGAAGTTGCACCCTATCTCATGCAGGCGAGCACGCCTCTCGTCAACCACATTTTCACCGCGCGCATTGACCACAAATTCACAGACCTTCACAACGCTACGTTTCTTTATCAACTCGGTCGTCTAGACAACATGCGCCAGTTCGCGGGCGGCAATCGTCTTGCAGAAGCGCTGCAAGGCAGCACGCGCAACACGGACGCGCTAGCTTATTCGGACAACCTGGTTTTCTCCGCGAAGCTTGTGAATCAATTGCGCGCGCAATTTTCTAGCCTCGCGCCCGCAGTCGAAACGAGAAGCGGAACAATCGTGCCCGTTGTGCTCATCACGATTAATGATCCGTTATCGGCCAACGATCCTGAAAGAAGAACCGGAACTCTTGTAGCAGGCACTTCGACCACAGGCGCGACCACACGACGCGAGTTTCGTTTTCAGATTCAAGACGTGCTCTCTTACGTCAGGCGCGCACATTCGTTTAAATTCGGCGCAGACCTTCATCACATACGCTCGATCTTCGATGACCTTTCGGACGTTTCGGGGACGTTCAGCTTCGCAAGCGCAGGAGATTTTCTGGCTAACGCTCCATCCCGGTTCAGACAAAATTTTCAGACACGCTCTATTCAGCGAAATTCTTACGCGGGGATTTTTATACAGGACGAATGGCGCGTGAAACCGAATTTCATGTTGAGCTACGGGCTGCGTTATGAGCGCGAGAGCATTCTGACGGACGCGAACAACTTTGGGCCGAGACTGGCTTTCGCTTATGACCCATTCAAGGCGGGGAGGACAGTCGTGCGCGCTGGCTTCGGCATCTTCTACAACCGCGTTCTGCTTCGTACTCTTGACGATTTCACGCTCGGCAGGCAGCAGCTTTTCTTCGACACGAACGACCTGCGAAATCCCGTGACAGGAAACTTGATGACTGCGTCGGAGCGGCGCGCATTCATCGCCGCCAATCTTCATTTCCCCGAAACGCTCAAAATTGATTCGCCGCTCGTCAAACAGTTAGGCACGCTCAACACGGATTTTTCGCGCAGGCGCGACCCCGCCCTTCGTATTCCAGAAAGTTATCAGGCGAATGTTGGCATAGAGCGCGAGATTGGGCGCGGGTTCGTCTTCGAGATGAATCTGACATGGAACAGAGGCGTGCATTTGTGGCGCGAGTTCAACGCGAACGCTCCCGTGTTGCCTGCGCGCTATAAGAATTTTACTGACTATCTGCTCTCGCGCGACTTCGCAAACTTTCGCACGGGGACAACGGGCGTGCGCCCCATTTACAACGCTTCGACCGCAGGAGAGCTTGTGCGCTTTGCGCTCACCTCGCCCGACATTGCGAACCCGAATGTGATTGACCGCGTAGTTGAGGCTGGCGTTCCCATAACCGTTTTCAATCTCAACAGCGTTAACTCGACAACGGCTTTAGATGCTGCGCTCGCCGCTTTGAATAATCTTAGACCCGATCCTACGCGCGGCGAGGTGGAGCAGCTAGCTTCCATCGGCAACAGCTTCTATCGCGGCATGACTCTGGAACTGCGGCGCGTATTCAGACAAAGCGGCAGCGGGTTCGGCTTCTCATTCCGCGCAGCTTACACGCTTTCTAGTCTGATTGATGATGGCATCGTAAACACTTCCGACGCGCTCGTGGTCGCAGACTTCAGGCGCGAGCGCGCTAGAAGTCTTCTGGATCGCCGCCACCGCTTTGTGTTTTCGGGAACACTGGATGTGCCGAAACTGATGGGCAGGCTGCGCTTCTCTCCTATATTGCGTTGGGCGTCGGGCGCGCCATTCAACATTTCAATAGGCGGCGCGGATCGCAACCTGGACGACGTGAGCAACGACAGGCCGAATTTCACTGGCGACACGCATCTTCTTCGCGCGCGTCCGCCCGGCGTGCCTCTGGATGCGCGCGTGCTCGCCGCCTTCTCGCTTCCAACCATAGGCCAGACAGGAAACTTGCCGCGCAACGCAGCCATTGGCCCAAACCTTTTTACGTTTGATCTCAACATCACGCGCGAGTTTCGTCTTGGCGAACACTTTCGGTTGCGTCCCGTAGTAGAGATTGACAATGTGCTTAACCATACTGTCTTCAGCTTCGGCTCGGAGTTCGTTGACTTCAACGCTTTAAGCCCTGCGGCGACGCTTGCGCAACGTCAGGCTTTGCTTGATTCGTTTCTCGTCACTACGCGCACACTTCGCCCGCGCATATTTCGCTTCGGAGTTCGTTTTGATTTCTAGTATTCCGTAACGAACAGGTCTGTCGCTGAGATTTTGACAGGCAGCGCCGGGCTATGATCCAAAGTAGTCCACGCGCATCACACGAAACGACACGAAGAATAGACCACTTGAAAGTGAATATAGCCGATTGCAATTGAGTATAACCGTTTAGAGGCGGGCTGCAGCCCGCCTCTAAACGGTTATACTCAATTGCAATCGGCTATAGACCCGACATGGCAAGTCAAAATGGCTGACCGCTTATCACTTTTGAGAAGAGAATAGGGAAGGGTTCACCGTTCTGTGATAGAAGTTGAAGTGTCCAACAACAATTTTCTATCGG
>MNJR01000047.1 GCA_001920415.1 Acidobacteria bacterium 13_1_20CM_3_53_8 | reverse complement strand
AGCCATCAAACTTGTAACGAAGACTGACATTCGCGGCTGGTTCACTCATTGTGGTTATTCAGTCGCACTCAAGTGAGAACCGCTATAGTTCCCGGAAACTGTCATCCTTCCTTTTAATTACAACCTCTTTAACCGATTGTTTACGGGAGGAATTTGTCGGTATGGGAACAGGTATAGAATCAATTATCTTTTTAGGAACCCTCAAGAACACGGAACCAATTGCCTGCATCATTAACTGATCTTGTATTACTTTGTGGCTAAGATACCAATGCAGGTAATTAGGGCTAATATCTAGGTCGTGCGCTTCACTGTTCAAAATTAGAGGGATGGAGAAGCCTTTATGAGGTGTATCTTTTTCAAGTATTTTGAGCCGTAGTTTTGCATCACCTGACGCCATAATTACTAATGTACCTTTGGGAATAGTTCCCCCATGCTTAAGGGGAGATGTGAGATTTAATAGTTTCCTTGTTTTGCTGCCCTTAAAGGTTTTATTCAAAAAATTCTGTAATGTATCCACAAAATACCCCTTTCGATATTGCAACTATGGGTCTTTGATGCCTAACGCTCGAATTAACCGGGCGCGGCAAATGAATGCAAGCCGCGATGGACTCAAGCATGATGAAATTGATCCAATCCGCGCTCCGGTTGAATGAGTTGTTAGGCGCTGGATGACAAAGATCATGCCCCGATTATGACACCTACAGCGAGAGCACGATTATGCAGGGCACGCATTAATCGTTTATAACCATTGTCCTCAAAAAGATTAACCCATTGCAATCGCCGTAAAGCATCAGGCACATCGCATTCTTCAAGTTTAGTTGGAATAAGAAAAATAGCACCATCCGGCTGCTCGGCAGCCACTTCTAGCGCAAATCTGATTTCCTTTTGTAAAAATCCTGTTTTAGTACTTGCTCCACGGGATAAGCAAACCATCACAGCATCGCAGTTCTTAACAGCATTGGTTATCTCTTGATTCCAATCCTGTCCAGGGAGGATGTCTTCCTCATCGAGCCACGGCTCTATGTCGTCAACTGATAAGCGCTTATAAAGTTCCCGGATTGCTGGCTTATCATTTGAAGAATGACAGAGAAAAACTCGTAGCCGCCGATGTGAGGCGAGTTCGTTTATTTGTGAGATGTTCTCAATCGCTTTATCCTCCTGTTGAATATGACTTCTCCTCTGTTCTCGGATTCCTTCCTGAGAAGAAGATGTACCCTCATCTGTATTAGAATTAAGGCTTAGATTATTCTGCTCATTATTATAAGCCATAGATTCCAGAGCCTCCCAAAACTGTTCATATGGGCCAGTATCTGAAAGGAGTTTCATGAATATAGGTGATGTTAGTAGTAAAATGAATAAAATGATAATGAATATACTTACCAGTGCTATCGTTTCATTGTGAGATTTTAAGTCATTTAAAGCTTCAAGACGTGCTAGTAAACCATAACTTCTTGAGACTCTAGCTTCTGTTACTTGTGCCTCTATCTCTGATCGTAAATATTCAAGTCTCTTATAGTTTGCATTAATCCTTTCCTGATTTGCCTTTTTGAGTTCATCAAGCTCAATTTCGGATTTTAAAAGCGCGCTTCTTTGCTCGCTAAGAAGGTAATTATTTGACGACTGACGCAACTGATTTAACAACGATTGCTGTAAATCATTAGTCTGCTTTTGCTTAGTTTCTATTTCTCGTTTTAGCCGTTCGTTTTCAACTTCTAATGCATTTATTTCAGGAGATTGTTCCAGTAGTCTATTTCTTATCACAAACAATTCAGACAATTGACGTTCTTTAATTTTCCCGTCTATTTCTTTTTCAAAGAGTTTTAGCTCAACCGGGAAAGCGATTATAAGTGAAATGAATATGGTGAATAAGAGTCTAGGTAAGGCCACAGAAATTTCGCCACTCATTCTTTTTATTCGCTCAGCTAGTGGGAAATTAGCAGGTACTCTTTTCCTCTTAAGCGTCAATACTACATATCTATCTAAGTTAAATATAAGTAAGCCATATAACAACCCAAAAACAATAGAGATGGCTACGGATGGAAGGGCTAGGTGTAGCGCATAACTAGCGGAGAGAGCCGAAAGTAATCCCGTAGAGAAGACAGTGGCTCCAATACCTATGTACTTACTGCGCTCGCTAGCAAATTCTTGCCTGCTTAGTATCTCATGGCTAGCACCAGAGCACATTATGAAGAACTTTTTCACTGAAGAAAGCATTAGTACATTGGAAACTAAAATTATTGATGTTTTGCGCGTCTATTGAAGACATGCAAAAAGAACACATTAAACTGAGCCAAGCTGACCAAGACTTTTTAATGTCAATCGTCTCTCGTGGTCAAACATCTGCCAGAGTCTTCAAACGCGCCACCGCGCTTTTGCAACTGCATCGCGGCCAGACTTTGCGTGCCGTTGCTGAGACTCTCCAAGTCACTTACGTGAGCGTCGCCAAGTGGAGAGACAACTATCACTCAAGCGGATTACACTCTCTTGCAGACAAGCCGCGCAAGGGGCGTCCCATTTTGATTGATGGCAAGAGCCGCACGGCAATAACTGCTTTGGCTTGTTCGACTCCACCTGCGGGGCGCTCGCGTTGGACGTTGCGTCTCTTGGCCGATAAAGCAATTGAGCTAGGCTATTGCGAGAGCCTGTCACATACTGGGGCGCGCTCTATTCTGAAAAAAACGAACTGCAACCGCATCTGAAGAAGCAGTGGTGCATAGGCTCTATGGACTCCTCTTTCATCGCGCGCATGGAACAGATTCTCTCTCTTTATGCCTTGCCGTATGATCAGCAATATCCAGTGATTTGCTTCGATGAGCGCCCATGTTTCTTGATTGGCGAGCAGGTGGCAGGTCTTGAGATGAAAGCAGGCCAGCCCGTGCGCGAGCATTATGCTTACCAGAAAAATGGCTCTTGCGCACTGCTGATGGCGATTGAACCAAAGACCGGGCGGCGAGTGGCGCAAGTCTTTGACCGCCGGACCAAATAAGAATACGCACTGTTTATGAAAGAGTTGGCTGCCCGATACCCAGAAGCTAAGAAGATCAGGGTCGTGCAGGACAACCTCAACACGCATTCGACCAGCTCTTTTTACGAGAGCTTCAGTGCAGCAGAAGCCTTCGCCTTGGCGCAACGCTTTGAGTTTCATTACACACCGAAGTCGGCCAGTTGGCTCAACATGATCGAGATCGAGTTTTCTGCTCTCTCCAAGCAATGTTTGTCGAGGCGCATCGCCAGCAAAGAAGAGCTAACCACAGAAGTCTTGACGATTGTCAAAGAGCGCGAAGAGAAAGCCATCAAGATCAAGTGGCAGTTCTCGATTGAATCAGCCAGAGGCAAATTGAACCGGCATTACAGAGAAGTCAATGCTGAGAATGCTCAATATCAGAAAACTTAGTTTCCAATGTAATTAGTAGTCTCCGTAAGAAACTTGCTTATATCAATGTTTTTTATTCACTAGATTAAGGTGTGGCAGTCTCCTGCTGCTGCCGTTAATAAGACAGCTAATTTTTCTAGTTTCTTATCATTCATAACGCTTATATTGTATTCGTTTCTCTCAATTGCGCCTAACGCTTGAGATAACCGGCGTGAGAGCAATCATCCAACTATCGTCGTAAAGATAAATGATGAAAGGCATCCAGGTCGAGCGTCCGGTTGATTGATTTGTTATCTGGCGCGCCACAACTCTCGCCGCGAGCGCACGCGACAGCGATTGGCCTCGCATTATCATTCAATGTTCTATCCAATTCGCCGAAGTCAAGCAATTCAACTCTCATCATTATTCAACGAAGCGAGCGGCGATGCACAACCTCTTTTCAATTCAACTCTCGCATTAGCGGCGCAGTACAGATAACGCTTGAGATAACCCGTGCCGACGAGCAGCATTCTAGCAAATCGGAGAGGACAATGATGAAAGGATTTCAATTGAGGCGTCGGGTTGATCGAATTGTTATGTTGTAGCGCATACATTCCGCCGAGCCGAACGATTGATCTTTTCAATTATCAACTTGAATAGCCAACACTGAATGGCATGTACTTTCACTATAGGTTGATTCAGCCTGCATCCAGATTCAACCAGCCACACGAATTATCCATTCAATGTCTCAATTCATCAACAGAGGCGAGGCGGTGCTCAACTTTGTATCAATGCGAAGCGGAGACATAACTATAATTAGGCGTACTAATCGCCGTGTCATATTACGCCCATTTAACCGTCTAATCCGCCGCACCTTAAGGAATTGCTATGGAATTTGTATTGGCCGAGTAATTAGGCAGCCAATACTAGTTGATGAATTAGGTGGCTGTGGTGCTTCCACACCAGATAGGTTACTTTTACAGCTATTCATAGCAAATCTCAATCCTTATTTTGACATTCTATCGCTGTAGCTTTTAGGCAAAGCGTACTGTGGGAGATTGTATGAGCTTTAGGGGATAATCACATAAGCCGCAAAGCAGTGATGTGTGAAAGATGACAAGTCATAGGAGAAAAGATTATTCTTCAACCCGACTTGTCACTCGTTACTTGTCGCCTCGGCCACTGATGCTTTATCGCTCAATCCTTAGACCGCTTCTTTTTCGACTCCCGCCTGAAACGGCGCACGAACTTGCGCTTCACTCGCTAGCCATGATGCTTGGCACTCGCTGGGCGCGGCACGCTGCTGCGAGCAGATACATGCGCTCACCTTTTGGCGAACTGCGGCGCTTCAGTTTACTCTTCAAAAATCCTGTTGGGATTGCGGCGGGGTTCGACAAAAATGGTGCTGCGGCGCAGGCTCTCTGTGCGCTTGGCTTCGGATTCGTAGAGGTCGGCTCGGTGACCAACCAACCGCAGCCGGGGAATCCTCGCCCACGCCTCTTCCGGCTTCCGCAGGATCAGGCTCTGATAAATCGCGCGGGCTTTAATAATGAAGGCGCGGCTAGAATTGCGGAGCGGTTGCGCCAGCATCCTACAGACTGCGTGCTTGGCATCAATATAGGCAAGAGCCGCGCTGTTCCTCTTGAAGAAGCTGCCGAGGATTACCTAGCCTGTTTTGATAAGATTTATGATGTGGCCGATTACGTCGTAGTGAACGTAAGCTCGCCGAACACGCCGAACCTGCGCAAGCTGCAAAGCGCCGAAGCGCTCAGTTCTCTGCTCTATGCTCTTCAAAAACGAAATCGTGAGTTGGCGGAGAAAAGAGCGGGGCGCGAAGCCGTGCCTATGCTTGTTAAGATCGCTCCTGATTTGATTTCTGTAGAGATAGAAGAGATTGTTCGTGTCGCGCAGGAGACAAAAATTGCAGGGATAATCGCAACGAACACTACTACGGAGCGCAAAGGGTTGCGTACGCCCAAACGTAATATAGAATCTTTCGGCGAAGGCGGCCTGAGCGGCGCGCCTTTGCGCTCGCGCTCGACCGAAGTCGTCGCAGCGCTCTATAGAATGACGCGCGGCTCTATGCCAATAATTGGTGTCGGCGGAATTTTTACAGCCGAAGACGCATGGGAGAAGATTTGCGCAGGAGCGTGTCTGGTGCAACTTTACACGGGCTTCATATATCAGGGGCCGCGAGTGGCGCGCGAGATCAATGAAGGGCTGGCAAGGATTTTAGAACGAGAAGGCTTACGCTCACTTGACGAAGCCGTAGGCTCGCGCGCGAAAGAGTTTTCGGAAGGCATGAGCCATGATTGAAGTTGTGATGGACGAAGAGAACACTTTTTTTGAGTGAGGCTACTCTATGAACATTTTAGCCAGAGATAAACTTATCATCGCGCTCGATGTAGAAAGCGCACGCGAAGCTCTAGACCTTTTCTCGCGGCTGCGTTCATTCACCAATTTCTTCAAAATCGGCTCGAAACTTTTCACGGCAACGGGGCCGCAAATCGTGCGCGAGATTGTAGCGCTCGGCGGGCGCGTCTTCCTCGATCTAAAATTCCATGACATCCCGGCTGTTGTAGCTGCTGCGGGCGTGGAGGCAACGAGGCTGGGCGTCTCGATCTTCACAGTTCATGCGGCTGGCGGAGGCGAGATGATGCGTCGCACAGCCGAAGCGATTTCCGAAACAGCCGAGCGCGAAGGACTCCCCAGACCACGCGCAATAGCTGTCACCGTGCTCACAAGCATGGACGATAGCACGCTCTATGAGGTGGGAATCGCATCAGGCATAGAAAGCCAGGTCAGACGATTGGCACGACTTGCTTTCGAGAGCAAGCTAGACGGCGCTGTGGCTTCTCCGCACGAAGCCGGGCTTGTGCGCGAAACAGTGCATGATAGAAACTTCATCATAGTCGCGCCCGGTTTGCGCCCGGCAGGCGTAGGCCACGACGATCAGAGACGCGTGATGACGCCAGCCAATGCCTTGCGCGCTGGCGCGGATTATCTTGTGATAGGACGCGCGATTATCAATGCTACGAATCCAGAAATCGCCGCGCAAAGAATTATAGAAGAGATGGAACAAGAAATTAGTCTGGAGCCAGACTAATTTTCGATTTTAGATTTGCGATTTTCGATTGGAAGAAGCGGAGTGCTTTTAAATCGAAAATCGCAAATCTAAAATCGAAAATTAATATGAAATCGGTATATTTCAAACAGGGCAGCGGCCCGGCTTTCGTTTACGTTCCGGGAATCGAGGGAACGGGCAGGATGTTTCATAAGCAGGCGGAGGATTTGCAGAGCGATCATACGGTTATAGCGTTGAAACTTCGCGCTGAAGGGCGCTATTCGATTCTGGATTTGATTGAAGACATGGTCTTGGCCGTGCGTGATGCTGGATTTGAGAAAGCGACTGTGCTGGGCGAATCTTTCGGCGGGCTGTTGACGATGGCTGCGGCGCTGGCTCATCCTGAGTTGATCGAACGAATTATTCTGGTCAACACTTTCGCGCGCTTCCATGACCGTAAGAAGATAAACGTCGGCGTAGCCCTCTATTCGATTCTGCCCTACTCGTGGATAAGAGCGTATCGTGGAAGAACCGCAGGAGAAAATCTCTTTGATAGAGGCGCGCCTGAAGAGGTCAAGCTGGCCTATAGAGAGAGAACGCGCGAGGCCGCAACGTCCGGTTATCTTTCGCGCCTGCGTATAGTCCGCGATACGGATTTGCGCAAACGGCTCTGCGAGATCAAACAACCCGCGCTCGTCGTCGCAGGGCTTGAGGACAACTTTCTTCCTTCCGCTGATTCCGCGAAAGCCATAGCGCAAAAGCTTCCACGCGCAAGGCTCAAGCTGCTGGAAGGCGTAGGCCACGCCGCAATGCTCTCGCCGCGCGTGCGCGTGCGCGACTGGCTGGCGGAGTTTGAGAATATTTGAATGCGAACGGTCTTAACTCGTTTTCGAGCATGAGCAGGGATTTCTAGGACTATGAAAAGATTGTCCACTAAATCACACTAAACAACACGAAGAAGAGATGGCAGATTCGTGTTGTTTAGTGTGATTTAGTGGACTGTCCCTGCTCCTTCTGAAAATGATAAATCATGTAACCCGGTCGCTTACGATTGAGCTTTTCACAGGTTTTATATTAAAACTGTAACAGGAAAAGAAGTTAAAGCAAGACGATTCGGAACTCCCGGGTGCTTACGCGCGTGTACAATCGAAGCGTGCCGAAGGTTAGCGCTCTCTAAAATTATTTATATTCCGATGAAGGGAAGCCCACACGTTTTGAAAAGATTGCTCTTTATGATCGGACTTTTGTTAATCGCATGCGTCGTTTGCGCGCCACTTCTTGCGCAGCATAACGACGAGGCAGTTCCCTTCTCAAAAGCTCCCTACCGCATAGGCGAGCGGCTGACCTATCACGTCTCTTTCTCTAGCTTCATTGACGCCGCTCACGTTGAATTGCAGGTCGTAGGGCGCGGGACATATTTTAATCGCGACAGCCTTCTGCTTCGCGCGCATGTGGAGACCACAGGCATCGTCAACGCCGCGCTCTATTCAATAAACAACGACTACACTACATACATTGATCCTGAGACCGGACTTCCCTTCCGCTCCCAACAGACTTTGCGCGAGGGTGGGCGCACAGCAGACACTTCCAGCGAGTACAACGCGCCGCTTGGCACAAGCGCAATTCCTGCGCGTCTGCGCACGGGCGAGTTTCCAGGAACATACGACATGCTCTCAACCTTCTATCGTCTGCGCGCTTTGCCGCTCGCAGAGGGCGCAACTTACAGATTCCAGATGCAGGGCGAGGACGAGATGTATCAGCTTGAGTTGAAGGTCACAGGCCATCAACTAATCAAGACCAACGTAGGCTCGTTCAGTACAATCGTAACGCAGGTTCGAGCGCCCAACAACGGGGACGCAAACAGCTACCACGCGCGCATATATTTCAGCGACGACGAGCGGCACGTGCCTGTTCTCTTAACTGCTCAGCACAAGTCTGGAGAAATTCGCGCTGAGCTTGCAAGCTCAGATTTGCGTGGCGTGCAACCTGTGCAGGCGAGCGGCGTGGCCTCTCCCACACCTTCGCCCGTCCCGTCAAGACAGATAATCGTTCCGCCGCAGGGCAGGAATCCCGTGCAGAGTAGGCGGCCACCGCCCGCATCATCGGATGCGTCGAACAACGCGCAGACTGTGACAAGGCCACAGCCTACGAACCTGCCGTTCAAGGTGGGCGAGCAACTCAACTACAACGTCTATCTTGGAAGCGCGACGCAGCCCGTAGGCACTGCATCTTTTCTGGTGCGACCGCGCGCGAAGTATTTCAATCACGACGGGATGCTTTACGCCGTGAGGGTGCAGACCGTGCCCGCCGCGCAACGCATATTTTTCGTGAACGATCAGATTAACTCTTACGTTGATCCCGTGACGCTTCTTCCATTTCGCTCAGAGCTTAACTTAGTCGAAGGGACGAACCGCGTCTCGCAAATCTTCACGCTCGATCAGGATCACGGCTTGGCCGCGTCCAGCACAGGGCAGCGACTGGAAATTCCAGTGGGCACGCACGACTTTGTATCGGTCGCCTACGCGCTTCGCTCCTTCAACCTTGATCCGCCGAAGCGCAACGCTGTCTCTATTCTTGTGCACAATCGCCCGCGTACACTCTTCATCACATCGCTCAGGCGCGAGACGATAACCCTGGGCAGCACACAGGTTCGAGCCATACAGATTTCTCTGACGACGGACGATCCCGTTCCTGACAAATACCAGCTACGGCTCTGGGTGAGCGACGACAGTCGCCGCCTGCCTCTGCGAATAACAGGCGTCTCGCCGCTAGGCCCCGTGCGCGCAGACCTTGCTATAATTCCATTGACTGAACAATAAGAAGCAGTTTGAAAATTCCTAATCAGCGCCGAAGGCGCAAGCAGAAGGTAGCCAGATGTGAAACGTCTGGGATAAAGCGAATTATAGCGAGTTGCAATTGAGTGCGACTCAAGTCAGTACCGCCTGCGGTAGCGGGCGGGTTATGGATGCGCTAATTACCCGCCCGCTACCGCAGGCGGTACTGACCAAGCGGCTGTATCGCAACGGTCGCACTCAATTGCAAACCGTAATAATGATCGCGCTCTGAAGGAGCGCCAGACCATGTGCCACGTCTTCAACGCGGGCTATCGCCCGAATTTAACCGGGCGGGACACAACGAACCAAGCATCCAAGTTGGCGAATGAAAGCCGCGCTATTTCCGCTCCGGTTGAATGAGTTGTTAGGCGCGGGGTGTCCGAGAACGCTCAAAGCGCAGAGTACCGAACTCCCGTCCTACTCCTGCTGCATGAAAACCACAGCGAAGGAGAACTGCGATTGATGCCGGGTTCGCCTCCGTTGTCTGGGCAATTACCCGCTCGATGTGGGCGAACGTAAAGGCATGCTCCACGAGCATCTGGACCATTTCGCTCGCGTAGCCGCGACGCTGCCATTCGGGCAGGACTGAGTAGCCAATCTCCACCGTGCCTTCCGCATCCGGGGGACCGAAGTATCCTCCGACACCGACCAGCGTTCGAGGACACTCTAAATCAGCCACACGCACGGCATACCAACCGTACCAGCCCTCAACCTCTGCCCCGCCTTCCTCCATGCGCGCACGGAAGAACTCTATCGCATCCCGATCATACTCCCCAGTCGGCCATTCAGTTGAGACCACTGCGCCCAAGAGGGTTGCAAACTGCTCAGGTGACTCCAACTCCGTGCGAACGTGTGCAAGAGTGGAAGCAATAAGCGTAAGCCGATGTGACTGTAGAATCTTCGTGTTGTTCATATGTAATCCAGAGCTTAAAAGAAGGCCAGCGCCTAACATATGCTTCACCTGTTCCAGACGCTTCACATCTGGCTATCTTCTGCTGGCCGCTTACGCGGCTAAAAGAATTTTTCAAACTGCTTCTAAATTTACGCCCGGTCAACTATTTTTAAATGGCGCAGCCAATTCCCGTTTCAGTAGTTTCCCAGTCGGCCCTTTCGGAATGTCTGCGACAAATCGCACGCTCTTAGGGCATTTGTAATCCGCTAGACGCTCGCGGCAAAAATTTATAATCTCTTCTTCGGTTGCCGTCGCCCCGTCTTTGAGAACGACGAAGGCCGCAACCTCTTCGCCGTATAGTTTATCGGGCACGCCTATGGTTGCTGCATGAGAGACGGCAGGGTATTGGTAAAGAACCTCGTCAATCTCGCGCGGGTAGATGTTCTCGCCGCCGCGAATAATCATGTCGGATTTTCTGTCAACGATGTAGAAGAAGCCATCCGAGTCGCGGTAGCCAACGTCGCCCGTGTGGAACCAGCCGTTGCGAAACGCCTGCGCGTTGGCTTCCTCGTTTTTGAAATAACCCTTCAAGATATTCTCGCCGCGAAGGACTATCTCGCCGAGTGTGCCGTCCGGCACTTCCATGTCATTATCGTCAACGACCTTCATCTCATTTCCAATTGGCATCCCACACGAACCCGGTCGCCTCTCCGTGCTCGGAGGATTGAAAGTAGAGCGGCAGGTTGATTCCGACAGTCCGTATCCTTCTATAACCAGACAGTTGAAGGTCTCTTCAAATTTTCTCAAAACTTCGGCTGGCACGGGCGCTGAGCCGCACATCGCGAATCTCAATTGATCCGTCTTCAGATTTTCGGGAACTCCGTTAGGATAGGTAGTCAGAAGCATAGAGAGCATCGTTGCGACGGAGCCGAACGACGTTATCTCGTAATCAGAAATTATCTGCCAGAAGCGCTTGGCTGAAAATTTCGGACTGACGACTGTCGAAGCGCCAGCGTAAAGCGGAGTCAGCGTAGTTACCGAAACCGCGTTCATGTGAAAGAGCGGCATGATGGTCAGGAGCCTGTCTTTCTCTGTGAATCTGAGCCAGCGCGCTATCTGTCGCGCGTTCGCAATCAGATTTTGGTGAGTGAGCAGACAGCCTTTGGGCTTTCCAGTCGTGCCCGATGTGTAAATGATTATAGCTTCATCATCCGGCTCTAAATCTACGCCCGGAAGCTTTTCGTCCTCGCGCGCGAACTCTTCCGTCACCTTTGCCTCGTCGTCAAACATAATAACGTGATGCAGGTGCGGCAATTCTTCGGGAATCTCCTCTATGCGTGGAAGGAACTCTGAATTTACAAGAATCGCCTTTGCTTCCGAGTTGTTGATGACGTACGAAATCTCCTGTGACTTCAGAAGCGAGTTGATAGGCCCTGCGAGCGCGCCGAGTTTGAAGCAGGCGAAGTATCCTATGATGTACTCAACACAGTTCGGCATCAGAAGGCTTACCACGTCGCCTTTCGCAATGCCTAGCGATGCGAGCATTCGAGCCAGCCTGTTCACGGCCTCGTCAAATTCATGATAAGTGTAGCGGGAGGCGTCCGATTCAGAGAAGAGGAAATTCTTATCGGTATGCTCTCGTACTCTTTCTTCCAGAAGTTCGCGCAGATTATTCGGTTCGCCCCTTGGCTTCTCAGCCCTCTCGTCTTTGCTATTCATCACGTTTTCTATGATATATTAAGCCACGCTTGAGTCACCACTGGAGAGGACAAAAAGTTTCAAGTTTCAAGTTTCAGGTTTCAAGTTGAATGAAGCAAGTGCGCCAAGTTAGCAAGTGAGCCGCGTTAGCGGCCAGTTGAGTTTAGCCCGGCTTTTCAAAGCCGGGAACAGCAACGTTCACCACACGCGCCTCGTCGCGTGAGCGACGATTGAATTATCATCCTTTATCAATCGTCGCTCGCGCGACGAGGATCAACATTTGGCCTACACACTCCCGGCTTTGAAAAGCCGGGCTAAATTCAACTAGCCGCTAACGCGGCTTACTTTTCGCGCAGGCTTCTTTTAACCTGAAACTTGAAACTTGAAACTTATTTTAGATGGCTATTTATCGAAATTTCATCAACGGCGAGTGGGTCGAATCCATTTCGTCAAAGACAGCCGACAACATCAACCCTGCGAACACGGACGATGTTCTGGGCACTATCAAACAGGCCACACGCGATGAAGCCCGCAGCGCCGTTGAAGCTGCGAGCGAAGCGTTTCGCTCATGGCGCTCGACGCCCGCGCCGCAACGTGGCCGCATCGTAGCGCGCTTCGCAAGGCTTCTGGAAGAAGATAAAGAGAATCTTTCACAGATTTTGACGCGCGAAGAGGGCAAAACTGTAGCCGAATCGCGCGGCGAGCTTCAACGCTCAATCAACGTCGCGGATTTCTGTGCAGGCGAATCAAGAAGGATGACGGGCGAGACGATTCCGTCCGAGCTTCCTCTGAATTTCGCTTACACAATCAAGCAGCCGCTAGGCGTCGTAGCCTGCGTCACGCCCTGGAATTTTCCAGTCGCAATTCCTGTCTGGAAGATCGCGCCTGCTCTGACGGCTGGCAACACGGTCGTCTTCAAACCTGCTTCTTTAACGCCAGCGACAGCCATTCGTATAGTAGAACTTTTTGAAGAAGCAGGAATCCCGCGCGGCGTTCTAAACCTTATCTTAGGCTCAGGCTCGGAAGCTGGCGACGAGATAATCAATCACCCTGCTGTTCGCGCAGTATCTTTCACAGGCTCAAACTCTGTAGGCGTTCGACTTTACGAAGAGTGTTCGCGTCGCGGCGCTAAAGTTCAGTGCGAGATGGGCGGCAAGAATCCCGTCGTTATTCTTGAAGACGCCGATCTTGACTTGGCGGTTGAATCAACTGCGCAGGGCGCATTCGGTTCTACTGGACAGCGCTGCACGGCTACGAGCCGCGCCATCGTCGTCAACGAAATTGCGGATGAGTTTGTCTCGCGCATAGCCGAGCGCGCGAAAAATCTGAGGATTGGAGACGGCGCAGACACGCAGACGGAGGTTGGCCCAGTAGTTGACAGCAATCAATTCAAGTCTGTGCTTCACTACATCAATGTGGGGCGCGAGGACGGCGCAGAGTTAGTGTGCGGAGGCGACCTGCCTCGCGGCGCAGGATTGAACAAAGGCTATTTCGTACAGCCAACAGTATTCGATAAGGTCAAGCCAGATATGCGCATCGGGCGCGAAGAGATTTTCGGGCCTGTGCTTTCTGTGCTTCGCGTGAAAGATTTCGACGAAGCCATGCAGGTTGCGAACGATTCCGAGTACGGTCTCTCTTCATCAATCTTCTCGAACGACGCCGCGCGCATCTTCCGCTTCGTTGACGAGATTGAAACAGGCATGACGCACATCAACTCGCCAACGACAGGCGGCGAGGCGCACATCCCATTCGGCGGCATCAAGTCCACAGGCATAGGCGAGCGCGAGCAAGGCTCTACAGCGCTCGATTTCTACACCGAACTGAAAGTCGTTTACGTTGATTACACCGGACGCAAACGCGAGGGGAATTTGTACTAAAGAAATAAGTCTGGAGTCCGGTTATTTTCGATTTTAGATTTGCGATTTTCGATTTAAAAGCTTTCCGCTTCTTCCAATCGAAAATCTAAAATCTAAAATCCAAAATCAATCTGTCTCCAGACTTCCCTATCACTTATCACTAGGAGAACCAATGAGCACAGCCGAACAGAAGCCAACACAGTCCGAGACAGTACGCAAGCACAAAGAATTTCTCTTCCCTGCCGTTGCAACCTATTATCAAGAGCCTCTGGCGCTCGTCAAAGGCGAAGGCATGCACGTCTGGGACGATCAGGGCAATCGTTATCTTGACTGTTTCGGCGGCGTGCTCACAGTCAGCGTAGGCCACTGCAACCCTAAGGTGAACGAGGCGATCATCAATCAAGTTCAGACGCTTCAGCACACTTCTACGCTCTACGCTAACAAGCCTCAATCTGATCTGGCTGAAAAGCTTGCGCAGATAACGCCCGGCAATCTTAAGAAATCATTTTTCACGAACAGCGGCACGGAAGCAGACGACACAGCGATACACGCCGCGAAGACGGCTACTGGAAGACACGAGATTGTTGTTCTTCGCCACAGCTACAGCGGACGAAGCGCGACCTCGCTCTCGGCTGTAGGCCATTCGACGTGGCGACCTCTTCCCGCTCAAGTCGCAGGCATAGTTCACGCTCGCGCGCCTTATTGTTATCGCTGTCCTTTCAAACTCACTTACCCTGAATGCGGCCTTGCCTGCGCAGACGACATAGAAGACGTGATTATGACCGCGACCACAGGCGAGATAGCCGCGTTCATGGCCGAACCCATTCTTGGCGTTGGCGGCTTCATAGTCCCGCCCCCCGGATATTTTGAAAAAGCTGTCGAGATAACAAAGAAGCATGGCGGGCTTTTCATAGCAGACGAAGTTCAAACCGCCTGGGGTCGCACTGGCGACAAATGGTTCGGCATAGAACACTGGAACGTCACGCCCGACATCATCACCTCAGCCAAAGGCTTAGGCAACGGCGTCCCCGTAGGCATCACCGTAGCCACGCCGGAAGTCGCAGACAAATATCCCGGCCTTACCTTCTCAACCTTCGGCGGCAATCCCGTTTCGTCAGCCGCAGCGCTCGCAGTAATCAATTACATAGAGGACGAAGATTTGAAGACGAACGCCGCGACCGTCGGCGCATATTTCCGCGAGAAGTTGGATGGACTGAAAGAGAAATATCCCGTTATAGGTGACGTGCGCGGCATGGGATTGATGCAGGCGCTCGAACTCGTCAAAGACCGCGAGACCAAAGAGCCAGACCCGCAATCGGTTGTAAAAGTTTTCGAGGAGACCCGTAAGCGCGGCGTCCTCATAGGCAAAGGCGGCCTTTACGGAAATGTCATACGCACAGGCGTGATGCTCAATGCGACCAAAGACACAATTGACGAGTTGATAGAAGCTTTGGATCAGAGTTTTGCTACAGTTTGAAAGATGAAACTTTCAGCGTTTGAAATTTTGCAGAATTCTAAAGTCGTCGCCAAACTGAAACAAGCATGGCTAGATTCAGAGCCAAATGTTTCAGGCGGACATGAAGAAGGCGGATTTATCGTCATTGATGATTTAGGATTTTTGAGCGTCGTGCGCTGGGAGAAAGGAACACAGAACGAAATTATTTTGCCAGTGCATCAAAATTGCTCTGTCGGCGGCAGAGCAATCGTTGCGTCGTTTCATTCACATCCGAACACGGGCGCGAATTTTCAGCAAGAGCCGAGTCTAACTGACGTTCGCGCCATACGCGACGACGCGGAGTTGAAGGGCGAGTTTTATCTTGGCGAACTCGTTATCTCGCAGGACAATCTCTATTTGATAGAGCCTTCGGGACAAATCGTCGTAATCGGAAAGACAGATGAAATCTTTGAGAGGTAAAAATCATGCCAGCAGTTTTGAGCAATGAAACTTTACAAGACGAAATAGCCGTTTCGGTGGCGCAAGTCTTGGCTTCGGCAAATCGTAAAGCAAAAGAGTTGGGGGTTGACGCCCGAACAAGTCTGATTACCGTTTCGCAGCATTTGGCGAAAGGCGTTTGGCTCTGGCGCGTGCATTACGGTGCGAGAGATTACGTCGGGCGTCGCGGCGGAGATTTGATGATTGATATTGACCCGGCGAACGCGGACATCAAACAGATTCTGCGCGGGCAGTGAAGCAGGATTTAGAAACATTATGATTAAGCGCGTTGCGACCGCACAGGTTTAGTTGCCACATTGTGTTCACATAATGGGCGCGGTGATATTCAAAGGAGTTGTGGAGCAAGGCGAGATTAAATTGAACTACGATGTCGTGAGACGATAAATTCGGAGAAGTTCAGTGGATGAAATCGCCAAAAAGATGGCTGAAATTGAGTGGATTTACGCAGATAAAGACCCTCAAGCACTCTCAATTCTCGAAGAAAAAATTGCTGGTACTGGACGTAAGCTTGGACTCATTACTTATTCTAAGCTTGTAGAAGGTGTTGATTTTCATTTGCCAAATATTCGTAAAGGCGAAGCCTATAGTATTCAAACTTATAACTGGACTGGATTAGACCGCGCTATCCTTGGTGAATTTTTAGGATACACCTCCACTCGCAGTTATCGAGAAGCAGGCTTCATGGCAAGCGCTCTTGTTGTAAACAGCACCGGGTACGAACCAAGCAATCAGTTCTTTGAGTGGATGGAAAAACTCGGTGTGCTGCCCGATAACAATAAGGACACGATCTTAGCTTTCTGGGCTGACCAAGTCCACAAAGCCCAGAATTGGTACAAAGCTGGTCGCCGTTAATTGGAAAAACTATGAAAACTTTAATTCGTAACGGTCGCGTTGTCACCGCCGTTGATGATTACAAAGCTGACGTACTGGTTGACGGTGAGGTCGTGTCGGTCATAGGCGCGAAGCTTGATGTGGAAGCGGATCGTGTGATTGATGCGAGCGGGAAGCTTGTTATCCCCGGTGGCATTGACCCACATACGCACATGGAGTTGCCGTTCGGGGGAACGCAGGCGTCGGATGATTTTCGCACTGGCAGGGGCAATCGTTGATTGAAGGGCTTGATAACTGGCATGCGAAGGCTGAGGGGAAGACGGCGATTGATTACGGGTTTCATCTGATTACGACTGAGTTTGAAGATAATCAGACAGAGCAGATGCACACGCTCATTGACGAGGGCGTGACGAGTTTCAAGTTGTTCATGGCTTATCCGGGTGTGTTTCTTGTTGACGACGCGACGATATATCGGGCGATGACTACGGCAGGCGAGCGCGGCGGGTTGATATGTATGCACGCTGAGAACGGTGTGGTTATTAACGAGATAATAAAGCGTGCGCTGGCCGAAGGTAGAACTGCGCCGAAATATCATGCGTTGACTAGACCGACTGTTGCGGAAGCCGAAGGAGTTCATCGAGCAATTGCTATTGCAGAGATGGCGGAGACTCCGGTTTACATCGTTCACCTCTCTTGCGCAGACGCGCTCAATCAGGTGAGAGAGGCGCGCGACCGTGGGATTCCAGCTTTCGCCGAAACGTGTCCGCAGTATCTTTTCCTTTCATATGACAACTACGAAGAGCCTGACTTCAATGGCGCGAAGTATGTGATGACGCCGCCGCTTCGTGAGAAGTGGAATCAGAAGGAGTTGTGGAAGGGATTGAAGATGGATGACCTGCAAGTCATCTCAACAGACCATTGCCCGTTCTGCATGAAGGAGCAGAAGGAGTTGGGGCGTGACGATTTCTCGAAAATTCCGAACGGAGCGCCGGGCGTTGAGAACCGTGTGCCTCTCATATACAACGGAGGCGTCGTGGAGAATCGCGTCAGTCTCAATCGCTTTGTAGAATTAACCTCGACCGCAGCAGCAAAAATGTTCGGCCTTTTTCCGAAGAAAGGCACGATTGCCGTAGGCTCGGACGCGGACATAGTCATCTTCGATCCAGACAAAGAACAGACTCTTTCAGTTGAATCTCAACACATGAACGTTGACTACAACACTTATGAAGGTAAGAAGATCAAGGGTGTAGTCGAGACTGTTCTGTCGCGCGGTCGCGTCATCATTGAAGGCGGCGAATACAAGGGTAAGCCCGGCGACGGAAAATTCTTGAAGCGCGGCACGTGCGTTTCTATGTAAAGCGCGACTCAAGCTTGCAGGAGTTTCGCTCTATGAGCAGAAGCAAGTGTACGAACTGCGGGCTGGTAAACTTTTCTACGGACGAAGCCTGTCGTCGCTGCGGCGCGATTTTGGGCGAAACATCAGAAGAGTTCATTGACGCTGGCGAAGAGAAGAAAGCCAAGAGAAGTCTGGGACAGAGAATAGCGTGGATAACTGGGACGACTTTCGTCATTCTCTTCATCTGGTACACTTCCCTTCTCATGTCATCCGATGCGCTCTCTTCCGATCAGAAGCGCGAGCTTTACGTCGCAATCAACGTGCTTGATGAGAGAGGTTTTGGGACAGAAGCAACAATGCTGCGCCACGTCGTCAACTTTCGTTCGACAGACAACTGGTGGAACCGTTACGTTGGTCACAGAGACGCTTACGCTTCGACCAATTTCCCTTTCGAGGTCGTGACGCTCTACCCGGAATTTTTCACAGACTCTGCGGACGACGAGGAACGCGCGGCGATTCTTTTGCACGAGAGTTATCATCTTTTCGGTCACGGCGAAGCAGTTGCGCTCGAAGGCGTCTGGCGCAATAAACAGAAACTCGGCTGGACGGCGGAGAAGTACGAGGGCACAAAGGTGTGGAATTCAACGAGATCGCTGACCAGAGCGGAAGTGCCAAAGCTTTTTCAGTGTGGCGATGACGGACAATCGGATTGCATGCAGTAAAGATAAGGCAAAAGGAAAGTAAAAAGGCAAAAGTTAAGAGACGCCTTGCAGGCGTGAATTAGAAATTAAAAATGGCTTCCTCCTAACTTTTGCCTTTTACCTTTTTACTTTTGCCTTCTTCAGTGGAGAGGGATGATGAATAACTCGGAAGTGATACAACATGCGGACGGGCGCGTGGAGCTTCGGGATTACTCTTCCATAAAATCCAGCCCGCTCTACAATGAAGACCTGGCGCCTGTGCCTGTTGCGCGTCGCAACTGGACTACGTATAACTACGCGGCGCTATGGATAAGCATGGCGCATTGTATTCCGACCTACATGCTGTCGTCTGGATTGATTAGCGCTGGCATGAACTGGTGGCAGGCGCTCATCACAATCTTGCTGGGCAACTCAATTGTTCTAGCTCCTATTCTTCTCAATTCTCATCCCGGCACAAAATACGGCATTCCCTTTCCGGTCTTCGCTCGCGCAAGCTATGGAACATACGGGTCAAATCTTCCTGCGTTGATGCGCGCGATTGTAGCGTGCGGCTGGTTCGGTATTCAGGCGTGGATTGGCGGCGAGGCGCTGAACACATTCTTTCGCGCGCTCCTTCCCGGCTGGAACACTCTTCTAGGTGGCCCAATTGGCGGCCACATGGTTACTGAGTGGTTATCGTTTCTGCTCTTCTGGAGCTTGAACATTTACATAATCTATCGCGGCATGGATTTGCTCAGAAAGGTTGAGAACTGGGCTGCGCCTTTCGTGCTGGTGATGACGGCGCTTCTTCTGACGTGGGCAATATGGAAAGCGCACGGGCTTGGTTATCTTCTGACTCAAGAAGGAAAGTTTCACAGTTGGCGAGAGTTTGCGCCCATCTTCATTCCTAGTTTGACGGCGATGATTGGTTACTGGGCTACGCTTTCGCTTAACATGCCCGACTTCACTCGATTCGGTAAAAGCCAGCGCGATCAAGTTGTAGGGCAGGTCGTTGCGCTTCCCACTACGATGACGGTTTTTGCGGCGATGGGCGTGATGATTACTTCCGCAGCTATGGTCATCTATCCGCAGATGAGACCAGATGAGTTGTGGGACCCTATGAAGTTGGTCGGACAATTCAGTCAAGTCTGGATAGTTGCGATCTCTATGTTCACGGTTGTCGTAGCAACGCTCGCCGTCAACATTGCCGCGAACGTAGTTTCGCCCGCGAACGATTTCGCCAACGCTTTCCCGAAACTGATTTCGTTTCGTCTGGGCGGCCTTATTACAGGAATCGTCGGCCTGTTGATGCAACCCTGGCGATTGCTTGCTGATCCTTCTGGCTATATTTTTCAATGGCTCGTTGGATATTCGGGCGGCCTTGGATCAATCGCTGGCGTGATGATTGCCGATTACTGGATTGTCAGGCAAAAGCGATTAAAACTTCCAGACCTTTACCGCACGCATGGCGCTTACACTTACGCTGGCGGTTGGAACTGGCGCGCCGTTGTTGCTACTCTAGTCGGCTGCTTCTTTGCATGGATAGGCGTATTCGTGCAGTCTTTGCACACGCTCTACGATTATGCATGGTTCGTAGGCTTCGGCGCTGCCTTTCTTGTACATTACGCGTTGATGAAAATTCTGCCGCCGCGAGAAGCTGTCACGGTCGAGGCTGAAACTTTAGAGCAACAGGCTCAAGCTTAAAAAATTTCTGTGAAATTCTAAAAAGGAAATGTTGAGTTATGGCAAGAACAGTTAAATGCGGTCTGATTCAGGCGACGAACGCTGCGCCTACGGACGCGCCGATTGAAGAGATCAAGCGCGCGAATATCGAAAAGCATATTCATATGATTGAAGACGCCGCGCGCCAGGGAGTGAAGATTCTATGCATGCAGGAAGTCTTCACGACTCCATATTTTTGCGCTGAACAACAGACGCGCTGGTACGAGGCGGTCGAAAAAGTTCCAGACGGGCCAACCGTGCGCTTGATGCAGGATGTCGCGCGTCAACACGAGATGGTCATCATCGTGCCCATCTACGAAGAGGAGATAACGGGCATCTATTACAACACCGCAGCAGTGATTGATGCGGACGGGAAATTTTTAGGGAAGTACCGCAAGAATCACATCCCGCACGTCGCGCCCGGCTTCTGGGAGAAGTTCTACTTTCGTCCGGGCAATCTGGGCTATCCAACTTTCGAGACGGCTTATGCGCAGATAGGAGTTTACATCTGCTACGACCGCCACTTCCCGGAAGGCGCACGCGCACTTGGACTAAACGGCGCGGAGATTGTTTTCAATCCTTCCGCAACCGTCGCAGGTCTATCAGAATATCTATGGAAGCTGGAACAGCCCGCGCACGCTGTCGCCAACGGCTATTTCATAGGCGCTATTAATCGCGTAGGACACGAACAGCCCTGGGACATTGGCGAATTTTATGGGCAGAGCTACTTCTGCGACCCGCGTGGCCAGTTAATAGCCGAAGCGCCGCGTGATAAAGATTTTCTTGTCGTCGCTGATCTTGATTTAGATATGATTCGTGAGGTTCGCAACACATGGCAGTTCTTCCGAGACCGCAGGCCAGATAGTTACGGGCCACTTGTAGCCGACTAAAGGAATTTCTGATGGTCGTCCAGAACAAAGATCAGGTGTTATCGCTACTCAATGCACACCGGCGCGAATTACAAGGCTTCGGCGTCAGGCGTTGCGGGCTGTTCGGTTCTTTTCTGCGCGGGCAACAGAGCAGTCGAAGTGATATTGATTTGTTGGTTGAGTTCAGGCCAGAGCAGAAATCTTTTGACAATTTCATGCGCCTCGCCTTTTTTCTTGAAGAGACTCTGGGAAGAAAGGTTGAGATGGTCACGCCTGAATCTTTAAGTCCCTATATTGGGCCGCGAATACTGCGTGAGGTTGAATATGCCGCGCTTGATTCGTGATTATCTTCAGCATATTCTGGATGAAACTGACTACCTGAGCCGTAGCACTATCAACTAGATAGAGATGCCTTTCTGCATGACGAGACGCGCAAGCGCGCATTCGTTCGAAGCATAGAGGTTATTGGAGAAGCAGTAAAACAGATTCCAGATGATCTACGCCAGCAGTATCCGCAGATTGAGTGGCGCTCAATCGCCGGGATGCGCGACCGTTTAATTCATGGCTACTTTGGCGTTGATTATGAGATTGTTTGGGACGCTGTCTTAAACAAGATTCCGCCGCTCGCGCAAATCGTAGGGCAGATTCTGGCGCGTGATGACTTATAAAATAATCTTGCAGCAATAACTATCTTGAAGCTCAAAAACACAATGTCTCAAAAATCCCCAATCACCACCCAAGAGATTGAACATAACTTTCGTGAAATCGCCCCGCCTCTAACTGAGGCGGAAGCGATTTTCGAGGCGAATCGCTGCGTCTATTGCTTCGACGCTCCGTGCACGCGCGCGTGCCCTACGCACATTGACGTGCCCGCGTTCATCAAGAAGATTGCGAGCGGAAATCTTCTAGGCTCTGCTCGCGTTATCTTCGACGCGAACCCGATTGGCGCTACCTGCGCGCGAGTCTGTCCCGTAGAGGCTCTTTGCGAAGGCGCGTGCGTTGAAAACGTCCTTATGGATAAGCCTATTGAGATTGGCCGTCTTCAACGCTACGCGACGGATTACGTGATGGAGCGCGGGCGCGACCTCTTTAAAGCCGGTGAGCCGAACGGGAAATCCGCAGGCATCATAGGTTGTGGCCCTGCTGGAATCTCTTGCGCTACTTACTTAGCGCGCCTTGGCTACGACGTGACCATCTACGACCGCAAGCCTCTAGCGGGCGGTCTGAACACATACGGCATGGCCGAATACAAGATGACGCAGAAGGTTTCGACCGAAGAGGCTGCGATGGCCGAGCATCTTGGCGTTAAGTTCAAACTCAACACAGAAATCGGAACAGATATTTCCCTTTCCGATCTAGAATCACATCACGACGCTATCTTTCTCGGCACAGGATTGGGCGCAACCGGGCGGCTCAACATTCCCGGCGAAGACCTTCAAGGGGTTTACGACGCGCTTGATTTTATCGAAAAGATCAAGGCGCGAGATTGGGCCAACGTGCCCATTGGCCGCACTGTAGCAGTCATAGGCGCGGGCAACACTGCGATTGATGCCGTCACGCAGGCTAGAAGATTGGGCGCAGAGCGCGTGCTTATGATCTATCGTCGCTCGCAAAAAGAGATGCCCGCGTATGAATACGAATATGAATTGGCGAAGAAGGACGCAGTGGAATTCTGGTGGCAGACAGCGCCCGTTGAGATTATGGCAGGCGAAGATGGTTCGCGCGTTGCCGCGCTTCGTTGCGTTCGCATGGAATTGGGCGAGCCTGATTCGTCTGGCCGCCGCTCAGCCCAAGCAATCGCAGGCTCCGAGTTTGACATCCCTGTTGACATGGTCATAAAGGCTCTTGGTCAACAGAAGATGCGCGAGTTTTTCGGCAATGTTGCGGGCTTGAAACTCGACAATTCAGGCCGCGTCATAGTCAACCGCGAGACAATGCAGACCGACAACCCTAAGTATTTCGCGGGCGGCGATTGCGTCAACGGCGGGCGCGAAGCTGTAGATGCATCACAAGCGGGCAAGCTTGCGGCGATGGGGATTCATAAAGCTTTGACAGGCGAGCAAGTAGAATTTGCCGGAGCGCGCATACCACTTCTCGAAGAGACTCAGGATATTAAATCCCACTAAGCAAATAGGGAGCGAGATAATGGCAGACTTGAGTGTTAATTTCGCTGGCATCAAATCACCAAATCCATTTTGGCTTGCGAGCGCGCCTCCTACGAACATGGGTTCTATGGTTGAGCGCGCATTCGACGCGGGCTGGGGCGGCGCTGTCTGGAAAACTTTAGGCGAGCCGATTGTGAACGTCTGCTCGCGGCTGGCCTCTATTGACATGGGGCCGCAGCGCATGATGGGCTTGAATAACATAGAACTCATCACAGACCGCCCGCTCGACGTTAATCTCAGAGAGATACGCGAGTGCAAGCGAAAGTATCCGAAGAACGCGCTTATCATTTCGCTCATGGTCGAATCGAAACGCGAGGCGTGGCACGAGATTGCCAAGAAGGTCGAAGACACGGGCGCGGACGGCGTTGAATTGAACTTCGGCTGCCCGCACGGCATGAGTGAGCGCGGCATGGGTGCGGCGATGGGTCAAGTGCCAGATTACACCTGCATGGTCACGGAATGGGTGAAAGAGGCTACAAAACTTCCCGTCATAGTGAAACTGACGCCGAACGTGACGAGCATACTCCCGCCTGGACGTGCGGCAGTTAAAGGTGGAGCGGACGCGCTCTCGCTCATCAACACGATTAACTCTATGATGGGAGTTGATCTTGAAACGATGATTCCGCATCCGAACGTGAACGGCATGGCCGCGCACGGCGGCTATTGCGGCCCGGCTGTGAAACCCATCGCGCTCAACATGGTCTCGGAACTCGCGCGCGACCCGGAAGTGAACATACCTATCAGCGGCATTGGCGGAATCTCAACGTGGCGCGATGCGGCGGAATTCCTTCTGCTCGGAGCGACAACTGTTCAAGTCTGCACAGCAGTCATGCATTACGGCTACCGCATAGTAGAGGACATGATTGATGGGCTTTCAAATTATCTGGATGAGAAAGGCTTTGCCAGCGTCGGCGACATTATAGGCATGAGCACGCGGCGCGTGACCGATTGGGGCAACCTGGACCTTCACTACAAAACTGTCGCGCGCATTGACCATAGCCTCTGCATTCAATGCAATCTCTGCCACATAGCCTGCGAAGACGGCGCGCATCAATGCGTCCCGCTTGTAGAGATCAACGGCAAGCGCTGGCCGGTTGTTGATGAGCAAGAATGCGTCGGCTGCAATCTATGTTATCTGGTCTGCCCCTCGCCGGGCTGCATCTCTATGGTGAGATTGGACGACGGCAGCCAGCCACTCACATGGCGCGAGATGACGAGCCGCCAACCGGAAACGATGACCGGCGATTAAGTTTGACTCGTACCTGATCCATCAGCATTCTCAATATGTTAGAATTACATTTATGAATTAAGCAGATGTTGCCCACTCTCCGCAACAGATTAGAATTTATAATCACATTCCTATTCCCGGTCCTGTTACTACTAGCGGATACGCTTCTCAGGTTCGGACTGAATATAGATGTAGGAGATGTTGGAGCCGATTTGGCGCTTGCCACTGTTGCAAGTTTCCTAACACTGCTCATTGACAGATTACGATTACTGTCTATAACTTCGGTGAATGACGCAAGAATTTCAGCCCGCCATCCTAAAGATTTAGCTATAATGTTTATCCTTGCGATTGCCTTCGGCGTATGTTGGCTTCTCACTCTTGTTTTAATCTCCAAATCAAATTCCATTGGGAAAGGATTAAGTTCTTCTCTTGCATTTGGTATCGGTTTAGCGACGTTACTTACTGGTTCAAGATTATTCTATAATTTGATGTCATCCGATAGTCATTGACGACGATGGAATTCACTTCTATTTTAATTACGGTCCTAGCTGGCGCAGCCACTAGTTTAGTGCTTTGGCTTTTAATCCGTTTACTGTCACCCCGCGCACCTACCGCGGGTACTTCCCTTCCTCAACCCCAACCACCTAGCGTACCTGAAAAGATTTTAGTGTCTAAACCATCAGACGCAGATTCCCTTTCCCCTATTCCACTTATCCCTAGACCTCCTGTCATAGGTTTTGTTGCGAGACGAGATAAAGATGGACACGATATTGTTGAGTTATTAAAAGAGGAACTTGCCCCCGGCAAGAATCAGTTACTATCGCTATGGGGGCCTGGCGGCATAGGGAAGACTACGCTAGCGGCTGAAGCAGCTCGTGCCTTAAGTGAATCTTACAAGCAACGTATTGTCTGGGTGAGCGCAGATGGGCGCGCGGACTTCACTTTTTCCACCTTCCTTGATGAGATTGCACGGCAGTTGAATCACGACGATGCGCTCAGGTTAGCCATTGAGCCGAAGACAGCAGAAGTACAAGCATTAATTTCTTCCGCGCCAACGCTCGTCGTGCTGGATAACTTTGAGACCATATCCAACGATGAGGGGAAACGCTGCGCGGAGTTTTTAGGGCAAAAGTCCCCGCACCCTGCGCTCATCACAACGCGGCAGAGAGTTGAGGGCGCATACAACATCCTGATAGATGCCATGTCGCCGGAAGAGGCGCGAGAATTCTTGGAGCGCCTGATTCAACAGTCACCTGACCCGCAAGTCTTTACTCCGTCTATGCGCGAGCGCATCATTCAGACAGCCGCAGCGAACCCTCTGGTCATGCAATGGATAGTAGCCCAGGTTGACTTGGCGATGAGCCTAGATGATGTGCTAGATGATCTGGCGCACGGTGCGGGCGATGCAGCGCAGCGCGTCTTTGATCGTTCCTTCGATTTATCACAATTAACCGATGACGGGCGTGCAGCCTTGCTTGCTCTCTCGCTCTTTGTGCCAAGCGCATCACGCCTCGCGCTCGCAGAGGTAGCGGGATTCGGCAGCGATGAGAAACGCTTGAACGAAGCGGTTAAGCGAATGGCGGCTCTGCGTCTAGTGAATACAACTGACGGCGGCGAACGATTAATCATTCAAGGCTTGATACGTGAGTTGGCGAAGGTGCGTTTGATGAAGGATGAGCACGCTGACGAGTACCGTCAGCGATTGGTATCCTACTTTCTCAATTATGCTGAAGCCCACACGCAGCCGACGCCGGAAGATTGGGATGCGTTGGAGACGGAGAAAGATAACCTGCTAAATGCGATGGATATAGCGTTCGAGTTGCGGGACTGGATGAGTGTAATACAGTTGATGGATGCTATCAATTGTGACGGAGTGAACGGCTTATTGATGGTGCGTGGGTACTGGGATGAAGCGATACGAAGAGGCAAGCAGGCGTTGAATGTTGCGCGCAATTTATCAGCCGAGAATCAGATCGCGCGTTTTGCGCATAATCTGGCAATAACATATCAACTTCGTGGAGAGCTAGAAGAGGCGCGACGACTCTACAGCGAGAGCTTGGAGATCACAAAAGAGCTTGCTAATCGGAGTGGTATCGCCGCCAACTTGCATCAGTTAGGGAGACTTGCCCAAGATCAAGGAGAGCTAGAAGAGGCTCGGCAACTCTACAACGAGAGTTTGGAGATCAATAAGAAGCTTAGTAGCCAGAGGGGCATTGCTAACACCTTACATAACCTTGCGGCGATCGCCCAAGATCAAGGAGAGCTAGAAGAGGCACGACGGCTCTACAGTGAGAGTCTAGAAATTAAAAAAAGACTTGGCGATCAGAATGGCATTGCGATTACTCTGCATGAGTTAGGAAGGCTCGCACAAGCACAGGAAGAGCTAGAAGAGGCACGACGGCTCTACAACGAGAGCTTAGAAATCGCAAAGATGCTTGGTAATCAAAGTAGCATTGCTACCGCTTTGCACGAATTAGGTGGCTTGGCACAGGCTCATGGAAAGTCAGAAGAGGCACGACGGCTCTACAGTGAGAGTCTAGAAATTAAAAAAAGACTTGGTGATCAGAATGGCATTGCGATTACCTTGAGCCAATTAGGGAGACTTGCAGTGGATGAAGGCGACATAGCAGAAGCGGCGCGAATGTTTCGTGAAGCCTTGAGTATCTTCGAGAAACTTCGTTCGCCTTATGCAGAGATAGTGCGCCTTGATTTGAATAATCTAGAGGCTAACAGAGCATCGTAAATATATGGGGATTTCTGATGCTTTCCCTTCTCTAGGTTGCATCTCAATGGTTCGCGTTGACGACGGCAGCCAGCCGCTCACATGGCGCGAGATGACGAGTCGCCAACCGGAAACAATGACTGGCGACTGAATCAGGAGAATTAAGATTTGAGCTACGCCGAAAGCCAGTTCTCACAATATGTCTCAGCGCGAACTCGAACACAGTTGGTCATAGTGTTTCTGGCGTTGAGCGTAGGTCTTTATCTGCTCACGCTGCTGTTAGATGCTTATCAGCTTGTAATTCTTCCGAACTCTGTTACAGCAGATATAGCTTCCCTTGAAGGAGGCGAGGCATGGCCGAACGTGTTGAGAGGATTGACGGCTCTGCTGGAACTTCTCGTTCTTCTCATTACGATCATACTCTTTTCAATATGGCTACACAGGGTGAATAAGAATTTGCGCTCCCTCGGCGCTCGTAACATAGAGTTTACGCCGGGGTGGGCTGTTGGATGGTTCTTCATTCCCTTCCTAAACATTTATATGCCTTACAAGGTCGTTAAAGAGGTGTGGGTCAAGAGCGCGCCCGATGTGGGCACTGGCGAAGCATGGCAACAGAGTAGTTCGACTTCTTTAGTAACTTGGTGGTGGTTTATTTGGATCATCTCAAACGTTCTGCTGCGAGCGGCGGGCGGTCTATCTGAATCGAAGTCGCCTGATACGGTTTTCCTCTCTCTTAAGGTTGATCTCTTTGCCAGCACATTCAGAATCGCTGCGGGAGCGCTTGCCATCATGGTCGTATATGGCATCTACAAGCGGCAGGAAGAGAGAAGCAAGCAGCAGATTGTTAACGTTCCGCCTCCGCCTCCGCCAATATTTGCAACGCAGTATTAAGAGCGAGGGCGATTCGGATTATTTCAACTGCCTTCTTCTCAAGAAGAACGTTGGTCATGTCGGTCGCAGGCGCGCTCTTAAAGCCTGTGACCTGATTTCAAAGGTGACACCATGAAAGTTTTCGAAGAGTTGGGCGCGCTCATAGAGGAGCGATGGAAGAATAAGAATTACGATGAAGAAGTTTTTTCTTCAATTGCTCAGCAAGCGCTCATGGAAGCGGATTTGCTCAATCGTGTTGACCCTTGGGAGATAGTACGCTGGACGCAAGCTGCGACGCAGTTGCCTCTTCAGCAGGACATTGATGCGAAGTTCGGCAATCCTCCGATTACTCTGTACAACGGCTCCAGGTTTTATATTGACGTTTACTTCTGGCTGGACGGAACAACGGAGATTCACCAGCACAGCTTCTGCGGCGCGTTTCAGGTTCTGGCCGGATCAAGCATTCACAGTCATTATGCGTTTGAGCTTATCGAAGAGATCAACTCGCGCTTTCTTGTCGGAAACACGGCGCTCAAAGGCGTAAAGCTGTTGCGCGAAGGGGACACACAGCAAATCCTTCCGGGCAATCAATACATACACGCGCTTTTTCATCTTGAGAGACCATCGGCCACTATTACGATCAGAACCTACGGGCTGCCGAAGAACCAGCCTCAGTACAGTTACCTCAAACCGCACATTGCGCACGACCCCTTTTACAAAGAGCCGCAGACTATCAGGCGACTTCAAACCACATCGCTACTGCTGCAAATGAAGCACGCGGAGGCCGATTCGTTCGTAGCAGACCTTTTAAGCCACTCGGATTTTCAGACAGCCTTTTACGTCCTTCAAACGGCATTCACCTACTTTTCCGAAAACGATCTTGCTAGCCTGTTCAACGCATCCTCGATCATGAAACGCTTTGACGCGCTGATGCAGACAGCACGGCTCAGGCACGGAGCGCTTGTGGATTTTCTGCCGCCAGTCTTCGATGAGATGCGACGCCTAACCAACATAGTCAAGCGTCGCGCGACCATCACGGATAGCGATCACCGCTTCTTCTTAGCTCTGCTCTTGAACGTTCCCGACAGGGAGAAGATTCTCGAACTGGTTAAATCACGCTACCCTGAGAGAGAGCCTGCGGAGGTTGTGACGGACTGGGTTGACGAATTGACGACGACCAGAGTTTACGGCTCGACTGAACCGAATCTTCTGGGCATGGCCGACTTCGATGACCTGCACCTGTTCGTATTCCAGTGCATGCTAGTAGGAATGAGCGAAGATGAGATCAAGCATGCGCTGCACAAAGAATATTCAGCAGAGCAGGCGAAAGAGTTGGAAGGACGAATCGAAGGCATCAAAAATGTTCTAGCAAATTCTTTACTCTTCAAATACCTGTTCAGCACGAGCGGACAACCAGCGCCCGCCGAGACTGCGAACGTCGTTGCGCAAGAAGTCTAGCCAGTGCGAAAGAAAAGGTAAAAGTAAAAAGGTAAAAGGCAAAAGGGATAAGGCGAAAAGCATTTTAATCAAAAAGTTGGCTTCCGCCTAACTTTTGCCTTTTTACTTTTACCTTTTGCCTTTCCTTTGCCTTGTGTTCAGTGATGCCATGAGGGCAGGAATTTCCGCTAAAATCTCACGGGCGAGAAACCCAAGGGGGCCGACGCGACGAGCAAGCGCGTCTCCGGCTCGTGCGTGAAGATGAACGCCCCAGATTGCTGCTTGAAGAGGCGTTGCTCCTCGCGCTGCAAGACCTGCGATGATGCCAGAGAGTACGTCGCCTGAGCCTGAAGTTGCTAGGCCGACGTTTCTAGTGTGGTTGACGAAAACCTCGCCCGCAGGAGATGCAACGAAAGTTTCTGCGCCTTTGAGAGCAACAATAGCTCTGAACTCATGTGCGGCTCGTCGTGTGATTGATGCTGCGCCGCCTGTTATCTCTTTCTTCTTCAGACCCAACATCTCAGCCATCTCCTCCGCATTAGGCGTGAGCACCGCTTTCATCTTCAGCCTGTGCAAGCATGCCGGTCTTTTCCTGAGACACGCGAGCGCGTCCGCATCTAAAACAAGCGTTGGCTCGTGAAGCCCTTTCAACACACGCAACGCGAGATTTATCAAATCTTCTCCGCCTATCATCCCTGGCCCAAATAGCAACGCCTGAACTCTATTAGCGCTATCGGCAACCATCTTTGCGGCTGAAGGCGAAACGCATCCCTCTTCTGTTTCTTCCAGAGCGATGACACGCGATTCGGGCACGGCTACAGCGATTGAGCGCGCAATGCTTGAGCAGGTTGCTATGCGAAGTTTCCCTGCGCCTGCTCTTAGCGCTGCAACTGCGGCTAAGATAACAGCGCCGGGCATTTCAGTAGACCCGCCTAAGATGAGCACACGGCCACGCTCCTCTTTGTCGCTCTCCTCATCGGGCTGCGGCAGAGGCCATTTCTTAAGAAGACCGGGAGTGATCTCTTTCGGCGACGAGGCGTTTCTTTTTTCGTTTGATTTGGGCGACGAGAATTTTCGTTTCTGCGGCTTCATCTTTTCTTCCGCGATCTTTTTTGTGGCTGTTCGTCTTGCAGGACTTTATGAACAATCAGGCTCAAGCCTGAGATTGATTTCTTCTCCTTCTTAAAGGAGCGCGCCTTTCGATCAACTCTGGCGAAGGCTGCTTCGGTCAGTAAAACCTCTCCGGCCTTTGCCAAATCTTCGCCGAGCTTTGAAGCAATGTTGACCTCAGAGCCGTACAGGTCTTCGCGCTCCACGATTAAAGTTTCGCCGTAGCCAATGCCGAATTTTCCATAAAGGTCCATCTCTTCTGGAAGCATTGTGTTCGCGGCAGAGAAACGTTTCAGTATGTCAATCGCGGCGTCAACAGCCTGCTCAACTTCTGGAAACAGAGCGAAGACGTTATCGGCCTCCCATTTGATGACTTCGCCTACATGCTCTTCGACCGTAGGCAGCGCAATCTGGTGCATGCGATGAATCATTGCCAGAAAATGTATGAGGCCGTGCTTGATCGTGAGCCTTGAAAAGCCTGACATGTCCATCAGATTGAAGGGATGAGGGCGGAGGGATGAGGGATGAGTAAGATAAGGTCAATTGCATGTTGACACAACTACTCCTTCTTATTCATCCCTCATCCCTCATCCTTCATCCCTCTGTCCCCCGCCCGCTACCACAGGCGGTACTGACCTGTCTCCCGTAGCTCAACATGATCTTAGAGCGAACAATCTAGGGAGAGCGCAAGCATGAAGCCCTGATGAAATGCCTCTTCTCAAGCGAGGCGGTGTTTCATCAAGGCTTCATGCTCATATAGCTATTTCGGCTTAAGCTTTGAAACGCACGTGGACATGATTGCCGTGACCAGCAGCATGTTTGGTCAACCCTTCGGTGATCGTCAGCGGATCGTTGAAGAAGATGACTTCAATCTGGAAGTTATTCCTGATTAGCAGGATCAACTCTCGTGTGCGCCCGTGCGAAAAGTTTCCTGCGCCGACTTGAGTTGCTTCGTTGACGCCGTTATTTGTGAGCGGCCTCATGTCCACATCAAGCCCGTCCTTGTGCGTTTTGTGTGGAGGGAATGGACCTCCGCCTTTGCGGCTAATGTCGCCTATGGCTACCACTATGTCAGGGTGTATTGCGTTCCACAGTTCGCCAAGGTGCTGAACATTGCGTATGGTGGATGCGCGCCCTATCTGATCTGCGCCGCCAGGCTCGCGGTTATAGGTCTTGTAACCTATACCGGAATCCGGCAGCACAACATCAATCGAAGTGCTGCTCGATAGCTCCGGTTTGTGAATGGCGTCGGGCGCGGCCAGAAGCAGAGCTTTGTAAGTCTCGTCCGTGAGAATGCCGCTAGGCGGATTCATGCCATGCTGCATCTGAAATGCCTTGAGCGCACCTTCCGTCTGTAGCCCGAAAGTTCCAATCCCTGTGCTCACCTGTGCGATTGTCATCCCGCCGACCGCTACTAGCCTGTCCTGAAGCCCCTGAACAACTGGGCCTGTGCTTCCCTGCTTGACGCCCTCGTTGATCTGTCGAATAGCGCTTTGCGTCGGAAGATCAAATGTTCCGTTAGCGTCCAAATGATTGTCTGCTTGAAAATGCTTGAGCGCGCCCTCGGTTATCGGCCCGAAATTGTCCACGCCGCTCTGCTTCTGCGCCGTAGTCATGTAGCCCAGGTCAATCAACTCGTCTTGCAGACGCCCGACCTCAGGGCCTTTCATTCCGCGACGAAGAATCTCGCCCGTCGCTGTGCCTGTGGACGCGTCGCCCAATCTCTTTCTGACCCTGTCGGCTGCTTCGCCCACAGTAATCACTCCGTCTTTATCAACGTCAAGTCCTCTGTTCTGTGTGAAAGCTTTGCTGGGTTTGCGGAAGAGCACATGGTTACTGCCTTTGCCTATGGCCGAAGGCATGAGCACAGCCATGTATGCGTCTTCAATGGTCTTCAGGCGATTCTTAAAAGGCTTCAGGTGCTTTGCGACGAAATCCAACTGCTCTTCGGCAGTCATCTGAGCAAGAGCAGCCGTGCTCGTTCCCAGCCCCTTCGCCGTTGGGGGCATGAACTGAATGAGACCGACCGCGCCGCTTCCGGCAGCGTTCTTTACAGATGGACTGAATGTGCCGCCGGATTCAAAACTCATCACGGCCATCAGAAAGTTTGGATTGGTCCCCAGGTCTGAAGCGATCTGCACGACCTTATCTTTGAACGCCTGGCTCACCTTGTCGCTCCCAACAACGTCGAGCAGCACGATGGAGCCGCTTCCGTTTGTATCTGCCATTTTTCTTCCTCCTTCGTAGGTGTAGTTGAAGACAGAAGTAAAGTAAGTGATTTTGAAAAGGCTCTGCTGAAATTCCTCTGGCCGGAATTGCCGAAGCCGCCGGGACTATAAAAAGCTTTGTGAGAAATTGCAGAGAACATGATTTGCCGCGAAAGCGTGCGAGTGGAGCGGCAAAGGTTTGCTTCTATCGTTGCTCATGCGAATGCTCTACCGATTCGATGGAGCGCTTTGGTTCAAGTACGTCCGTGAATTCCGGTCGTGACTTATACTTTGCCCGGCGGAACTTGTCAACCTAAATCATCAAGCCATTGCAGAGCGCAGACAGATTTGTCGCCGCTCCCTCTTTTTCGGAAAACTGTCGGTATACGCGCTCACTCTCGCCGACTGTCTCTATTAATAATGAAGAAATGGAATGAAACATTTCACATGAGGTGAATTATCCACGAAAACAGACGAAGCAACACGAAGGAGTCAATTTATTTCGTGCTGCTTCGTCTGTTTTCGTGGATAACTATCGCTCTTTCGTCGCTCCCTCTATTATGTCTAAACTGATCGTGCGCATGCTTGAGCTTATTAGATAGAAATTTGTTCCCTAAGCCACTTCATTATTTCTCTGTGCAGCTTTATCGCTTAAGGCTGTGAGCCATGAAGGTGAAAGCTCGGAACCGCTATCCTTTCCTTTCGCGCGTCGCCTGCCTATGCCGCCCGGCGCGGGCAGGAGTCTGTTGATAAGCCCAAGCATATCTGCTGTGAGTCCGGGAAAGAGAGCATGGAATCTGACCGCGAGTTGGGCTTGAATGGTGAGAACGATTTCGGCGTCGCCGCGCTTTGTTGCCGCTATGATCTGTCGCGCCGCTCGCTCTGCCATCATAGAAGAGAGAGGAAGCGCATCGCTTATGCTGAACCATGCGTACTCTGCGCGGTTCTTGCCCTTAAAAGTAGCGTTGCGCGGGCTGCCCGTTCGCATCAGCCCAGGGCAAACGGTCGTCACAACGATTCCGTCCTTCTGCAATTCAGCCCGAAGACCTTCTGACAATCCCACGAGCGCGAACTTGCTGGCGCTGTATGGAACAAGGTGCGGGACGCTAATCTTGCCGCCTATTGAAGAGATGTTGACGATGCGCCCCTCTCTGCGCCGACGCATTTCCGGCAGGACTGCGAGCGTAGTAAAAAGCGGCCCCCAGAAATGAACACGCATGGCCTGGTCGAAGTCTTCTACAGTCATCACCTCGATTGGCCCAACCTGAATCACGCCAGCATTATTGACGAGCACATCAATCCTGCCGTAATGATCGTGCACAACTTCAATCATTTCGCAGACCTGCGCCTTTTCGGTCACGTCACACGGAAAGACGAAAACCTCTGCGCCCCGCTTCATCAAATCGGCACGCGCACGCTCAAGCTCGTCAACATCGCGCGCACATAAAGCAAGCCTCGCCCCTTCGCGCGCAAACTCGCGCGCCATGACCAACCCCAGCCCACGCGACCCGCCCGTAATCAACACAACGCGCCCGCGCAGATCATACTCGCGCCACCAGTTCCACAACGCGCGCGCCGCCAGAAAACCACCCACGCCCGCAGCAGCCATCATCAATCCATCCCCGTTATGTTTTGCCATAGCCAAACTCCATCATGAATTTTGGATTTTAGATTTTGGATTTTGGATTAAGAACTAGCGTGGCACTGGTGTGAGCCTTAACTTCACTTGCTCAATTACCGCGCCAATCCAAAATCCAAAATCTAAAATCCAAAATCACTTGAACTCTGCCACAACCGGCGTGTGATCCGACGGGCGTTCCCATGCGCGCGGCTCTCTGTCAATCCATGAAGCTGTGCATTTTTCCGCCAATGGTTTAGACACCCATATGTGGTCAATGCGCAAGCCTGCGTTGCGCCGAAAAGCTCCCTGCCGATAATCCCACCACGAATAATGGCCGCCCTCTTCCGTGTGCTGTCGGAATGCGTCCACGAATCCCCACTCTTTTATGTGCGCAAGAGCTTCGCGCTCTCGTCGGCTAAAAAGCACGCGCCCTTCCCACAACTCAGGATCGTGAACATCACGTTCTTCCGGCGCGACATTGAAGTCGCCGCAGAGCAGAACCCGCCCGCTCCTTTTGTATCGTTCATCAAAGAGCGAGCGAAGCCGTCGCATCCATTTCAGTTTGAAAGCGTACTTGTCCGAGCCTACGAAAGCCCCGTTCGGAATGTAAACGTTTACGACGTGAATGTCATTGATCATAGCGGAAAGAAGACGAGCGTGCGCGCCTTCTTCGTCATCCGGGAAACCGCGCTCGACCGTTTCAATAGGCTTGCGGGAAAGAATAGCCACGCCGTTGTAAGTCCTCTGCCCGAATGTTTTCGATTGATAACCCATTTCAGAAAACGTTTCAGCCGGAAACTTTTCGTCAATGCACTTAATCTCCTGAAGACACAGAACGTCCGGGCGCTCTGTCTCAAGCCACTTAGTTACTACAGGAAGACGCGCCGTTATAGAGTTAACATTCCACGTAGCAATCTTCATAAGGTCGCAAGCAAACCCGCAAGCAGCGCTCCTCGCCGCGCTATGTCTTCCGTCTTGATATGCTCGTGTGCGGCGTGCGCGCCGTCTCCATCAATGCCCAGTCCGTCGAGCACCGAAGTTCCCACGGCGGCCACGAAATTTCCGTCAGAAGCTCCTCCAACGCGCGCCTCGCCCAATTCGTAATCGAACGCGGAAGCTACGCTACGCGCATGATTGTAGAGTTCTACGACTCCTGCGGATCGTTCAAGCGGCGGGCGGTTGATGCCGCCGCTTACGGTTAACTGCACACGCTCGTCGAAAGGTTTCAGGTTGCGAATCGCTTCGTTGATTCGCTTCGCTTCAGTCGCAGTGCTGAAGCGTACATCAATCTCAGCCTTTGCTTCCGCAGCAACAACGTTGACTCTAGTTCCACCTTGCACCGTGCCAACATTAATGGTCGTGCCCTGTGCAGCATCATTCAAAGAATGCAGCCGCTCTATCTGGCGCGCTATTTCCAGGACGGCGCTCGCACCCTTCTCAGGCTCAAGCCCAGCGTGAGCCGCGCGTCCTCTTGCTTCGAGCGTGAATATTCCAGTCCCCTTTCGCTCTGTCTTCACACGGCCTCCCGCCGCAGGAGGCTCAAGCACAAGCGCACACGCGGCCCTTTTCGCCTCTTCCTCAATCAAAGGACGACCGGACATGCTGCCAATCTCCTCATCACATGTGAGCAGCAGGACAACAGGCCGTTGCGGTCTCAAATTCAGAACGGAGAGTGCGAGGATTGCTTCAATGGCTAGAGCGCAATTGGCTTTCATGTCGAAGATTCCCGGCGCGAATACGCACTTTTGCGCCTCACGCCAGAGATTTTTCCACGATCCCAGTTCGTGAACTGTGTCTGTATGCCCAACGATTAAGATTTGCTCTGCATCGCTAATCGTGTCGAACGCACGCACTCGCAAATGCTCACCATATTGCTCGCTCTCGATCCGCTCAACGGAAGTCACGCCGTCAATCACTCGCGCATAGTCTGCCAACAGAGCAACTACGGCGCGAATTCCCTCGACGTATCCAGAAGGAGATTCCGTCTCAACGAGCGCGCGAGTGAATTTAAGAAACTCTCGCTCACGCCGCGTGAAATATTCGAGCAGTTCTTTCGCCTGCGATGTCTTGATTTCTCGAAACGACATTTATAGCTATGTGCTCAACATAGAGGTCAGAGATCGGAGGTCAGTGACCGCTGACGAAATCTGAATCTGAAATCTCAAATTTGAGATTTGAAATCTTTCTCTAACCTCTAGCCTTTGCTCTCCCGTCGCACTGTTAATTCATCAATGCGCGCGATCTTCACCGCAAAACCAATTCCCGGTGCGTCCGGCACTTTAATCGTTCCTAGCGGCGTGACGGTCACAGGCGGATCAACAACGTCCTCTTCCCAGTAGCGCGCGCTCGCGGAAACATCGCCCGGAAGTCGAAAGTTTTCGAGCGTGGACATAGCAATGTTGTGCGCGCGCCCCACACCGGATTCAAGCATCCCGCCGCACCAGACGGGAACACCGCGCTCGCGCGTCACGCGCTCGACCCTCTTAGCTTCCGCGTGCCCGCCTACGCGCCCAAGCTTCACGTTGATTATGCGGCATGCTCCGATTTCAATAGCGTGCTCGGCGTCCGACGGCGTTCGTATTGATTCGTCAAGACAGATTGGCGTCTTAATCTGCTGCTGCAACTTCGCGTGATCGAAAATGTCGTCGTAGGCGAGCGGCTGCTCTATCATCATCAAATTAAACTTTTCCATCTCGCGGAAGATTTCAGTGTCGGCAAGTGTGTAAGCCGAATTCGCATCGCCCATCAATTGAATGTCTGGAAAGTTTTCGCGGACTTTCTCAAGAACAGCCGTATCCCAACCCGGCTTAATCTTAATCTTGATGCGCTGGTATCCGGCATCCGTCTCCCTTTGAATTTTTTCGAGAAGCGCGTCCACAGTCTCTTGAATACCTATTGAGACGCCGCACGCTATCTCGCCACGAACGCCGCCCAGATGTTTCCATAGCGGCACGCCCGCTCGTTTTGCTTCCAAATCCCAGCACGCGGTTTCGACCGCAGCCTTCGCCATTCGATTTCCGCGCACGGCCTTCATCAAACTATTAACTTCCGACGCGCTCTCAACCTCACGGCCTGCGACCATAGGCATCAAATAACCGGCGATAGTATTCCAGGCCGTTTCCGTCCACTCTTCACAATAAAAAGGCCCCTCGCCCGCAGTGCACTCGCCCCAGCCTTCCGCGCCCGTCTCATCCTCAACGCGCACAAGCAAGATGCGCCGCTCGGTCGTGCGCCCGAAGCTCGTCTCAAAAAAATGTACGAGCGGCAGGCGAATCTCGCGCAACTCAAGACGGACTATCTTCAAAGTTTGACTCCGACAAGATGAAAATGGTTGGGAGCATTATGCCCTTTTAGATTCTAAAAAAAAAGAAGCGGAAGGAGTGAAGAGACAAACAGCATAAAGCCCGCGCAAGCGGGCGACAGCATAAAGCCCAGTGCGTTAGCGCTGGGTTGGCGTTAGCAAAAGATAATCAAGCCCGCGTGAGCGGGCGACAGAGATTTGATTATTACTGCTCTGTCGCCCGCTCACGCGGGCTTGATTAATCTTTACTATCTTAACCCAGCCCTCACGGGCTGGGCTTTATGCTGTCGCTGTCTAAAGACGGCTTAAGACTTCCGATCACGCAAATTGAGCTATTCCGTTGAGATTGTTTCCTCACCGTGTAGCGCCGCGTGCATGGTGTGCCATGAGAGGCTTGCGCATTTGACTCGCGCCGGGTAATCGCGCACGCCCGCAAAGATAGTCAACCGACCAAGACGATTCGGCGTCGTCTTCTCGTCCAACTCGCCCGTCACCATGCGGTGAAATTCGTCGAACAGGGCTTCGGCCTCTTCCCTGCTCTTCCCCTTAACACTCTGCGTCATCATGCTAGCCGCAGCCTTAGAGATTGCGCAGCCAGAACCCTCGAAACTTATGTCCTTCACAACATCGTCTTCCAACTGCATGTAAACGGTTAGCTGGTCGCCGCACAGAGGATTGAAACCTTCGGCGGTTCGGTCTGCCTGCTCGATTTTACGAAAGTTACGCGGCTTCTTGTTATGGTCCAGAATGACCTGCTGGTAGAGTTCGCTGAGTTCGGACATAGCGGTAAATGGTAAATGGTGAATGGTAAATGGAGAAAAGAGTTCTTCTATTCACCATTTACTATTTACCATTTACGAAAACACCTCAATCACTTTTTCAATCGCGCGGGCGAGCGTGTCAACTTCCTCTCTGGTGTTGTAGAAGGCGAAGGAGGCGCGTGCGGTCGCGGGAACCTGGAAGCGCTGCATGACGGGTTGCGCGCAATGATGACCTGCTCGAACAGCTATGCCCTCTTGATCCAGGATTGTGCCTATGTCGTGCGGGTGAACGTCTTCGACGATGAACGAAAGCACGCTGGCCTTCTCGCGCGCAGTTCCAATGATGCGCACGCCCTCAATTGATGAAATCTTCTCGGTCGCATAACGCAGCAACTCATGTTCGTAAGCTACTGCCTGTTCACGGTTGATTGAATTCAGATAATCAATCGCTGCGCCCAATCCAATCTGTGAAGCGATGGCAGGAGTGCCCGCCTCGAATTTGTTGGGCAGGCCGGCATAAGTTGTCTTCTCGAAAGTGACCGTGCGAATCATGTCGCCGCCGCCCTGGAACGGGTTCATCTTTTCAAGAAGCTCACGCTTGCCGTAAACAACGCCGCTCCCCGTAGGCGCAAACATTTTATGGCCTGAGAAAGCGAAGAAGTCGCAGTCTAAATCCTGAACGTCAACGACCATGTGCGGCGCGCTCTGCGCTCCATCAGCAAGCACTGGCACGCCCATCTTGTGCGCGCGCGCAACTATCTCTTTCACAGGATTGACAGTGCCCAAAGCGTTAGAGATGTGCGCGATGGCTACAAGTTTTGTTCGCTCGTTCAAAAGCGCGTCGTACTCGTCCAAGATTAGCTCGCCAGCGTCGTTGATTGGAATGACGCGAAGATGCGCGCCTTTCTCTTCGCAGAGCATCTGCCAGGGAACAATGTTCGCGTGGTGCTCCATAGCGGAGATGATTATCTCGTCGCCCTCGCCCACGAATTTTCGTCCGTAGCCGTGCATCACCAGATTGATGCCTTCGGTTGCGCCGCGCACGAAGATGCATTCGCGCGAGTCCCGCGCATTGATGAAGCGGCGCACCTTCTCGCGCGCTCCCTCGTAGGCGGTCGTCGCGCGCTGGCTCAAGTAATGCACGCCTCTATGAATGTTCGAGTGCTCTTCCTGAAGATATTTAGAGCCGCGATCAATTACAACCTGCGGAACTTGCGAAGACGCAGCGTTATCAAGATAGACCAGAGGCTTACCGTTCACAGTCTGGCTCAAGACCGGGAAATCCTCGCGCACGCGCTCGACATCCCATTCGATGTTTGAGATGGGCTGTTCCTGTTCGACTGTCTTCTCAGTTGCTATCATTTTATGAAAATTACTGCGCCTCAAGACGAGCGTGCAGCCGGTTCAGAACCGCTTCGTCCAACTGCGCCTTGATGGAATCAATCTTAATTTTTTCCACAACCTCTTCTGCGAACCCGTAGGTCAGAAGATTTCTGGCAAGCTCTGTGTGAAGCCCACGGCTTACAAGATAGAAAAGCTCTTCCTCTTCTAATTGCCCAACGGTCGCGCCATGCGCGCATTTTACGTCGTCCGCGAAAATTTCCAACTGCGGCTTTGTATCCACGCGCGCGTCGTTTGAGAGCATCAAATTCCTGTTCGTCTGCATTGCGTCTGTCCCTTGCGCTCCCTGCCGCACGAAGACTTTGCCGTTGAAGACGGCGCGCGATTTTCCGTTCAGAATTCCCTTGTAAAGCTGGCGGCTTGTACAGTGCGGCAGCTTGTGGTCAATCACTGAATGCGTGTCTGTGTGCTGGCCGTCTTCGACTATATAAAGACCGTCAACCCAGCATTCAGCGCCTTCATGGTTGAAATTCACAGAGATGTCGTGACGCGAAAGACGAGCGCCGAGCGTGATAACGGTGGAATTGTAACTGCTGTTACGGCCAAGCTCAGCGATAGTGCGCGCAACATGGAATGCCTTTTCGCTCTCGTTCTGAACTTTGTAATGCTCAATGCGCGCGTCGTCCTCTATGACGACTTCGACCACAGCGTCTGTAAAATATTCACCTTGTTTCAAGCTCGCGTAGCTTTCTATCACAGTAGCAGAACTTCCACGCCCTGCGACAATCAGCACGCGCGGGAATGAAGCGAAGCGCGAATTTTCGGCAGATGAAATGAAAAGCAGATGAATGGGATTCTCGACCACCACGCCTGCTGGAAAGAAGAGAAAAGCGCCGCCAGAAAGGAATGCAGTGTTAAGAGCCGTGAAGGGATTTCCGTCAACGTCAGCGCTGCGAGCCAGATACTCGCGCACAATCTCTGCCTGCTCACTTTCAGTCAATGCTCTAGCCAGATCAACTGCGACCGTTTCGCCCGGCAAACTTTCGAGCGAAGAGAGTCGCTCGTTGAAGATGCCGTTGATGAAGACGAGGCGGCTGGAATTCGCCTCTTCGTAAATGAACGGGGCAATCTGTTTCTGTGTTATACCCTCGTCGGCATCGCTCTTAATAAAAGGCTCGAACTTTGCTTTCGCAATCTGAACGACGTTCGTGTATTTCCATTCTTCCTGCTCTGTGGTTGGAAAACCAGAATGCGCGAAGCTCTCGAACGCCTCGTCTCGCAGCCGCTTCACCCATGAAGCTACACGCCCCGGCTCTTCCTGCAACTCTTGATGAGCTAGCGAATAGGAGTTCTCTTCTGTAAAAATCTGCGTTGACATTTTCCTTAAATCATCTGGGGCGGCCATCATAACTCTTGTAATTCTTCCATAAAGCTTTTTTCTTTAACTGCCCCGCTCCTCTCCGTGCCCATGTTCTTAATCCAGTCGTAACCCTTCTCTTCCAGTTCAAGCGCAAGTTCTTTTCCGCCCTCGCGCACAATGCGCCCGCCCGCCAGAACGTGAACGTAATCCGGCACTATGTAATTCAGAAGACGCTGATAGTGCGTGACCAGAACGATTGCATTCTCAGGTGTGCGAAGTTTGTTGACGCCGCCAGCTACTATGCGCAGCGCGTCAATGTCCAGGCCGGAATCTGTTTCATCCAAAACGGCCAGTTTCGGCTCAAGCACGGCCATCTGCAAAATCTCGTTACGTTTTTTCTCTCCGCCCGAAAAGCCTTCGTTCACAGAGCGATTCATGAAGCTCTCGTCCATCTCAACAATCCGTGCGCGCTCTTTCAATAAATCTTTGAACTCAAGCGGATCAAGCTCCTCTTCATTCAGATGTTTCTGTTTCTCATTGTAGGCAAGGCGCAGGAACTGCGAGTTAGACACGCCCGGCACTTCAACCGGATATTGAAAAGCTAAAAAAATTCCCTCGCGCGCGCGCTCGTCCGGCGGCATCTCAAGCAGATTGCGCCCCTCGTAAAGCACCTCGCCCTTAGTCACCACGTACTGCGGATGCCCCGCCAGCACTTTCGCCAGCGTTGATTTCCCAGACCCGTTCGGCCCCATTATGGCGTGCACTTCGCCTTTATTAATCGAGAGGCTAATTCCCTTCAATATCTCTTTCCCCTCAATACTAGCGTGCAAATCGCGAATCTCTAACACTGAAATTTTTGCTCCTCAAAAATTTAGTGATGAGTGATAAGTGATGAGAGAAAAACTTTCCGCTCTTTCTCATCACTTATCACTCATCACTCATCACTGCTTTACCCTACGCTTCCTTCAAGTTTTAATCCGAGCAAGCGCTGGGCTTCAACGGCAAATTCCATAGGCAGTTCCCGAAAGACCGCTTTGCAGAAGCCGTTGATGATCAGGCTTACTGCGTCCTCCTGTGAAATGCCGCGCTGCTGCAAGTAGAACAACTGCTCCTCGCTTATCTTCGAGGTGGAAGCCTCGTGCTCTACGCGCGCCGTGTTGTTCATCACTTCTATGTACGGGAAGGTGTTAGCGCCGCAGCGCGAGCCTATCAACATTGAATCGCACTGCGTGTAGTTGCGCGCGCCCTCTGCCTTCGGCATCACTTTCACAAGCCCGCGATAGCTGTTATTAGACTTTCCTGCCGAGATGCCTTTCGAGATGATAGTAGAGCGCGTGTTCTTGCCCAGATGAATCATCTTCGTGCCCGTGTCGGCCTGCTGCGAATGGTTGGTGAGCGCGACGGAATAGAACTCGCCAATCGAGTTCTCGCCCTGCAAGATGCAGGAAGGATATTTCCAAGTGATCGCAGAACCCGTCTCGACCTGAGTCCACGAAATCTTTGAATTTCTTCCGGCGCACTTGCCGCGCTTCGTAACAAAATTGTAGATGCCGCCCTTGCCCTCTTCATCGCCCGCATACCAGTTCTGCACAGTCGAATATTTAATCTCGGCATCATCAAGAGCAACCAACTCGACCACTGCGGCGTGCAGTTGGTTTTTGTCGAACTTGGGCGCGGTACAGCCTTCGTTGTACGACACAGACGCACCCTCTTCGGCGATGATGAGGGTGCGCTCGAACTGTCCAGACTCCTGATTGTTTATTCGGAAGTAGGTTGAAAGCTCCATTGGACAGCGTACCCCCTTCGGTACGAAGACGAATGAGCCGTCAGAGAAGACAGCGCTGTTCAAGGCGGCGAAGTAGTTGTCGCCGACCGGGACTACGGAGCCTAGATACTTTTTGACAAGCTCAGGGTAATCCCTAATCGCGTCGGTGTATGAACAGAAGATTACACCGTGCTTCTTCAGTTTCTCTTTATAAGTAGTTGCAACCGAAACGGAATCGAAGACAGCGTCAATGGCTACGCCCGCCAACTGCTTCTGTTCTTGAAGAGGTATGCCTAGCTTCTCGAACGTACGCAGAAGCTCAGGATCAACTTCGTCAAGGCTCGCCTTGTTTACCTTTTGCTTCGGCGCGCTGTAGTAGATAACGTCCTGATAATTAACTTCGGGATATTTAATATTGGGCCAATGGCGCGGCTCCTTCATCGTCAGCCACTGGCGATAGGCTTTCAGACGAAACTCAAGCATCCACTCAGGCTCCTGCTTCTTTGCAGAGATGAGTCGGATCGTATCTTCCGTCAGTCCCTTTGGAATCGTTTCGGATTCAATGTCTGTCACGAACCCGTATTTGTATTCCCTGTTTGTAAGTAGCTCTATGTTGCTCATCTTATTGATTCGGTCTAAGTAAAAATTTTCGGGCTAATGTGCTTCAGCGTCGCGTCGCGACTGAAAGCTTTGAATCTGATGCAGCGTGGCGTCAACGTTCTTCTCTGACCCAACAAGCTGCGCCAGTGTAATTTTCGAGAGCGACTCCTGCACAATCTCATGTATGCTCATAATGACGGGACGAATTCCGCAGTCGCTCGTATGCACGCACTCGTCAAGCACGCCCGTGTAGCTCTTGCAGTGACCACTTATCTCCTCTTCGTCCATCACGCGAATAATCTCGCTCAGGTAAATCTCCGAAGCCGGGCGCGCAAGGTAATAACCACCCTTTGTTCCTCTGAGCGATTGCACAAGCCCAGCCTTGCTCAAAATCCACAAAAGTTTTCCCGCGTTCGCAACGGAAATGCCCTCGCGCCCAGCCATCTGCGCGAGCGTCAACGACTCGCCATCCTTCAAGCCAGCCAGTTGCACCAGGCATCGAAGCCCGTATTCTTCCTGCGCCGAAACCTTCATCAAATAATCCTTAAGTTTCAGGATTTGAAGGGATTATATCATACCTTACTTTTAAGTCAAGATTAGCGAAAGGCAAAAGTAAAAAGGTAAAAGGCAAAGGTGCGGACAAAAGCATTTTAATTAAAGAATGGTTTCCGCCTGACTTTTGCCCTTTACCTTTTTACTTTTGCCTTATTTATTAGAGTGTGAAATTAAAGGAGAGATAACCGGACATGCGTGCGGGCTGGCCGTCCACCATAGCGGGCTGGAAGCGCCAGCGCCGCGCGGCGTCAATCGCAGCCTGACGTAGCATCTGAGGTCCTGTTACTTTCAGAACATTTACAACAGCGCCCCTCTCATCAACTTCAATGTAGACGACCACCATTCCCGTGACGTTAGCCCTCTCTGCAAGAGACCCTATGTTCAAAGTCTTAGGCGCCTGAGCAGCGCTCCCGCCGCTACTTTGCGGGCTTGGCAAAGGGGCAGCCTGTTGAGGCTGCGTTTGTGGCCTGTGCGCCTCGCGCGCAGTAGTTGTTGTTATCGGCGCGGCGGCAGCAGAGGTCGTGCGCTCAGGCGATGCAGCAGGCGCAGGCGTTGCTGTTTGTTGAGTGCTGTTTGAAGCGGGCTGCGCTGTGCTTGTCGCTATAGCTTGAGGCTGCGTGTTCACAGGATGATTCGTAGCAACTAATGCAGGATTGATGCGCGCTTCTGATGTAGCAAGGCGCTGTCGAGCGTCTGCGAACTCTCGCTGCCAGTGCTGGCGGTCAGCCTCGTCACGCGCTAGAGTCGAACGCACGCTTATAACATCTTCGAGCAAGGCTGCTGCGTCAGTGCTGCGCGTGTTCGCGTCGCTTATCTCTTTGGCCTGCTCCGCAACCCGTTCGAGCAGCAACCGTATTCGATCAAGATCATTTAGAGCTTCCTGCGGCAAATCCCTGTCGGCGATGTTGATGCCGAACGAACGGTAGCGCTCAAGATGCGCGCGAGCGCCGTTCACAGTCTGTCCAGCCAGTGCGAAGTAAGCACGCTGCGAAGATTCATTGTTCGATGTGCGCGCCTTGTATGTTGCGACCAGCAGCGCATCTGCGCGTGTGTAATCGGCCTCCTCAAGGTAAATCCCCATCAGCATCAGACGGGCTATTTCCCGCACTGTGTCGTCGTTCGTTGCGCTGATGATTGAATCAAGCTCAAGAGCCGCAGCCGGTAGATTGTGAGACGCGGAAAGCGCGCGCGCACGATCCAGCCTCTTCTGCACAACCTCCGGGTCGGGTTGAGTTGGTTGAGCGGGTTGCGCTGGTTGAGTCTGAGCTTTCGCGGCTACAGATGAGAACAGAATCAGTGCGACGAGGGATAGCCAGATTGTATTGCGTTGGGGATTACAATTCACTACAAATACTCCATACAAAAGAGGCCGGGCGAGCCTTAAGGCTTTCCCCAACCTGCGCGCATTAAAATTGTACGCGCTCGGTTAAGGCTTTAACCCTATGACTTAAAACAAGCCTCTGTGAATTAGTTTCCGCTTGGCTGCGAGCCTTGAGGGGCTAAACTCCGCAAGATGCGCTCGCGAAAGATGCGTGCGCGTTGCTTTATAGCGTTTTCGTCGAGAGTTTGCAACCTTCGGTCGCGCATAACCACACGTCCTTCGATGATTACAGTGCGCACGTCGGCTGCCTTGGTAGAATAAACCAAGTCGGAATAGATATTGTAAAAAGGGGTTTGATTCAGTGAATCCTGGTCAACGATTACAATGTCTGCACGCTTTCCACGCTCAATAGAACCTATTTCATGCTCCATATGAAGCGCACGAGCGCCGCGTATAGTAGCCATCTCGAAAGCCTGCTCGGCGGAAACAACGCGCGGGTCGCCCGTGAATACTTTATGAAGCTTGGCCGCCGTGTCCATCTCCTCCCACATATTCAGGTCGTTGTTAGACGCAGCGCCGTCCGTCCCAAGCCCAAGGCTCATGTCCCCGGCCAGCATCTGAGGCACTGGCGCAACCCCTGAAGCAAGTTTCATATTCGACTGCGGGTTGTGAACGATGCCTACGTTCAGCCGCTTCAGAATGGCAAGTTCATCTTCCGTGGGATAGACCATGTGCGCGGCAATCACTCGGTCGTTCAGAAAACCTATGCGATCCAGATAGGTGACGGGCGACGCCCCGTGATCGCGCGTGATGTCGGCCACCTCCTTTTTAGTCTCGGCCACGTGAATGACAATGGGCGCGCCCGTGCGATTTGAGAAAGCTCGAATCGCCCTCAAATGCTCTTCTGAAACTGTGTAAGGAGCGTGCGGGGCGATTGCGGGAGTTATCAAGCGATTCCCTTTCCACTTCTTTACATATCTCTCCGTGTAGGCCATAGCCTCAGCGTTCGTCTTGTTATCAGCTACTGGAAAATCAATGATGGTTTCGCCTAAAATGCCGCGAACGCCAGCGCGCTCTGTCTCGTCAGCGACTGCATCCTCGAAGTAGTACATGTCGCAGTAGGTGGTTGTGCCGCCGCGAATCATCTCGGCCAGCCCAAGTTGTGTGCCCGCGCGCACGAAATCTTCCGTGACGTTTCTTGCCTCAGCCGGAAAAATGTATTTCGTAAGCCACTCGTTCAAATCCATGTCATCCGCGAGACCACGAAACAGAGTCATAGGTATGTGCGTGTGGCCGTTGATTAGACCGGGAATCACAACCTTGCCGGTCGCATCAATCACATCAGGCGCAATATACTTTCTATCAATTTCCGCCTGCTCGCCGACCGCTACGATGCGCCCCGCGCGTATGGCGACCGCGCCGTTTCTTATGACATGGCGCTCGGCATCCATAGTGACGACTGTTCCGCCGCGCACGATTATGTCAACGCGCGAGCGGCGGCCTTGTGCCAGAGCCAGAAAGGGGAAGCAAAGCAAAAAGATAAGCAGCAGTGCGGTAGTTGATTGCAGGCTCATTTCTCTCTCGTGGCCTCTTTAAGAAATCTAGCGTCGAATGCGCGCGGTAGCAGTTCGCTCATTCTCACTGTTTGCGAATCGCCATTGAGATTCGCAAGCACAACTGTCGTGTCTCGACAAAATTCCCAGATGATCTGTCGGCATGTGCCGCACGGTGGCGTTAGCTGCTCTGTGCCTGTGACGACGGCAAGCCCTTTGAATCGTCGCTCGCCTTCGGATAAAGCTTTCCAGATTGCTACGCGCTCGGCGCAGACCGTCAGCCCGTAGCTTGCGCTTTCAATGTTGCAGCCCGTGTAGATTTTCCCGTCTTCGGTTTCGACCGCCGCGCCGACTTTGAAATTCGAGAATGGCGCAACGGACAATTCTCGCACGCGCCGCGCGGCCTCAATTAATTTCCCCTCGTCAAGTTCGCTCAAACTTTCCCTCCTGTGCCCGCAAGTGCCTGCGCCAGACGCTCGCGCACCTTTCCGCTGATAAGATCAATGCCGACTAAATTGTACCCGCCTTCTGGAATAATGACATCCGCGTAGCGCTTCGATGGCTCGACGAACTGCATGTGCATGGGGCGCACCGTTGCTAAGTATTGTTCTATGACAGATTCCAGGGTGCGCCCGCGCTCGTCAATGTCGCGACGAAGTCTGCGTATGAAGCGTATGTCGTCCGGCGTCTCTACGAAAATTTTTATATCAATCTGTTCAAGCAATCGAGGGTCTGTGAAGATGAGTATGCCTTCGATAATCACAATCGGCTTTGGGTCAAGCGGAAGAGTCTCGTTCATCCGCGAATGCGTCTTGAAGTCGTAGACGGGAAGCTCTACAGGCTCGCCAGCCTTCAATCTTCTGATGTGATTCACGAGCAGGTCGTTGTCAAGCGCGTCCGGGTGATCGAAGTTAACCTGATGGCGGTAATCAAGCGGCATGTCTTTCAGATTGCGGTAGTACGAATCCTGCTGTATGAACGCCACGTCCTGCGCGCTAACGGATTCCAGAATCCTGTTCGCCACAGTAGTCTTGCCTGATCCAGTGCCGCCGCAAATGCCAATTATCATAAGTGATAAGAGCAGTTTTCAGTTTTTAGTTTTCAGTTTTCAGTGAAAAGCTTTTCGTTCTTCTTCTTTCTTATCACTTATCACTCATCACTGCTTTTCAGTCTTGGAATAATTCTGCGCAGCAGTTGCTTGAAGGTGTCGCGGACGCGCGCGCCTGCTTCCATTACCTCTTCGTGATTGATTGGATGATCCACCAGACCCGCCGCGAGGTTCGTGATGCAGGAGATGCCAAGGATTTTCATGCCCATCTGGCGTGCAACGATTGCTTCGGGCACTGTGCTCATGCCTACGGCGTCAGCGCCTAGCGTGCGCAGCATGCGAATCTCTGCTGGCGTTTCGTAGCTTGGGCCTGTCAGGGCTGCGTAAATACCACGCCGAATCGCCACGTCCATCTGGTTGGCTTCTTCTATGGCTATCTCCTGAAACTCGCGGTCATACACTTCCGTCATGTCCGGGAAGCGCGCGCCGAAACGTTCGTCATGCGCGCCGCGCAAAGGGTTGATGCCCATTAGATTCAAGTGATCGCTGATGACCATGAGCGCGCCCTGATCGAACTCTATGTTGATGCCGCCCGCAGCGTTCGTCAGGATGAGAGACTGAATGCCCAGAAGCCCAAGCATCCTGACCGGGAACGTCACTTCGTCAAAGCTGTAGCCCTCGTAATAATGGAAGCGACCCTGCATCACAGCCAAAGTCAGGCCGTCAACTCGTCCTATGACTAGACGCCCTGCGTGACCTTCAACCGTAGGACGAGCGAACCCAGGGATTTCTGAATAGGGAACGGCGAGCGCATCTTCAAGATCGTCTGCGAAAGCTCCCAGGCCGCTTCCAAGAACGAGCGCCACGCTAATGTCTTCGTCGCGCCGCGCTCGAACGGTTCGCGCAGCGTGCTCAACCCGCTCGTAAAGTGTTTCGGCGCTCATCTCTCCTTCTCGTAAGGTTGGCCCAAAGCGCGCGGCGCTCTTGAAGTGCCTATGAAGCCTGCGAGCACTATGATGGTGAGCAGGTACGGAATGATCTGAATGAACTGGTTCGGAATCTCTTCGCCGCCGTATCGGACGCCCTGAAGTTGAATGGCTATGGCATCAGTGAATCCGAAGAGCAAGCACGCTAGCATAGTCTGAACAGGTCGCCACTTTCCGAAGATGAGCGCGGCCAGCGCTATAAAGCCGCGCCCCGAAGTCATGTTGCGCGTAAAGAGCGACGACTGTCCGATTGAAAGATAAGCCCCGCCAATTCCTGCGAGCGCGCCCGATAGCAGCACGCCAGCGTAACGAATTTTCGTAACACTTATGCCAGCCGCGTCCGCAGCCCCAGGGTTTTCTCCGACCGCGCGAAGACGCAAACCGAACGGCGTTTTGTAAAGTACATACCACGTAACGAAGACCAGCAGGAAGGCTATGACAACAGGCGTCCAGGGTATAAGCTTATTGACAGGTATTTGTGGCGTAGAGCCTGTCGAAAGAAATAGCGCGCCGCTGATGAACGGCGGAAGCCCAATCATCAATATGTTAATCGCCGTGCCCGTCACCACTTGATCTGCTTTGAAGCGTATGCACGCGATGGCGTGAATCGAGGCAATCAGGACGCCCGCGCAGATTGCTGCAATCAATCCCGCCCAGGGGTTTTGAAGATAATGCGTGACGGACGCAGCCGTGAAAGCACCGGCCAGCATCAACCCTTCCAGCGCAATATTGATGACGCCAGACCTTTCGGAATACAGCCCGCCGAGCGCCGCCAGAATCAGCGGCGTCGCCAACCTGATAGTCGAGAGAAGAAGCCCTATGTTGAAAAGGTCACGCATGATTTTCAGTTTTTAGTTTTCAGTTTTCGGTTTTCAGTTTTTCAGAAGAGCAATCTTGATTGAGCAACATTAGTGGTTAATCTTCGCTCTACAATTGATTGCTGAAAACTGAAAACTGTTCTTCTCACACTTTCGATCTCTTCAGCAGGCCGAACACGTTGAGTGAGCCGCGATAACGCGCTCCGGCTGCGACAAAGAGTATGACGAGCGCTTGTAGAATCTGAACTATGTCTTTTGAGACGTGATCTGTGAATGCGTCAACGAAAATCCCGCCGCGCAGCAGTATGGCGAAAAGAATCGCGGCAAGCAGAACGCCCACAGGATGATTGCGACCAAGAAGCGCCACAGCAATTCCTGTGAACCCGTAGTTATCCGAGAAGCCGTCGTAGTAGCGATGATGATAGCCAAGCACTTCGTTAATCCCGACCATTCCGGCCAGCCCGCCCGATACGGCCATAGCAAGAACTATCTGCTTGCGAACAGAGATTCCACCATACTCGGCTGCGCTGGGGTTCGCGCCCGTCGCGCGAATCTCGTAGCCCCACTTGGTCTTCCACAGAAAGACGTAAACGAGCGCGCACGCTATGAGCGCGAGAATAAATGCAAGGTTTACAGGAATGCGCTCCGGCAAACCTGGAATAAATTTTCCCAAGTGCGCTATGTGCGCGCTTTCTCCAATCGGCGCGGATTGCATAATCGGGTCGCCGGGAACTTTGTAGTGATACTGCGTGAAGTAGCTACAGAGCGCGACGGCTATGAAGTTCAACATGATGGTGTTGATGACTTCGTGCGAGCCGAAGCGAGCTTTCAGGAAGCCTGGAATCGCGCCCCAGAATGCGCCAGCAAAAATCGCAGCGAATATCGCCAGTGGAACTAGAATCACCGCGGGAAGCGTCATCCACGAATAGCTAACCTTCTGCCCGAACACGTCAACGACCACTCCGCCGAACTTCATAGAAACCCACGCGGTCGCAAACGCAGCGACGTACAACTGCCCTTCCGCCCCTATGTTCAGCAAGCCACAACGGAAAGCCACAGCAACAGCAAGCCCCGTAAAAATCAGCGGCGTAGCATTGAAAAGCGTATAGCCTATACCGTCAGGCCAGGCGAAAGCATTACCTATCAACTCGCTATATGCCTTTATGGGGCTATCGCCTATCGCCAGCACGAAGATGCCGCCCACCACAAAGGCTGCGATAACGGCAATCAACGGAAAGAGCAGTTCGCGTAAATGCTTCATAAGAACAGTGACGAGTGACAAGAAACAGTTTTCAGTTTTTAGTTTTTAGTTTTCAGTTTTCAGTAAAAGCATTTCTCTTATTTCTGAAAACTGAAAACTGTTTCTTGTCACTGCTTTTTTCCTCCCGTCATAAGCAATCCTATCTCTTCGTTGCTGGTCTGCTTGGGGTCAACTTCGCCGACTATCTGGCCATGATAGATGACGAGCAGGCGGTCTGCCAGAGCAGTGACTTCTTCAAGCTCTGCGGAGACAAGCAGGACTGCGCATCCAGCGTCGCGCAAGGCCACCAATTTGCGGTGAATGAATTCTATAGCGCCTATGTCAACGCCGCGCGTGGGCTGCGAGACGAGCAATAGTTTGGGATTCAATTCAAACTCGCGCCCTATGATTAGCTTCTGCTGGTTGCCACCCGAAAGTGCGCGCGCAGGCAGATCAGGGTTCGGCGGTCTCACGTCGAAATCCTTTATAACCTGCCGAGCGCGCCGCTCAATTCCCTTTTCATCCAGAAGTATGCCGCCCAGACCTGTGACCGCAGGCTGACGATAATGAATCCCAAGAATAGAATTTTCGGCCAGATCGAAATCGAGAAGAAGACCGCGACGGTGTCGGTCTTCCGGCACGTGAGCGATGCCCAACTCTTTTCGGTCGCGTGCGCTCATGTTCGTAATATCGCGCCCTGCGAAATCAACTTTACCGCTTACGCGCGACTGTGCCGTTAATCCCGCCAGCGATTCGATCAACTCTGTCTGACCATTCCCTTCGACGCCAGCCACACCTACAATCTCGCCCGCGCGAACTTCAAACGAAACATCATTCACGCGCCTGGTACCATCGGCTACGGCAACGACCATGTTCTGTACTCGCAGAACAGTCTCACCCGCCTTCGCTTCAGGCTTCTCAACGCGCAAGAGCACGTCACGTCCAACCATAAGGCGCGCAAGCTCTGCTGCGTTTGTGTCGCTCGTCTTCAATTCGCCCACAACACGACCATCACGCATCACTGTGACTTCGTCCGAGATTGCGAGCACTTCCGAGAGCTTGTGCGTGATGATAACGACCGTCTTGCCCTGCTCGCGCATGCGGCGCAAGATTGCGAAAAACTCTTCAACCTCTTGCGGAGTCAGCACAGCCGTTGGTTCATCCAGAATGAGAATGCGCGCATGACGATAGAGCGCTTTGAGAAGCTCTACACGCTGCTGTTGCCCTACAGAAAGAGTTTCAATCGTCGCATGCGGATCAACGGCCAGTTTGAACTCATCCGAGAGAGCGCGAATCTCCGATGCAGCCTTATTGAGATCGAGCGCGGCAGTCGTGCCCGGCTCAGCGCCTAGCACAATATTCTCAGCAACGGTCATAGGCTCGACCAGCATGAAATGCTGATGAACCATGCCTATGCCGAGCGCAATCGCGTCGTGCGGCGTGCGGATTTCTCGCACCTCGCCATCAACAAGAATCTCGCCGCTGTCCGGCGTGTAGAAGCCGTAGGCTATGCGCATAGCCGTTGACTTGCCCGCGCCATTTTCACCCACTATGGAATGAATCGTCCCCGGCTTGACCTTGATATTCACATGGTCATTCGCCAGCACATCGCCGAAGCGCTTCGTTATGTTCCTTAGTTCGAGCATGAAAGCAGTTTTTAGTTTACAGTTTTTAGTTTTCAGAAAAAGCTACAAACCTTGCTGACAATCAACTAACTGAAAACTGAAAACTAAAAACTGTAAACTATTATTGTGCCATTGCATCTGTGACTTTAATTTGTCCGTTGATTATTTTCTGCTTAGCGGCCTCTGTTTCTAGAATCACGTCGGGCGAAATCAGCGAGCGGTTGTTGTCGTCCATGGCGTAACCTACGCCCTCTTCGGACAGGCCGAAAACGTGGAAGCCGCCTTTGAATTGATGATTGACGACCTGCTGTACTATGTCGTAGACGGCGTTGTCAACGCGCTTGACCATGCTGGTCAGGACGAAGCCGGGTTTGACGCCGTTCTGATTAGAATCAACGCCTATGACGAAGTGCGTGGCGCGACCGTTCTGTGTGCCTGCTTGCTCTACGGCGTCGAATGCTCCAAGACCTGAATTACCGGCAGCAGTGAATATTACGTCTGCGCCTTTTCCTATCTGGGACAGCGCAAGCTCTTTTCCTTTACCGGGATTATTCCACGCGCTGTCTGTGACGCCAACGTAGTTTTGAATGATGCGTATGTTCGGGTTAACCGCGCGCGCGCCCTCTTCGTAGCCCTTCTCGAATCGGTGTATGAGCGGAATGTCCATGCCGCCTATGAATCCTATAGTGCCGGACTTGGATGTCTTCGCGGCTATCATGCCTACCAGATAAGAGCCTTCGTGCTCGCGGAAGACCAGGGATGCGACGTTTGGCAGTTGGCTTACTCCGTCAACAATTGCGAAGTTGATATTTGGGTAATCGCGCGCGACAGATTCCATGATGGGCGCTTGCGCAAAGCCCACGCCGATAATCAGATCATAGTGGCGCTCGGCGAACGCGCGCATAGCAGGCTCTATGGAAGTCGGGTTGCCGGGTTCAACGTCGCGCAGCACGATGTCCAGCTTTGGCTTTCCGCATGACTGGCCGTTTGGTAGCAATCCGGTCTCTGCGCATTTGACTCCAGTCCACGCTGCTGCGTTGAACGAACGGTCGTCCTTGCCGCCTATGTCGAACACTATGCCCACGTGAATCTTGTGCGGGTCGTCTGCGGTCGCGTAGCTTGTGGGCGTGCGACATCCCGTACTAGCGAGCGCTATGGCAAGGGCGCAAACCAGAAGTAGCGCAAGAGATAGTTTCATACAGAAATAACTTCCTTGATTAAGTCTGGAAGAGTTTGCGGCGGCTCATCAATAATCTCGTAAGCAGCACGGACGCGCGCCGTTGCTTCTTCAGCCTGAGATTCATTGCGGCAATAGAGCACGCCCAGGGCTTCACCATCGCCCACCTCGTCGCCAATTTTTGCCTCTGCGAGAAATCCTACCGCCACGTCAATCTTGTCTTCGACGCGTACACGGCCACCGCCAATCGTAGCCACGGCAAGCCCAATCTCAGCCGCATTAATTCTATTAATAAATCCTTTTCGCCGAGATTCTACCTTAACCCCGCCGAGTTTCAAATCCAAAATCTTTGCGGGTTCATCGCACACGCGCGCGTCGCCGCCCTGTGCCTCTACATTTTTCCGAAAATATTCAAGAGCCGAGCCGTCGTCTAGAGCTTTACGAACTCGCTCGCGTGAAGCCGTAAGCGATTTTTCAAGACCGGAGTTGGTCAGCATTCTTGCAGTTAGTTCTATTGAAAGGTCTAGGACAGGTCGCGTTCGGTCATCAACCTCACCGCGCATAATGTCAATACATTCTTTTGTTTCCAGCGCATTTCCAACAGCTTCACCCAGAGGCTGATTCATGTCAGTGATGAGAGCTTCCGTGCGAACGCCGCAAGAGTTACCAGTCTGTACTAGAGCGCGAGCCAGCCGTCGTGCGTCCTCTTCTTCGCGCATGAATGCGCCGCTGCCCGTCTTCACGTCAAGCACGAGCGTTTCCAAACCTGCGGCAAGTTTTTTCGACATTATGGAAGCGACTATGAGCGGAATTGCTTCGACCGTCGAGGTCGCATCACGAAGCGCGTAGAGCTTTTTGTCTGCGGGAGCAAGTTCCGCCGTCTGTCCCATCATTGCGAACCCTACTTGCCCTAAAATTTTGCGAAACTCTTCGAGCGAAAGTCTAACTCTGTAGCCCGGAATTGATTCCAGCTTGTCGAGCGTTCCACCTGTGTGCCCAAGGCCGCGCCCCGAAATCATTGGCACACACAGGCCGCATGCGGCAGCAAGCGGAGCGATTATCAAAGAGGTCTTATCGCCAACGCCGCCCGTCGAATGCTTATCGGCTTTCGGTTTCTGAATGTCCCGAAAGTTTAGAATCTCGCCGGAATGGAGCATAGCCTGCGTGAGCGCCTGCTGCTCATCTTCGTTCATCCCGTTCAGGAAGATTGCCATCAGCAGCGCGGCAGCTTGATAATCAGCAACCTCGTCGTTCGTTGCGCCGCGAACGAAGAACTCTATCTCTTCGCGCGTGAGTGTGCCGCCGTCACGCTTCTTACGAATGATGTCCTGTGGTCTAAGCAAATGTTTAATCTTGCTCCAGTAGAATCACAGCCTGCGCCGTCACTGCTTCATAGCGCCCGACAGCATCAAGCCCTTCGCCCGTTTTAGCCTTCACGCTCACACAGTCACAATCAACTTTCAGCGTCCCTGCCAGATTCTCTCTTATAGCGACCACGTGCGGCCTCAACCTGGGCTTTTCCAGCATAACGGTCGCATCAACGTTCACTACATGAAAGCCTCGCTCGCCCGCCAGCCATATGACGCGTGCAAGCAGTTCAAGACTATCCGCGTCCTTCCATCTGGGATCACGATCAGGAAAGTGCACGCCAAGATCGCCTTCGCACAACGCGCCTAAGATAGCGTCCGTTATAGCGTGCGCTAACACATCCGCATCCGAATGCCCATCAGCCCCGCGCTCAGACTCTACACGCACCCCGCCAATGATGAGAGGTCGCCCCTCAACCAGCCTGTGCATGTCGTGACCAATGCCGACTCGATACATAAAGTCTGGAGTCTGGAGCCGGAAGGATTTTCGATTTTGGATTTTAGATTTTCGATTGGAAGAAGCGAAAAGCTTTTAAATCGAAAATCGCAAATCTAAAATCCAAAATCAATCTGACTCCAGACTTTTAAGAAGTATTTCCGCCAGCGCGATGTCTTCGGGGCGCGTGATCTTGATGTTGCGAGGGTCGCCTTCGACGATTGTCACCGCGACGCCAAGACGCTCGACAATGGCGCTATCGTCAGTCGCCTCCCTTATATCCGCTCCTGCTTCTTCGTAAGCTCTGCGCAGCAGAGAGTATCGAAAGCACTGCGGCGTGAGCGCGCGATAGAGAAGGGCGCGTTCGAGCGTCTGCTTAATTTTTTCGTCTTGAACTTCTTTGATGGTGTCAACGACCGGAGCGGCCAACACCGCCGCGCCCGTTCTTTCGGCGGCTCGAACCGTTCGCGTTATCTCTTCCGTAGTGACCAGAGGCCGCACGCCGTCGTGAACGGCTACGACTTCAGCGGTCGCAGGGCGAATCAGTTGAAGACCGCGAAGAACCGATTCACTTCGCGTTGCGCCGCCCGCAACTACGCGCGCGACTTTTCTCAGACCGTACTTGCCGGCAAGCTCCACGAACGCGGTCGCGTCTGGCGCAGGCAGGACAACTATCACCTCATGAATCGTCGCGCACTCTTCAAAGTGCCTGAGCGTATGAACGATGATGGGCACGCCTGCTAACTCTAAAAACTGTTTCGCGCGCCCAGCACCGAACCGCTTCCCCTCCCCTGCGGCGGCGATAATGGCAGTATTCATAAGTGATGAGTAATAAGTGATAAGTGATAAGAAAGAAAAAGAGGTTTTCTCTTATCACTTATCACTCATCACTTATCACTGCCTTTTATCAGTCTGCGGCTGATTCGCTGTGGTCTGTGATGCGCGCAGGCGCGCCTCCGCGCACGTCGCGCACCTGGCGTCGGCTGCCTCCATTGGGCGCGCGCGAATTTTCTATGGACGCGCCGCCTTCGGGCGACTCTTCCCAGAGCTTGCCGAAGATCATCTTGCCTGCGGTGGTTTGCAGCACGCTTGTGACCGCTATGTCAGCGTTCTTGCCTATGAGACGGCGCGCGTTGTCCACTACAACCATCGTGCCGTCATCCAGATAGGCTACGCCTTGGTTGTACTCCTTGCCCTCTTTCAAGATGAAGACGCGCATGGCCTCGCCCGGAAGCACTACGGGTTTCAGGGCGTTAGCAAGCTCGTTGATATTCAGAACGTTCACGCCGCGCAGTTGCGCCACTTTGTTCAAGTTGAAATCGTTAGTGACGATGACGGCATCGAGTTGCTTGCCAAGTTCAATCAGCTTCAGATCAACTTCACGCACCGCAGGGAAATCGGTTTCGACAATCTGAATGTCCAGAGAATTGTTGTTCTGAAGCCGGTTGAGCATGTCAAGGCCGCGCCGACCGCGCTGGCGCTTTGATGAATCGGGCGAGTCTGCAACCTGTTGAAGCTCGCGCAGTATGAATTGCGGGATGATGAGCGTGCCTGTCAAGAAACCTGTCTCGGCAACGTCTGCGATGCGACCGTCAATGATGACTGAAGTGTCAAGAATTTTAAGGTCGCGGCGCGAAGCCTTGTCGCTAAAAATTCCGCCGAGCGCAGACAGGTCAAGGTAGTCGCCTTTAGCAGCGCCCACCATCAGCCCTACGTAGGCCATGAAGAAGGTGAGCGAGAGCGTGAGATAAGTCTTCATCTCTGAAGGGACGGCCTGCGATTCCTGGCTGCTGATGAGCGAGCCTATCAAGTAGGCTCCTACGATTCCCATTATAGAGCCTACGGCTGCGCCTATTAGAGTTTTCAAAGATGCACGCCTGATTCTCAACTCGAAAAATATAATTGCTGCCGCAACCAGAGCGCCCACTACTGCCGAGAGAATTCTATTGCCCTGTATAGGATGCAAAACGTAGCCAGCGCCCACCAAGATCGCTGTAAAGACTATTCGTATAAGAATAACGTTTGTATGCATACCGGCGAGCATATTAGCACGCTCCAAGGCGCGCGCGCCATGAAAAGGTTTAAGCCAAATCGGAAAAGAGAATTTTGGGGAAATACAGAGCATGGAAGCAGTTAGAGCTTTGATAAAAATCATAAAATGCGCGTATTCTTGCGCCTTACATCGTGTTCCATGATGGCGCTCGGAATCGCGGCTTGAAAGACAGTCTCAAATTTGCTGAATCAATCAGGAGTTCACACGAAAAAAGATTCCATGTCCTCAAGCAGGGCGCAACCCACATCTTTCTACGCAAAAGATTATTCCATCGGCGCTGGTATCTTCATCGTTACGCTTATAATCTTCACTCTCTCGCCCGTTCGCATAATGACGGACTCGAACTTCTCCATGCTCCTGAGCGAAAATCTTTTGCGGCATCACACGTTCGAGTTGGACAATTACAAAGTAATTGAGTACGAGCGCAAACCCGATGGTCGTCTCTCTAAGGTCTGGGATTATCATCTGGAAGAGATTAATAATCACACCTTCTATTTTCTGCCCGTAGGCACTTCCATTCTATCCGTCCCGCACGTCGCTATAATGAACGCGCTTGGGGTTTCAGCAGCGAACCCCGACGGAACATATTCGCGCCATAATGAATTGATTATTCAGTCAAGGCTCGCTGCAATTCTTATGGCGCTGCTTGCGGCAATCTTTTTCTTCACGGGCAGGCTTTTGCTTTCAATCTCCTGGAGTCTATTGATAGCTCTGGGTGGCGCGCTGGGAACTCAGGTGTGGAGCACTGCGTCCAGGGTGATGTGGAACGATACGTGGGCGATTCTTCTGCTTGGGCTAGCTCTCTTCATGTTGATAGCGCAACGTACAGGCAGACATAAACTCAGTCCTGTTCTATTTGCCACAATTCTTTCATGGACATATTTCGTACGCCCGACCAATGCTGTAACTATTATCGCAATCACAATCTATCTGTTCATCTGTCATCGCAATCTTCTCATCCCGTTCCTTATCACGGGCGCACTCTGGCTAGCGGCTTTCATATTCTATTCATGGCACTACTTTCATAGCCTGCTTCCAAGCTACTACGAGGCCAGTCGGTTGAGATACAACGAGTTCTGGACTGCGCTGCCGGGCAATCTCATAAGCCCGTCCAGAGGTCTCTTTGTCTTCGTCCCCGTTCTCTTCTTCGTCATCTATCTTCTGCTGCGCTATCGTAGAGAACTGAATTTTCCCGCTCTCATCATCACAGCGCTCAGCGTCTGCGTTGTTCACGTAATCGCCAGCTCAGGCTTTGTTCCCTGGCACGGAGGCGGCTGCTACGGCCCACGATACACGACCGGAATCGTTCCCTGGTTCATTCTATTAGCAATCCTCGGCATCGCCGCGATGCTTGCATGGCGAGAAAAGAATGCGCAGAGAGTTTCCATTTTCAGATGGCGCGGCCAATTAGCAATCGGCGCTGCGCTTTTAATGATCAGCGTCTTCATAAACGCGCGCGGCGCGCTCGCGTGGGACACCTGGCGATGGAACGGTTGGCCTGTGAGCGTTGACTTTGACCCCGCGCGCGTGTGGGATTGGCGATACCCGCAGTTTCTGGCCGGGCTGATTCACCCGCCGCTTCCCCAAAAGTTTCCTGCGGTCGAAGTTGATTCTAGGATTGATTTCACGCGCAAAAGCGCCGACCCATTTCTCTGGTACGGATGGAGCCACGAGGAAGGCGAGTATCGCTGGAGCGACGGCAGAGAGGCAGCGCTCATCTTCGGCTTGAACAGGACGAGCGACCTGACGCTCAAGATAAGGACGGGCGCGTTTCTAGCTCAAGGAAAGCTCTTTCAACAGAGAGTTCTATTTTTTCTGAACGGGCAGAAGGTTGGAACGCTCTGGCTCAGGAACGAGGCGGCGAGTGAAAATACAATTGCGCTTCCCGGAAATCTTTTGAAGCAAAACAACATTCTTGTCCTGAAACTGCCGGATGCCGACGCGCCCGATCAAATCGAAGACAGCCCGGAGCAGCGCCAGCTTGCTTTGAGAGTAGAATGGATTCAGATAGAAGAGAGCAGGTCAGGGCAATAAAGCTAGCGCGGAGGACTTAAGGGAATTTCAGTTGAGTGAAGAGAGAATTGAAGATTCGCTACAGAAGGCACGTAGGAAGCACAGAGAATTTTTAATCTTAAATCTCAAATCTGAAATTTGAAATCTGAAATGCTCTATTTTTTTCTTTATATAACCTGCGTGTCCTCCGTGGTTAATCTTTAATTCTCTCCTCAATTGACGATTGATTTAGAACAGTTCATCGAGCGCTTCTTCGACAGAGCGAACGCCGACGACGCGCAGGCCAAGAAGCCTTTCAAGCCCGGCTGTGTTCGACGCGGGCATGACGATTTTTTTGAAGCCGAGCGCCTGAGCTTCGCGCGCGCGCACCTGCGCCTGAAGCGCGCCGCGCACTTCACCTGTCAATCCGACTTCGCCGAAGACAGCCGTGTGCGCGTCAATCGGCCTCTCTTTGAAGCTAGATGCGATTGCGGCCACCACGCCCAAGTCCGCAGCGGGTTCGTCAATCTCAAGCCCGCCCGCTATGTTCACGAACACATCGTCGCCGAGCAGATGAAGTCCAACGCGCTTTTCAAGCACCGCGAGCAGGAGTGCGATACGGCTGGCATTGAATCCTTGCGCTGTTCGCACAGGATAGTTGTACTTTGAGCCTGACACCAGCGCTTGAATCTCCACGAGCACAGGCCGCGTTCCTTCCATGCACGCGGTCACAACAGAACCGGCCACGCCTATGGGTCGCTCCTGCAAAAACATCTCTGACGGATTTGCTACGGCGACCAGTCCCGTATTCGTCATCTCAAACACTCCGACTTCGTTCGCAGCGCCAAAGCGATTTTTCGTCGCGCGCACGATGCGATGATTGTGATGGCGCTCGCCCTCGAAATAGAGCACAGTGTCAACAATGTGCTCTAAGGCTTTCGGCCCGGCGATTGAGCCTTCCTTCGTGACGTGGCCTATCAGAAAAACAGGTATCGTTCGGTTCTTTGCAAGCAGCAGGAATTGTCCTGCGACTTCGCGCACCTGCGAGACAGAGCCGGGCGCGGATTCAATCTTTTCCGAAAAGACCGTCTGAATAGAATCAACTATGACCGCGCCCGGATTCATCTTTTCGATTTCGCCGAAAATATTTTCCAGATTCGTTTCCGGCAGAAGAAAGAGATTTTGCGCATGAACGCCTAGCCGCTCGCCGCGAAGCTTTATCTGCCGCTCGCTCTCTTCGCCCGAAACATAAAGCACGCTCTCGCCCGAAGCGCTCAGCTTGTCCGCGACATCAAGCAGCAGCGTGGACTTCCCGACACCCGGGTCGCCGCCAATGAGTATGAGCGAGCCTGGGACTATTCCGCCGCCAAGTACGCGGTCGAATTCCGCTACGCCCGATGGAATACGTGAGTCGTTCTGCGATTCGATCTCGCCGTAAGCTACTGGATGAACTTCGCGCAGACGGAATCCGCCGCCGCGCGTAGAATCTTTTTTAGCAGAGGCGCGCGCTCTTTCTTCTACAAGAGAATTCCACTCGCCGCAGTCTGGACATTTTCCAAGCCATTTTCGGGATTGATAACCGCAATTCTGGCAGACGTAAATTGTCGCTGGCGCTTTAGCCACTTTCTTAACTTCCCCCTTGTTTAAAAAAACTTCTAATGCGAAAAATTGTACTGCTCGTATCTAGGATCGGCGTCAAGTTCGTAACTCTTCAGGAAACTCCAAGCCTCCTGATTGATCTTCGATGCAATGACATAGTAGTTGTGATCGTGTCCGGCAATCTCAGTTAGATGCGCAGTGAGGCCGCGTTGTTGTAATGCGTCGCGCGTGGCGCGCACATCATTTAAGGGAAAGAAGGGATCAATTGTGCCCACGAAGAGCGCTATGGGAATTTTACGTTTCGCCTGGTCAATCAACTCGTAGTCTTGCTTGCGCAAAGCGCCTGCGTGAATGGCGACTGCCGCAAAATATTCAGACTCCTGTAGCCCTATAAAGAGCGCGAACACAGCGCCGCCCGAATGGCCGAAGAGATAGACGCGGCGCGCGTTGATGGGATATTTCGATTCGAGTTCTGTGACTAGGTCTCGTAGAAAATCTGGCCCGTCCTGCGGCTCAGACCATACGTTTGAATTGAGCGAATCAGGCCCGGCGATGATGAACCCTTCCTTTGCGGCCAACTCCTTCCACTTCTCCACCTGCGAAAGCCCGTCGCGGCCAGAGCCATGCAACAGCACAACGAGCGGCACAGGCTTCGCCGCCGTCACACTTTCGGGGACAAACAGATAATAGGTTCTATTCTTACCCTGCGAATTAATCTTCAGCTTCTTTATATCGCTGGCCGTTGCTGTTGAGGCAAGAAGGAGTAGGAAGCAGATGAGGAGAAGCGATCGTTTCATTATGTTCACCCTTCCTGAATATGTTTGCAGACTCAGAGCGCGATTCAAAACCATCTTAGCGAGCTTATCGTTTATCTTTGCGCCTTTGCGTGAAACTCCAACTCACATGAATCTTGAGCTTTAATAGAATTGAGGGTTCTCGCAAAGGCGCAAAGGAAAATCAGAAGCTCGCAAAGGGTTGAGCATAGATGTTGAAATTAATCATTGGTCAAGCAGTGGCTTTATATTTTCGACGGGACGACCGAGAACGGCGCGGTCACCTCGTTCGACAATCGGGCGCTGCATTAAATCGGGATGCTCAACCATCAAATGAACCAACTCATCGTCGGAAAGTTCTAGTGCGTCTAGGCCAAGCTCTTTATAAACAGGCTCTCTGGTGCGTAGAAGCTCGCGCGCGCTGATTCCCATTTTCGCAATAAGTTCGCGCAGTTTCTCTTCGCCTACAGGCTCTATGTAATAGTTCACCTTCTCGAAATCAACGCCGCTCTCACGGAGCAGTTGGTCTGTCTTCCTGCAAGTCGTTCAAGTAGGCTTTTCGTAAACTACAATCCTATCTTCAGCGTTACTCATCTTCGTTAAAATTCCTTTCTACGGGAAGATGCCGCGCACGCTCGTAGCTTCGGCCACGCGGCTGATGGCTAGAATGTAAGCGCCCGTGCGCATGTCCGTGTGGTAGCGCTGCGCCGTCTCGTAAACTGATTGAAAGGCTGCGCGCATACTTCGCTCAAGCGTGTCGTTGATTCTATTTTCAGACCAGAAGAATGAGTATTGATCCTGCACCCACTCGTAATAACTGACGGTCACGCCGCCCGCATTGGCAAGAATGTCTGGAACCAGGAACACATCATTGTCTGCCAGCACACGGTCAGCGCCCGGCGTAGTAGGCCCGTTGGCAAGCTCAGCTATGATCGTGGCTTTCACCTTATGCACGTTCTCAAGAGTAATTGCGTTTTCAAGAGCCGACGGCAACAACACATCGCAATCAACAAAGAGCACTTCGTCTGACGCAATCTCTTTCGCGCCCGGCAGTCCCATCAACGAACCCGTCTCGGCTTTGTGTCGAAGCGCGGCTGCTACGTCCAAACCATTTTCAGAATAGAGTCCGCAGCGCGAATCGCTGACTGCTACTACGCGCGCGCCGTCAGCCGCTGTGAAACGAGCAATGTTCGCGCCCGCGTTGCCGAAACCGTGAACAGAGACACGCGCGCCCGAAAGCTCCATCCCGCGCACGCGACAAGCTTCGCGCAACGCATAGAGACAGCCGCGCGCAGTAGCCTCGCTGCGACCTTCCGAGCCGCCGAGCGCAATCGGTTTCCCGGTCACAACGCCCAACTGCGTGTGGCCGCGCACCATCGAGATAGTGTCCATAATCCACGCCATAGTTTGCTCGGTCGTGTAAACATCGGGCGCTGGAATGTCACGGTCTGGGCCAATTATCGGCGCAATCTCGAAAGCGTACCGGCGCGTCAACCGTTCAAGCTCAGACATAGAAAGACTCTTCGGGTCACATATGACGCCGCCTTTGCCTCCGCCGTAAGGAATGCCAACGGTCGCGCATTTCCAGGTCATCCAAGATGCAAGCGCTTTGACTTCGTCCAGCGTCACGTTCGGGTGATAGCGTATGCCGCCCTTCGCAGGCCCGCGCGCTATGTTGTGCTGAACACGATAACCCTCGAAGACTTCCACGTGGCCTGAATCCATCTTCACAGGGATTGAGACAATAAGCTGACGCTTCGTGTTGCTCAGGACGGCGCGCATAGAATCGTCCAGATCAAGGTAATCCGCCGCGCGATTGAACTGCTGCTTTGCTATCTCGAACGGGTTGAGTTCTTCCTTAACTGCGGTCGCACCCTGCGGCTTGCTCATCAAGTTTGCCTCCGAAAGGAAAGTTTAGTTCTGAAGCGAAATAATTCGAGTATCAGAAGCCAGAATGTAAAGAGTAGTAGTTACGCAGTTGAATGAGCAGGTCAGTACCGCCTGCGGTAGCGGGCGGGTGTTTTCTGCTTTGGGACTTGCTTGCTAATCAAACTAATACCCGCCCGCTACCGCAGGCGGTACTGACAAGGCTTGCGCTTTTCTCTCAACTGCGTAACTCCTAAAGAGGTTGAAATTGCTATTGAACCAGACGAGCGTTGATAATACATCAAAAGTGAATGGCTCGATAGCATCTCTTTCATGGTCTTCTCCGAGTTGCTTATGTGCTTCATGCAGGCGGCGATTTAATTCCGGCGTCAAGTGCTTTTTGTTTTAGGTTTTTGTGAGTTGCTTACTGCTCGACCAGATTTAATAAACTTCCGTCGCTCTCGAAGATTAAAAACCATCTCGATCTTTTTCTCAAACGGAAGCGCGGCCAGCGAGCGCCTGTGCCTCGCTTTCTTCTTGATGATCTCGCTTATGTCCGGGTACTTTTTCATGGCTTGAATCTATACTCGTTATCTTTCCATTTCTTCATCAAACCGTGTCGCTTCAAAACAGCATTCAGTGCGCGCATGTTGACCGCGCCTTCTTCTAAAAACATGCTGATGCGCAAGTAGTCTCTGGGGCGTCCTGTGTCCAGCATTATAGCCACAAGATGCTCCGGGCGCATGATGCGCGTCGTCACACGCGAGTATTTGATTGTCTGCGCGTTCTTCACCGCTTCCTCCGTGAGAGAGTTAAAGACCGGCAAGAATTGAACAGGAATCTCTTCGATGTAGATGAACTCACCTCTGGCCTCGTAGCCTCGCCCGATTAAGTAATCATAAATGGGAGCGATGACGCCCAAGTCGCTGCCGGTCGAGCTTACCTGAACAAAAACATCAAGGTCTGCCGTATCGAATGGCTCAAGATAATAGATTGCGCCGACCGCTCCTCCAATGGCGTACTCTTCAATTACTCCATCTTTGACCATACGGTTCATGACCTTGAGAGTTTCTTTCATATTTGGCTCAGCGATACTTTAACGTAATTCTTTAACGCCGCGCTAACAAACTATTCAAGCCGACTGCCGGTAGCGTGCCTCTCATCAACGCTATGTCCTGTGACGCGGATTGTATGGTATCGTCAGGCGGCATGTGAATTCCGGCGTTCGGCTGCTTATGTCAGGTGACGTATAAGAGAAGCCATGAGAATTGGGCATCTTGAGTTTCGACCTATTGATCTGGAAAAGCACTCTGACGTGTGCGTCAGTTTCCGCGAGGACTCTTATCTTTGCAGCTTCGGTTCGGCGGAGCAGTTTCACGAAAGCGACGGAAAGGGTGCGGAAAGATATTTGGAATGGCTAAGGCAGAGGATGACTGATCTGCCGAACAGTTGTGTACATGTCTGGGACGGTGAGCACAACGTAGGGCAAATGGAGATGCGACTATCTAGAGATAACGCGTCGGCGGGTTACGTTAATCTGTTCTATCTAGTGCCGGAGTTTCGGGGCAAAGGCATTAGCGGCCTGCTTGATGAATATGCCCAAAAATTCTTTCAGAAGCTTGGCTGCACATCGGCGCGTTTGAGCGTTAGCCCTACGAATACGGCAGCCGTGAAGTTTTATCTCAAAAATGGCTGGAAAGATTTAGGGCCACGCGAGGATCATCCTGAAGTGAATTGGATGGAGAAGATTTATGTGGAATGAGCAGCGTTGATTAATCAGCGCACGCGAGCCGAATGAACCATTTCAAATATTGAAAAGTTAATGATGCGAACGATTGGAATCATTGGAGGAATCGGGCCGGAATCAACAATTGAATACTATCGTCTGATACTCTCGTTTTATCGTGAATACAGAAGCGACGGCAACAATCCTCCGATTCTCATCAACAGCATCAATTTGAAACGCATGGTGGACATGTTTGGTGAAAATCAATTAGAGGAAGCGGCCAGCTATCTTGTAGAGGAGATAGAGAAGTTAGAGAAAGCAGGCGCTAGCTTCTGTCTTCTGACGGCGAACACGCCGCATATTATTTTCGAGAGCGTGCAGGCCAGATCATCTATCCCGCTCATCAGCATCGTAGAGGAAACTTGTAAGCACGCTAAAAGTCTTGGGCTGCGGCGAGTTGGATTGTTCGGGACAAGGTTCACGATGCAGGGCAGATTCTACGAGAAGGTTTTTGGTAAAGAAGCAATAGTGATCATCACACCGGCAATTGATGACCAGAATTTTATTCACGAAAAGTATATGACTGAGTTGATAAGCGGTATCGTCCGGGATGAAACCAAGGAGGAATTATTGAGAATCGTGCAAGGTCTGAAAGCGGAGCAAAATATTGAAGGATTAATTTTAGGCGGAACTGAGCTATCGCTGATTTTAAGGGACGGAGACGATGAAGATATTCCTTTTCTGGACACCACACGCATTCACGCCGAAAGCGCTGTCAGAGAACTTCTAAAAGAAAGTAAAAAGTAAAAAGGCAAAAGGCAAAAGTGTGGATACGCCTTGCAGGCGTGAATTATAGATTAAAAATAAGGGGTGAATGCTTTGTCTTCACTTTTGCCTTTTACCTTTTTACTTTTTACTTTTACCTTCCCTCTTCCTTCTCTTCTAACTCCGTGATGTCGCCTTCTGTGAAGAGGTAGGTACGAAAATTCTTGTCGAAGGTTGAATTCATGCGGCGAAGGTATTCTAGCATCATAGTGGCGTGCTCAATCTCCTCGTCGCGGTTGTGTTCGAGTATGCGGCGAAGTTGATCGTCCTGTGTAGCCTGCGCGCGCTGGTTGTACCAGTCAACAGCCTCAAGCTCTTCCTGAACAGATTTAATTGCCCTCGAAAAGTTGAGCGCTTCGTCGCTCATCTTGTCATAGTTCTCGTGCCATTCGGCGCTTGTCGCCATGTTTCCGGTCTCCTCATGAAATTTTTGGAAATTAAGATTTGCCCAATCCTAATGGAAATAAGCTGCGCTGTACAGACAGGCGAGCAGAAGATTCCTTTTCGGATTTAAGAATCTTTCAAATTTGTCTTCGGGCATGTGAACCGAGCACGGTTTTTTGGGAACAGTTGAGACGATTGCGGAGTCTAATGCAGTGCGCTCCCGTACGACCCGCATGGCACCGGCAATTAGGGAGGATGAGAGATGTTTCAAAATTTGATCGAATCCGAATCGCACGCGGGCGAATTGAAGCGCAGGAGCAAATTCATGCTCGGCGTGATGGCTCTTTACAGCGTGCTAATGTTTGTCGGCGGCGTCGTTAGCATCTACGCCTACGACGCGCATCTTGAGAGTCAAAGCCTTGAACTGACTACGATGCTCGCACCCGTTGAAGTTTCACAGGTCGAAGTTATAGATAGGAATCAAGCTGCAAGTCAGGTTGAAAGGAGCAGCAACGAGTTACAAGTTGATTTTCGGAGGGACCTTATCGCAGATATTAACACTCCGACCCTTGCGCCCGACCAGGTCTCCACGCAGCGAAGCGATACGCCACCTGTACGTCCGAACATGCCAACCATTAAGGGCAACACTGATTCAAATGCAATACTCAGAAATTCCGGCATGACGAACGACCAAGGTATCCCCGGCGCTTTGAGAAACAATTCGACCACGAAAATAGTGGTTGATGAAACACCTCCGCCACCGAGAGTTGTTCCGTCGCCGCCGAAAATAATTCGGGCGACCAGGGTTCTTAACGGTGAGGCTAGAAGTCTTCCGAAACCGGCGTATCCTCAAATGGCGCTGCTGGCTCACGTTGGTGGAGTCGTTTCTGTTCAGGTTCTGATTGACGAATCCGGCAGAGTCGTATCGGCGAAGGCGGTTTCAGGCCACCCGCTTCTTCTACACGCATCAGAGTTGGCAGCTTATCAGGCGCGATTTTCGCCGACGACAATTAACGATCAACCTGTGAAAGTATCCGGCGTGATTACATACAACTTCGTTCTGCCTTAATCAAGGGATGAGGTTATACAAAGCCCGCTCACAAACATTATGAAAGCAGTAGATGTTCGTGAGTGGGCTTTGTACTCAATTATTAGCTTGATTCATTCAGGTAAATTCGCGGGACGCGGGCGCTGATGCCACAGGTGATTTCGTAGGAGAGTGTGCCTGCCTGCTTCGCTACTTCTTCCGCAGGAATCGAAAGCTCGCCGTCGCTGCCCATGAGCGTCACAATGTCTACGACACTAGCGCCGGGCACGTCAGTCACGTCAATAATAGTTAAATCCATTGAGACGCGACCGACGACTGGCGCGAAGTGGCCGCGCACAATCACGCGGCCTCTATTTGACAGCCTGCGCGCGTAACCATCGTTGTAGCCAATGGGGAGAATGGCGACTGTCATCTCGCGCGGTGCTTCGAATGTGCAGCCGTAGCCTATGGTCTCGCCTCTGTGCACACGCTTTAGAAGCTCTATTCGAGTGCGAAGAGTCATCACAGGCTGAAAGCTCACAGGCTCGGAAAGAGGCTGGAGCACGTCGCGCCAGAGTCCGTAGAGCACGCCGCCCGGTCTTACCATGCTCCCCCAAGACGAAGGATGTCCGAAAATCCCAGCCGAATTCGCAAGGTCTTGGTAAGTGGGATTCCAACCGCGCTCCCTGAAAACGCCTACCGCCCCATAAAACCTTTTCGTCTGCTCTTCTGTGAATGGGTCATGCGTCTGTTCGTCCGCTGCTGCGAAGTGCGTCATCAGCCCGTCAACACGTACGCTCTCAAATTTACGAATCGCGTCGGCAAACTCGCGCGCTTCGTCAAATCGCACGCCCAATCGTCCCATGCCCGTATCAATCTTGACGTGAATGTCCGCCACCACGCCGAGCGAGCGCGCAGCATTGTCCATAGCCTCGACCATATCAACGCGATAGACTACAGGAATCAGGTTGTTCACTATGCACGCCTGCTCCTGTCCCGGCCAGAATCCGCCGAAGCATAGTATGGGCTGCTCAAGCCCTGCGCTTCTTAACTCTAATCCCTCTTCGGGCAGCGCAACGCCAAGCCAATCCGCACCCTCGCGCGCGAGTCGTCGCGCGCACTCTATAGCCCCGTGACCGTAGGCGTTCGCCTTCACCACGCCCATCACTTTCACTGCTGGGCCAACTCGCCTGCGAACCTCCCGAAAATTTGACGCGAGCGCATCAAGGTCAATCTCAGCCCACGTAGGTCTATGCCCGGATAAATTAGACTTCTCTTTCATTTTCGATAGCGGCAAACAAGAGCAATATTGCTATAAACTGTTTCTGATTGTATGACAGGTGAGAAACTTTTTTAAGACAGACCAGAGCTATGTATAAAAAAATTAGCGGACGCATCAGAGAGAATAAGTCTCCAATGCGCCCGCTATTTCGTCCTCGCAACGAAAGAAAAGCTTTCGCTTATCTTACGTCTGCTGTACCGTGACCGTTCTGGTAATGCAGAGTCACGTCAGAGATTTCCAGCAGGTTGAGATTCTCCCACTCAATGCTGTTCCCTGAACTGTCTTCAACTTTCAAATCCCACATGGCCGCGTGCTCTTTTGGCGAGAATGTAATGTGCACGCTATCTCCATCGGCGAGAGTATCGCGTCCAAGTATGTCTTCGCCCCAATCATTCTGGTCATGCGGAGAGACGTAAACACGGTGAATCGTTACGCCCGTAGCATTGTGCAGAGTAAAGTCTTGTTTGCCCTCCGCATTCTCGGAAGTAGGCCGGGACGTGTTCGAGGTCGAGTTTGAATTCGATTGACCAGCATTAGAACTTGTAGAGTTCGAAGTGTTGGTCGTCGTAGTTGACCTGTTTGTAGTTGTAGTGGTGTTGGTCGTCGTCTGGTTAGACGTGCTGGGAGACGAGCAGCCTGCGACGGTGAGCAGCGCTGCGGCCATCCCGCTTATCAGTATTTTCTTCATCTATGCTCCTTGGATTCCTCCTGGGGGAATTAATTTAATTCCTTACTTCTGACTCCTTGTGATTACCATTCGACACCTATGAATGGCATTAGCTATCCCGGCTTTATTGCCTGTTGTAGCTTTTAATGCGCCGAGCAGTGAAATCGTGCTACTCAACATCAGCCCACGCTCTACCATTTTTGTAGTGAAGCGTAAGTTTGGAGATTTTCAGCAGGTTAAGATTCTCCCACTCGATTGAGTTGCCCTGCTTGTCCTCAACTCTCAAGTCCCATTTAGCGGCTGTCTCACTACGGTCGAACGTAATATCAACGCTCTCGCCATCAGGTAGAGTGTCGCGCCCCAGTATGTCTTCTTCCCATTCGTTCGCGCTGTGTGGGGAAACATATACGCGGTGAATCTCCACGCCCGTCACGTTGACCAGAGTGAAGTCCTGCTTTCCGTGAGCGAAAACAGAGGGGATGAGAAACATCGAAAGAGCGCTCAATGCGATGAGCGTTTTCAGCCAGCGAAAGTTTTTCAGTGATTCTTTATTCATTGTACAGATTTTCCTTTGAAGTTAGTTGGTCAGAGGCGAACTAATCGCCAAACATGCAGCGTATATTGGGGAATATTTCGCTGCACTGATGAATTGGTTGCGGCGCAAATGGCGCGGATTTACTTTACAGATTTTTCCTAGACGCAAATGACCCTTGATTTCTGTTTTGACCCGCAGCAGATTTATGAATGCGAATTTGGAAGGGGAAAGTGCGGTTTAAGAAGTGATGATACTGAAAAGATTTCCTGCAAGCTCCCCACGCAACGCTCTATCGAGCCTGAAAATTCTATAACCTCATATGGATGCAAGTCAACTGTCTGCTCAAGAAATTTATTCGCATGTTAGGAAATTGCCAGCCTGACGATTCTGTTTTTGCCATGAAACCCTTCACTCCTTCCACATATTTTCGAATCGCGTAAACTCTTTCAGGAAGGCTAGCTTGACCATGCCAGTTGGGCCATTGCGCTGCTTGGCGACGATGATTTCTGCCAGTCCAGCATTCTCTTCCGTGCGATTGTACTGCTCCTCGCGGTAGATGAAAGCCACCACGTCCGCATCTTGCTCAATAGCGCCGGAATTATGAGCGATAATATCGTCGGCGACGAAGTTGTGTGTGCCGGGAACGATCAGGTCGTAGGTCATTTCACTTCCGGCAGGCTTAATCTCGGCTATGTGATCCCAGTAGATGTCGCTGTTCGCAAGCCGCAGCAGGTGCGCCGCACCAAGCACGACGGCAACGCGGCGCAGGTCTTGCCGCCCGATTCGCTTACCTTGGCAACGATAACCCAGTTGCATCCAAGATAATCCATGTTCCCTCTTCAGCCACTCTACTTCTGCTGATACGCAAAGCGGTAGCCGGTCAAGATGGGCATTCGTTCTTCCGCACTCTGCCCAAAGGGCTGCCTCTGAGAGCCGCTTACCTTTGCGCCCAATCATCGGCACAGCGGCGGAGAAGGCAGCCACCTGTTCTTTCCCTTCAATTATCAGTTCGGCAATATCAACTGTTGATTTGCTATGTCGAGTCGGCTGCCTGAGTAGGGCGAGTACGCCGACACGCAGGAGCAAAGATTGATAGCGCGCTTTACTATAGAACCGTCACCCGCATAGAGACCGCCGAGGAACTCGCCTATCATGTCAGGCGTGGCAGTAAAAATCTGATCGGGCACACGTTTTCTGGTCGTCGTCTCGCCGTGAATGCCTATCTCTTTGAGCCATTGGATCAAGGGATTCTTGCCGGGGCCGTATTGCCCTCGTACTGAGAAATCCAATTGCGGCGTACCGCTCCAGTGACCTTTATCACGAGCTTCAAAGCCGAACTGCTCGCGGCAGATGCGCCGCGCGTCTTCCAGAACAACGCTGTCGCTTGCGATGAAAGATACTGTGCGATGCTTTGCATAGCTACCATCACTGACAAGATAACCTAGCAAGCGCGCGCGGTCGGGATGCAGCGCATCTTTCTTTCCTATGAATGAATATCGTCGCGGTACGGCAATCTCCTGACCCGGAACTAGCGCGTCCAGACTGCGCCAGCCGTCAATCGTAAGGAACGGGTGGTTTGCCGACGCGCGTATCTCACGACCACTCGTCGTCCTGAGCAGGAATACATCCTTTATGCCCGACTGTATGATTCGTGCGGGCGCGGATTTTACGATCTTCAAATTGTGATCGAGGGTGAAAACGGATGCCCGTTTTTCGCTTGCGAACAATGCTTCGACCGTACGCCGTTCTCCTGTTTCGGCGTCAGTCAAGACTGAATCTCCCGTAATGCATTCACGTAGGTCTGCAAGCTGCGGACGGTGATCCGTGCGCGATTCAGGCGCACGCGACAACTGCGAGAGCGCAACGAGTGGCACGTTCAACTCTTTCGCCAGCCCTTTCAACTCGCGCGAGATTTGCGATACCTCTTGCTGGCGCGATTCCACGCGGCGTGAGCCGGACATAAGTTGAAGGTAGTCAACTATAATGAGATCGAGTTTCTTCTGCTCCGCAGCCAGACGGCGAGCCTTCGCTCTCATTTCCAGAACGGAGATGCCCGGCGTGTCGTCAATGAAAATTTTCGCATCAGCCAATGTTCCAAGCGCGCCAGCCAGTCGCGCCCACTCGTCGCGCGAAAGAAAGCCGTTGCGAAATCGGTGCGCGTCCACATGAGCCTCGCTGCTCAGCATACGCATGACCAGCGCTTCTTTGGACATCTCTAACGAAAAGATGCCGATTACGGCCTGCGCGTGAATCGCCGCGTTCTGAGCGATCGTTAAGCACATTGAGGTTTTTCCCATTGACGGGCGCGCAGCGACGACGATTAGCTCGGAAGGTTGAAGGCCTGAAGTCATCTGATCCAGTTCGTGGAAACCCGTGGTCAAGCCAGTCAGAACGGCTGAGCGTCCTGCCATCTCTTGAACTTTTTCCAGCAGAGCGTCAGCAACAGGCTTAATGTGTGAGAATCCCTGACGAGTGCGCTCGTCTGCAAGAGCGAAGATAGCTTGCTCGGCGTGATCCAGAATGACCTCGGGTTCATCCTCTTCTTCGAGCGCTTCGCTGATGCTTTTGTTAGCTGCTTTGATGAGTTGGCGCAAGAGAGATTTGCCGCGCACGACCTTCGCGTAGTGCGCTATGTTGGCAAAGTGCGGCAACCCGTAAGTTAGGTTTGTGATGAAGGTGACGCCGCCTACGGTTTCAAGCGCTCCGTCACGCCTTAGTTCTTCGCCAATAAGAATCGGATTAATCTCCGAGCCGCGCTCGAAGAGCAGGGTCATAGCGTTGTAGATGCGACGGTGCGATTGGACATAAAAATCGTCCTCTTTGAGAAGCTCTATGGCCTGGCTGATGAGAGCGTTGTCGAGGATGATTGAGCCAAGGATGGCGCGCTCCGATTCGGCGCTGTGCGGCATTGGCCGCTCAAGGAACTGGTCGCGGGTCGTGCCTTCTATGAAAGTTTTCATTTCGGGAGACTATTACGGTTTGCAATTGAGTGCGACCGTTGCGATACAGCCGCTTGGTCAGTACCGCCTGCTTAAGCTGGGCGGGTAATTAGCGTATCCATAACCCGCCCGCTACCGCAGGCGGTACTGACTTGAGTCGCACTCAATTGCAACTCGCTATAAGCTATGATTACGGTTGCGGAAATAAAAAGAAAAAGCCGCGAGTGTAGCTCGGAAAAACTTTTCCACAGTGTGGAAAAGTCTAGCTACAACTCGCAGCGCAATATACTACATCGTCGCGCGTTGAGAAAAGATTTTCTCGAAAAAATTTCACGCGCCGAATATTCCTTGAAAAAATTTACTCTGCTTCTGCGCCCTGCGCAGCTTCCGTTGCTGTTTCCGGCTCTGTGGCAGCGCTCGCTTCCATTGAAGTCTCCTGACCTGCGGCTTCGCCAGCAACGGTCACGGGCAACTGCACAATCACTTCGCGGTGAAGGCGAACAGGCACGGCGAATTCGCCAGTCTCTTTGAGAGGCTCGCGCAAATTGATGCGGCGGCGATCAATTTCGTAGCCGCGCTCTTTCAATGCCTCGGCTATATCCATTGAAGTGACAGAGCCGTAAAGATGGCCTTGCTCGCCCACCCGCCGGGTAAAACTCAAAGCGAGTTTGCCAAGCTGCTCGGCCTGCCCTTCAGCAGTTTCGCGCTCTTTCGCCTCTTTCTTCAAGAGAGCTGCGCGCTCCTGCTCAATCTGCTTTACGTTGCTGGCGGTTGCTTCGACTGCGAGCTTTCGTGGAAGTAGATAGTTTCGGGCGTAACCCGCTCTTACTCTGACTATCTCCCCGCGCGCGCCCAGACTATCAATGTCTTCACGCAGGAGGACGTTTGTGTGTGCCATCTGTTTCTCTCTCCTCCCTGAAATTTAAGCTGTGGCGTACGGTAGCAGCGCAATGTTGCGCGCGCGCTTTATGGCCTCGGCCAACATGCGTTGGTGCGTAGCGCACGTTCCCGAAATTCTGCGCGGCAGAATTTTCCCGCGCTCAGGCACGTAGCCCTGAAGCAGCTTCACGTCCTTGTAATCAATTATGTCAACTTTATCTGCGCAGAAGCGGCAGACCTTGCGGCGATGCATGCGTCGCCCGCCACCCTGTCCGCGTCCTCCTCCTCCGGGGCCACGTCTTCCGCCGCCATCATCCGAATCATCGTAACTTCTATCACGATCATTGTAATTACTAGACATATCTTTTCATTCCTTCTTCAATCAGCGAGGCACCGAAAAGAGCACCTTTCGGCGCGCGCACGTTCGTTGCCAAGCAAAATCTAAATCAACTCAAAGGCCAGTCCGCTTCCTGCTTAGCCTTCTACATCATCGTTAAACGCTGCCTCTTTGCGCCCGCCAGAGCGTGTGCGGTCGCCGGTCGAGCTAAAGGGACGCTTGCTGGCTTTACGTGCCCGTTTTGTCTTGAACTTCTCGGCGCGGCGGCGGTCTTCGTCAACGCGCACGGTGATGTAGCGTATGATCTGATCGTTGACGCGCATGCGGCGCTCAAGCTCTGCTATCTCGCGCCCCGTGCCCTCGACTTCCAGCAGAAGGTAGTTGCCCTCTTTCTTGCGGTTGATAGGATAGGCCAACTGGCGGCGTCCCATGTTATCTGTCTTGACCACAACGCCGCCCTGATCCGTAATGATCTGCTGAAGCGTCTCAGTCAAACGTTTGAACTCATCGTCGGGAGTATTCGTGTCCACGATGAGCAATACTTCGTAAGCTCTCTTCTCTGCCAAAATCCATCCTCCTTTTGGATGTCAAGCTTCCATGTACGGAAGCAAGAAGGTTTAGAACAGTTTTCAGTTTTGAGTTTTCAGTTTTCAGAAAGAAGTGAACTGGCTTTTGCTGAAAACTGAAAACTTAAAACTGAAAACTGTTGTACTCTGCCATTGCTTTGTCAATGCCGTCTCGAAGGACGGCCAGGAGCGCTTGTGCGCTTCTCTCTAAAATTTTTTCAAGCTCGTCACGTAACGCGCGTGGGATGACTTCGAGCACGAAACGCTTTGAATCCGTGACCGTATGCTGCGGTTGAATTCCAATCCGCAGCCGTATGAACTCTTCCGTGTGGACTGCGGCGATGATTGATTTCAGACCGTTGTGGCCTCCGGCTGAGCCACGGCGGCGCAGGCGAATCGTCCCGAATGGTAACGCAAGGTCGTCGCTGATGACGATCATATCACCTGCTGGTCTCGATTGCTCTCGTTTAGCGAGCAAGCATGCGATTGCGTCGCCGCTCAAGTTCATATAGGTCTGCGGCTTGACCAGCAAAACAGCTTCGCCTTCCAACTCAGCGTTCCCTACGAGCGCACGGCATTCGCGCCGCTTGATCTCTCGCGCCCCAGATGTTTGGGCCAGCCTATCAACGAGCATGAAGCCCAGATTGTGGCGCGTCCACTCATATTCAGCGCCCGGATTTCCAAGCCCAATGATGAGACGACGCATAACCAAAGGCAAAAGGTAAAAGGTAAAAGGCAAAAGTGAAGACAAAGCATTAAGGAGCATCTGAATTCTGCTTTCCTTTTGCCTTTTTACTTCTACCTTTTTACTTCCCTTCCGTCTCTCCCTCTTCCTCTTCCTTCTTGCCCTTGCCTATAACTTCAGGCTCGGCAGCCTCGCCCTCTGCTGGCGCAGGCGCTTCGACCGGCTCCTCACGCACAACGCCTACGGTTGCGATGGCGGTTTCGGGCGAGTCAAGAATTTCTATGCCTTCGTCCACAGGGATGTCCGAGATGTGCAGCACATCATGAACTTTCAAGTCAGAGACATCAACGTTGATTGCTTCCGGGATGTCGCGCGGCTCGCAGCGAATCTCTATCTCGCGCAGAAGCTGTTCGAGGTGGCCGCCCGCTTCTGAAACGCCAATAGGAGTTCCCGTCAGATGCAAGGGCACTGTGACTTCAATCTTCTGCCCCTTCACCAACCTCTTCAAATCTGCATGAAGCAGGCGACCGCGCACAGGATCAATCTGGCGGTCATGAAACATGACTTCGCTAGCGCCCACGCCTTCAATATCTATAGTGAAGATAGTGTTCTGGCCTGTATCTGAGCGAAGTATCGCCGCTAAATCTTTAATCTCCGCGATAGCCGTGACGGCTTCAGCGTCGCCGCCGTAAACGGTAACGGGTACAAGGCCGTTGGCGCGAGCGCGCCTCGAATCGTTTTTGCCGCGCCCCTCACGAGCCTTTGCGCGAACTGTTATCTCTTTTCTTTCTGACATCTTTCCCAAAACCTTTCTGCCTTCAGCAATCAGCCTTCAACCCCTCTTTCCTAAATTGACAAAGGGGGCTGAAGGCCGGTGTCATCCGACCGCTTTCAATCAAAGTTTTTGCCCTTCGTCTTTAGACGAAGAGCGAAGAGACGCTCGTCTCCTCGTGGATAGACTTGATCGCTTTCGCTAGAAGCGGTGCGATGCTAAGTACCTTTATGTTTTCCAACTCGCAGGCATGATCGTTCAACGGAATCGTGTTTGTTGCGACCATCTGCTCCAAGTCCGATTTAGACAACTGCTCTACGGCGCTTCCCGAAAGCAGCGCGTGAGTGAAGCAAGCGTGAATGTGCTCCGCTCCCGCAGCTTTTAAAGCTTTTGCGACTTTCGTCAAAGACCCGCCCGTATCGCACATGTCGTCAACTATCAAACAATTCCTGCCGCGCACATCGCCGACTACGTTCATCACTTCCGCTACGTTCGCCTTCTCTCGCCTCTTGTCGCAGAGCGCCAGTTCTGCGTCCAGGCGCTTAGCATATGCGCGCGCGCGTTCTGCTCCACCTGTGTCAGGCGCAACCACTGTGAGATTCGGCATAGGGTTCGCTTGATAATAGCCAATCATCACAGGCGCGGCGAAGAGGTGATCCACAGGGATGTCAAAGAAGCCTTGAATCTGCGCCGCGTGCAAGTCCATCGTCAATATGCGATGAGCGCCTGCGGTCGTAATCAGATTCGACACCATCTTGGCCGCTATAGGCACGCGCGGGCGATCCTTCTTGTCCGAGCGCGCGTATCCGAAATAAGGAATCACAGCCGTGATGCGCTCGGCTGAGGCGCGCCGGAATGCGTCCAGCATCACCAGCAACTCCATCAAATTCGCGTCCGTCGGCGGGCACGTCGGCTGAACTATGAAGATGTCGCTGCCACGCACGTTCTCTTCAATCTGAAAGTTGAACTCGCCGTCCGAGAATCGCGCCGCAATCGCCCGCCCCGGATCGCAACTCAGAGAATGGCAAATCTCTTCCGCCAAGGCTCTGTTCGCGTTTCCCGAAAAGACTTTGATGCCGCCAGTCGTACTCATAAGGACAGTGATGAGTGATAAGTGATGAGTGATAAGTGATAAGAAAGAACTAAAGCTTTTTACTTAAAACTGAAAACTGCTCTTATCACTTATCACTCATCACTTATCACCCTCTTCTGGCTGGGGCGGAAGGATTCGAACCTACGAATGCCGGTTCCAAAGACCGGTGCCTTACCACTTGGCTACGCCCCAGTGTAAAACTCTCGCCGCGAGTCAAGGCCGCAGTTCGATGAGCGGCCCGGCGCATTCGCCCAGCGCCATTAAGTATTCCTCACGCGCGAGCGTCGCGCAAGAAAAAATTTGCCAGCCCGGTTCATTCTTCAGCGATTCTTGAGCGAGTAGCTTCGCTTCCGCATTTTCAAAAATTCCGAAAACGCTTGAGCCGCTTCCAGAAAGAAGAGCGGCGAGTGCGCCTCTCTTCATCAAACTCTCTTTCGCGCGCGCAATCTCAGGTTCGAGACCGAAAACCACCGGCTCGAAATCGTTGTGAAGAGCCTCTGGCAGTGAATCGTGAAATTGCGCCGTAGCGCGAGAAACAGAAAGAATAGCGGCGCTTTCAGTCAAAGTCAAGGCGCGCGCATTCAGCGATTTGTAGGCTTCTGCGGTCGAAACACGCACGCACGGAGTTACTACCAGAAGGTGGTCAACTCTAACGTCTTCGAGCGCAGTAATCTCAGTTCCCAGCCCAGTCCCAAGAGCCGTACCTCCCGTGAAAAAGAAAGGCACGTCGGCACCAATTCGTTTACCGAGTTCGACGAAATCCTCTCTTTCCAACTCTATGTCCCACAACAGAGCGAGCGCCAGAAGCGTGACAGCAGCGTTCGATGACCCGCCGCCAAGGCCGCCGCCCGCAGGTATGCGCTTCGTGAGATGAATCTTTGCGCCCTTTCTGACACGAAATCTCTCACACAGCAGGCGAGCCGCGCGTAGAATCAGATTGCTCTCATCCAATGGTACATCATGAGCGTTAGAGGTGAGATTGAGCTTTTCATCGTCGCTGAGGATAAAGCTCAATTCATCGTGAAGAGTGACGGTTTGAAAGACTGTGCTTAGCTCGTGGTAATTGTCCGGGCGACGACCCATGACATATAGCCGCCAGTTGATCTTGGCAAACGATGGAACAGTGATTTCTCTTAAAGACACTTTGGGCGGCTGACCTCTAAAATCCTTTTTAGCGCCAGCCGCCCAAATCTTCCAAGGATGATTAGGAGCGTCAGCGCGTTATAAAGACCTGTGTGAAGAAGACGCGACCATCAGATGAACGAGCCACGCCTATCCCTGAGCGCGTGAAGTATCCGTTCAAAATATTGTCGCGGTGCTTAGCTGAATTCATCCAGCGCTCTACGGCGAATCCCGCAGGATCGTCGAAGCCCTGATTATAAGCTATGTTCTCGCCTAGCGCTCGCCAGTGCATGATGCCGTTGGAGTGAGCGCGCGCAGTCATGTCGCGTCCGTCAGGCGTCACGTGATTGAAAAAATTCTGGCTCGCCATCTGCCCAGAAAGCGCGCGCGCCATTCGGCACAAATCTTCGTCCCACTCGAACGGCCTGAGGCCATTCGCGTGACGCTGCTCATTGATAAGCTCGAACGCGCGCCGCTCCATGCTCATGGCGCTCGACGATGCCAGAGAGTGCGCAGCGCTCGCAACGGGCGCGACCCTTGCGGCGCGAGTTTGCGCGACCTCTGCGTGCGCGGAGAAAGGAGACGCGATGAGACGCGCGACGGGGCGCGACCGTTGCGATTGGCCGGACGTCACGTTTGCAGTTAATCCGATTATGATTGCGAAGACGGCGCAGAAGAGAGAGAGGCGCGGCCTACAGCACGGTACGACGAGTCGGGGGAACAAATTTTTATAAATCATCCGAGGGGATACTTCCTGAGACTTGCCCCACGCAAAATCTCGAAAAAGGCTGTGAGGCGGCCAGCCTATCTTTGACCTTGCAGGGGCATGCAGGTCGAAAAGCGTCAAAGCCATATTAACAAAAATGTTTTATCCCAATCAACACTTTTCTTGTCTGCTTATAAATAGCTGAAACGCAGGGACTTGTACCGGCATGCAACAAAGTAGGATATGTGATTTAGTCTCTGGTGCGGGGGCGAGCGTTGAGCTTCGTCTTGATTCTAGTTATGGCTTCGCTGTCGGTTGCAAGCGATAGAGCTTTCTGCCATGCCGCATGTGCTTGATCCATTTTGCCTCTGCGCTCAAGTATATCGCCCAGATGCTCTTGAATTGTCGGCGATGTAGCGGCGCGGCGTGCGGCTTCCGTCAGATGTCTCTCGGCTTCGTCGAGCTTGCCTAGCTTGAAATAAGCCCAGCCGAGGCTATCCAGAAAAGATGAGTTCGCAGGCTCTGCGCGCACTGCACGCTGTATCATCTTAAGAGCCTCTTCAAGACGCTCGTTGCGCTCTATGAGAAAGTAGCCCATGTTGTTCAGCGCCGTTGCGTCGTTCGGGTCCATGCTGAGCACACGTTTTAGAGTCTCTTCAGCGCTGCGTGAATCGCCTGCGCGTTCCTCGGCTGAAGCCAGAGTTACAAGAGCCGCTATCATCAAATCGTCACGACCTTGTGGGACAAGCCCGATTGCTTTGCGTGCTGACTCCACAGCCTCGCGCCCGCGCCTCGCTTGTGTGTAGAGAGAGGAGAGGCGCAGGTACGTTTCAAAATCTTCAATAGAGCCGTGAAGCTGTCCACGCGCGAGCGCAACGGCCTCGTCAACTCTTCCAAGGTCTGTGAGAGTTTCGGCCTCCAACCAGATGAATCCGCGCTCTTGCGCGTGACGCTGGCGCGCAAGTTTTATGGCCTGCAACGCTTCGCGCCGCCTGCCCTCGTCGCGCAGAAGCTGAACGTACTGCACATCTGCTGCGGCAGAGTCAGCGCCTAGCAGTGTGCGCATGCGCTCTATGGTTGCAAGAGCATCGTCTGTGTGTCCTGCGTTCTTCTGAATACTGATGATGGACGAGAGTATAGCTACAGCGTAGCGTTTCTCTGCATCGGTTGTGAGAGGTTTGTTTGTTATCCCACGCTCTTGCAAAAGAGTTTCATACGCGGCGACTGCATCCGTATAACGAAGTGCGTCCGCATACAACTCTGCGAGCGCTACGCGAAGCAGGAACTGTTGCTCAGGATTGTCTGCGGCTGCTTTTATCGCCGTACGAAGCGTTTGCGCGGCGGCGTCCGTCTGCCCTGCGCGCGACTGCTCACTGGCGAGCAGTCGTAGCAACGTAAAATTCTTCGGGCTTGCTGCGGCAAGACTCTGGAGTTCTGTGATGGCGGAGTTATCGTCCGTGCCTTCTGCTTCGAGCGCCTGTCCCAACAACTCCGCGTACTCCTCATTTTCAGGATCGAGCGTGATGGCTGAGCGAATAGCGTTAACGGCATCGGCTGCGCGCCCCGCTTCGAGCAGGACTTCGCCCAATCGCGCGCTAGCTGCGGCGGGTGAATTTTCGCGTCCCGTAATTATCTGAAAGATTCTTGCGTCAATAGGCTCCGGCGCTTCAGCCCAGCGGCTGAAAGCTTCTATCGCGTCAGAAGTTTTTCCAAGCCGCTGGTAGAGTTCGCCCAGAAGTCCCCAGGCTTCTGCGTCGTTAGAATTGAGCCGCACGACTTCGCGCAACTCTGCAGTGGCCTGCTCCGCAGCGTTTCGTTCAAGATTGTTCTCGCGCAGCCCGCTTTTGAGCGCGTAGATGCGCGAGAGAAGTTTGTGAGCGCCGAAATTGTTATGATCAATTCGTGTGGCGGCTGTGGCTTCGCGCAACGCAAGCTCTAAATCCTGTGGTTGGAAGAAGAGTGCTATTTCAGCTAGCGCCGTATGCGTTTCCGCTATGGTAGGGTCTAACTGCGCCGCTTCCTGAAAAGCTGACTGCGCGGCTGTGCGCGTCGTAGCATCCGTCGGATTCCCGCGCAAAGAGAGTAGAAAGCGCTCGCCTTCCATGATTTTCGCATAAGCCTGAGCGCGACGCTCCTGCGCTCGTTGTGGCGCAGATTGCTCGGTCGCGGCTTGATTCGTAGATGGCGATTTCTGGGGCGAAGCGGCAGGGATGAGTCCCTGTCCGTATGAATAGCTTGATGCAATAAAGAAGATTAGAAGAGAGAGCGCGATGCCGGCGGGCGAAGGTTTAAGATTTCGAAGCATCACGCGAGCGTCCCTTTTGTTTCTGCATCCGCTATATCCTGTTGTTGGATACTTTCTACAAGCTTTTTCCAGGCACCTTTTTTCGGGAAGGAGTAAAGCAAGAGGATGGCTAGCGCGACTACGCCCAGGTACAACATCTCAAGCGGTCGGCCAGACAGGACAGTACCCATGAACCCCATCAAGGCAATCGCGCCGCCGATTGACGCAAGCTCGATTGTTCCCATTTTCAGCGTATGCAAAAGGCCGCTAGTGCCACGCACGCCCGCAATATCTTGCAATCGCATGGGCGCAAATTTTATGCGGCGATGCACAATTGCGCCAACACCGAATATAGCGCCCGCAATGCGCAGAGCGCCCACCTCCCAAGCATCGCCGGGTCGCGTGATGGCGTCCGTAGCAAGGAAAGCGACGGCGATGAGTAGGATAGTGAGCGCTATGAACCCTGCGACCGTGAGCATAGCCGTGCGGTAACATCGCTCTAACTCTTCGCCAGTGGCTTCGGATTTAATATTTTCAGAGTCCAAGTAAACTCACAATCTTTCCAAAATCCTGATTGCGGAAGAAGAGACGCGGAGAGTGGGCGACCGAGGAGACGCGGAGAGAAGAGGATAATCTTCTTACGTCATTCTTTTTCTTTCACCGCGTCTCCTCGGTCGCCCACTCTCCGCGTCCTCTCTTCTTCCGCCTTCCTAATTCATCCTTGCTCTTCATCGCTATGAGCCTGGAGGCGTGCTCGAAGGCGTTGGCGATGGAGCAGGCACGACCGTTGAAGTCGGTGGAGTTTGTTGTGGCTGTGGTCTGGTCTGCGGCACTGTCGGAGGCGGCGGTGTGACCGACGGGTTCAAAGAACTGGGCACGGGGCCTTGCTGGCTTCCCACTCTGATGGAAGTCCCGCCAGTTCTTTGCTGGTCATTCGCTGGCTGCTGATTCTGCTGTTGCTGCGGAACGACCGGGCGATAAGGCGCAGTGCGAACCGGAGTAGCTATGTTGCTCGGAAGCTGACCGTTGTTTCTCAGGGCTAGATCAATCAAATCATCCGTCGCGTGGCTATCGTGGCTTATGATGACGCCGTTTTTGTCAACGTCAACGTCCGCGATGCCTGTGATCTGCCTGTAAAGATTCTCCATCGTGCCGGGACGCTGCGGTACCGGCATCTGTCTTCTTATCGGATCGGGTTCAGGAATCTGAGCGCCGATTAATTGTAACTGCTCGCGCGCCTTCTGCAAGTATTCGCTGCTCGGATAATCACGAACGAGTTGTTGGAAATATTTCGCAGCCTCGTCCGGCTCTTCCTCTTCCATGTAGAGCGTGCCTAATCGCATCAACACTTCATCCATGTAAGAGAAGTTCGGATACTTCTGCAAAATTTCGCGCAGGCGATCCTGTGCGCCCTTCAATCCGCCGTGCCCGTGCTCCTGCCTTCCCACATAGAAGCGCGCTACCTGAAGGTTGTGCATCCCAAGACTCTCTTGAACCTGATAGAGATGCTCCATCACGCTGGGGCGCAACTGAGTTTGAGGAAATTGCTGTAGGAGAGCCTTTAGGCGCTGCTCGGCTTTGCGCGCACGCGAAATGTCACGGTCTGCAAGCCCCATCTGTCGCATGTCGGCTTCGGCCATCTTCAACATCACACGGTCTGCGAGTGGGTCTGTAGGGAAGAACGTCAACCAATCCTGATAAGCTGCCGTCGCCTGTATGAGCGCGCTCGTTGTTCCTTCAAGATAGAAGGAATCCGCAATCGCAAGTTTGGCTAAAGGCAGAAAAGGCGAATCAGGGTAAGTCGTTACAATCGTCTGGTAGAGCAAGCGCCCCTGCTCGTAGCGCCCTCGGCGTACCTCGCGCGTAGCAGTTTCAAAAAGCTCGCGGTCACGACCGGGCGCGGCTGTGCCCGTCAAATCGGAATAGCGGTCGTCTCCGCCGCCACCGCCTAGAAGCCCAAAAAATCTTCCCTTCTTCTTTTTCTTCTGCGGTGTGGCGGAAGCGGTCGAGTTGGAGGCTGCGGCGCTGCGTGCTCCGGCAGTTGCCACGAGCGCGGCATCAACGCGCGTGTTCAAGTCTGTAACAGAGGTTTCTAACTGATCCAATCGGCTATGGTCAAAGCGCTCCGAGCGCTCGACTTTTCCGCCAATATCGTTCACCTCAGATAGAACTGAGCCGACCTCTTTTTCAAGCCCTCGCAGCCGCTCGCGCGGGTCGTCTGAAGCCGAGCGTTGCTGGTTGCTGCGTTGCTGCTGCTGGCCGCTGTCCTGCGCATTCAGAGTCGCAATCGCGCTATCGAGCGAACGACGCATGGCATTCAGCCGCGAACGCATAATCTCTATGCGCTGCATGGGCGTAGCCTCGCTTCCCTGCGACTGGCTCTGCTGCGCTCGCTGCTGCTGCGCCGAAACAATCGAGAGCAACCCAAGAATAAGGACGGCGCAAACAGCCGCCAATTTAATATAACGAACCGTCATTACAAAACCTCCAAAAACAGTTTTGAGTTTTTAGTTTTCAGTTTTAAGTTAAAAGCTTTTTCTGAAAACTGAAAACTAAAAACTGTTTCTTGTCACTGTCTTTTCATGTCCACTGCAAAGCAGCGTCGCGTAAGGCTCGAACGGCCTCGGCGGGGTCTTCCTCGCCGTAAATGGCCGAGCCTGCGACAATGATCTCTGCGCCCGCTTCCGCAATGCGCGCAATGTTCTCACGATCTATGCCGCCATCAATCTCTATGCGCGTTTTCAATCTTCGCTCGTCAATCATGCGACGCAATCGTCTGAGCTTATCGAGCGAAGTCTCTATGAACTTTTGTCCGCCGAAGCCCGGATTCACAGACATCAAAAGCACGAAATCAGCGTAAGGCAAAGCCTCTTCTATTTCAACCAGCGGCGTAGCGGGATTTATTGCCACGCCCGCCTGCGCTCCCCTCTCTTTGATGCAGGTCAGCGTGCGATGAAGGTGCGGCTCAGTTTCGACGTGAACCGAGACGAGCGACGCGCCCGCATCAATGAACCTTTCAACATAAAGACCAGGCTCCTCTATCATCAGGTGCGTATCAATCGGGAGCTTAGTTGTGCGCGCGATTGCTTTGACGACGGGCAGCCCCACTGTGATGTTCGGAACAAAGTGGCCGTCCATCACGTCAACGTGAAGCATAGACGCGCCGCCCCTCGTCACGGCTTCAATCTCTTCTGCGAGTCGCGCGAAATCCGCTGAGAGAATTGATGGGGCAATTTCGATCATCCAGGTTGACGCTACTTCGAAATTTTCGGGCGATGTTCCACCAGCGCAAAAGATTTTAAAAGAAATCTGAAACCAACTCTTATGGGATGCGTTTTCCCGCGCCGGGGTTGAAAGTCGGAGTTGAAATCTGCGGCAGATGCCTGTTCGAGTTCAGGTTTCCGCCCGTGCGGTTCGCGTTCTGGTTGCGAATAGAATCAACGTTTCGAGCGTTCGCGTTGTGCTCGTTCGCATTACCTTTTCCGCCCGCGTTCGTGTTGATGCCGTTTAAGTTGTTCGCGTTCCTATTTAAGTTAGCGTTAGCGTTGGTATTCGTGTTTCGGGGTTTCCTTGGCTTGTTCTGATTCTCGTTTTCGTTAATCGGCGCAGGGGTCGTGCCAGACGCTTGCCCGGTTGCCTGCCCGTTCCCGTTCTCAGCAGGCGCCGGAGAGCTGCTCTCGCCCTCGTTCGGCGCTCGCGTCACATCAACCGCGACGGTCTGTCCGACTTTAACAACTTCGCCCGGATGCGGAACTTGATCAAGTATCGTATTAGGCGGACTGTCCCCGCTAGGTCGCGTCCCTCGCTTTCGTATGTGAAGCCCGGCGCTTTCAAGCGCGGACTCGCCAGCCGAATATTCCTTGCCGACCACGTCGGGCACATGAACTTCGCTGACGCGCAGGCTCAAATAGACAGTTCCCGTCAGGCCGAAGAGAAAAGCGATGGCGATGGCTATGATGATTAAAACTTTTCTTAAAGCAGACAAACCGTAAACCTCAGCCGTCACTCTTCTCTAAAAATTGAAGCCCGCGCATCGCGCTTCTCTGCGGAACGACCCGCGAAACATACGGTTGCGAAGTCTAACATCCGCTCAATAAGAAGGCAAAAGTAAAAAGGTAAAAGGCAAAAGTAAGGACAAAGCCTTCGCCTCCAATTTTTAATTTATAATTCACGCCGCAGGCGTGCCTACACTTTTGCCTTTTTACTTCTACCTTTTGCCTTTTCTTTTGCCTTATCTTCGCTCGAATGCGTAGATGAAAAACCCGTCCGAGCCGTCTCTGTGCGGCCATGTTCGAATTGAACCGTCGGGTTGAAGAAGATGCGCGGGCGCATCAACAGTAATCCGCTCGAAATCTTTATGCTCGTCTAGAAAGGCGCTGGCAACCGATTCGTCCTCTTCAGTTTCGACCGAGCAGGTTGAGTAAACAAGGCGTCCACCGCTACGAAGCACGCGCGAAGCGTTCGCCAGAATTCGCCGCTGTTTTTCGGGCAAATCGCTCAGGTCAGAGGGTCTGATGCGCCAGCGAATCTCAGGGTTGCGCCTGAGCGTGCCTGTGCCCGTGCAAGGTGCGTCAACCAGCACGTGGTCGAACGATTTATGGGGAAAAGGCAGCGGCTCAGTTGCGTCCAACACAATTGCGCCCGCAAGGCAGGCACGCTGTCTAGCGACCGCTTCAAGAACTGTGCGAAGGCGATGCTCGTGAATGTCGCACGCGACGATGAAGGCTTTGTTGTTCGAGAGTTGGGCTATGTGCGTGCTCTTGCTGCCGGGCGCAGCGCACAGGTCAAGCACTCGCTCTCCTGCTCTAGCGCCAACGACATGCGCGACCAATTGCGACGCTTCATCCTGAAGATATATCAGCCCTTCCTGCGAGAAAATTCTGATGAGCGCGCTCGCGCCCTCGACGCGCCAAGCATCCGCAGCTATCTGCGAAGCAGTTACGCTCGCGCCAGCACTTTTTAATTTATCAATAACTTCCGAAGCGTTTGCGAAGTTGGTGTTGATGCGGAAAGAAACCCCTGGCGGCCTGTTATTCGCTTCGCAAAATTCCCTTGCTACGTCCTCGCCCATCGCATCAACCCAGCGCTCTACAAGCCAGCGCGGATGCGAAGTCTCAACAGAGATTCTTTCAAACCTATCTGTGGTTTCCGCCGCAGGGTCAAACTCAATCTCGCGCGCCGCGCGTCGCAACACAGCGTTTACAAAACCTTCAGCCGAGCGAAGACGCGACAATCGAACGAGGTTGACCGATTCATTTACTGCCGCACGCGCTGGCACGCGCGAAAGCTTTCGCAGTTGATAGAGGCCGAGCCGCAGCGCCAATCGAACAGGCACGTCGAGTTTCTGCGCCGAACGTCCCGAAAATTTTTCAATCAAAGCGTCCAGCCAGAGTTGCCAGCGCAGAACTCCCTGCACAAGCTCGTAACAGAGAGCGCGATCATCCGCTCGAAGATGCTCTGTGCCGTATGCAAGAAGGACTGAGGCGAAAGCATTCTCTTCCTCAACACGCCGCAGGATTGAAAAGGCTGCGAAGCGCGCTGGCGAAACTTTTTGCGCGCCGCGCTGCTCGTTAATGCTCGCTCTCTTCTCACTCATCCGAACCTATCGCCCGCGCGCAGATGCGTTCCATTCAAAAAATCGCGCGCGAGCATTCGCTTCTTTCCTTCCGGCTGCACTTCATTGAATTGCAGTAGAGTCTCGTTCCCGCAAGCAACTATGAGACGGTCGCCGTGTGCCTCAATAACGTCGCCGCCATTTCCCGCTCTCTGCACATCACTCACGACCGACGCGCGCCAGATAATCAGGCGGCGTGAATGAAAAGTTGTGAAGGCATGAGGCCAGGGCTGAAAGCCGCGAACGCGTCGCTCTATCTCTGCGGCATCCCATGACCAATCTATCAATCCATCCTCACGTTTAAGCACAGGCGCAAAACTCGCGCGGCTATCATCCTGTTTTCGGGGAACTATCTCGTCCAATAGCTTGAGAGTTTCGCTCATAAGCCCCGCTCCAACTTCCGAAAGACGCGACATCAATTCTGGCGCAGTCTCTTTCTCGCCTATCTCCGTTTGAGCTTGCAAGAGAATAGCGCCAGTGTCCAACCCCTCGTCAATCTGCATAGTCGTCACGCCCGACACGCTCTCGCCGCACACTATGGCCCAATTCACAGGCGCAGCGCCGCGATACTTCGGCAGCAGCGAGAAATGAACGTTGAGACAACCCCTGCGCGGAGTTTTGAGAAAAGAGGAAGGTAGAATGCGACCGTAAGCGACTAGGATTGCAGCATCAGCGTCATGTGATTTGAAAAGCTCAAGTGCATCGTCAGTCCTTATTTTTGAAGGCTGGTGTACAGTGAGTCCGCGTGAAAGTGCAAACTCTTTCACGGGCGGCACATGCAGTTTATTCCCGCGCCCTGCTGGCCTATCCGGCTGCGTCCAGACAGCAACCATCTTGTGCCCATCGTTAATCAATCGGCGCAACGTGGGAACAGCGGAATCGGGCGTACCCATGAAAACAAGACGCATGTTTTAAGTGATAAGTGATGAGAGCAGTTTTCAGTTTTAAGTTTTTAGTTTTCAGTTTTAAGTAAAAGCATTTCGCTTCCTTCTGAAAACTGAAAACTAAAAACTGAAAACTGCTCTTATCACTGCTTTTAAATCACCGCTCGATTCTCCGCAATCTTGCTCTCGCGCGCCGCAACTTTTTCGGCTACGACTTTAGCCTGCATGAAGAGGCCAAGGTAATCGTGCGCCTGCTTTCGAGTCTGTGCCGCTCATGTTGAAGCCGCCGAAGGGATGAGCGCCTACGAGCGCGCCCGTGCATTTGCGATTGATGTAGAGGTTGCCCACGTGAAACTCTCTGCGCGCACGCTCTATCTTTTCCGGGTCCGTAGTGTACACAGCGCCTGTCAACCCGTACTCAGTATCGTTCGCTATGCGCAGCGCGTCATTGAAATTCTGGGCTTTTATCACGGCGAGCACAGGCCCGAAAATCTCCTCCTGCTCAATCGTGTTACCTGCTTTCACGTCCGCGATGATGGTCGGCTCAATGAAAAAGCCCTGCTCGCCATCAGAGCCACTACCAGCGACGACGCGCCCGCCGCCAGACTTACCCTTTTCGATGTAGTCGTTGATGGTCTTGAAAGCCTTCTCGTTGATAACAGCGCTCATCGTCGCTGACTGTTCTGATGGATCGCCAACATTTATCTTCGCCGTGCGCTCGACTATCCTTTCAATCATAGGCTCATACACATCTTGATGAATAATCGCACGAGAGCAAGCGGAACATTTCTGTCCTTGAAATCCAAATGCTGACTGAACAACGCCCGTCGCTGCATCATCAAGATTCGCATCCGCGTCAACAATGATGGCATCCTTGCCGCCCATTTCGGCCACGACTCGCTTAATCCAGATTTGCCCTTCGTGAACTTTCGCCGCGCGCTCAACTATGCGAAGCCCAACCTCCTTTGAGCCTGTGAATGCAACGTAGCGCGTCTTCGGGTGATCAACTATAGTGTCTCCCACTTCCGCGCCAGAACCCGTCATGAAGTTCACAACGCCCGGCGGCATTCCTGCCTCTTCCAACAATTCGAAGAATTTGTACGCGATGGTCGGAGCATCAGATGAGGGTTTCAGTACGACAGTGTTTCCAGTAACGACGGAAGCTACAGTCATCCCGGCCATGATTGCCAATGGAAAATTCCAGGGCGGGATGACTACGCCAACGCCTAGCGGGATGTATTCAAGCCGATTGTCTTCGCCTTCGACTTTTGTCAGAGGCGCAGGCTGTGCGTAGCGAATCATTTCGCGTCCGTAGAACTCGCAGAAATCAATCGCTTCCGCTGTATCCCCGTCGGCTTCTGCCCACGTTTTGCCAACCTCGTGAATCATCCACGCGCTCATCTCAACTTTGCGCTCGCGCATTAGCGCAGCCACGCGAAAGAGAAGGTCTGCGCGCTCGTCTGGCCGCGTCCTTCGCCAAATAGAGAACGTCTCGTAGGCCGTTTCGACCGCACGGCGCGCCAACTCTTCCGTAGCCTTCTGGAAACGCCCTACGACTTCCGTGCGCCGCGCAGGGTTAAAGCTATCAAGCTTCTTCTCGGTCATGATGCGCTCGCCGCCAATGACCAGGGGGTATTCGCGCCCCAGTTCGCTCTTTACTTTCTCGATTGCAGCACGCATAGCGCGTGCATTCTCTTCGCGCGTAAAATCCGTGAAAGGCTCGTTACGAAACTCGCTGACCATAACATTCTCCCTCGAACATATATCTGAGATTTGAAATATCAAATTTCAGATTTGAAATCTCAGATTGAGTTTTTGTTGTGGTTGTCTTGACCGGAAATCTTACCACAATCAAAGCAAAAACGCGGTCGTCGCCGAAAGCAACTAACCGCGTTCCAGAATTTTTATTGTGAAATACTCCCTTTTTTAATCCCACTCGCCAGCTTTCTGCAACTTCCTAATCTTGCGCTTGACCAACTCGCGCTTGAGCGGCGTGGTCTTATCAAGAAAAACTATCCCGTCGCAGTGATCCGTTTCGTGCAACATGCAGCGCGCTGTCAGTTCCATTCCGTCCAACTCGAACCACTCGCCCTGAAGATTCTGCGCACGAACAACCGCGCGAAGAGAGCGATTGACGTTTATGAAGATTCCAGGAAACGAAAGACATCCTTCTTCGCCGCTCTGCTCGCCTTCAATCATAAGGACTTCCGGGTTAATCATCACTATGCGCTGCTCAGGGTCTTCCCTGAAAGAGCAATCCATCACGAACAGCCGCTTTTGTACGCCCACCTGCGGCGCGGCCAATCCTACGCCACGGGATTCGTACATAGTCTCGAACATATCTTCGGCCAGCAGCTTCAAACGCTCGTCAAACTCCGTGACGAGATCGCCCGGCGTCTCAAGCACGGGTTCAGGCCAGTGAACTATTTTCAGCAATGACATCAAGAAGTCCCTTACGGCGGAAAAGGATTTTTCATACATCCTTCTCCAAACTCTACCATCTTAATTCTACGATAACAGATTCAGCCAATGCCAGCGGACAATCTTAGAAGCCACATTGTCTTACAGAGTTGCCAGATGCGGAGAAGTCAAAAGTAAAAAGGCAAAAGTCAAAGGGAAGGCTGAAACCACTTTTAATTAAAAGTTGGCTTCCCCGCACTTTTGCCTTTTTACCTTTACCTTTTGCCTTTTATCTTCCTAACGCCTGTTCGTGTAAACGCCTTCGCCATTCATGTTGTTGGCGTTCATATTAGCGTTCACGTTGGAGTTCCTGTTTCTATTTCTCCTGTTGTTTGAGTTCGCTGTCCCGGACTCGGTCGTTGTGGTTCCAGTTGCCGCGCCGGTTGTGTTCGAGTTCCCATTGCCGTGCCCGCAAGTTTTGAAGAACAGGGCGAACGACAGGATTAGAATCAAGCTTACTGCCTTGAACATAAACCCTCCCTCTTGTGAAAAGTGTAGATTCCCGGCTGGGTGGTTGAGGAGCAATCGTTTAGGATGTACCACTACAGCTTTAGTTGAAAATTTAGTCCTCAATAACTCAAATGGCAAGCGCTGAACAGGAGAAGTTTTATGGGCACAAAGCAGGAAGACGTTAACATTCTACTACGCCTTTACGAGATGAGGCGCGAGGAGACTATGCGACAGGCGCGCGACTGGTTTACTACGGATTTCAATCCGCAGAGCACGCAAGACATCTACGACATTCTGGTTAGCGAACACAGCCCAAAATATCGTATGGTCTCGACCTACTGGGACATGGCCTGCGCTTTCGTAAATCACGGCGCGATTGACGAACAACTCTTTAACGATGTGAACTCAGAGCACGTAGCGGTTTACGCAAAGCTCCAACCATTCATGGCAGAGTTTCGCGCGGCTACGGGCACGCCCTGGTATCTAAAGCATCTTGAAGAACTGGTCACGCGTATGCCCGACTCAGAGGAGCGAATCGCAACGCTGAGAAGATTTATGAAGAGAAGGCTTGAGGCGCGAGAACAGCGTGAGGGAAAGAAAATTGCCAGTAACACACAAGCTGATTAACTTCTCACCATACGCGAACGTTGGATTTTAGCCCACGCGAGTGGGCGACCGTCTAAAGCCCAGTCCGTGAGGACTGGGTTAGAGTTGAGAGAAAATAGTTTGAGCTATCGAAGACGAGCGATAGCCCTTTGATTATCAACACGCTGTCGCCCGCTCACGCGGGCTTCGGTAATCTTATTATCTTTACCCAGCGCTTACGCACTCTCGCTTTATGCTGCCGCCGTCTAAAGACGGCTTAAAACTTCTGACCGCGTATGATTTGTTATCAATAAGCACGCAACTGCTCGACGTAGCCGTCGAAGTTCCTGCGCATTTCATCCAGAGAATCGCCGCCGAACTTTTCCCTCATAGCCTTAGCCAGAACGAGCGCGACCATCGCCTCGCCTATCACTCCGGCGGCGGGCACTGCTGTTACGTCCGAGCGCTCGAAAGCGGCCAACTCTTCCTGCTTCGTGTCAATGTCAACCGAACGCAACGCACGGCGAAGAGTCGAGATGGGTTTGAGAAATCCTCGCACGCGAATCTCTTCGCCGTTCGTAATGCCGCCTTCAAGACCGCCCGCACGGTTCGACAATCGCACAAAAGATTTCGCCTCTTCGTCGTAAGTAATCTCGTCGTGGACTTCAGAGCCGGGCAGACTGCTCGCCTCAACACCTGCGCCTAGCGAAACGGCTTTGACAGCAGGAATAGACATCACGGCCTGCGCAAGTTTTCCATCTAGCTTTGTATCCCAAGAAGCGTGAGAACCAAGCCCAGCGACCAGCCCTCGCGCCACCACTTCAAAAATTCCGCCGAGCGTATCGCCAGCGCGCTTCTTATCATCAATCAACTCAACCATTCGCGCCTGCGCTTCCGCGTCAGCGCAACGAAGCGGCGCATCTTCCGCAATTGAAGCGATAGCATCCCAATCAAGTTTCAAGGGTTTTTCCGGCACGCCGCCCAGTTGAACTACGTGGCTGCGAATCTCCATCTGAAAATTTGTGAGAAGTTGTTTCGCCAGCGCACCGCACGCAACACGCGCAGCCGTTTCGCGCGCAGACGCACGCTCAAGAATGTTTCTGAGATCGCGCGCGCCGAATTTCAGGCCACCTGCAAGGTCTGCGTGACCGGGGCGCGGGCGCTTCAACCGCCGCTGCTTTTCCGGCGGCACATCAACAGCCTCAACCGCCATCACCTCTGTCCAGTTCTGCCAATCCTTATTCTCAATCATCAACGCCACGGGCGAGCCTAGCGTTAATCCATGCCGCACCCCGCTCAAAATCTCCACACGGTCGCGCTCTATCTTCATCCTCCCGCCACGCCCGTATCCCCATTGCCTTCTCTCCAACTCGCGATCAATCTTTTCCACATCAACCGCCACACCCGCAGGCAGACCTTCAACAATCGCCACTAGCGAGCGACCATGAGATTCTCCGGCTGTGATGAAGCGAAACATCTCTCGATTTTGGATTTTAGATTTTGGATTTTAGATTGGAATGACCGCCACACCGAATCTTGGATTAATCGTTCGACTTAATTGTAAGGCCTAATCCAAAATCCAAAATCTAAAATCCAAAATTCAAAGCAGCTCTTCCCCGAAAATATTTCCGCGCCCCAGGATGCAGGCTGGATCGAAGGCTCGTTTCAGTTCTGCCATTTGTTGAATGTATTCGTGGCCGTAAAGCTCAAGCAGGTAATCGCGCTTCAGTTTTCCTATGCCGTGCTCGGCAGAGATTGTGCCGCCGAGTTCCACTGCGCGAGCGATGAACTTTCCATAAATCTCGCGCGCCTCTGTTGCTTCTTCATCGTCGCGCGGCATGATGTTGACGTGCAAGTGATTATCGCCTATGTGGCCGAAGATGACGAACTGAAGTCGGCTCGCATCTAAAGTCTCTTTATAAAACGCGAGCATGCGGGCGAACTCTTCATCTGGCACGGCCATGTCCGTAGAAACTTTGCGCTGTCCATGTCGCGCCAGCCACTCGTTCACAAGCACCGGGAGCGCGTGACGAAATTCATGCATCTGCGCGCGATCATGTTCATTTACCGCGAACCAGGAATCATCTGCAAGCGCTTCGTGCTTCTCAATCATAGAATTCCATTTCTGCAAAAGAGCGTCTTCGTTCTCCGCAGTCGTCTCCTGCTCAAAGAAGATAGCGCCGCAAGCCGATTGCGGAATCATAGAAAATTTTTCGCGCATGAATTGAAGCGAGTGTTGGTCGAAATATTCAAGAGCGCGTGCGTCTACCTCGTCGGTTAAATTAAGAGAGCGCGTATTCAATGAAACTTCACGCGCTTCCGCAACGAAACTCAGCAACTTATCTTCAGAACCGAAAAAGACCACGCCGCCGAAAACTCCTTCTGGCTTTGGCAGCAGCCTCATTTCAACTTCCGTGATGACGCCGAGCGTCCCTTCGCTGCCGATGAAGAGATCAATCGCATCCATCCCCTCAGTCACATAATAACCCGAAGCGTGCTTTCGCGTGCGCGGCATTTTGTACGAAGGCAATTGCGCTTCAATCTTTCGCCCGCCCTGCAAAGGAATAACAATCTTCCCTTTCTCGTCCGCGTAGATTTCGCCGCGACCTATGCCAATCACGTCACCCGTAGCCAGCGCTATGCGAAGCCGCTCGACATAATTTCTGGTTGGCCCATACTTGAAAGTACGCGCGCCCGATGCGTTCGTAGCAACAGTTCCGCCAAGATAGCAACTCCGCTCCGTTGGGTCTGGCGGATACAGAAGCCCTCGCGCTTCCACCTCGCGCTGAAACTCAGCCAGCACGACGCCAGCTTGCGCCACAGCGCGCCCGCCCTTCCCTTCCTTCCTAATCTCTTTAATTCGATTGAGCCTGTCCGTCGCCAAAACAATCCCGCCGAATGGCACACGCCCGCCGACAATACCTGTGCCCGCGCCCGAAACTGTCACCGGAGTTTTATTATTAGAAGCCTGCGCCAAAGTTGCCGCGACCTCTTCTGCATTTTCAGGAAATGCTACTCGCGAAGCCTGCCCGCCGCGCATGTTGCTGGCATCAATAAGGTAGGACTGAATCTCGTTTGAGTCGGTTTTCGTCTGCATCCAATGAGATATAAAAGCATAGATGTCGCGCCGCTGCTAGGCTAGGGGCGTTGGACACCCAAGTCGTCGCATATCTTGTGCGCCAGAAACTTTTTGAGTAGTAGAATGGTCGAGGACAGCCCGTTGGCAGGGTTCTTGTAGATAGTGTGCTTTGCGCCTTCGCGGACGAAGAGACAGCCGTGCGTCTCAAGATGACGTATGAGGTCACGCCGTTTCATGCCGCATGAAACTCTATCTCTTCGCGCTCGCCGGTAGCGCTTTCTTCAGCCAGAAGACGATTCCCCTCCAAGACCATCTCAATAGCCTCCGACAGATTTTTCCGGGCCTCTTCACGTGTTTTGCCGAGCGAGATCGCACCCGGCAATTCTGCTACCGTTGCCTGCACAAGCTCTCCCATCTGCTCGTAAATAATTGTCAGTCGCATCTCCATAGCAACCTCACAGAGGCAACTGTCTTGTTAGCTGCCTGTCATCTCCTCAACGGGATTATCAATGAAGCATCCGGCGAACCGCAAGTCTCGCCCGGCAAGAGTGTAAAGACTAAAGTGTACGCTCACTGAGTCCGCGCAACCGCCACAACACGAAGAGAAACAGGCTTGTCTTTCGTGCTGCTTCGTGTGAGGCGCGTGGATAATCTCTTCTCCTCTGAGGATGAATAGACTCTCTCTGATTCACATCAAGTCATCTGAAGCTCGCGCTCGCGCAGGTACTTGATGCGGTCGCGTAGTTCTGCTGCGCGCTCGAACTCGAAGCGGCGGGCGGCTGCGCGCATCTCGTGTTCTAGGCGCTCGATGGTGATGTCAATGTTCTCTTTGGAGTATTCTTCGTACTCTTCCAGATTGAGCGGGACTTTGAAGTAGTCCGCTTCGTAGGCTGTGACGAGCGTGGCTTCTACGGGTTTTACAATCGTCTGGGGCGTGATGCCGTGCTCGCGGTTGTACTCTTCCTGAATCGCGCGGCGGCGGTTCGTCTCTCCAATTGCTCGACGCATAGAATCGGTTATCTTGTCGGCGTAGAGAATCGCTTTGCCCCTGGAATTTCGTGCGGCGCGGCCTATGGTTTGGATTAGAGAGCGTTCGGAGCGCAGGAAACCTTCTTTGTCTGCGTCCAGAATAGCAACAAGAGAGACTTCCGGCAGGTCAAGCCCTTCGCGCAAGAGATTGATGCCTACCAAGACGTCGAACTCGCCGCGTCTTAGGTCGCGCAGGATTTTGATTCGCTCTAGAGTTTCAATATCCGAGTGGAGATAACGAACTCGCACGCCTACATCCGCGAAGTAGTCGGTCAAATCTTCCGACATCTTCTTGGTCAGTGTTGTGACAAGCACGCGCTCGTTCCTTTCAGCGCGCAAGCGGCACTCTTCCAGAAGATCGTCAATCTGGCCTTTGACGGGGCGCACCTCCACTTCAGGGTCCATCAATCCCGTAGGTCGAATTATCTGCTCTATGACTTCGCCGCCTGTTCTGTTTAATTCATACGGGCCGGGCGTGGCCGAGACGTAGATGATCTGACCTATGCGCCCCTCAAACTCTTCAAAGTTTAAAGGGCGATTGTCCATAGCCGATGGCAGACGGAAGCCGTATTCGACGAGCGTGCGCTTGCGCGACTGGTCGCCTTTGAACATGCCACCGAGTTGCGGGATGGTCTGGTGCGATTCGTCTATGACCATGATGGCGTTGTCAGGGAGATAATCTAAAAGAGTCGGCGGAGGCTCGCCCGTCTTCTTGCCCGTCAGATGTCTTGAATAGTTTTCGATGCCGCGACAGAAACCCATCTCCTTAATCATCTCAAGGTCGTACATGGTGCGCTGGTGAAGACGTTGGGCTTCGACAAGTTTTCCCTCTTGAATTAGTTTCGGCTCCCACCACTCAAGCTCTTCGCGTATGGATTTCAGCGCACGCTTTATAGTGCTCTTTGGCATCACGTAGTGAGACTTCGGATAAATGGGCAAGCGCGTGTCATGTTTTCTCAAAACTTCGCCGAGCAGCGGATCAATCGTAGAGATCGTATCAACCTCGTCGCCCCACAATTCTATTCTATAAGCTTGATCCTGATAGCTTGGATAGATTTCAACTACATCGCCACGCACGCGAAACGTGCCGCGCTCAAACTCAATGTCTGATCGCTCGTACTGAAGCTCTACCAATTTTTGCAAAAGAGCGTCGCGCGCCAATTTCTGTCTCGGCTCTACAAAAAGCAGCATGCCGTAATATGCGTCCGGGTCGCCAAGGCCGTAGATGCAAGAGACAGAGGCAACCACTATCACGTCGCGGCGCTCGAATAGCGCGCGTGTCGCGGACATGCGAAGGCGATCAATCTCTTCGTTGATGGTCGCTTCCTTCTCTATGTAAGTGTCTGTGGAGGGAACGTAAGCTTCCGGCTGGTAGTAGTCGTAGTAGGAGACGAAATATTCTACAGAGTTTTCTGGGAAGAAAGTTTTGAACTCCTGATAAAGCTGAGCAGCGAGCGTCTTGTTATGAGCGAGCACGAGCGTGGGACGCTGAACGCGCTCTATGACGGTTGCAACCGTGAAAGTCTTGCCGCTGCCCGTGATGCCCAGCAGCACCTGATCTTTTGCGCCTTCGTTGAGGCCGCTAACAATTGCCTCAATCGCCTGCGGCTGATCGCCTTCTGGTTTGAAGTCGGAACGAAGTTTGAATTGCATGATAAGGTAAATAGTAAATGGTAAATGGTGAATGGACAAATCCTCTCATCCATTCACCATTTACCATTTACTATTTACCGTCTTTTAGACTGTCGCGTCCGAAGAGGCTTGACTGCTTATCTGGTAAATTGCTTCCATGACGGCAGAGCGCACTTCGGTCGGAAGCGAGCCGCGAACCGCAAGGCGTCGGAAGGCCGGAAGGATTTCTGGCTGGCCTGAGAGCGCAAGAAGTTTTACGACCGCCAAGCGAACTTCGTGGTTCGGGTGCTCTTCGATTGCCTGCATGAGCGGGCGCACCTCCCCGGCCTTTGACATAAGGAAGAGCAATGAAAATGCGTCGTAGGTCTTCTCGCGGCTCTGGCCTGATAGATGGCTGATGGCTTCGCTGGCAAGGCCGGATGAAGCAAGCGCAGAGCCTATGTTGCGACGGCGCTCAGGCGTTGCTTCGCGCAGAGCGCGTGTGAAAGATGCTGCGCGGTCTGCGTTGAGTTGATAGAGCGAGCGTGCGGCAGCGTCGCGCACCATCTGAACCGGGTCGTCGAATGCGGCGTTGATCTGGCGGAAAGCGTCCTCGCCGCCTACACGCGCAAGGTCTGAGACGGCAGAGACTCGTTCCGATGAATCCTCGCTGCTCAGGCGGCGAAGTATTGAGACAGGAACGGCTGAGAAATCCTCTTCCTCTTCGACAGTCTCTATTCCAGTTTCGCTTCTCTCCTCTATGCCTGTTTCAGTTATCTCAACAGGGGCGGAAGCCTCTGCCGTGAATGTTTCAATCTCCGTGATAGCTGAAGCGCTCGCAACAGGCTCGATCTCTTTAACGTCCGTCATATCAACGTCGAACCATTCGGAAGGCTCGCGGTGATGCTCTATTAGAGGTTCTGGCGTTGCGACGATTGAAGAGACATCTTCATGACGGGTCGGCTCGAAAAGCTCCATCCCGGGTTGCGAGACTAAAGTTTCTGGCTCAGGCTCAGCCTCAACGGTTTCGCTTGCGGGAGACTCTTCACGAATCCTTATCTGATCCTCAAGCTCTCTTTGTCGAACGGCCTCGGCGTGATGCGCTTCTTCCGCGAGCCTTGCTTCCTCAGCACGGCGCGCAGCTTCTGCGAATCTCATCTCTTCTGCGCGGTGCGCTTCCTCCTCAGCACGAAGGCGCTCCTGTTCCTGTCGCGCGCGTTCATCTTCCTCTGCGCGTAAACGATCTTGTTCGACACGCTGGCGCTCTTCCTCTTCAGCGCGGCGGCGTGCTTCTGCGAGTCTCTGCGCAATCTCTTCTTCTTCGGCGCGACGACGCGCTTCCTCTTCAACGCGCTGACGCTCTTCTTCAGCTAGGCGAGCCTCTTCTGCCTGCCTTGCTTCTTCAGCAAGTCTGGCTTCCTCGGCAACTCTTGCCTCTTCTGCAAGACGAGCTTCTTCGGCAATGCGCGCTTCCTCTGCGAGCCTAGCTTCTTCGGCTTGTCGTGCCTCTTCTGCTAGTCTTGCCTCTTCGGCTGCGCGCCTGCGCTCTTCTTCTTCGAGCCTCAAGCGCTCCTCTTCTTCGGCGCGAAGGCGTGCTGCTTCGGCCTCTGCGCGCTGGCGCTCTTCCTCTTCGGCTCGGCGCTGAGCTTCTAACTCGGCTGCGCGTCGCGCCTCTTCTTCGGCTCGCAGACGCGCTTCTTCTTCAGCGCGAAGCCTTGCCTCTTCTTCCTCACGCTTGCGTTGCGCTTCGGCTTCCAGGCGGCGTTGCTCTTCTTCCTCCGCAAGACGAGCCTCTTCGGCCAACCTTGCTTCTTCAGCTAAGCGGGCTTCTTCGGCGGCGCGCGCTTCTTCTGCAAGACGAGCTTCCTCTTCAACACGCTGTCGCTCTTCTTCAGCAAGTCTGGCTTCCTCTGCAACTCTTGCCTCTTCTGCAAGACGTGCCTCTTCAGCGAGTCTGGCTTCTTCGGCCTGTCTTGTTTCTTCTGCGAGTCTAGCTTCTTCTGCTTGACGCGCTTCTTCGGCAATTCTCGTCTCTTCTTCTGCCCGCAGTCTCTCCTCTTCGGCGCGGCGCGCTTCTTCTTCGCGTGCGCGCTCTTCGGCCTCTACACGCAGACGCTCTTCCTCTTCGAGCCTTAAGCGCTCCTCTTCTTCCTCCTGCAAGCGCGCGGCTTCCGCTTCACGCTGCGCTTCCGATTCTTCCGCTACGGGCGCGGCAACTGCTCCTGCGATTAATGATGAAGCGAGTGCTGATTCGATCAAAAGGCCGCCAGTGGATTCTGTAGCTGACTCTTCAACAGGTGATGCAAGCTCGGTTTCAGATTCGATTGAAGTGGGCGTTTCAGCTTCGGGCTGCTCAATCGTTTCCACTGCGGCTGCTGTCTCGACTGCCGGAGCTTCTTCCGGTTCTCTGACTGCTTCCGTTGCTTCAACCGCTTCCGGCGATTCCGTGTCGGCTTCGGCTGTCGCGCACGCTTCGATTGCGCGACGTATGAGCAGGTGAGGAACTTTGCGGCTCGTCTCACGCTCAAGACGTTCGTTCAAAGGGATTATGGCCGCAGGGTCGCGCATATCTCTGAGCGCATCTACGGCGGCGCGGCGAACTTCAGGAGCACTGTCTTCGAGAGCGGCTACCAAGTGCGGGGTCGCCGTGCGGTCACGCACACTGCCAAGCGCGCGTGCTGCGTAGGCGCGCTCGGCTGGCGCGTCCGCTGTGCGAAGATCATAAGTGGCTTCGTCAAGGTAAGCATGTTTGATATAGGCTTCGCGCGCACGCTCGCGCCGCTCAAGGTTGCGTCCCGCTATGGCCGAGAGAAGCTCTGTCGCAACCAACTGCCGCGTCTCTCTTGAAGCTGCGCCGACAACTCTTTCGTTGTAGCTCTCACCGGCAAGTAGATGCTCTACCTCCGCTCTCACGCCTTCAATATCAACAGGCTTCGTCTCTTCGACTAGAGCGGGAGGAGCGGCGACGATTGCTTCTACGTCCGTTACAGGTTCTGCTTCTTCCAGAGGAACAGGCGCAGCCACATCAGCTTCGGCCAGAGCAACCTCTGTTTCAGGCTCAGAAATTTCTTCTCTCTCTTTTTCGACAACGGGCGCGACAACCGCGACAGGAACAGCTACAGCTTTCGCGCTCTCAATAGGCTTCGTCTCTTTGCCAACGATTTGAGACAAAGCATCTTGGGGCGAAACGGGTGTGCGCTGTGACATGGAGCGCGCGAAGACAGCAATGCCGAGCGTGAGTATGAGAAGCCCTGCGATTAAAACTATAGGCCAATTGCGCGCGAGCGCTGCGCCGATTGAAGTGCTCGTCCCAGTAGTCGGTGCGTTGACGGCTGAAGTGATTGAAGGCGCAGTCTGAGCCTGTGCAACTTGATCTGCGGGCGGAGCCGTTTCGGTCGCAGCCGCTTCGGGCGAGGCCAGCGGCGATTCGGTCGCAGATGGCGTTGCATTTTCAGCAGGCGAACCGGCAGTCGCAACCTGTGGCAGTTGATTATTTACTCCCTGACCATTAATTCCCACGCCCTGATTGGCTTGCGCTCCGCTTGAAAATCTCTGAGCCGCGCCGCCATTGTATTGATTAGAAGGCTGCTGGCCTGCGTTCCGTGCAGGATTGGCGGCTGCATTGCGAGCCAACGCTTCCGCCTGCTCTCGCGTCATTCCGCGAGGAATAACGACGCCCCTGTTTTCCGTTGACGAAGAAGCTGTCGCGTTCGCGTTATTGTTCCCCGTCTCTGCTGCTGCTGTCGCGCCCGGCGCGCTGAAGACGACTTCCAGGCGGTTGAACTTTTGCTGCACGCTGGGCTTCGCGCCCGGCTGAACGCGGAAAGAAAGCACAGCGTCGTTGCCGTTTCGCCCGACCTGCACGTCCTCGAACCCTCGGCCACGCATGTTGCCTGCGGTGCGCGGCGCGTCCGCCTGCGGGATGACAACGTAAAAGCGGTCGCCGTTGCGATACGCGCGATAATCGTTCAAGGGCGCGTCCGACGTAATGGTTACGCTTGAGCCTGTGGCAGACTCCGAGCTTCTTAGCGGAGTTATGCTCTTACGTTTAGCTTGCGGCTGCTCTTGTTGATTGGCATTGCCTTGAGCGGAAGCCGGACGGCGTCTAGCGCCGCGTCCATGCTGCGCTTCGACAGCGAGCGAGAGCAAGAGCGCGAGCGCGCAAAACGAGAGCACGAAGAAAAGCGTGCGACGGGTTCTATTTAAGAAAAGTGAGCGGGGCATCTTCTGTTTCATACGAGGTTCAATGGACAAGCAGGGAAACCGGCTTGCATTATGCAACGACCGGGGCACTCTTGTCACCACAGATTCTGCAATCTTAGGCTGGCTGCATCTGATCTATTTTATAGACCACTTCCAAGAGAGCCGTCCTGACCTTCTCTGGAACGTTGTCGCGCACGGCCAGATGGCGTAGCTGCCCTAAAATCTGCGGCTGCCCTGCCATGCCCAGCAATCTTACAGCGTTAAGGCGCACTTCCATGCTCCCGTGATGCTCTATTGCAAATAGAAGAGGCTCGACTTCGTTTGCCTTCGCTAAGATAGAGAGCAGCGAGAAAGCCTCGTAAGCCTGCCGCCTGTCTTCGCTCGCAAGACGGTCGAGAGCCTGCACGGCCATGCCGCTCTTTATGCAAGCCAGCGCGACATTATGCAAGGTTTCCGTGTCTGCGGATTCGGCCATACGAACGTAAGCGTCCGCGCGGTCGAAGCTCAGGCGTGAAAGCGAGCGCGCAGCCGCAGCGCGAACCTCGCGCGATTCGTCCGCGAAAGCTATCATCACAGGCGCGAAAACAGACTCGTGACCTATTACGCTGAGGCTTGTGACGGCTGTGGCACGAACCGATGCTTCGGCGTCGCGCGTAGCCATCAACGTGAGAGCATCAACTGCGCGCTGGACTTGAAACTGCGCCAGAGAGCGAGCGGCAGCAGTGCGCGCTTCCATGTCCGTGCTCTCAAGTCTGGAGAGCGCCTCTTCCAATTCCTCGTCCTCTAACCAATCGGGCAGCGCCTCGACCTGAGCAGCAGGCTCGAACCTTGTTATTTCGCCCGTGAAGACATCCTGCTTGGACGCATGCTGAACATCCTTGTCGAAATTGATTTCCCCCTCGATCTTCTCACATTCGAGCGAGCACGCGCTGAGCACGCGGCTCAGAAGCGGCGCGGGGATTTCCGGGTGACGCCACGCAAGGTCTAGCAGCGCGCCAATGGCCGCAGGCTGTTTCAGAGCGCCGAGGCTGCTCACAGCCTGATTGCGAACAATCGGCTCTGAATCGTAAAGCGCTTCCAGAAGGAAAGGCAGCGCCGCCGCCGAGCCAACTTCGCCTAGCGTGCGAGCAGCGGATGCGCGATCAACAGCATCGTGCGCAAGCAGAAGCGCAGCGCTCTCGCGCGCCACAAATCCGTAATCTTCCAGAGCCTGACGCGCACGCTGTCGCGAATCACCATCAAGCTCTTCGTCCATCATGCATTTTATAAGCGAAGTCTCTATGGCCCTGCGGTCATCTGTTGCGCGCGACGCAAGCACGTCCGAGCGATGCGGCTGACCGAGCACCATCTTGTTCACCTCTTGATCCACGCGATACGCGCCGAACAGTTCAGGCGTAGAGGGAGCGCGAACTTCAAGAGCCTGCTCGTTCGATTCAAGAGCACCCGCCGGAATTGCCGTCTGTTGATCGCCTGCACGCCTGCCCTTCTTACCTCTCTTTCTGCGATCATCGCCACCACTCTGCTCTTCTTTGTGCGACTCCATCGCGCCATCTCTGCGCGAGAAAGCATTCTCAGACTCGGCTATGCTCTCTTCATGAATCTCTTCATCGCTTCCCTCTTGCGATTTAACTTTCGCGCCGGTCTCTTCAGCCTCTTCCATAGCGACGCGGCGCTTGCGAACGACAAAGAGCGTGACCAATCCTATAAGCAACATCACTGCGACGCCCGTCGCCGAGAAGAGACGAGAGAAGAAGCCGCCTTCAGGCGGAGCGCTAAGCGCCACGACAGTCGAGGTCGGCGCAGCGTCTCCCCCCTGATTACTCTTCGCACCGTCGTTAACACTTCCTTCTTCGGTTGCGGGAACCAGAAGCTGTTGATTGACCGGCTGGGAGTTCGCGGGTTGACTGCTCTTCGGCGCTGCTGCCTGATTGTTTTGACCGCTAGCGGTATTCTGCGGATTAGTCTGCGCCGCTTTCGATTCCTCATTTCGAGACTGCGCACTCGCCTGTGTGGGAACAACAGGGACAGCCGACGCGCTTCTTGATTCGCGCTGCGTGCGAACAGATGAAGCAACAGACGAACGCTCCTGCACGCGCTCAGTCTGCCGCGCTTCGTTGCGCTCATGCCCGCCTTGCGCCGCAGTTTGCGCAGGCTGATCGTCGTAGCTTCTGCGCGACGCATCCACGCCGCCCTGCACGACCAGTTCCAGACGATTGAACATGGGCTGCACAGTGACGTTAGCGCCCGGCTTTGTCTGAACCAGAAGCTCTATAGACCTTCCCACCTGACGCACTTTGACTCCCGGCGGCAGATTTCTCAGACCCGCGCGTGCAGCATAAGGCATCGTCACATGAAACCCTTCGCCATCCGACCACGTCTGCGCGCGATTGAGCGGCCCATCAGCAGAGACGGAGACGACTGTTCCGCCACGCGCAGGTTTGGCGGAGACGCTCTCTATGTTCACAGGAGTCTGCCCCGCCCGCTGAGCGCGAGGCGAGTAGGCTGGCCGAAGCGATAACGCCACAAGCAGAACGGTCGTCGAAGAGACGCGCGCGAAGCGGCTCAGTTGTGCCAGAGACTTACGCGACGTGCAGGACGTTGAATGAGATGTGAAAGATGTTTCTTTACTCATAGGTTTAATTCGGGGAGCAGGCTGCTGGCGGCCTGCGCATGGTTAAGACAGAGCGCGCTGGCGGGAGTCTTAAACTCATCGCGCCTCTTCGGATGTGGATGGTGTTAGCTAAAAGATCAAGCGTTGACCTGAAGGGGTCGTGCGGCTGATGGTTTGGAGAGAGCTAGAGCCTATTGCTCGTCGCTGAATTTGTATCCGATGCCCCAGACGGTAAGAACCATCTGCGGGTTCTCAGGGTTATCCTCTATCTTGGCACGCAGCCGGTTGATGTGCGAATCAATCGTGCGGTCGTAGCCCTCGTAAGAATAGTCCCAGATTTTTTCAAGAAGATATTTTCGTGGGAAGACTCGACCTGGATTCGATGCGAACAGACGAAGCAGGTCGAACTCTTTTGGCGTCAACTCAACCTGACGGTCGCCCACAGTGACTTCGCGCTTCGCAGGGTCAATGCGAAGCTTGCCGCGAACAATCGGCGCTTCGTCGCCAGAGGCCTCTACGCTCGAAGCTGTTCGCGCGCGACGAAGAACAGATTTGATGCGCGCCTCAAGTTCGCGTAGAGCAAAGGGCTTCGTGATGTAATCATCTGCCCCCATCTCAAGCCCAAGCACTTTATCAACCACGTCGTCTTTAGCCGTCAGCATCAGTATGGGAATGTACGGCGCTTTCTCGCGGACTTCGCGGCAGACCGCCAGACCATCCAACTTCGGAAGCATAAGGTCAAGGACGATAACATCCGGGTGCTCGTTGAGTGCAGCCTGAACGCCCGCCAGACCGTCTGCGGCAGTTTTGACGCTGTAACCGGCGCGCGAAAAGTGCTCCGTGATCATCTCGGAAATCTTATCGTCATCTTCTATAACCAGAAGATTTGTCTTGCGCTCGCCTGCTGCGGGCGCATTTCCGTCGTCATGGTTATTCGATTTAGCTCTATCCGCGGATGTAGGCATTCGTGATTTATCCAAGGGTTGGCGAATGGAAAGCCTAGCCGACTCATAGGCGCGCCCGGTGGCAAGCGGCGCACCTCTGCTATTGAATATAGCAGGTTAAGAGCAATAAACTCAAGCAATAAGTTGAAAGTCAGTACCGCCTGATGAAAGGTAAAAGTAAAAAGGTAAAAGGCAAAAGGGATAAGGCTGAAACCATTCTTTAAATTAAACTGCTTTTGTCCACACTTTTGCCTTTTTACTTTTACCTTTTGACTTTCCTACGACTTGCCTTAATCCTATTCTCTAAACTAAATTTAGCTCTTCGCAAGCGGCGTGAGCCGCACCGTCGGACTTCCATTGGCGACTGAGCGTGAACCCCATCGCGCTTTTTTGTCCGCGCCGCATGCGCTTACGAAATTTTTCAATCAACCCTTATATGAGGAATAACCTGGATGACCATAGACGAAAGACAAGCTCTGATAGAGCAATACAAGGCCGGGTATGACGAAGTAGTTGAGAGCCTGCGAGGGCTTTCCGAAGACGAATTGAGCGCACACCCGATTGAGGGCAAATGGAGCGCACGCGAGATTGTGCATCACCTGGCCGACAGCGAGAGCACCAGCGCGATACGTTTGAGGAAGCTCTTTGTAGAGGATCAACCGCAGATTCAGGGCTATGACGAGGCAGAATTCGCTCGCCGCCTGAAATACAACGAACGCCCTATAGCGCCCGCTCTAGCCGCCTTCCACGCTGCGCGCGAAACTACGGCACAGATTCTTCCCCTGCTGAGCGACGAAGATTTCAGCCGCGAAGGCACACACACAGAGAGCGGTCGCTACACCATAGAAGACTGGCTCAGGATTTACGCCGCGCACGCACACAATCACGCCGCACAGATTCGCCGCCTACGCGAAGCACTCAAAAGGCAGTGAGAAGAAACAGTTTTCAGTTTTTAGTTTTCAGTTTTAAGATAGGAGCGAAATGCTTTTTCTGAAAACTGAAAACTAAAAACTGAAAACTGTTTCTTGACAAAGGCCTGGCGTGCGCGCAAAATTTCGCTCGCCTCTTTGGCAGCACGCTTCTGTTCACTCAAGGTAAGCAACTCTCGACAGCCGCAATGACAAGCACAGCCCCCATTCTTGAAACTTCTTTCAGCGACCTGTCACTCGTGCGTCGCGGCAAAGTGCGCGATGTTTACTCTATTGATGATGACCATCTACTTATCGTCGCTACGGATAGAATCTCTGCATTCGACTGTGTTCTGCCGACGCCCATTCCGCGCAAGGGCGAAGTGTTGACTGCGCTCTCAAGGTTCTGGTTCGAGAAACTAAAACCCGTCTGCCATAATCATCTTGTCACAACCTGTATTGAATCCATGCCCGATTCTGTGCGGCGTCATGCAGAGAGTTTGCGCGGGCGCTCGATGCTGGTGCGCCGCGCAACAGTCTTTCCGGTCGAATGCGTAGTGCGCGGCTATCTTGCAGGGTCAGGATGGAAAGATTACAAACGTACTGGAGAAGTCTGCGGCCATCTGTTGCCGCCAAACTTGCGCGAAGCTGAAGAGTTGCCTTCTCCAATCTTCACGCCCGCTACAAAAGCCGAAGAGGGTCACGACGAAAATATTAGCTGTTCGCGCATGAGCGAGATTTTAGGGGATGAAGCGACGAACGCTCTGCGCGAAACATCTATAAAACTTTATAGCGAGGCGCGTGATTACGCGCGCACGCGAGGGTTAATCATAGCAGACACGAAATTTGAATTTGGCATTGATGCAAGCGGGCGTATACTTCTCGTTGACGAAGCGCTGACGCCCGACTCTTCGCGCTTCTGGCCTGCTGACAGTTACGCGCCGGGTCACACTCAAACATCTTTCGACAAACAGTTCGTGCGCGATTACCTTGAAACCTTAGACTGGGACAAGAGGCCACCTGCTCCGCCTCTTCCGCCTGAAGTGGTCGAAGCGACAACGGCGCGTTACCTTCAAGCATATAGCCTTCTCACTGGAGAAAGTCTGGATTGAAGGCAAAAGTCAAAAGGTAAAAGGCAAAAGGGATTAGGCTGAAACCAATATTTAATTAAACTGCTTTTGTCCGCACTTTTGCCTTTTTACTTTTACCTTCTGACTTTCCTTTGCCTTTTTACTTTTGCCTTTTGCGACTGAATCTTTCAGCCCCCGGAGAAAAATTATGCTTATGCGAGCACGCCTAGAAGCTCTGATTGACGAGATGCTTGACGGCCAGATCATGCTTGACGAAGCCCTCGCAGAGTTTGAAAAACTCTATATTCAAAAGGCGCTCCTGCGCCACAAAGACCACCTCTCGCGCACGGCAAACATCCTAGGCATTCACCGCAACACGCTCTCCAAGCGCGTCGCCATCTATCGCACGCAGGAACGCGCAAGCAATAGCTCACGGAAAAGGCGTGGTCGCGCGTAAAAGCAGAACTAACCCCGTAGATAGATAAAACTGCCAGCCGCCATTTGTAACTTCCACTCTATTTTCATTCCTTTCCATCCTTCGCAGCGCTCGTGAAGGACAATGTTTAGCCCTAAATACTTTTATTTCTTCAAGTTAATCTAATATAGCCCTTCGTAATTAATCTCAATACCGCAATCGCTCTCTCTTTATCAACCGCTATCGGTTGACAAAGATTCGTAGATTGCGATATTTTTAGCACTCCTCTACAGAGAGTGCTAAAAATATCCTTCTGGTAAATTATGCAATAAATACCTAAAGTCTTGGATAAACTGAAAGGAGTTTTGGAGAAGTATGGCTACGAAAATTAAACCCCTGCACGACCGCGTTATATTGCGTCGCATTGAAGAGGGCGAGCAGATGCGCGGCGGCATCATCATCCCCGACACGGCCAAAGAGAAGCCGCAAGAGGGTGAAGTCATCGCCGTAGGCGAAGGCAAGATTCGTGACGACGGCTCGCGCCAGACTCTAGACGTTAAAAAGGGTGACCGAGTGCTTTTCGGAAAGTATAGCGGCTCGGAGATCAAGATTGACGGCGAGGAGTTTTTGATAATGCGCGAGGACGAGATTCTAGGAATCATCGAGCGCGCTGGCGCGGCGTCGAGCAGCAAAAAGGGTGGCAAGTAAGTCTTTCGAGACACTGCCACCTTTTTCATTCGCAGAATCAACTGACAATTTGAGTTTAGGAGAATAAGAAAAATGGCAAAGCAAGTGATACATGGCGAGGAGTCGCGCGCGGCAATCTTGCGCGGCGTCAATCAGCTCGCCGACGCTGTCAAGATCACGCTCGGGCCGAAAGGGCGAAACGTCGTCATTGACAAGAAATTCGGCTCGCCCACGATCACCAAAGACGGCGTGACTGTTGCGAAAGAGATTGAATTGAAAGATTCTCTGGAAAACATGGGCGCGCAGATGGTGCGCGAAGTTGCCTCGAAGACTTCTGACGTGGCGGGCGACGGAACTACGACCGGGCGAATCCTATGGCCTTAAAGCGCGGCGTTGACAAGGCCGTAGAGCGCGCCATCGAAGAGATTAAGCGTCTATCGAAGCCTGTCAAGGGCGACATGATTGCGCAGGTCGGCACAGTTTCCGCCAACGGCGATAGCACAATCGGCACAATCATCGCCGAAGCAATGAACAAGGTAGGCAAAGACGGCGTCATCACCGTAGAAGAATCAAGAACGATGGAGACGGCGCTAGAAGTGGTCGAAGGAATGCAGTTTGATCGCGGCTATCTTTCGCCCTACTTCGTCACAGACCCTGAGCGCATGGAAGCCGTTCTTGAAAACCCGCTGATTCTCATCAACGAGAAGAAGATTTCTTCCATGAAAGACCTGCTGCCGCTGCTTGAGCAGGTTGCAAAGATGAGCCGCCCTATGCTCATCATAGCCGAAGATGTTGAAGGCGAAGCGCTCGCAACGCTTGTCGTCAACAAGCTGCGCGGCACGCTTAATATCGCCGCTGTGAAAGCGCCGGGCTTTGGTGATCGTCGCAAGGCCATGCTCGAAGACATTGCTATTTTGACGGGCGGCAAAGTCATCTCGGAAGACCTAGGCATCAAGCTCGAAAACGTGAAGATTGAGGATTTGGGTCGCGCCAAGAAGATTACGATTGACAAGGACAACACGACAATTGTCGAAGGCGCTGGCAAGGCTAGCGACATAGAAGGTCGCGTCAAGACTCTTCGCGCGCAGATTGAAGAGACCACCTCGGATTACGACCGCGAGAAGTTGCAGGAGCGACTTGCCAAACTCGTGGGCGGAGTGGCTATCATCAAAGTCGGCGCAGCGACCGAGACTGAGATGAAGGAGAAGAAGGCTCGCGTTGAGGATGCAATGCACGCCACGCGCGCAGCCGTCGAAGAGGGCATCGTTCCGGGCGGCGGCGTCACGCTCGTCCGTGCCGCGAAGGCGCTTGAGAAATTCAAGGCGAACGCAGAAGGCGAAGGCGATGCAGATGAACAGATAGGCGTCAGCATAGTCAAGCGAGCGTTGGAAGAGCCGCTGCGCCAGATAGTTCAGAACTCTGGCGAAGAGGGCGCTGTGGTTGTCGCGCAAGTTCGTGATAGCAAGAATGAGAACTGGGGCTACAACGCGCAGACGGAAGAGTACGAAGACCTTGTGAAGGCTGGCGTCATTGACCCTGCGAAGGTCACGCGCACAGCACTTCAGAACGCAGCTTCAATTGCAGGTCTGATGCTCACGACCGAAGCTATGGTTTCGGAGCTTCCCGAAGATGAGAAATCATCTCCTATGCCCGGCGGCATGGGCGGCATGAGCGGAATGGGAATGTAAAAAGCAGTGACAAGTGAAGAGTGACAAGTGACGAGCAAGAAGCATTTCGCTTGTCACTCGTCACTTGTCACTTGTCACTGCTCTTTGAATCTTGCTTCGATTATGCCATCGCGCTCTTTACCGAACTGGCGTGTGAGGTAAGGGTAGGTGGCGAGTTCCGCTTTAACTTTCGAGAGGTTGAGCAATTGCTCAACCTCTCTTATTTTGCTCTCATCGCCCTCAATCTCAGCAAAGAATCCGAAAGGGAGTTCGTCAACGGCAACCTCTGTGTCTCGAACTTGCCAGGTTGCGCGCCGTTTCTCATAAATGAGCGCGGGCGTGAAACCGAGCGCGTCCAGAATGTCCATCATCGCGTCAGGGTCTTCCACGCCGGTTTCGTCTTCGCGCTGTCGTTTGATTGATGACGAGGATGGAAAGCGTTCTTTGTAAGTCAGTATTGCCGAATCATTCATGCGGCGAAGGCGCAGCACACAATTGCGCTCTCGCAGGTCTACGCCGTCAAAGAGGATGTTTTCTTCAAACTCTTCGCCGGTCTTCTCCGCCTCCACTTCCAACAGGCGGCGCAATAGCCGCTCGCGCTGCTGCTTTGTTAGACGATACTTCTTCTCGACTTCTATAGCCATAATAAAAACAGTTTTCAGTTTTTAGTTTTCAGTAAAAGCTTTTCGCTCCTATCTTAAAACTGAAAACTAAGAACTGAAAACTGTTTTTCACGCCTGCCTCACCCATCGTAACACTTCTGGAATCGAGGCGCGCTTGCCGTACATCAACATGCCTACGCGGTAGATGCGCGAGGCTATCCAGATGAGCAGGACAATCGTGGCCGCGCCTATGCCGAGCGAGAGAAGAATCTGCCAGAGGGGCGGCGTCTGCGCGACTATGCGAACGAGCATTGTGATTGGCGAAAAGAACGGGAACATTGAAGCCCAGAAGGCTAGCGGCGAGTTTGGGCTGCGTATCACTGGAAAAGCAAGATAAAAACCTATGACCAGCAACACAATCACAGGCAGTGCCACCTGCCCGCCTTCCTGCGTTGTCGTCACCATAGAGCCTACGAGCGCGTAGATGGTCGCGTAGATGAAATAGCCCATGAGGAAGAAGAGTAGGAAATAGATGTAAATTATCGCAGAGACGTGCGGAAGCTGTACGGGCACGCCGCGCGCAGCCAACGCCGCGACACCGTAAATGGCGAAAGCGCCGAAGGCTAAGCCCCAGATTGAAAGCTGCGTCAGCGCAACGAGCGAGACTCCTATCAACTTTCCCATCATCAACGGGAAAGAGCGTATTGACGAGAAAAGAATCTCCGCAATCCTGGTTTCCTTCTCCTCAATGACGGCGGCCAGCATCACCTGCCCGTACAGAAGTATGGATATATATATGATGAAGCCCACGCCGAACACCACGTAGAAGCCCGCTCCAGCATCACTCTCTTCGCCCGTCTCAGTTATCTTCTGCGTCTGAAACTCTACGGGGCTTGAGAGTGCGCGCACACGGCTTTCGTCAATGTGCTCGTCTGCCAAGCGCTGCTCGCGCACTGCGCGACTGAGATAGTCTGCGATGCGCCCACGCGTAAAAATGTCGCCAGTATTGCGCCCATAGTATTCAGCTTTGCCTGTCTGCAAAATGTTTCGCGGCAGGATGATGAAAGCATCAAGTTGATTTCGGCGCACGCGCTCGCTCAAACCGCGTTTGACTTCTTCTATGCTGCGCCCGTCAAGCCTGACCTCTTCGACGCTGTAATCTTCTTCGCCTACACCTGCGCCCTTTTGCGTGCGACTTTCTGCGCCCGGGTTAAGCGCGCCTTTGCCCTGCGCGTTTGTCTCGGCGGTCTCTCCGTGCCCGGTCATGATTGATTTGTAGACGCGTGGGTACAGCCTGCCCGTCTCGTCAACGATTGCGATGCGCGTGGACTCTCCCGTCTTCATGCCCATGATTAGAGGGGGAAGGACGCCGAAGAAGGCCAGCATCAGAGGGCCTAAAATGGTGAAGACGAGAAACATCTTCGAGCGCACGCGCTGAAGGTATTCGCGTTTTACTACGGCCAAAAATTTTCTCATGAATTGCTCCTCCCGACTTCTTCAACGAAGATGTCGTGAAGACTAGGCTCTACCATCTCAAATTTCATAATGGTCGCGCCCGCATCAATCAAACGTTTCAGCAAGCCTTGCGCGCTGGCGCCTTCCGCCAGCAACACTTCTATCTCATCGCTGTGTGTTTCAATTTTCGTCACGAGGCTGCGATCTTCAAGCACATCATCTCCGCCTTCTACGCGCAGCGCTACGGAGTTTCTTCCAAAACTCGCTTTCACTTCGCGCAAACTCCCGCTCAAGACTTTGCGCGAGCGGTTGATCAAACAGATGTCGTCACAAATCTTTTCCGCAACCTCCATCTGGTGCGTAGAGAAGATTATGGTCTTCCCCTTCCCTTTAAGATCAAGCACCTGCTCTTTCAGAAGGTCAACGTTGATGGGATCAAGACCGGCGAAAGGTTCATCAAGAATTATCAGGTCTGGATCGTGCATCACTGCGGCTATGAATTGAATCTTCTGCTGCATGCCCTTAGACAGTTCCATAGCCTTCTTGTTCTTCCACTCCGAAAGCTTCAATTTTTCCAGCCAGAGGTCAACCGTCTGGTCAAGCACACGGCCAGACATATCTTTCAATTCGCCGAAGAAGCGTAGCTGCTCGCCTATCTTCATCTTCTTGTAAAGGCCGCGCTCTTCCGGCAAATAGCCTATGCGGTCTTGAAGGTCAACGTTCATCTCCTGGCCGAAAAGCTCTATGCGACCTGAATCTGGCCGGGTTATGTTGACTATCATGCGAATGCTTGTGGTTTTCCCTGCGCCGTTCGGCCCAAGAAGCCCGAAAATCCGCGCGCGGCGAACGCCCATGCTAAGATTGCTCACGGCCACGAATTCGTCGAAGCTCTTCGTCACGTTCTCAAGCTTCAAGGTGTAATCATTATTCTGCATCACGAAATTCTGCTTCATTGGAAGATTAAAGGTCTTGGAGCGCGCCGGTTTATACGAACGGCGTAACTCGAAAGTTTTCATTAGTAAGTTTAGAGCGCGATTCAAAGTCATCTTAGCGAGCTTAAGTATTTTACTCTGCGCCTTTGCGAGAAACTGCAATTCTCTTCACTCTTAAGATTCATGTAAGTTGCAGGTTCTCGCAAAGGCGCAAAGGGAAATACTTAAGCTCGCAAAGCGGTTGAGCAACCGCTAAAATAATATGAAACCTACCCGTCATCAAAATCTTCAAAACACTGTTAGAAGAAGCAGACCCGTGCTATGATTCGCCCCGGTACTCCCCGACGCCTTCCCTGGACGAAGTTTACGACAATGCCGCACACAAAATTACAGAAGTTAAGAAGTGTCTGCTCCGTGCTACTTACGAGTTGCGCGCTCCTTTTGTCCGTCCCCGCTCAGCAGAATCAGCCGCAACAATCACAGCAGAGCGATGATGTCGTTCGCATCACCACGGATGTTGTGCAGACGGACGTGATGGTTTTCGACCGTCAGGGTCATTTCGTTGACAACCTGACGAGAGATCAGTTCGAATTGAAAGTTGACGGCAAGCCGCAGAGTATATCTACGAGGGATTGCGCGCCGCTCGCCTGAGGGAACGGCGGCGAATGTTCGTCCACTTGATCGCAGCCGCACGATCTATTTCTTCGTGGACGATCTGCACCTCAGCCCTACTAGCGTAGGGATGGCTCGAAAAACTCTTCTGCATTTCATCAACGACGAGCTTGGACAAAACGACGAGGCGGCTGTGACTTCTGCAAGCGGTCAGATAGGTTTCCTTCAGCAGGTAACGAGCGAGCGCGCCGTTCTTCGTGCTGCTGTGGAGCGAGTGAACTCGCGTGCTTCGAACATAAGAGATTTTGAGCGACCGCCCATGAACGAGTATCAGGCGCTTGCGGTTGACCGCAACCAGCGTGAGATAACCGACTACTTCATAGAACAGATTATGCGCGAGAATCCGACCCTCACCCGCGCCACCGCGGAGAACATGGTGACCGAGCGAGCGCGCCACATGATCGAACAATCGGTCTCAGTCTCGCGCAATACACTATCATCTCTCGAAAACGTGGTTCGCAGGTCGGCAGAGATTCCCGGACGTAAACTGGTGCTCTTTATTTCAGACGGATTTTTCACACAGAGCGCCAGCTCCCTTATCACAGAGCAGTTACGCAGAATCACGGACGCCGCCGCGCGTTCCGGGGTTGTAATCTATACTATGGACGCGAGGGGGCTTACGACCAACTCTTCACAAGACCCGGCTCAGGCGCAAGCCTACGATCCGAGCGGTCGTCTACAGCGCCTTTCAACGAGCGAGATTTCTGCGGCGCAGGAAATTTTTCATAATCTTGCTGCCGACACAGGCGGTCGCGCTCTTGTCAACACCAACTCGCCCGAAAGACTTTTGACGAAAGCTCTACAGGATTCGTCCCGTTACTACCTGCTCGCATGGCAGCCCGAACGCGGCAATGAACATAGCTCAAAGTTCAGGCGTATAGAGGTGAAGCTACTGAACCATCCTGAACTGAACGTCATCGTTCGGCGCGGATTTTACGACACAGCACCGGAGGAGCAAGCTCGGACGAACACAGCCAGAAATAGTCGCCCTCAGCCTTCGCCATCGCCCGATGCAGTGCTTCTAGAAGCTCTGCATTCTTCGTCGCGGCGCACATCGCTCCCAACAACTCTCGCGGTAGCTTACGCTAATCTTCGGAACGACGGGCTGACGCTGAACACAGGATTACAGATCGAAGGCTCCGCGCTCGATTTTCAGAACACGAATGGTCAGCTAACTGCGACTGCTGATGTTGCCTGCGCAGTTTATGATGATGAGGGGAAGTTCATAGACGGTTTCCGCCATCAGATTGGTATCACAGCGCACTCGTCAACTGCTCCCACAGGGCGCTCGCCGGTAATTTACGTTCACCAGTTCAAGATAACGCCCGGCCTCTATCAAGTTCGGTCGGTCGCGCGTGACGCGCGCACTGGCCGCATAGGCAGCGCAGTGCAATGGATAGAGATTCCAGACATGACTCGTGGCAATCTCTCTTTGAGCAGCGTTTTTATCGCCGAACGGTCAGAGGCTCAGGGAGCAGGCTCTCAAAATCAGACTCCGCAGGAGATAATCTCTACAAACGCCGATCATATTTTCCAGCGTTCTTCCAGCCTGCGTTTTCTCATCTACGTCTACAACGCAAAGCGCGCGTCTTCCGAACCGGACGTTGCCGTACAGATTCAGGTCTTCCGCGACGACCAGCCTGTCGTGACCGACACGCTTCGCAAAATTCCCATTGACTCCAGCACAGACCTGGAGCGCATTCCTTACGCCGCAGAAATTCCACTACAGGACTTGCCGGCTGGCCGCTACGTACTCCAACTGACAGTTATTGACAGGGTTGCCAGAGCCAGTGCATCCCAGCGGGTCAGTTTCGACATCGAATAGATAGCTCGTCTGAAGTTCAACCGAAAGTTTTATACGGATTATTCTGGTAATGAAGAAGCTTCTTGCAGCGGCCATACTGTTGCTGTCTGCGGCCAACGTTTTCGGGCAGCAGAGCCAGCCTTCGCCAGAACCGCAAACTGCCGATGTGCTGCGCATCAACACCGAACTTGTGCAGACGGATGTGATGGTTTTCGACCGTCAGGGTCGTTTCGTTGATAACCTCACACGCGACCAGTTCGAGTTGAGAGTTGACGGCAAGCCGCAGAGTATATCTTTCTTCGACCGATTACGCGCGGGCAGCGCAAGCGAAGAAGCGCAACTCGCCGCAGCGCGCGGCATCTCGCGCACGTCTGGCGCTATGGAAACGGTTAGCCCTCTGGACACAGGGCGTACACTTTTCTTCGTCGTTGACGACCTACATCTTTCCAGACAGAGCATTGAGCGCGCTCGCAGACTCCTGCTTCACTTCATAGATAATGAGATGAGACAGAACGATCAGGTTGCCGTTCTGTCAACGAGCGGCGAGGTGGGGCTGCTTCAGCAGTTGACCACTAACAAAGTGGTATTGCGCGCGGCGGTTGAGCGTTTGAACTTTCGCGCAGAGCGCGAGACAGACCTTGAAGAACCCAGAATGAGCGAGTATCAGGCTTTCAACATAATCGAGAAAGAAGATTATGGAACTCTGAGCTTCTTCGCGCAGAATTTAGCGCGCGAATACAACGTCCCCTTTCAAGTGGCTGTTGCTATGGCTATGGGACGCGCGCGAGAAATCTTGCAGCGCTCGTCTGTTCTGAACACGGCCACGCTCTCAGTCCTTGAGAATTTCGCTCGCTCAAGCGCACAACTGCCCGGTCGCAAACTGGCTTTCTTCATCTCTGACGGTTTTTCTCTCTCGCACACACAGGCTGTAGGCGCTAACCAGAAGATGCGGCGCATCACGGCTTCAGCCGCTCGCTCTGGCCTGGTCATCTACACGCTGGACGCGCGCGGGCTTATAATGGATGCGCCCGGCACTGAGACAGCGCTTATACGTGACGAAACGAACCTGCAAGCGCGCACATCAATCGGAAACATTGCAAGCTCCCAAGAAAGTTTGCGCACGCTGGCTGACGAGACAGGCGGGCGCGCGATGGTTAACACGAACGCATTGGGGAGCGCTCTCACCAGAGTTCTTGAAGAGACAGCTTCTTACTATCTGCTGGCGTGGCGGCCTGAGCCGAACAGTTTGCGCGCGGGTCGAGCGCATCGTATTGAAGTTAGCGTCAAAGGCAGCCCTGATCTGACGGTTCGCCTGAGAAAGAATTATTACGAGCAGGAAGCGCAAACGCCTCCCACATCTCAGCAAACCACATCTCAGCAAAATTCGGCCAGAAGAAGCGCGTCGTCAGGAAGAAACGCCAGGGCTGCGACGCCTGAGAGCGAGTTGGCAGCAGTCCTGCGCTCATTCTATCCGCGAAAGTCTCTTCCAACCTCACTTTCGCTGGGCTTCCTTGACCTGCCCAGTACAGGCTTAGCTTTGACTACTACGGCGCAGATTGATACCAGAGTTCTGAATTTAGATTCACTGGGAGAAGGCCAGAAGGCGATTGTGGATGTCGCCGTAGCAGTTTTCGATGGACAGGACAGGTACGTTTCTGGCTACAAACAGCAGTTCACAATAGAGCCGCGCTCTTCCAATTCCACAGCGCCGCGACGCGCCCTACTTAACCGCCAGTTCGCTGTCGCGCCCGGTCTATACCAAGTGCGTGTCGCCGCGCGCGAAGAGCAATCGGGACGAACTGGCAGCGCTGTCGAATGGATTGAAGTCCCAAACCTTTCGCAAGGCAAGCTTGCCTTGAGCGCTCTCTTCGTTGGCGAGCCTGCAACCAACTCGATCGGAAACGACGGTGAAAACATAGAGGCCACACGCCTTGTGCCCAACCGCCGTTTTTCGAGAGATTCCAGATTGCGCTTCGTCACCTACATCTACAACTCGGCTCACGCTGCGCACGCCGAACCAGACCTTGCGTTACAAGTTCAAGTATTTCGTGACGACCAGCCAGTCATCACCGCGCCGCTTCATAAAGTAACTCTGAATTCGGACACAGACCTCGCGCGCATCCCTTACGCCGCAGAAGTTCCGCTCGCCAACCTTCCCGTCGGTCGCTACGTCCTTCAGGTTTCAGTCATTGACAGAATCGCGCGTGCGAGCGCAACTCAAAGGATTAATTTCGTGATTGAGTGAAAAAGTCAGACCGTATAACGCTTGAATCAATCCACCGTCCGACGATACCACACAACCTGCATCGTAGGCGAAAGTGTTGATGAAAGGGGCGCTAAGGGCGGTCGGGTTGAATGAGTTGTTAGACATCGGGATTCATTGAATCTCTAGCCCGTAATTCTGATTATAGAAAAGCGCAACTCGGTCTGAAAGCTGAGAGTAATTTCCCCGTTCATATGTGAGACATTCCCAATTTTTCAAGTCTGTTGGAAGATTTATGACAAGAGAGCTTTCTGAGATTAATAGCACTTCTTTATCTAGTCCCATTGCTAGACCCAATTCAAAATAAACATTCAGATTATTTTCATCTACCTTGACCACAACAAATCTACTCCGATTGATATTAGTCAAGATTTTGTTCAGGATTTGCCCAGACTCCACCCGATTGTCAGCTCTCACAGCTTTTATTCCGCATCTTTTCAAGCCAGTTTCAATTCCATATTTCCAAGCATTATCATTTTCATCATGTTGAGTAAACCTCATAACAACAAAGGCTGAGAATGAATCGAAGGTGATAGGACGCCCAGTAGCTTCGCTGCGAACCCGTAGGAGGATGCGTTCAATACTATTCAATGCTTCATCGCTAATTCCAAGCTGGCGAAGTTGACTCGCACATGATGGGCACAGGTTACCTGAAACCATTCCCAGTTTGATGGTAGGCTTATTAACTGATAAGTCCATCATGCAACCTTTCGGTGGCTCATGAACCATTCTCATAGCCATTTCTTCACTAAGGTCTGCTGAAAAATGAAGCAAAGCCTGCGCGATTTGATACATAAGATAAGCTTTTAAGGACGGCGGAGCATACAAAGTTTCCCAATCCCCAATCGTGATAATTGCAGAGCGACGATATTCATGCGAGAACCAATTGTCATCGAATAATTGTTCGGTGATACAAATAAAATAGCCATCTGAGATTTCTGTTTCGACTAATTGACATGTTTTTTCTGGGTCAATTAGAGAATCCACATTAGATAGTGGCTGATTAATTGAACCTAATTTAAGCTTGAATGATCGTTGTGCGCCATTTACCAAATCTACCACTTGTCTGATCCGATTAATGTGCGCTCCATTAGGATTTGCAATTACTTGAATATCCATAATTCTCCTCCTCAAAAGGTAGATGTCTAACATGAATTAGACCGCTAATATAGCAATTCTCAGTTGAGTGCGACTAAAGTCAGTACCGCCTGCGGTAGCGGGCGGGTCATCGTCGCAGCATCACCCGCCCGCTACCGCAGGCGGTACTGACCTGACCGCTTTGCCGCAGCATTCGCATTCAAGTGAGAACCGCTATAGTGACATCTCACTTTAGCAACTCGAACTTCAAGACCGAATCTATTAGTGAAAATCGGTGGACGATGAAAGAGCGAGGCGTATCTTTCACCGTCCACCTTTGTCATTAAGGTAAGGCTTAGCTAGAGATGCTTCAGGATTTAGATGTCCCGCCCTCTTTCTTCGACTTTCTTGGAGCGCGTGTGATTTCGTCCGACCGCGTACTTAACGTTTGCTCTTAATATGCAAGCGCCTGCTCTTAACGCTCAAGTATTAGGAGCAAATATTCAAACGTTTGGAGCAACCGTTAAGGCAAAAGCTCTAAATGTGAAGGCAAAAACTCTAAATCAACAGCCCTTACCATCATTTCCCATTTTCATCTGTCGGAAACGATCGCTCCTTCGACAATCTTGATTTCATCGTCGGTCAGGTCGAAAGCTCAATCTAGCGAGTGCTGGCATGGAGGATGGTTAATCCTATAATCTCGCCATCTTCGTAGCGGATGATAACATCATCGTCGGTCAATTCGCTGTCGGTAGCATTTGAAGGCTTCTTGAAGTTGATATACAACACATCGGCTTCGGCGTCATAACTCGACCAGAGATAACGATGCGGCGAGCGCATGACTGCCGGAACAATGTTGAGATATTCAGTTAAGTTTTGGAGGGCCATACCTGCTGTCTCCGATTAAGCCGCGACAATCGCATCAATGCGGTGTCGAATTGAGCGGGCTGTTATCTGCCAACTCTTTCGACAAACGCGCGCGTAGTCCGATTAAGGTTAGACCGACGACCTCTTTGCGGTTTTCATCGTAACGGAGGATGACGCCTTCACCGATGTCAACACCGAGAGCGGGCTGAGGGTCACCTATAGAGAGATAGAGTACGTCTGCCTCTTCGTCATAATCCCATTTGATGACATCAGGTTTTTCTAGAATCTTTAACGCTTCCATATCGTCACTCTCCCTGTTGATGGCCGACTGGTGAAATAAGCCGTTATGATAAATCCGTCATCTGCGGCGGCTTCTCTGTACACCACGATGAGATATTTGTCCGTCAATGGCGTGCGAAAATAGAAACGGATTGCTAGCAATTCGCCGAAGTCGCCTTGTTGAATCATATCTGGTTCCGCCAGCGTTTCCAACACCCGCTCACGCTGACCATTCATCTCAGGATGGCGGCTCATGATATGAGTCCATCGCTCATCATTTAATCTAATCGTGACGCCGTTACGTGAGATGGCTGTGTGCGTCATTGCGTTGCGGCCTCGACAATCTTAATCTCTTCTTCGGTCAACCCGCATAGCTCATAAGGCCGGAATCTAGCTGATGCCCATTTGAAACATTCAAGATCATAAAGGAACATGAAATGATATTTCTGGTTCTTACGCATCAAGATCAATCTGTCTCGCTGAAATAACATGCTCGAATGCTCGTAATGCTTCGAGCGAGTCGCGGTCTAGAGGCGCGTCAATCTCTATGACGGAGATTGCTTCGCCGCCGCGCTCTCTGCGGCCTAGATGAAAGCGGCTGATGTTGACGCCGCGTTCGCCAAGGATTGTGCCTATGCGACCTATGACGCCGGGAACGTCGCGGCTGCGCATCAAGAGCATGTGGCCGTTGGGGATAGCTTCTATGTGAAAGCCGTTTATCTCTGTGATGCGCCCCTTTGCATCCTGTCCGACGGAGCCGAAGAGCGTGCCCGAAACTGTCTGTTCGCCGCCCGATGTGACGACGCTCGTTCTAATCGCTGGTGAAAATTCGCCGCCCGTGCGCTTGTAAGAAGAGGTCACTGCGATGCCGCGTTCTTCTGCGATTAAAAATGCGTTGACTACATTCACGCGTGCGCTCACGTCGCGCAGCAAGCCTGCCAGAAAAGCGCGCGTCACTGGCGCGGCGTCCATCTCCGCTATCTCGCCCGCGTACTCAAGACGCACTTCGCGCACTGCTTCGTCAACCAATTGCGCCTGAAATCTTCCGAGGCTTTCGGCCAGAACAGTATAAGGCTGCAAGATGTGCAACTCCTGCGTGCCCAATGCTGGAACGTTCACAGCACCGCGAAGCGCGCCCGTTAAAAGATAGTCGCGCATCTGTTCGGCAACGGTGACTGCAACGCCTTCCTGCGCCTCTTTCGTTGAAGCTCCCAGATGCGGCGTGGCTATGACTTCGTCGAGCGAAAGAAGCGGATGATCTGCGGGCGGCGGTTCCTGCTCGAAAACGTCCAGAGCTGCGCCTGCTACCCGTTCGGTTTTGATTGCTTCATAAAGAGCGCGCTCGTCAACAAGGCCACCGCGAGCGCAGTTGATGATACGCACACCGCGCTTCATCTTCCCGAAAGCTTCCGCGCCTATAAGACCGCGTGTTTCGGCTGTGAGCGGCGTATGAACGGTTATGAAGTCTGCGCGCGCGAATACTTCATCGAGCGGAACAATCTCAAGTTCAAGGTCTCGCGCCTGTTCGGGAGCGACGAACGGATCGTAAGCGATGATGTTCATTCCGAACGCGCGAGCGCGGCTGGCAACAACGCGGCCTATGCGACCGAGTCCTATGATCCCCAGAACTTTGCCCTGAAGCTCAACGCCTATGAATTTTTTTCGTTCCCAATTCCCAGACTTTAAACTAGCGTTGCCCTGCGGAACTCGCCGCGCGAGCGCAACTAGAAGCGCGATTGTATGTTCAGCAGTCGTGATTGTGTTTCCGTCCGGCGCGTTCATCACGACTACGCCGCGCGCCGTAGCAGACGCCACGTCAATGTTGTCCACGCCTACGCCCGCGCGACCAACCACGCGCAAACTACGCGCAGCGTCCATCAACTCTGCGGTCACCTTCGTCTCGCTACGGACTATCAACCCATCGCAATCACTGATCGCCTCTAGCAACTCCGCCAGAGTAAGCCCGGTTCTCTTCTCCACAGCGAAACCTGCGGCTAAGAGCGGCTCAAGCCCGCTCTCGCTCACATCATCAGAAACAAAAATTTTCATAAAAGATAGTTTTAGGAGTTACGCAGTTGAACGAACAGGTCAGTACCGCCTGCTTAAGCTGGGCGGGTGAAGAAGTCAAAAGTAAAAAGGCAAAAGGAAAATAAAAAGATTGGCTTCTTCTCACTTTTTACTTTTACCTTTTTACTTTTGACTTTGCTAACAGACCCGCCCGCTACCGCAGGCGGTACTGACAAGGCTTACGCTTTTCTGTCAACTGCGTAACTCCTAAGTTTTCAGTTTTTAGTTTTCAGTGAAAGACGCACATGCTCAGAACGCAACGAGCGTTAGATTCGTACCTTTCTGAAAACTAAAAACTAAAAACTGAAAACTGTTCTCCTCACATTGGCCCTGCATCGTCGCGGCGTGTAGGCTCGTCGAACTGACCATCGGGCGACGGCGCGTTCGAGCTTGTGCCGGTCTCGCTGTCCGTAGTCTTGGAAGTCTTCTCGCTCTCTTCCACATCGCTCAGCGTATCAGCGCTGGTGGCGTCTGACTTGGGGTCTTTACTCTCGGTCGAATCGTTGATATTCACGGCAGACTTTGGGTCTTTCTCTTCCTGCATTTTGGAAACTCCTCCCTCAGATGAACGATTTTATCAGAACTCACAAGAAGACTCCGTGCATTCATGCCGGAGATGAATTGTGGCAACCGCGCACATGCTTTCAACTGTGCGCCTCAACGTGTGTTACACTCAGATTCAATACGACAGGCTTTGTGCTAACAGTGCCCATCAGCCTGTGGAAGTCACCTGTGCGGCTCTTTGAAACTTTAACTAGGGCGTTGTTGAGGGAAGTCCCCAACGTAGGGAGATAGCTCCCAGATGAAGCACGAACCTACCATCCTTCGAGATGGAATCCTCGCATTTCTAATGCGGGGAGGATGTCAACAAGATGATTACGGACAGAACCGCAGCCGCGTACGCGCCCGCCACTATGTCGTCAGCCATAATTCCCAGTCCAGATTCCAGAGATTCGAGTCTGCGCGCAGGATAAGGTTTCCAGATGTCGAACGCTCGGAAAAGCAGGAACCCCGCTGCGATTGTCCAAAGGTTCAAGTCGCGGCTGAGCGGGATAACCAGAAACGTCACTAACTGCCCGGCCACTTCATCAACTACGACAGCGCCCGGGTCTTTTCTTTTGAAAAATTTTTCTGCGCGCGACGCTGCCCACACGCCTACGAACGAGACCAGCATCACAGCAGAGAGGCTTATAGTTGTGTTAAGAGCTTCCGCCTGAACAGCATTGAGGTTTTGAATAGAAATGATCGGGCGCGAGATGTACGAGCGCAACAGCAGGTAAATTCCCACGCCGACAGCAGAACCCCATGTGCCCGGCGCGAATGGAATAAAGCCCACGCCCCATGTCGAGAAGGCCAGAGCCACATAGTCTTTGAAACTCAAACTACGCGGCGCGACAGCAACTGTGGCATGAGCTATCTGCGGGTTCAGTTCGTCGCTGGTCTCCTTCATTCTCTTCATCATGAAATCGGCAGGCCGTGTTAACAAATGTTCGCGGGGTCAGGCCAGAGAAAGCGCAGCGTCAAGCAGGTCGGTCACGCGGGCTTGTTCTTTAACTTCTCCTGCAAAGCCTCCATCAGATTCAACTTTTGTTCGAGCATCTGCCTGTAATCGTGCGTGTCCGTGTGATGAAGTTCATGCATCATCGCCGTATGTCTGGCCTCAAGCAGTTCAAGAAGAAAGTCTCTCTCCTCATCCGTCAGGTTAAGCGTCATCTGCAAGCCTCCAACAATTATTATAAGGCAAAAGATAAAAGTAAAAAGGCAAAAGTTAGGACAAAGCATTCGCCTCTGATTTTTTAATCTTTAATTCACGCCGCAGGCGTGTCCACACTTTTGCCTTTTACCTTTTTACTTTTACCTTATCGTACTATTCGTCCGACGATGTCGTAGTCGTGCGCATCAGTGATAAGTACGTTGATAATTTTTCCGGGTACTGGATCGAAATCTTCCGGCGCGTCGTTGATTAGCACGCAGCCGTCAATGTCCGGCGCTTGCGTTTCAAGACGACCTTGCCATAGAAGATCGCTCTCTGCGGCCTGCCCCTCGAAGATTACGCGGACAGTTGAACCTAAGCGCTCCTTATTTCTTCGTCCAGAAATTCGCGCCTGCTCTTTCATCAACGCCGCGCGCCGTCGCTTTGCAGTCTTCGCGTCAACTTTATTTGGAAGAAGGAAGGCTGGCGTTCCCTCTTCGTCCGAGTAGGTGAAGACGCCAACGCGGTCGAACTCTACGGCGCGAACGAAGTTGAGCAGTTCCCCAAAATCCTCTTCCGTCTCGCCGGGAAAGCCCGTGATGAAAGTTGTGCGAATCGCAATGCCGGGAACGCGCTCGCGCACGCGACCGATCAATTTTTCAAGGCTAGCACGCGTGCCGCCGCGTCGCATCAGCTTCAGTACGTTTGCGGAAGCGTGTTGCAAAGGCAGGTCAAGATATTTGACGGCTTTCGGCTCCGTCGCAAGAACATCAAGAAATGCATCGCTGATGTGCGTAGGATACGTGTACATCACGCGCACCCACTCTATGCCATCCAGATGAGAAAGCTCGCGCAGAAGATGCGCCAGCGCATCTTGCTTGCCCAAATCTTCGCCGTAGCGCGACGAATCCTGCGCGACCAGAACCAATTCCTTCACGCCTTGCGCTGCCAGCCCCTGCGCCTCTTTAAGAATCGAACCGAAACGACGGCTGCGAAAATGGCCGCGCATCTGCGGTATGAAACAGAAAGCGCAGGGGCGGTCGCAGCCTTCAGCAATCTTTATGAACGCGTAGTGCGCGGGCGTAGCCAGAACGCGCGGCGCCCGTTCGTCATAAAGATAGGTCGCGCTCTGGTTGCCTATGGGCAGAATGGGAAGCGAGCGCGTATCCGTGCGCTCGTCGCAAACTCTTGTAATCTCGTTTATCTGATTCGTGCCGATGAATGCGTCAACTTCCGGCAACTCCGCGCGCAGTTCATCTCTATAGCGCTCAACCAGACAGCCCGCGACGATGAGGCGACGGGCACGCCCCTCCGTTTTCAGACGCGCGGCTTCCAGAATAGCTTCGACACTCTCTTTCTTCGCCGATTCGATGAAACCGCATGTGTTCACCACGAGCGTGTCCGCCTCGCTCGCGTCCGTAGTAATTTCATAACCCGACTGGCGAAGCTCGCCCATCATCACTTCGCTATCAACCAGATTTTTAGGGCAACCCAAGCTTATAAAACCAATTTTTTTCATAATAACGTGATGTGAAAGTCATAGTGATTTTGGATTTTAGATTTTGGATTTTGGATTGGAAGAAGCGGAAAGCTTTTAAATCGAAAATCCAAAATCTAAAATCCAAAATCATTCTGTCTCCAGACTTTCTATCCATTCTTCAATCGAAGACGATTCCGTTGTTGACAAATCTCTGCCGCCATAGCGAACGCGGTTGTAAGCGCGCGTAATCTTCATTACTTCGGGAATGTTTGAGGCGGCGGCGAACTCAAGCGGTGTTTCACTCGGCGCGCGCTCGAATCCTCTTGCGGCGAGAGCGCGAATCATACGTTCATAAAATTCTACGACTGAGGCGCGAGTCTGATTGACGCGCCGTAGGCTGAAGGCCAGCCGCCAACCCACGCGTCGCACCCTGCGAACGAGCCATACGGCTGCGAAGGCAAGAGCGAAAGCAGTAAGTATGAGAGTTATCAAAAGAGCTATGCCGAGAGTTGAATCCGCAGCGCCATCGTCGCCTGTAAAGATTCTACCTATATCTCTCAGACTTGATTGCAGAGCAGAGAGCTTTGCAGAGAAGGCGTGGCTGTATGTAGAGATGCCGTCCCGCAATTTGGTGGCAAGCGAACGCTGCTCAAGACGGTCGTAGCCCACTACGTACTGCATCCAGAACATGTCGAGCGCTTCGGCGTATTGTCCCAGCCGCGCAGCCAATCCTGCGTGCGAAACGGAAAGATGACCTGCGGCGGGCGTAGGATCAAAAGTCACCCACGCTCGTGTCCCAGGGAAATAGACCTCAACCCAAGAGTGCGCGTATCTTTCTGTCACGGTGTAAACGCCAGCAGTTTCGTTGTAATCGCCCGCCTGAAAACCGTTGACGACGCGCGTGGCTATCCCTTGCGTTCGCAGCATCACGGCCATCGCCGTCGAAAAATATTCGCAATGACCTGCGCGCACTTTGAAAAGAAAATCTGCAAGTGGGTCTGCGCCTCCAGCCCTCAAATCGAGCGAGTAACGAAAGTTGTTCTCGTCGCGCAGGTACGCTTCGATTGCTTTCGCAGCATCGTAACGATTCGTAGCGCCAGCCTGTTCTACCACCTTGCGCGCAAGCGAGCCAATGCGCTCGTCCAAACTTGCTGGCACCAGCACGTAGCGCAGTTCTGCGCGCGTGTAATTCTCGTTATCTCTCCTGAGAACTTCGGCGGGTGGCTCAAAAGTGTCCGAATAGACTTTGTAGGTCAGCCGCTCCTGATCGTGCGTGCGCGTCGAAAGCGAGCCTTCCGTGTCGCGGCGAACGTATGGCAGCGCAGCCTGCACTGCTATTGCGCGAGGGGCTGCGAAGAGCACGGGCGTGTCAACGGGTTCGATGAAGAAAGTCTGCGTCGTAAGACGATTCAAACTTTCCCTGTCGGTCACGTCAACCTGAAAAAAGTTAGAGTCACCTTTTTTCTCTTCGAAACGCGAAGCCGCAGGAGACCTGTGCCAGCCCGTTCCTGTGAACTCGTCCAGAGCCACACCGCGCCAGCGCAGAGGTTTTTGATCTTCAAAGGGCTGGCTCTCGACGCGAACGCGCATCACTAATCTATCGCTTTGCTGAAGGCGTCCTATGTCGCCTAACTGTACGTTATCGGAAAATCCTATGAAGCCCGCCAGTCCGCCGTTCGTGCGCGCAAGAGCGCTCGATTGCCAGCGTGGAGCTATGAAGAAGAGCGGTATCGCCAACAAAAATATGAGTGACAGAAGAGCCGCAGAGATGAATGGCAGCCGCCTTGCTTCGCCAGCGCCGCGCCTCGCATCCAGCTTCTTCAATCTCTTGAAGAGCGCAGAATCCGGCGGAACTAAAAGTCTTGTCTCACTTATCTTCACGTTGCGCTGCGCTTTTCTGATCTCGAAAGCTGTGATGGTCGAGAGCGCCAAGAGCATATACACGCCCATCACTAGCACGAAGATGGAACTGATGCTCAAGCCCGCAGCCAACAGGACTTCAAAGAAGGAGATGAGATAGAGAAAGACCCAGTCGCGGTCTGCCTTGTTCTGAAAAATTTTGACGGCAGAGAGGAAAATAATCAGATGCGCCAAGGCAGCCACGCCAACACGCTCGCGCGCAGTGCCCGCGCCTACCTGATAGTTCCAGTCGAAATAGAAGAGCGGAAGAGAAAGCAGGACGATGACCAGCCCTATGCGCTCGGACAATTGCCATCGCGTGCCTTCCAGATTCCATGCAGCGACAAGCAAGAGCAGGAAAGCTGCGGCCAGCGCCACGCCAATGCCGCCAGTCACCGCAAGCGCCATCGCGCCGCACGCGACCATCGCGTAAGATGAAGCTCGGAAGTAGGTGCTGAAACTCATCACATTTTGGATTTTAGATTTTAGATTTTTGATTTGGTCGTCGATGAAAGTAGTGCTATTCCTGCTTTCAATCGAAAATCCAAAATCGCAAATCCAAAATCGGCTCTTTGATGCTTGTCCAAAAACTAATAAAGCCCGCCAGAGAGCTTAACACTCTAGCGGGCTTCATCTGAAATTAATCCGGCGGCGTCCTACTTTCCCACGCAGCTTCCCGCGCAGTATCATCGGCTCCGAGAGGCTTAACTTCCGTGTTCGGGATGGGAACGGGTGTTTCTCTCTCGACAAAACCACCGGAAAACTTGTCAAATCAATCAAGGAGAACTCAATGTCTCCTCGTGCTCTCTGCGATAAGAGAGCTTTGAGAATCGAATAGTGACAAAGACAAGCTTTGTGCTAGCGCGTGTGGCTTGAAACTCGCTTCGCCCTTGTGTTGCTGGCGAGTAAATTTTACGGTCAAGCCAAGGGGCTTATTAGTAGTGGTCAACTGAGCGCATTACTACGCTTGCATACCCACCCTATCAACGTCGTGGTCTACGACGAGCCTCACTGGCAGGTCTAATCTCGGGTCTGGCTTCACGCTTAGATGCATTCAGCGTTTATCCATGCTCCACTTAGCTACCGAGCGTTACCGTTGGCACGATAACTCGTACACTAGAGGTGGATCCATCCCGGTCCTCTCGTACTAAGGACAGATTCCCTCAAACCTGCTACGCCCACACCAGATAGGGACCGACAATCTGTTACCAACTCCAAAATGCTTTGGAATCGGGCAGGTCATTTCTGCCTGCCTCTGCATGTCGCCATGCAGTTCGGACTATATCTTCACCTGCAATGCAGGCACCTGGCATATAGTCTCTGAGGATTCTAGCTTTCACTAGTCTTTCCTGCTGATTATCCGCGCTGGACGCATTTTCACTTCGTTTGAAGTAGCGCCAGATTCTTCACCTCTTCACTTTTCAGTTAGAGGACGGACGTTCCAGCATATAGCCAAGTTTTAAGACAGCCAAGGTCATCAACTGTCTCGCGACGTTCTAAACCCAGCTCACGTACCGCTTTAATTGGCGAACAGCCAAACCCTTGGGACCTTCTTCAGCCCCAGGATGCGATGAGCCGACATCGAGGTGCCAAACCCTGCCGTCGAT
>MNJR01000151.1:7122-13047 GCA_001920415.1 Acidobacteria bacterium 13_1_20CM_3_53_8 | reverse complement strand
GCCACCCCCTGTGCCATAGCTTGCATGATATGGAGCATGCCAATAGCGCGATCTAGCACGGTTGGGCGTGGGAATCCTGGGAGCAGAACTCCCAGTTGCTCACAGAGGGATGCAAGATCTGTCAGGAGTGACGATTCTTCAGCCTGTATGTAAGCTAAGGAGGGTGTCTCAAGATATTGATGGCAAAGATCAAGGGCCGAACATCCGATGACGACTGGAGGTTCAAGGTCAAACCTTTCGGCTGTGACCATCAGTTGGATCTGGGTCAAAAGATTGTCTTATGATAGGATGAAGCGTCCTTTTACAACAGAGAGCAAGTCTGGCCAGAGCCTTGTCATAACTGAGACCGCTTCCTCATCGGAGGCAGAGAGACCCAGATTTTGCTGGCATGCAAACAGCAGGGAAGGTGTCTGCAAGGAAGGCAATATGTGATCAAAGAGGATGATTCCTGTACTATTGGTGACGACGAGGCGGGCAACCTCAGGTGGCTCGTGCTCACTTCGGGGACGCTCCTCAGCAGCGAGGATACCTAAGTTGGGATATTCGAGTAGACTTTGCGCCTCACGGACGGTGGGAAAGTGTGGTCCACGTGGGAGACGCTCGATGCGCTTTTCTAGTGCATGGATAATCCCCTGCATTCGTGGAAGAAGCCCTGCTTCAATAGCGAAACGCTTCAAGTCCTCAAGCAAACGATAGAGTCTTTCCTTCTCATTGTACCGTAACTTTGCTGCGTCAATGCCTCTGACAATATCGGATTTCTCCAACTTGTCTAATCGAAGGCCAATGTTAATGAGCAGCTTGTTAAATCTCTTGATGTTTGGGTTCATTGTAATCCTTTCTTTACAAAGAACACGGCATACTGCATTCAGTTAGGCGGCTTATGCGTAGTGATTTGTCTCTTGGGACCTAAAATCCGACACTAAACGATTGTCAAAGTCCGTAGAAGTACTGGACTGTCTTTCAATGCTTCTACAAACAAGGATAAGGTTCACATCGATCTTTGTACACAACCAGCTAAGGCCAGTTTAGGCCAATTTAGGCCGCCTAGCCCACAAAACCAATCCAGAATGGTGAGCACTTGCAGATGTGGTCTGTTCACCGGTAAAATGTGAGAAAGGAACCATACAGCTAATCATTCCTGACTCAAAACATCTATCCTGAATCGTTGAAGAGGATTCCAGGCATGGCAAAATGGTACGAGCGCTTACGTCAAGAACGTGATAATCGTTCATGGACACAAGCCAAGGTAGCCGACCAAATTGGCGTGGGCCAAAAAACTGTGAGTAGGTGGGAACGTGCGAAGAGGAAACCGACTCCTTATGAGCAACAGAAACTGTGTAAATTATTCGATATATCTCTTGAGGAGTTTGGGTTTGTCGACCAGCAGCCTAAGGCTATCGAGGAGCAGCAACCTCGTCGTCCACTTCACGAGCAAGAGTTGCCATTCCCTCCAGTCTGGAATATTCCGTTCCAAATCCCACTTTTTGTGGGCCGTGAAGACATTCTTCAGCAATTGCATGATGCACTCCTTTCAGGTAAAACAACCATATTGACACAGGCAATTAGTGGCCTTGGTGGGATTGGTAAAACCGTGACGGCAGTTAAATATGCCTTTCAGTACCGACAGGAGTATGATGCCGTTCTATGGATCGATGCTGACTCACGCGAAAGGCTGATCTCAGGCTTAGTGAATATCGCATTTGAGCTCAATTTACCCGAAAAGAGACTCAAGGAGCCGAATCGAATCATCACTGCTGTCGGGCAATGGATGAAAGATCATGCGTACTGGTTACTCATCCTTGATAACGTAGAAAATATCGTCGCTGTTAATGAGCTTCTTCCGACAGCAAGGAGAGGTCATATCTTGTTGACTACTCGTACGCAAGCAACAGGCGAATTTATGTTTAACATTGAGCTCGGTAATATGACACCAGAAGAAGGTGCCTTATTGTTGCTCCGGAAAGCTGATATACTTACATCCGCCGAGCCGCTAGAGGCTGCATTCGTGAGTGATCGAGAACTTGCCAAATACATTTCACGATTAATGGATGGGCTTCCTCTGGCACTTGACCAAGCAGGAGCATATATCAAAACACGAGGGTATCGTTTGTCCGATTATATAGAATTGTACCAAGAGCGACACATGGAGCTCTTGAAGTGGCGCAGCCCCACTCGCATTGGAGAGCGATACGAGTATCCGCATTCTGTCGCTACTACATGGTCCCTCTCTTTTGAAAAAGTGGAACAAACCAGTCCCGCTGCAGTCGATCTTCTCAGATTCTATACATTCCTTCACCCTGATGCTATTCCTGAGGATATGGCAATAGCAGGTTCTTCTGAGCTTGGTTCACATCTTCAACATGTGACAAACCGATTCGCGTTCGGCGAAGTCATTGCCGAGCTTCGCAAATTTTCGCTCGTACGTCATCAAATTGGGCAGAATACGGTCAGCATACATAGATTAGTGCAGGCTGTTTTTAAGGATCGGATGGATGAGCCAACGCAACGCGAATGGGCAGAACGAACGATCCGAGCCGTTTACAAGACCACTTCATCTGTTGAGTTTGATACACTGCAAGAATTTGAACGATATATTTCCCATGTACAAGCCTGCGCAGCACTTATAGAAGATTTCAATTTTGAATTTGAGGAGGCGGTTTATCTACTCTATATTACCGGCGTCTACCTCCAAGAACGGGCTTGGTATACAATGGCGGAGCCCTATCTTGAGCAAGCGCTTGGGATAAGCAAGCGAAAGTTCGGATCAATGAGTATAATGACCTTGCACTGTTCGAACCATCTAGCCATGGTGTACCAAGAGCAGGGAAAGTATGACCAAGCTAAAACACAGTTTGAGCAAGCGAGGGAAATCAGTGAAAACGTATGGGGAAGTGGTCATTATAATACTGCAAGCTGTCTTCATAATTTAGCGCATCTCGCTAGACTGCAAGGTGATTACATAAGAGCGGAGTCTCTCTACCAACATGCGCTCGATGTTCGTCAGAACACACTGGAACCAGATCATCCACACATAGCGGTGAGCCTGAATGGTTTGGCAACGTTGTACCAGGAACAAGGCATGTATGATCAAGCAGAACCACTCTTTGAGCAGGCTCTAATGATTCGTCAGAAGCAGTTAAGTTCTGAAGACCTTGAATTAGCTGCTAGCTACAATAACCTAGCAAATATTTATCTCTATCAATATAAAGAATATGATCAGGTCGAATCTTTGAGCAGAAGAGCATTAGAGATCTTCGAAAAGGTATTAGGGAAAGATCATCTCCTAGGAGGTGAATGCCTGAATACGCTGGCAGAGTTGTACGCTCGTCAGGGAAAGTACGATCAGGCCGAATCGCTTTTCCTTCAATCATTGACAATTCGAAAAAAGATATTGGGATCAACGCATGCGAATGTGTCTCAATCTCTTATGAATTTGGGTGCCCTCTACGAGGAACAAAGGAAGTTTATAGAAGCAGAAGCACACTACCAACAAGCATTAACAATAATGGAGAGGTCTGTTGGCAGAGAGCATCCCAAAGTGGCACTAGTTTTAATCAACTATGCTTCCTTACTCCGAAAAATGGGAAGAAACGATGAAGTGCAAAAGATAAAGGCACGTATACATGCACTTCAGGAAAAGTCATCGAGAGACGTATAACAACTGAGACGAAAGTGTTGTTAGAAAAAGCAATGGGCAGAATATTAGTATTCGTTTTCCATGTCCATATAGTCCCGCAACCGCTGCACCCTTTGTTTCCAATCGGGTATATAGGCTAGTATCCATTGCGAAGTAGGGCCTGTGAAGCGGCTTGAGAGGCTGATCGTGTCACTATAGGCGTGACCAGGTGATGCAGGTGCTCCTCAGGCAGGAAGGAGAGAGGTCAGCGCAGATGGGAGAAAACCCAGAGCAGGTCGTTGATTGCTGATCCTGACCGAGCTTGGATGTCACCCCGGTCGGTGGTAGAATCGGAGAGAGTGACAGAGCAGGAGAACGAGTCATGAAAAGAAAACCTTCCCCGGCAGACCAGGCAGTCGAGACTGACCCCGTCCTTAGTGAGTTGGATGCCGTCTTGGATGCGGATGCGTTGTATCTGCAAGTGTGCGCAAAGCTGGACCGGCTGGAGGAAGAGGCGGTCTCTGGAGAAGTGCTGTTGCGCATGTTGCTCGTCAAGTACTTGTACAGGTGGTGCCCACGGGTTGCGCAACGAGATTGATGAAACTCTATTTTCAAGGTTCCAACCACCTTTGCGAACGCTCATAGCATAAACTCTTCCATTGACACAAGGCCAGATCACTCCAATGGTTCCCCATTCCTCTCCCCAGCCGGTCAAAGCAAACCGAGAGATATCGATACTTTTTCTTGAGATGACACTTCCCCAAAAAGGGTTGCACACTTTCTTTCCATGTGTTAACATCTTAATATTAATATCCTAATATTAAGGGGTTCATACTGGAATGGATACTCCTCTTGCCTATCTCTTAGGCAAACTCATGTTCGAACTAGACCGCGCAGCCGATCAATTGCTGCAGACACATGTGGGCATCTCATACAGGCGTTTTCTCTTTCTGACCGTCCTGCAACATTGCGGCACGGTCACCCAACATGAGCTGGCAATCGCCCTGGGGTATAGCGATCCAGCCGTCAGTACGATGCTTGTCGAACTTGCCAAGGACGGCTCTATCCAGACGACAAAGAGTCCAGAGCATGGTCGCAAGCGTCTCGTGGCCATCACGCCGAAAGGAAACGAGGTGGTAGCACAAGGCAGGCACCTGCTGGACTCGCACTTTGACCAGCTGATGGTCCTCGCCGACATTGATGCCCAACACTACCGTGAACTCACCCAACGATTGCACCAGGCTCTAATTGCCAAAATGAAGAAGGAGAAATGATGACCACAAGTCAGATGAGTACAACTACGGACACCACCCACGCCGTGCTCTCCCAAGATGGGGCGAAGATTAGCTATCTCAGCATGGGAAGTGGGCCATCGGTTCTGGTTCTTCCCGGCGCACTCTCCATGGCTGCCGACTACGCTGCCTTCGCGAGCGCTCTGGCCGAGCATTTTACCGTCCACATCATTGAACGTCGCGGGCGAGGTCTGAGCAGTCCACAGGGCGATGATTACAGTATTCTCAAGGAGCGTGAGGATGTGCTCGCCTTGCAGCAAGGAGTTGCCCGCAACAACCCATTGCTCACCAAAATTGCCGTGTACGAACCTGGTGTCTCTATTGATGGATCCATCCCGATGCATTGGATGCCCGGCTACGAGAAGAAGCTCGCCGAGAAGAACTATCTCGACGCCTTTGTCGAGTTCTCACTTGCCGTCGGCCCTGAGCGCGCACGCAACACATCTCCCTGGCTCATGAAGCTGCTGCTTCCGCTCTTCCTCAACTCCCACGAACGGAAGCTGATGCTCGGTCTCCTCCCTGAAAATCTGCGCGAGCATCAGGAAGTGGCTCGGCTTGACAGTAGTTATGAAAACTACCGAGAAATACCTGCCGATGTCCTTCTCATGTATGGGGGGAAAAGCAATGTCACCTGGGTAGATATGTCCATGGAGCGGCTGGCAGCGGTACTCCCGCGATCTGAAACGAAGGAGTTTCCAAAGCTCGACCACTTTGGGATCGACAAAAGGGCCCCGCGAGAGGTTGCCAAGGCAGTCAGTGTGTACTTTCTGAAGTAGCAGACCACCCACATACTCGAGCCGCGTGGGCGACCTCTATGGTTAGTCAAAGCTTGGCCGCAGAGGTCGCCCACGTTCTGCTCTGAGAGAAGAGGCTCGAAATTTTCTTGAGCAGCAGACCCGATGAGCAGTATCGCTGATTCGCAGGTTTCCATCCAGACCTCTGCTAAAGTACAGTACCTTCTACCCCGTCGTGGGTTGGGGAGTCGGCCATATCGGCGTACCAAACGGTCGCATGGAG
>MNJR01000151.1:0-7058 GCA_001920415.1 Acidobacteria bacterium 13_1_20CM_3_53_8 | reverse complement strand
GTTTTCAATGTCATGTGCCATGCCTCTCAATTCCGTGGGCCAAGCTCGTTGATGATCTTCCTCATGTGATGGCAAGCAGAACCCAGCAGAGCAGGAAAATCCTTCGGCTCGCCGTATCGGTAGCCGATCGTCGTCAAGCCAGCGAGATCCGTTGGCAGCTTCACACCTCCACCACGTGGTTCGAGGAGAAACGTACGTTTGCGCCCGAGGCGCCCGATGAAAAAGCCCAGCTCGAAGATGACGTTGTCCCGGGGTACCGGTTTGGATTCACCCCTGATGTTCGTGAGATCATCTGGTTGAGCAATAGCGACGGCAAAGTCCGAATCCTCTACCGCTTGTTCGAGACTTTCGATGGCATAGGCCGACGCCTTGAACACCCCATCCGTCCAGACCACGACTGAGAAGTTGTCATGCACGAAATTGTTCTGGATCTCACGAGCGATGTCGAGGGCCTCAGTCGACGACAGAATAAACACGCGAATCTTTTCCCGTGCAGGGTTGACAAAAGCGTTGCGCTGGGCGAGCCGTCGGACAAGCTCTCTAGCGAAGTAGCGCCAAATGTCTGAGTAGCGCTGCCCGACATCCGCCAGTTGTGGTTCGGAGAGTTTGCAAATGACCGAGTCTGTGTGCTCCGTTTCGCGACAACTTTCCCATTGACGACAATGTTGAAGCTCCCCGTGAGAATGAAAAAGAGGTCGTTGTCGGAAGCTCCCTGACGAATGATCGTTTCGCCAGTCCGGACCTCCATCACTTCGACCAGACCAGCCAATTCTTCAGCCAGAACTGCGTTGCCCGTGACCAACTTCTGGGTTTTGAGTGCGTCAATCAATAACCGCCGACCATCGGCCCCTTCAAAGCGTTCTTTCACTGTGCTCCATCCTTCATCAACGTGAACCTTCTTCATGGCGATGCCACGTATAGCTCGTACACTGCTGTGATTCTACCATGCATTTCAAGCATCTCTCCTGCTTCTCGTTCACCCGTGTTGCTCCAGATCGGCAGCGTCTTCACTTCGTGTCCGTTGCAGCGTTTGTACACCAGCGGCCAAATATCGCGTAGAGTTTTACCAGGCCTACTTTCCGGCTGATCTCCTCCACAGCGCGCAGGTGGCACCGCTTGTACTTCATTCCACTGCCGCAGGGACAGGGGCTGTTACGCTGAACTCCTGATCTGTTCGCCAGCGTCGGCGCCAGTGCGTCGAGAAGTCGCTGCTCCCCGCCAAGAAGTTCCAGGACGAACTCGACGTAACCGGTGTCGCCATGGCTCCGTTGCCTTCCAGGCCACCGTCCTTTCCCCACAGCTTCGTAGGTGAGCTGCTGGTCCAAGAAGACCGCGACCTCTTCCAAGAAGCGGCATAATCCATCGGGATCCTTCGCGTTCCACCGCGACTCTGGTGGAAGCCAGAGACAGCATCGCCCGTCCGGGTAAAAGTGGCGGTCGGCCTCGTACGGAAAACGCTGTGCGGCATCGTAGACCCGAGACTCGTGCTCAGGGTAGTCGTCAGGAAATTCCACTCTCGCCTGGATGGGCGTGGAAATGCCGCATTCAGCCACCAGCGTGATAGTCCCCTCAAGAAAAACGCGCCCTGCCTGCTCGTCAATCTGATAGGACAGGCCGGGAAATGCTGCGGCGATTCGTTCCCGGTCCTGTGCGAGGCGCCCGCCTCCATCTCGCTGATACCAGGCTTTAGGCTTCGCCTGTGTAGGGGCGCGCCGGTACAATCGTCCTCGCATGCGCTGAATCCTGGCCACTCACAACAACACCCGCCGCACCCGTGCGGACAAAGACCGGCGCGCCGACTCCATAGACCTCGGCTGCCTTGGCTGCCCGTTCGATCTGCTCTGCAGTGAGGTCAGTGGCGACGTACCCCTGGACCTTGGCACTGTAAGGGAAGCGATCGCAAAGATACTCTAGGAGTAGGCCATGAACCTGGCTGCTCACCGTGGTCTGGCCGCCCTCGCTCCGCTCCTCCAATTGCGCTGCACCTTCAACCGCTTCCCCCAGGCAGATGCGATCGCGCTGTCCACGAGCTCCCAGCTTCGAGACGAGGGTAGTGCCCAGGTCAATACCAATAGCCAGCCGCAGGTCACTCGCCTCCGGCAGGCACGCTTTCAGCGTACTCTCCATCGACGACTGCAAGCCTGCCGCCGCCTCGACCACCTTTTTCACGATGGCATCCCCGTCGTCCTGTGGGAGGTGAAAGAAGCCCTGAATGCGATCCCCTTGATACTGAATCCGCAGGCCGTCGAAGTCCCCAGTAATGACCCTGGCCGTCTCCTTGCGGATGGCATGGAAGACCCGTAAAGCTGCCTGTTTGTCCGCTTCGCTCGTTGCTGCATCGATGTAGCCCGTGAATCCTGAAACATCGGCGAAGATGGAGGCCCCGAGCACGCGCTTGTTGTTGGAGATGCTGAGGTCGTCCAGATCAATGGGAGCCTCCACCGAACTGTAGCCGATGTCCTTGAGCGGGAAGTGCTTTTTATCGTCCTCGACATTGCTGGCGCTCGCGTCGCGATTCCAGGTGAGCCCGTGCGCTGCGAGTAACTCGTCCAGATCGTCGCAGCCGATCTGTTTCAACTGGTAGGGGCCATCATCGGTTTTGAAGCAGAGCGCGCTCAGGTCATCTGGGAGCGCATCATAGACGTCCTGAGTCAGCCGCAGACGCTAGCAGTTCGCGGTCCCCATTGATGCCGTCCATGGTGCCGATAGCGTTCCCCAGGTCGGCCCCGTCGGCAATGGTAAAGTCGTCGTAGTCGGGGAAAGCTGGGTTAAAGACGGTTTTGACAAAATCCTTCAGGACGAGTTGGAGGAGCACGGCACGCGAGGCCAGTTTTTTCGCGTTATCAATCGGTCGGTAAAAGATCGCGTGCAACTTGGGCCCCTGGAAATGGACGAGCGTTCCCCCAAGATTCTCAACGATGTGCGTGACCTCCCTTTGGTAAATATGCACGCCCTGGATCAGCCGCTTGTAATCATCCTGGGCGTAGAGGCCGTCAGACGCCAGGTGCGCAAAGTTCGGGACCTGGATGTAAACGTGGGCACCGTAGATATCCCGGCACGTCGTCTCTGAGAGGAGTTGCTCCAGGTCGGCCTCTCTCGTCAGTTTTTTCACCTCGATCTCTTCCATGCCATCAAGGTGTTTTTGAATGCGATCATGACTCCGTTTCTTATCCCAGCTCATGATTTATCCTTCTCCCCGGCCTCATGAACCGGGGTATATGTATACAGCGTTTGCGGACCAGTCCCTTTAATCGGTCGGTTCTCGTGTTTTATCGCCAGTGCTTGCAGCTCAGGAGGCAAGCGGTAGTAGAAGTCTTCTCCCATCGCGATAGGGGTACCCTGCGCCTTTGGAAAAGCAGTCTCCAAAGGCGCAGGGTGGGGTTAGTCTTTTATCAGTTTTGTCTCGCTCTTGCCAGTCCGCTTCCGAATAGTACCGAGATGAGTATCACCACGTCCCGGGACAACTGGTTTGTCGTATTGTTGGCGAATCGTCTGCAGGTGTTTGTCCGAACGCACCGTTCGTAAACGCCCATCTGCGTTGCGCGACCGATCGCCACGCATTCCACTACTCTTCCCCATTATGAGCTTTCCTCCTTTCCATGAAGACGCCCGCCCAACGGCAGCTCGAATTCATTTTTTTGTTCATATACGCTGTACATGAATGACAATCCCTCAAAACTGTTGACACATCATTTCAGATGTGCAACTGAACAATATTTCTATATGTAAAGTATCTCAAACAAGGGGTAAAAAGCGGTATTACGGCGGGTAAGTTGCTTAAAGTACTACACCGCGCGATACTTCAAGCTCCACCTGATTGTGCCATGCAAAGAGGCCAGAGTAACTCCAGCCTCTCGATAACTCGCTTTAGGAGCTATCGTATCGGGCAGGTGTCTAATTCGAGAAGATTATTTGTCCAGTCTCCATCCGCTTGAGTTTGGACAAATTTCCGCCCATTTCGCTCTCTTACCCGGACTTCAGCTCTCTTACGGCCATCATCGGTATAAAAGGTGTTTGTCCGATTTTCGATGGATGCTATTACATCCTGGACCATCCATCGCCAGGTTCGCCCGCCAAGGTGCGTGATATGCTCATGTGAGCTATTTCTATCTGGCTTATTCACACAAGCACCCTACGGCGATTAGCAGACCCACCACTGTAAAGGCGACATGATACCACTTCATGTAGGCATCCTCCTTTCCTTCACTATTTGTGTCTCCAATAACTACGTGACTCCCTTCCGGAAAGACAACCTAAACAGGTGGTCCTGGGCCTGCTGTGTTGTGTGGATATATCAACACAACATTCCTTTCAAAAAAAATTACTCCCATAGGGAGTGCATCTGAGTTGCGAGTTTATCTTGGTAAGGCACGAGCCTACGATCTGACGTAACCGTGACCAAGTGTAGCTCTTTGAGCCGATTCGTTAAGGCGGTAATCGTGACATGGAACTCGTCTTTGAGTCGGTAGAGATTACGCCATTGGCACAAATCTATATCAGCACACGCCTCTCTTAAAAGATCTCGCGGCATGAGAATAGAGGCAGCAAAACGCTCTGCCTGCAGTTCCCTTCGTTTTGCATTTCGGTCTCGCTCTTCAACAGAATTCATACGACAAAGTACAACAGATTGTTCCTTTGCTTCTGGAAGCAGAAGAGTATTGAGACTCCCACGATCGATATGGAGCACATAGTGTCCGAGTTCATGTGCGAGCGAGTATTGTTCGACTCCCTCGTGTTGATCAAAAAAAGGTTGTTTATCTTCGTTCACAATGATTTCAACGGTGGGATGTGGATGTCCTTTCACAACTAGCTTCGCAAGTACAGGCGAGCCTTGATGATCGGGAATGGCTTCTGGAATGATAGGGATATCAACCGTAAAGTCGATGATCTCCTCAATAGGTATAGGAGGTGCCATAATTGGCGTACGCTGGTACCCATACTTTTGTAAAATGTGGGTAGCACATGCCTCAATCTCCGCATCCGCGATATAACGGTCAATCTGAATGGACACTTCTCTTTACTTAGCCTCCCCGATTTTTATTCTGTTCGTCAGGCTGAACGGTATCTGACTCACGCGCCAGGTCAAGCATCTGGCGGTAGGTATCATTGGGTAGCTTCCGCTCGCTTAGTACACGCAAGAGCTCCACTGCCTGCGGGCTTTCTTCAAGCACAGCCTTGAGATCCTTCGGGATCTTGCCAGCAAGATTGATAAGTTCGTTCTCATCGGCATCAAGCGCCTGCGCTAAACGCCGGATAACGTCCTCGCTCGGTGGTGCCAAGCGCCCTCCCTCAATCTTACTGAGGTAGGTAAAATCTACTGCTACCTGCGTAGCTAAGTCGCGTTGACTGATTTTTTTTTGTTTCCGTAATTCACGGAGACGTCGCCCGAACTCCATTGTTCTCCCATCTCGCAGAATAATTCTTTTTCTCTCTTCACTTCCATAGTAACATGCGTTGAGTTGATTAGTCAACACAATTTGGAGGGGTTAGGTAATTTACCCCCGATTCTCCTAATAAGGCTTGTAGCAGCTTCGCTACCTTTACCCCTATAGCGATTGCTCCAGGTGCTGTGGCTCTTGTCTCCGTCACAATTGGCGGCCTGGTCAGCAATTGTGACGCGAGATCCGCTGCCATCGTTGGGTTTGTGTTCGCTTGATGGCTGGGATAGACTGGAAGGCACTGAGCCACGTAGCGCGGCCAGGTCACCAAAGGGGATACTAAATTTACTGTCACGTTTGTACTCGCGAACGCACCTGTGAGGTTCCTCTCCCGTCTTACGAGAACGAGACCTGCTGCTGACGAGGGCAACGTTCCGTCCTATCGCAGGGCGCAGAGGAACGCTGTTGGAGAAGGGAAGCAATGACAAAGAATGAGCAACAGTTGGCCATCCTCCAGGAACTGGTCGAGCGACACCAGCTCGTGCAAGGCAATCCATGCCCGACCTGCTTATGTGAGTTGTACCGCACCAATATGTACCAGTGGTCCCTCCCGGTTTGCGTGCGCTGTTACCCGCCGCGAGGCTATCATATTAACGCCTGTGTAGAGTTGGCTCATCCCAGTTTTTGGTGAAGCCCCTGGAAAATTCATCCCTGAGATTCAAACAGCAGAGAAAAACACAGCCAAGAGAGGGCAAGTCAACAGCAACTTCAGGCGGAATGCGGCACGCGCAGGCGTAGGAGTGCAAACCCTGCGCGACCATACATCGTATAGTTAGTTGAAGTCTCTCTTTGCTGGAGAGGCCGGTCTCAAGCCGACTCAGAGCCTCAAACAACGTCGTCCATTGACATACGTCCACGAGCGAGCCAACTTTGACTTACTGCGCCTGCGCGTTCTCCATCATCATCGAAAGTGAGCCAGAACCGGTAAAATGGGTTCACTCCACGTTCGGCCTCCCTCACTTTTCATCACCTTCACCGCGACCGTCATCAGGATCAGGGCAATCGTCCTCAGCTTCAAAGTGTAGAAGTAGAAGATATACCTGGTCTACCACGAGCGTTCTCCTCTCTTTGTCCCGGAACCAACGCAACAAACCTATCTACTCGAACTATACCATACGCTGCCCGTTACTCTATGCATATTTATGCAAGCTTTTCAGCGTCTTTCTCGGACGATTCGAAGGAGAGGATGTAGGAATCCAGTTCAGGATCATACGCCAGTTGTCGCAGTGGCTGTGGTGGAGGGATCATCCTCAATGGGTGCAGTACCGGCAGCTGTCCGCAGGCAATCTTGCCGACCGCCAGGCGATCCAGCACCGTTTCATCTTCGGCGGCCATACGGTCAATGAGCAACAAACCGCGCAGGTACGCAACATCCTGGAGATGGCAGACGCCTGCCCGCCCAAGGTCGGGCACGCCTCGATAAGTGCGCAGGCAGCGCGTGAGTACGAGCCTGTGTACGCGCTTCTGGGCGGTTTGCACATCTTCCCAGGGCCTCCGTAGAAGCCGGTAAAGGAGGAGGAGCATTTCGAAGAATGTGTACAGCGATGAAAAGGTCTGTGGCGGTGTGACCACACCGCTTGCCAGGCCTGTTGCCAGCATTCCAGACATCAACCCCGAATC
>MNJR01000071.1 GCA_001920415.1 Acidobacteria bacterium 13_1_20CM_3_53_8 | reverse complement strand
ACGACCCGCCCGCTACCGCAGGCGGTACTGACATGAGTCGCATTCAAGTGAGAACCGCTATAGTGGATGATTCACCTGCTCGCACTTCGTCTTATATCGAACTCACGTTATTTAACTGGATTGCAGCCAACCAGAAGTGAATCCGAAGGCAGAAGGCGTCAGATTACGCATGTAGGTTTTGCATAAAGAGCATTAGGATAGTTCGCTCTTACTTTTCAAGACCAACTTTACACAATAAGATTCAGGTCACCGAACTCATGCCATAAATAACCTAGCCGTACTGCTTCCTCATAAGCCGAGCGAATCTGTTCGGCTGGAAGGAAAGCCGTTAGAAGGTCTAAGTGACTGGCTTCCGGCTCATGCAAACCCGTCAGTAAACTGTCAACTGTGGTCAGTACATACTCTGACGTGATTCGTAATCTGGTATAGCCATGACCGGGTCGCACGATTCCTTCTTCATCTCCGGCAGATTCCAGAGCGCGCACCACAGTAGTCCCTACTGCAATGACACGACGGCTCTGCGCGTGCGCACGGTTGATCTTCTCAGCCGACGCTTCGCTTATAAAATACTCCTCTTCTGATGCAGGATGTTGCGCGTCCAATTCGTCATCCATGTATGAGGAGAGGCTTGTGTGTAGCACAAGATATGCTGTCTCTACGCCCTGACGTTTGAGGTCTAGCAAGAGTCTCCAAGTGAAGGCGCGCCCGGCTGAAGGCATTTCGGCGGAGCCGGGTTGTTGGGCGTAAACGGTCTGGTAATAATCCAAATCCCACGGCGCTGAAACGTACTCGTAACGTATAGGCTGACCCAAACGATAGATTGAATCCACAAGTTCGGCCCCGGATTTCGAGAAGCGAATTTTCCATAATCGCGGGATGCGTTTGTCCTGCTCGTCAACCACGCCCGTCAACTGGTCGCCGAAGTTTATCTCCATCCCTTTGCGCAGGCCGCAGGAGAACGGGTCGCCCTTCTGGCAAAGAAGAAGCGCCAGCCATGAGCCGTCCGGCAGATGTTCAGCGAGCCGCACCTCTATGCACGGCCCGCCCTTCGCGTCGCAACCCTTGAGCGAAGCGGGGAGCGTGCGGCTAGTATTGAAGACGAGCAGATCGCCGGGTTGCAGAAACTCACTGAGATGGTCAAAGCGCGTGTGTATGACTCGCCCTGTCCGCCTGTCAATGACCATCAAGCGAACTTGATCGCGCGCTATGCCTCTGCGCTCAGGCGGCTCTTTGGCCGCCAACTCCGGCGGCAGCGTAAATGAGAAAGGTGCAGACATAATAATAAAGGGATGAGGGATGAAATAGGTTGAATGAATTGCATGTTGACGCTTTCACTCCTTCTTATTCATCCCTCATCCCTCATCCCTCTCCCTTCCATCGTCCCTCCGCCAGTTCTCTTCCTGCGCTTGGAACCTCTTGCCGCTGACGGCGCGAGATTCGTCGGACGCCAGGTAGATGAAGACTTCTGTGACATCAGCCGGGTTGGCCCATTCGTTAGGGTCTTCCTCTGGCTCTGCGGCGCGGTGCATCACTGTGTTCATGTTGCCCGGATCAACCCAGTTGATTCTTACGCCGCTCTCTTCCAGTTCCGCAGCCCAGGTCTCTGACATTCCTTCAATGCCGAACTTAGAGATGCCGTAAGCGCCCCAGCCCGGATAACCCGTGCGCCCCGCATCGCTCGTCACGTTGATGATAGAGCCGCCGCGCTCTATCATCGCGGGCAGGCTCTTCTTAATCAGAAGGTAGGGCGCGATTAGATTCACTTCGAGCACGCTGCGGAAATCTTCTAGCGGATAATCCAGCAAGTAAGGCATCGGCGTTGGCCCTATGCTTGAAGCGTTGTTGACCAGAACATCCAAGCGGCCACTGAACTCTGCCAGCGTAGTCGCCACCACGCGCTCTATGTCGTCCTGTCGGCTCAGGTCAGCGACTATAAGAACAACCTGTGTGTCAGGCGAGGTTTCACCGATTCTATCTCTGACCTCTTCAAGCGCACCACTGCGCCTCGCCGTGATAGAGATTCCCTTCGCGCCCTCTCGCGCATAATCAATCGCCAGTTGTCGCCCCAACCCTTGCGATGCTCCGGTAATCAGTATGTACTTCCCTTCCAATCTCTTCATGAGTCCTCCAAATCCTTACCGCCATAAGTGATAAGAGCAGTTTACAGTTTTTAGTTTTCAGTTTTCAGAAGGATGAGTGCTCAATCTTGAACAGACAATTGCACAATCCTCGCCTAACGAGTTACTGAAAACTGAAAACTAAAAACTGTAAACTGTTTCTTGCTCATCATTAATTAAATTCTAATCCTCGTATAGACCGAGAGCAATCGCAAGCAAGGCCGATTCATTCAGGGCCAGAACAAATTTAGGCGTGAGCCGCTTATTGACTGCTAGCTTCAAGCAGGGAACGATTGTTCTGCTAGAGAACGAGGCGCTCGTTTCCCTTCTATCATTAGCCAGGCGGCGAGTGCGCTAAGGAGCGCGAGCGCAGCGGCAATCAACATCAGTATGCGGAAGCCGTGAACGAATGATAGCGCGATTGCCTGCTTCAATTCTGATTGCGTTTGAGACTTAAGATTATCAGGAATTTCCGCTCCAGCGAGCTTGAAGCGTTGCGCGTCGAGTAGCTCGCGCGCTTCGGGCGCAATATCTAGCGCGCTCAAGCGTTGATCTAATCTTGAATTGAACGCGTGCAGCATCACTATGCCGAGCGCGGCTATGGCTAGAAGTCCAGCCGTGCGCGAGACCGCATTGTTGATTCCCGAAGCTACACCGGCGCGCTCTTGCGCAACCGATCCCATCACTGTCGTCGTCAGCGGCGCAACGCTCACAGCCATGCCTAAACCTAAGACGGCGACCGCCGGGAAGAATGTCTTCCAGTAGCTGCCGCCCGTTTCCGGCAAAGTGAACAACAGGAATCCAAGCGAGGCTATCATTGGGCCAACGACCAGTGGAAGGCGCGCCCCGTAGCGTTTAATAAGCCCGCCAGACCATCGCGAAAGTGAAAACATGATGAGGATGAATGGAAGCGTGGCCGCTCCTGCTGCCGTAGCGGAATAGCCCTGCACCTGTATTAGATTGAGCGGAAGGAAGAAGAAGACCGCGCTCAGTGCTGTGTATAAAAATAGCGTGAGCAGGTTTGCGCCACTGAAATTTCTAGAGCGAAAGAGCGTGAGCGGCAGCATAGCGTTTCGCTTGCGAGCCTCGACTATGAGAAATACTGCTAAAAGAAGGCAACCGCAGATGAGCGCGAAGAGAACAGCCCTGTGCGTAAAGCCCAGACGCGAAGACTCTATCAATCCGTAAACCACTCCTCCCAATCCTGCTGTCGCCAGAGCGGCTCCCTGCCAATCCAATCCTGCTTTCTTACGCGCCGCGCGGCTTTCCGGCACGTGCCAGAAAGAGATTACAATCACGACCACAGCTAGCGGTACATTAAGAAAGAAGACTGCGCGCCAAGAGACGTGCTCGATTAACCAGCCGCCTAGAACGGGGCCGAAGGCGGTCGTGATTGCAGTAAAGCCTGACCATGTTCCTATGGCCTGCCCGCGCCGCTCCTCGTCGAAAGAGGCGCTGATTATGGCAAGACTTCCGGGGACAAGCAGCGCGCCGCCCACACCTTGCACGGCACGCGCTATGATAAGCTGGTTGATGTTTGGGGCAAGGCCGCACCAGACTGAGGAGAGAGCGAAGAGACCGACCCCTATGATGAAAACCAGACGGCGTCCGAAGTGGTCGCCGAGCGAGCCTCCAACCAGAAGCAGTGCGGCCAGAAAGAGCGCGTAAGATTCTACGACCCACTGAACATCAACCACTGTAGCATTCAAGTTACTTTGGAGCGCAGGCAGAGCTACGTTGACGACCGTGCCGTCAATGAAAGCCATGCTTGAGCCTAGAATGGTCGCAGCTAGAACCCACGGGCCAGACGCTTTACTGCAAGGAGTCGCAGGTTTTCCAGACCTGATGACGCCTTCGTCGCAAGGCTGTCTTCCGATATTAGCCATCGCCCCTAAATCTCTTCCTGAGCCGTGCAGATGCCTGGATAGCTTTCAACGAAAAGCATCCCGCGCGGCGTGAGTTATCAAAGTTTCTTGCAGGGCTTTGCCGCAAAAGAATCTCATACGATGAGAAGCGAGCAGCACCAGTCGTTCTTGAGTGGAAACCCAAGCGCTCACGGCAAAGATTTAATCCCAGCTTGCACGGAAAAATAGTAATAAGATTATCCACTAAATCACACGAAATAACACGAAATGAAATCTTCTATTCGTGTAGTTTCGTGTGGTTTATAGCGGTTCTCACTTGGGTGCGACCACTCTGATCAAGGCATGCAGGTCAGTACCGCCTGCGGTAGCGGGCGGGTATCGGTGCGGCTACGACCCGCCCGCTACCGCAGGCGGTACTGACATGAGTCGCATTCAAGTGAGAACCGCTATAGTGGATCGTTTCTTACCGCTCTCGTCTGCGGTTTAACTTATCATCTGCCAGAATGTAATCTCTTCCGGCTCGGCCAGCATTCCTTTCGTTCTCTCGTCAAACTGAAGCGAATGCTGCGACTCTAAATGCCTCTCCAAAGCTTCATGGCTTTCCCAATTCTCATAGAAGATGAAAACGGTCCGATCGTCTGCCGACTGATGCAGGTCGTAATTTATGCAGCCCTGCTCGGCTCTGGACGGAGCGACCAGCGCTAGACATTCGCGCTTCACCTGCTCCTCCATTCCTCTTCTGGCTCTTAAGCGCGCCAGAACTGTCACTCTTTTAGTTACTCCCATTTTCAGTTGACAGTGTTATAACGTAAACGCTCCATTTATGGCAGCCTTTTAATCGAACCTCGCATATAAATCCGCCGCGTCAGCGGCGGTTGAGTTTAGCCCGGCGTTTCAACGCCGGGATAGCCATCAACATTACCAAGCCGCGTCGCGTCAGCGACGCATGAATCGGGTGTTAACATTCATACGTCGCTGACGCGACGCGGCGTCTTTGTTGCATCGTCTTTCCCGGCGTTGAAACGCCGGGCTAAACTCACTCGCGCCGCTGACGCGGCGGATTTATACACTGCCTTCATTTAATCATGCTGATTGCTCTATATCTTTCGGGTTATGATGTTCGCGGTCTGTGTGAATGTTTATGGAGCGGCGCGAGTATATGAATGATTATGTAACCGAGCCAGAGAAAGAGGCAGAAAAATATGAGACCGGACGCATAGAGGCGTTTAGCGACGGTGTGTTCGCCATAGCAATCACGCTGCTCGTGCTCGATCTTAAAGTCCCGCGCGTTCAAGAGTTGCCCGTAGGCGTACACCTTGCGCGTGCCTTGGCCGGGCAATGGCCTGCATATTTAGGATTCGCCACAAGCTTTCTCACTATCTTGGTGATGTGGATTAATCACCACAGGCTATTCAAGCAGATCAAGCGCAGCGACCATCTGTTTCTAATACTCAACGGTCTGCTTTTGATGGGAGTGACCTTCGTTCCGTTTCCGACATCTTTACTGGCGGAGTACATACAGACGGGTGAGGCGCGCGTGGCCGCGATTATTTATAGCGGCACGTATGTCATCATAGCTGTGCTCTACAACTTGCTCTGGCGATATGCTACAGGCGGCGGCAGGCTGTTGGATGAAAATCATGACCGCGCTGTGGTGCGTGGCATCACAGAGCAATATCGTTACGGCCCGCTGATGTATGTGATCATTTTAGTCGTAGCTTTCTTCAGCGCCCTAGCCAGTTTCGCTCTCTGCATGCTGCTGGCAATCTTTTTCGCGTTGCCGAAGCGGAGCAGCAGCAGCACTTCCCCTTGAACCAGCGTCGTCAATGAAAGCGCAAGTGCTTCTTCAGAATGCCGTCAATCAAACCGAAATCAACGGGCTTACCCACGCACTCCACGCATCCTGCGGCCATGGCTTTTTGTCTGTTGTGAGCGTCACAGTAAGCGGAGACCGCAACAATAGGGATGCTGTGCAAGTCCGCTCGCTCGTGTATCCGGCGAGTTGCCTCGTAGCCGTCCATTACGGGCATACTCAAGTCCATAAGGATTAAGTTGGGATTCACTTGCCCGGCCATCTCAACCGCTTCCCTTCCATTAGTGGCTTCGACCACTTCGCATCCCTTCCTCTGTAAGACCATACGCATCAGTTGGCGTATATCTTCGTGGTCGTCAACCACAAGGACAGTTCGATTATTCACCTCGCGCACCTTGATGATTCTTTCTGTCGGGAGTTAATTTAACTTTGAGGGGAATATGATTAAAGTACCACAGCCGGGAAGGTGCAACAAGACGATTTTGATTCTATACTTAGGCAACTCAAAAGGAGATTAGCAGGAATGGCTGAATTGAGAGGTGAGCAAGCTACGCGGGAAATCAAAGCGGAGTGGGAGCGAGCTTATAGATTTTACAAGGAAGCGAAAGGCGACCCCTACGACCAGAAGAAAGATCGCACGGAGCGAATAGCCTACGTCGCGCTGAAGATGAACCTGACGAAGAAGCAGGCGAAGCGGCGCGTCAAGAACTATGAGGCCTGGCAGCGGAATATAACTAAGGGGTTGGTCAAAGCGTAAGCGAGCCATACCACTCTTGTTTCGATATTGCGTATGAAGAGAGGAGACTTGAACCACTCTTGTTTCTACACCTCAAGTCTCTGTTTCGCCTGACTCGCTCCATAGTTATGGAGCAGAGCAACGAATCTCAATCATTCTACGCATCTCGAAAAAGAGAAGATATCTAACGCTCGAATTATCCTGCTCGACGACGATTCCACATAACCTGCGCGCTGCGTCTCCCGTCAATATTGATGAGAGGCACGCGCGAAGGCGTATCTGCGAAACCATGTTGGCAGGCGCGCGCGTTCGTAGAAGTTGTCATGCCGCCTCTTATACCAGATTGCAGAATAAAATAAGATTCAGCAAAAGCTGTCCACGAAGACACGCGAAACAACACGAAGTCAGGCGCTATGTTTAGTGTCGTGCGCGTGTGATGCGCGTGGATAATCTGTTCTCCTTATTTTATTGTGCAATCTGGTATCATCTCTCTGTTAAGCTATCTTTCAAATATAGTCATGGTTGAGAAATCAGAGAATCCGGGCGGCGTCAGCATTCGACCTGCTACGAAAGCAGATGCCCTTCAGCTAGCAAAGTTTCGATACGCTTTTCGCGCAAGTACAGGCCATGTGAGCGAGAACGAAGATGAGTTTGTAGAGCGTTGTAGGCTTTGGATGGAAGAACACTTGCGGGAAAGTAGTTCATGGCAATGTTGGATAGCCGAGTTGGATCAAGCGCTCGTCGGCCACGTCTGGGTGCAGGTCATTGAAAAAATTCCGAACCCAAGGTCTGAGTCAGAATACTTCGCTTATCTTACGAACTTCTATCTTATAGAAGATGCGCGTGGACGTGGCATAGGCTCGCGCCTTCTGTCTGTCGCGTTTCGTTGGTGCAAGGCGCGCAATGTACACGCAATAATACTGTGGCCCACAGAGCGCAGCCGCTCTCTGTATATGCGGCACAGTTTCGCTATCGGCGAAGATTTGCTGGAACTGACTATTGGAGAGATGAAAGTGGAGCAATGATTTGCGCTCGGTTTTCTCAGACAAATATAGAATAAGCAACAGGTTGGACGTACTCGAAAACAAGAACTCAAGACTCATCAGCACCTGTCTGAAACCAACTATCACACGGATAGTAAGCGAGTGGCTCGGACTAATCCCAGCCGAGTTGTTCGTAAACGATTATCTATCAAACCCACACGGCTTTTAATCCCAGAAGACTCGCCGCGTGAAGTCGCCAACGAACTTGCCTTCAGGGTCGTGCTGCTTTGCTATTTGCAGGAATTTTGTGAAGTGCTGCTGGTGTAGTCTCATCATGTCGTCTTTGGTGAAGCTCTGGCAGTATTTTCCCATATGAGGACGCGCGTCAACCTCTCTCATCAAGTCTTCGGCTGCGGCGTAATATCGCTCGAAGCCGTTTGAATCGTTGAGCACAAGATTAATCCATGTGGAGCGACGCTCGCGTCCTGCTCCAATAAGCGTGCGGTCATGACCCGCCGGAGTGAAACGTATCTCGAAAAGCGCATAGGGTAATTTTTCCGCTCTGTACATATCCTCAAAAAGCTTGATAAAGCGTCGGCACATCTCAAAGGTTTTTTCAAAAGGTATGGTGAACTCTAATTCTTGATGCAGAGGATAGATTGTCCGGTTGAAGGCTTTGTTGCTCTCCATAACAAGGTCTGTCCCTCGTTTGAAACTATAGGAGAGCGAGGAAAGCTTGGGCAGCAATCCTGTATTTGCCATAAAGCCTCCGAACCATGCCGAAAGCAGTGCGTCCTTTGAAATACTCAGGAACTCTCTGAGACGATCCAGAAACGATCTTCTCTTCTCCGTACTATTCCAAGTGTTTATCTGGCATCTGTCCGTGAACGGAAAAAGATAAAGGCTCATGTGCTCGTTCTCGTCAAACAGACGGTCGAAATTTTCCCGGACGAAAGGGAGGTTAGACATTTCGACTTTCTGCTCGATGTTGAAGCGCGTGACCGCTTGCACTACTACTTCCGAGATGATGCCCGGTGCTCCTATACCTCCTATAGCCGTTTTGAAAAGATCGTCCTCTGGCTCGCATTCGTGTACAACGCCCTTGCCGTCTATGAGCTTAAAACTGACAACCTCATCGCTTACAAATCCCCAATCCCTGCCAGTTCCATGAACGTCCGTAGAGATAATGCCTGCGATGCTCTGCGCATCGTGCGAAGGCAGCGCGCCGAAGGCCAGCCCTTCGTCCAACAGCAACGCCGCGCACTCTCTTATTCGCGTTCCACCTTTGAAAGCGACCTGTTTGGTTTCAAGGTTCTTCCAGAGCACGCCCTTATAATTATCTAGCGAGACAAGCGTATGGTCCGCTACTACTCCGTTATTGAAAGAATGCGCTGCCCCGTAGAACCTAACGCCCTTAGCACTCCTAACCAGCGCAACGATCTCTTCCTCAGTCGTCGGCTTAACAAAATTTTTGGGACGATAGCGGTATCGTCTGCCCCAATTACGAAAGACGCCACCACTTACTCGTCCTTCGAGCCATAGATAGCGTCCGAGCGTCAAAGCATAAATTATTATATTGAGCGTGGTCGCAAGCGCGACATAGAAGTAGCCTCGACGCTTCATAGCTCTCTCCTTTCTGCCAGCAGATCAGAATTTAAAGATTAGATATACGAAAAATATCTACAATCTTCGGCTGAAGTTTTTCTCCGTCCGTGCTCGGCTCATCCATCCCAATCACATATCCCGTAAGACCTTTAGGAGTCAGGCGGAAACGAATGAACTCTTTGAACCCTTCTATTCTTGCCGCTCCGCCAGCCTCGTTGTTATGGCCGTTGAAAGCCAGAGCGACGGCTAGGTACCAGCCGAATAGCACGCAACTCATGAACGCGCCGATTGCCCCTGCATAGAAACAGAGTAGAAACTGAGTCAGATGGTTATCCCCCACATTTATCAACCCATCATTAAAGATATGAGGAATGATTCCGGGGATATTAGGAGGGGTTGTAACGTCCATGACGAAAGGAGTGACGAGCAACAATGCGCTGAAAACTATCCATGCTATTGCAAGCGGCCAACCGTTCTCGCTTTTAGCCAGCGCTCTCCCTATATACTTAAATATAAGTACGAGAATGAGCGCGGCCAGCGGAGCCAATAGCAGATTGCCTTTCCTGACGAGTAGAAAAGGAACAAATAGTTGGACGAGAGCGTGTGAGGCTCCCAGTAGAAGGAAAGCAAATTTACCCGCTCCTTTTTTGAGATTCCCGCCCGTAGAATATGCGAAGAAGACCAGACCGCCGCCGACTAGCAAAAGAACTATTACCAAACCAATGTCCGAGATGAGAAAGGATGACTCCTGTCTTCCAAAGAACCAGAGAGAGGAGCCAAAACCAAGCAGGGACATAATATTCAAAACCCAGACAGGCCAGTAATGCCAAGGCTTCAGGTTTCCATAATAGACCTCTTCAAAGAGCCATTCTGAATACCATACGCTTTCTATAACTGCTAAGACAGACCATGCAAGCGCGGCAAATATAATAAGGCTATGACCGAAGCGCGTAAGAACTTCCTCGCTTTGGGGTGCGTGAAAGCCAAGAATGCCGAAGGCAAGACTCAGGAAAGAGAGGAACACAATCGTCCAGAGAATAATGCGTTGTCCCTCTGTCACCTCCCTCTTTTTATGCTTCCAAGTTGGGTCATACTCTTTCTTGAAGAGTCTTGATGAATAATAGAGCGCCGCGCCGAGAAGTATTAGCGACAGGACAATCGAAAACATTGCCATCCAGTAACCCGTTGGAGCAGGCTGCGAATTAGTCCACCAGGGGTTTCTAGGCATCTGCTTAACTGTGGGCGGAAGCGGCGATTGTGGGGAAAGGCCTGACGAAATTCCCAACTTGATAAAGAGCGGGAAGCTATCAATTGCATCCCGGCTGCTCTGCGGAAAGGACGCGGCGAAGAATAGAGAGAAGGCTATTATAAAACCTGCTAGCCAGACATAACCGCCCTTAAAGATATTTCTTATCTTGAAGAGTTGGTCTGCGACCTCTCTGCGCGAATCCTTCGGCAGAGGATAGATGACCTCCGGCTTTAGTTCTTTAATGGTAGTGTGAGAGGGATGAAAAAAAGCTCCGCCGCCGCCGGACATGACGGAAGCATAATTGCTCGCTCCGTCTGCTCCTGCCGGAAGACCCCAATGTCTGGCATAGTGGTGAACGTCACCTGACAAATCCAGACGACACTTCCCTTCGCCCATAGGCTCAGGATTCTTCAGGAAGGGGCGTTCCAGCCCAAGCGCTGCAAACGTTTTCGATTGGCTCTCATCTTCTCCGGCATATTTTCCGAAAACCGTTGTAGGCTCAGGCGTGGCGACGATCAGCCGCGTTGGAACATATTCCGCCTGAATGTATCTGAAAAACTCCTCCTGGCGGTAATCAATTTCGCCCTCTTCTGTGTCCATTCCCCAGAACCACCAATCGAAGGGCAGACGCAAGGCCAGATAACTGGCTTCCTGAATGCGCCTGAATGTGGGAAGCGCAAGCTGCGGTTGCCGCCAGCCTTCCGGCATTCCCTCTCCTGCCGAAGGGCGACGAAACTGGCGGTTGAATCCATCCAGCGCATCGTAATAGTCATGGTTGCCCGGAATGCCTAAGAGCAGACGGTAACGGCTGCTCATCACGCTCTCCGCATTTTTCTTGAAGAGGTCACGTGCAGCCCAGCAGAATGGGTTCTGAAGACGGTCGGCCAGATTGGCGTAGTCCGCTATGTGATAGCTTGTGTCGCCTCCTACAAATAGAAACGCTCCGCGCGGCAGAAGCATCGTCACTGCTTCCAGCTTCGCGCCGTCAGGTCGTAAGATGAATTCAACCTTCTCGCCAAGCTGCGGCTCTTTCTTCACAGCCAGATCGCTCATACACAGGTAAGCTATGCTGTAGACAGCCCTCTGCCCATCGCCACTATCGGCTATATAATCGAACCAGAACTCCTCTTCTGATTCATGTAGGCCATTTCCCTCAGCCCTGCTATCTTCATGCGACCCACGCCAGAATTCTTCAATCTCGTTTGAAGAGCGAGCATGGGGAATAATGTTGGCCTTCATCCAATCACGCGCGTCCAGCTTGCCCTTGAATGCTGTGTAGAGCAGTATCCACTTGAGATTGGCGATTAATTGACGACCGAAGAGCCAGGCGACTGGCGGCTCGAAGTCTTTCGGGTCAGGTTTTGGCGGAATACCTTCCGGCATCCCGGCTGGAGCGTTCGAGGATAAATCTTCTGACATTGCCTGATCTCCCTTCACAATCTTAGAGCGTTAGAGGAATGTGCCAATCAACAATCCATTGGCGCACGTGATAACGGGCAGCAAGTTTTATGAAAATAGCTCTACATAAAATGGTCTGGCTTGCCTTGGGACTCTGAAAAATTTTCTTTCAAGGTATAGAGGATTGAATCGCCTTCCTATCCAGCCACTTCATGCGCTGCTGTGAGAGTCCCTTCTTATTTCAACAAGAGTGCAACTCGGTGTATATAACCCTTGGTCGAAGATTATTTCGGAATGTGCCGATTATGCGAAGCTGCTCTTGGTCACGCCATAGTAGGTTAAAGAGTGAAGAGAGCCTGTGGAAAAAGCTCTGAATAAATTAGCGTTAAAGCAGGGAAAGATTATAGTCAATGCGGTTGCTTGTCAATAAAAATTGGTGCATGCACATAAAGCGTCTGCCTCGCTCTTTTATTTGAGTGCGCCTTACTTCAAAAACTTAGAGCGCGTTTCAAAATACCTTAGCGAGCTTAAGTCTTTAACTTTGCGCCTTTGCGAGAACATGCAACTCTCTTGAAGCTCAAGCTAGAGATAGTTGCAGTTTCACGCAAAGGCGCAAAGGAAAATGCTTAAGCTCGCTAAGCGTTGATAGTGCTTCAGGTGTTTAAATAGCTTCTATCTATTGACAACGCCTTCGCACGCGAATATCTTGCTTTCGCTCTCGCAGGCCCGCTCAACGGAGCATCTTCCGCGAGCCTCAACTAACCCGGTATTGAATCGCACTTGTCCGTCCCCGTTATTAACGATTCGTCTCATTGAAAGGAGCAAAGCAATGGCATCCGACATTCTTTTTGAACCTCTTAAATTTCGCAATCTGGTTGTTAAGAATCGTATCCTGCGTTCCAGCATTTCCGGCAGGTTCGATAACTATGATGGTTCCGGCACGCAGACGCGAATTAATTGGGAAGAGAAATTCGCGCGCGGCGGCGCGGGCGCTATCATCTCATCGTTCGTAGCCGTATCGGTCGCAGGCCGCCATGTCCCCAATTACGCCACCATACACAGAGACGAGCAGATTCCATTCTGGCGCGCGGTCGGCGAGAAGGTTCATGAATACGATTGCAAGTACATCTTGCAACTAAATCACGCAGGTCGCCAGATGGATTTTAAGGGCGTTGATAATCTTGAGATGCCTACGTTGAGTTCAACCGGCACGACAGAACCGTTCAGCGGATTTCTGTGCCGAGCCATGACGGCTGCTGAGATTCAATCAGTAATTGGTCAACTTGCAGAGGCAGCAAGGCGCGTACGCGAGGCTGGCCTTGACGGAATCGAGCTTCACGGCGCAAACGGTTATCTAATTACGCAATTCCTTAGCTCAGGAATCAATAACCGTAAGGATGAATACGGCGGGTCAGTAGCAAACCGCGCGCGATTTCTGCTTGAAATTATACGCGCCATACGCAAAGAGGTGGGAACGGATTTTCATTTACAGGTGAAACTCAACGGGATTGATTACAACAATGCCGTCTTCTTTTGGAAGAAGAAAGGCAACACCATAGAAGATAGTATTCAAATCTGCAAGCTTCTTGAAGCCGAGGGCGTTGATGCCATACACGTCTCAAGCGGTAGCAGTTTCCCACATCCGCGCAACCCAAGAGGCGGTCTCCCGCTCGATGTTATTAAAAGAGTCTATCCGATTATAGATAGCGGGAAGAAAACATTTCCCAACTATGTGATGGCACGCTACAGTCTCCTGCGGCCAATCATCCGACTGCTTTGGACCAGAGATCAGGGAGAGGCCATAGAGGGCAACAATCTTCAGGCCGCTAAGGCGATCAAGCAAAATGTGAGCGTGCCTGTGTTATGTACTGGCGGCTTTCAAACTGCTCAAGTCATACGAGATGCTATTGAGAGCGGGATGTGCGATGCTGTGGCTATTGCGCGTGGACTTATCGCCAACAATAATTTGCCCGAACTCTTCGCGCAGGGCAAACCTACAGACAAACCTTGCACTCACTGCAACAGGTGTCTTTATCATGTGCTGGAAGACCCGCTCGGTTGCTACGATTTGTCGCGTTACGCTAACAATGAAAAGATGCTTGAAGCAGTCATGTCGGTTTATCAGTCTGGAATGCCAACCAACTAAGATGAAGCGTTAGTTTCGCTCAAACGTCTATGCGCACCTTTTCCGCTTCACTAATCGGGTTTTGTGAATCACAAGGGGCGATCGTCTTTTCGCATACATGGTCGGAATCTTAGAGCGCATTTTCAAATCCCTTTATAAATAGCTCAACCCGTTTGCGAGCTTAAGTATTTATCTTTGCGCCTTTGCGAGAACCATCAATTCTAATGAAGCTCAAGCTAGAGAGGATTGAAGGTTCACGCAAAGGCGCAAGGATAAGAGATAAGCTCGCAAAGGAGGTTTTGAAATGACCTCTTAGTATAGGGTTACTTGTGGCGCGCGGAAGATGATGAGGACTTTTCTATGTCACTCGATAAGAAGAAGATTGAATTCGATGCGGACGTGGCGGCGGCACGCAAGAACTTTGAAGAGGGAAGAACAAATGACGCCGTTGATCGTGAGGAGCGGTCAGAGCCAGAGCACTACAGAAGGCCACCAACGCAACTCCAACTCATCGCGCAATTCGCAGAAGTTGTAAATCTCGCCATTGAAAGTTATCCGGTAGCGCCCTCCGCGTAAGACATAGGCTGAATTTGGCGACGATGAAGCCAAGACTGATGGCTGATGAGACCGTTTGCTTCCCCGCTATGCTGCCGACGTTGTGTCCTCAATCTCTGGCAGCGTCTCAAAGCGCAATAGCGTTTTCACACCGTCTTTGTCTTCGATTCCCAGACCGTCTTCAAGACCTTTGATGCCGACAATCGGCACTATTCGTTGCGCGTTTCTGATCGTATGAGTCAACTCTCTTGAATCGGCTGCCGTTTCACCTCCAAGCATAATCTCTACGCTTCCAGCTTCTTCGCCTTTGGTCTCGAAGCTCGCGCCAATGAAGGGAAGGAATTTCTCCTCCTCCTGCGCGCCTATGTCTCCTCCTATTATTTCAAGGCTAGTGGGGCGCAGTTGATTGCGTTTGCTGAATTCCTCAAGAAAAGTCTTCCACTGGTTGCGTTCAATTTCACCCTGCATAATTTCTCCTCCTCGGTTCGTTTCAAGTAAGCTTCTCTACTGCGATCAACTAAATCAGCAGGCGCAGGCAGAGAGCCGCATGAAGCATCTGTATCTCATGCGCAATTCTGTAGACCGCGCGCCTGCTCATCATTCCGATTCGCCACTACAATCTGTTGGACGCGCTCTTCAATCGTTATCATATCTTAACCCTAAGATTTAGTAACGCAGAAGCGCAACCGATGCTTCCCACTTCTTGAGAAAGGGGTAAAAGGGGAAGGGGGGAAGAGGGAAAGAGGGGAAATGGGTAAGAGAGGAAAGGGAATGATTAACAGCCTTCTCCTTTTTCCCTTTTACCCTCTTCCCCTTTTACCCCTTTCCCTTTTACCCCTTTCTTGAAGACCGTCTCAAGTCCCAACGAACGAAGATTAAATAAGCAACGATTGCCGCATTGACGATGAGCACTACAGCTTTCACGAGTGACGGATGGCGTACGAGTTCGTATATCTCTACCGGAAGATACAGTCCACCTGACACTATAGCGAACCATTCTGCCCACGAGCGCACGAGCCACAATCCGTAAGCCTCAACAAAACGTATTACAGAGTAAGCAACCGCACCCAGGGCAAACCAACGCAGACGCGAATCATTAATATGAGTGCATGCGTCAATCAATACACGAGGGTAATGGTGTGCAGGATTAAGATGAAAGTGATGCACTACCTCTTCAGCAAGAGCCTGCACATTCTTATGCACAAGAGAGAGCAGTCCAAGTCCTACGAATAGCACCAGCAGTCCCTTACCTGCCTCGAACAGAGCAATGGCGCGCAGTCCTTTAACCGATCTTGGCGAGTCTGCAGGATAATGAGTAAGGGGTTGAGCGGAGACATCATCGGGCATGGATTGAGTTCCAACTTTGATGAATTAATGGCGCTAGCGCACAGCATACTGATGGTGACTCACTAAGTACAGCGCATCAGAGATATGTACTCCAAGCTCTATTCATTCCCAGTCATAAGCGTGGATTTATTCACCGTAGAAAAAATAGTCCACGCGCACCACACGAAACTACACGAAGAAGAGACTGCTGATTCGTGTTGCTTCGTGTGATGCGCGTGGATCATCTTTTCTTCTCTGACAATGAATAGACCCTGGATATGTACTCTGAGGCACAAGCCGCACCGGCAATTAAACTATGTAGATGCGGCAAGACCAATAGGGCGAGATTTAATTGCAGTTAAATGTGTGGGTCGCTAGAGCGTCTCTGCTCATGTGCGAATCTAGGCACCAACCCCGTCCTTCTCTCTATCCCGTACACACGCACCTCGCCCTTCTGAAGCGTCCAAATCTTCCGTAGGTCCAGCAATTCTCCTATGGTGAAGCCAAGCCCCTCTTCATTTATTTTTGTCAGCTTGCGAAGTTCGTCCCAAGTGCGTATCCCGCCTTGCAACTGATCTAGAATTTTCCGCTGGCGTAATGTGATAACCGTCGTTTGCTCAGCTTTAGACATTGACACTCCTCTCAATATGCGGACTATTGTGTGCGCTGAGATTCTGAATCTTTCACTGATTTGGATGGATTTGAATCAGGTGTTATATAGCTCGATTTAAGATTGGATGATCCTCATCAAGCTCTAGCAGATCCCATAGATTTCCATACAAGTCTTCAAAGACAGCCACCATACCGTAACTCTCTTTCTTAGGCTCTCTCACAAACTTTATTCCCTTAGAAATCATCTCATTGTAGTCCCTCCAAAAGTCATCTGTGTTGAGAAATAGAAATACTCGCCCGCCAGACTGATTGCCAACGAAAGATTCCTGTTCCGGTTTTGAAGCTCTAGCCAGCAATAATGTAGTTCCAACCGATCCTGTAGGAGAAACCACTACCCAGCGCTTATCTTGCTCCGGCTGATAAGTATTTTCAACTAATGTGAAATGGAGTTTCTTCGTATAAAACTCTATTGCTTCATCATAATCTCTAACAACCAGTGCTATATGTACAATTGATTGTTTCATTTTATTACTTCTTCGCCATGAAATTTATGCCCTATAACGATTAAATTAACCGGGCGCGGAGACACCGCCAATAGATTCAAGTCTCGCGCATAAAAGCGATGCTATTCGCGCTCCGGTTGAGTGAGTTATTAGATTGCGGGTTACAGTAGAAGTGCGCGAATTGGTTATATTCCGTCTGAATTTGTCCTACTCTTCAGAATGTCCATTACGACCTTCAGCGAAATAACGGTCAACTACAGCAATTAGATTTCTGAGATTTTCATCCGTCTTTTTCACATTCTCTTCTGTGCGTATCTGTGAGTCAACAAGTGCTGAAATTCTCTCATCCACATCATCAATCCGCTTATCTGTGGCTTCAAATCGGTCAAGCGCAGCATTCGCCAAACGAGCAACAATGTCTTCAAGTTGCCCCATTTTAGAGGCAAATTGCGCTTGCTGCTCAATAATGAATTCCATTTGCTTTTCTATATTTTCATTAGCCATATCTATAAACCTTTCACAGAAGTCTTCAAGTGCAGTTTAACGAAATCATCAGTTGTAGCCAAGCATGAGCAATCTAACGCTTGAATTAATCCGCGCCGAGCATGGAGCATTCAACCAACATTTGTAAAGATAAGCATGAAAGCCACGCTATCGAACGGTCGGGTTAAATGATACCGGATTGCAGAATAAAATAAGGTACAGCAAAAGACTATCCACGCGCATCACACGCGCACGACACGAAACCTAACTCCTGACTTCGTGTCGTGCGCGTGTGTCTTCGTGGGCGGTCTTTTGACCTTATTGTATTCTGCAATCCGGTATGAGTTGCCGGATTGGGCGGCAGCGTACTTAGCCGTAGACTCTCTCAAAGGAATCTTTCAGGTGACTTGGCGCAAGAATCCGAACTCCATCGCAATCGGCAACCAGACCACCAATTCAGCAAGCACAGAAGCTGTTTCTTTTCCGCTTTCACGGGCAGCATGCTGCACGGCTGAATAAAGGGAGGTTGGATGCTCGCAAGCCTTCATGAAAGCAAGTTGCCAGAGCGCGACTTCCTCCATGTGTATGCGATAATTCGACCGACCTATCGCGGCAAACGAGATTCGTGGCGTAGGAGGCTCAGGCCGCTCGCCCTGGTCTGATCTTCTGAGAAAATCAACCAGAGGAAATTTTAGCTCAAGCAGCCGCAAGCATGGCGTAGCCTGAAGCGTAATATCTTCATTAAAAATTGCGAATGGCGCAAAGGGTTCCGCTCTCACCGTATCGTTTTCAGTGCCGTGCGCGCGCATAACTTCTGCACGCGCACACTCAAGTCTGGCTAACTCTGAGGGTAAATCCAGCATGCTACTCAGTTGCGCATCAAGCGGACTTTTCTGGGGTTTTGTCTCCTCCAGGAATTGCGGAAAGTCTGCGCTCAGATCATACAAACTGGGAGAGCGCGGCGGCCTGTTGATGATATAGGCTTTGGCAAACGCATCGAAAACAGAATCGCCTACAAAATTACGCAGTGCCGGAAAATCTGCCCTCATACAGTCAAGCAACCGAAGCACGTAACCGCTCGTGTAAATGCTGAGACGTGTCTGGGCCGAAAGGCCACGCTTTTCGGCCACAACGTCCTCTATACTCAAACCATGCTGCTCGGAGGACGACTGCAATTTCTCACTGAGACTGCCGCGCTCGGTAACTACAGTCTTCATCCAATGCTGCAAGAGGCTCAAGGGTTGATCGGTCATCGTTTAAGAGACAACTGGAAATCTACCGGATTGGAAACAACATCGGCTTCCCCGGACTTATGAATCGCTGCATCAGGAAATATTCCTTTTAGCGCGTCCTCGGCCTTTCGGAGTTCCGCAACCAGATCAGGGAAATCCGGGATGTTTGCATCCCACTCTAAAAGAGTTGCTACGCCGCCCGTTAGTTCCTGAGCAAGTTTATAAAGATGCCAGACGCGAGTCGGCACGGGTTGATCGTGAGTGTCTACCATGTACCCTCCGCAATCGGTCGGCCCTGCCAGATGGATTTGCACTATGCTTGAGGACGGAAGGTTTCTGATGTAATGCTCCGGGTCGTAGCCGTGATTGTAGCTGGACACATAGACGTTGTTCACGTCTAGAAGAAGCCCGCAGCCTGTCTCCCTCACTAGCTCCGACAGAAAATCCCATTCGGTGATAGTTGACTCCTTGAACTCAAGATAGGTCGAAGGGTTTTCCAAAATCAAAGGTCGCTGCAAGAAGTCTTGAACCTCACAGACGCGGCCAATCACATGTCTTAGACTTTCTTCAGTCAGGGGCATGGGCAAAAGGTCATGCGTGTTCACGTGTGCAACGCCCGTCCAGCATAAATGATCTGAAATCCATACGGGCTGAACAAATTCTGCAAGCGCTTTCAGTCTTTTCAAGTAGTGCCAGTCCAGAGGGTCTGTGCTCCCTATGGACATCGAAACCCCGTGCATAACGATTGGGCGGATTGCAGCTATGCGCTCCAGTACATGGCGCGCATAGCCAAAATTATCCATGAAATTCTCACTGATGATTTCAAACCAATCCACCTGCGCTTCGTGTCGCATCAGATAAGAGAAATGCTGGTTTCGCAGACCAACGCCCAGGCCGAGTAAGGGAAGTCCCAGGCGTTTGTGTTGGATATTCTGCACTTCGAAAGGTCAATCCTGAATCAAGTTGATGGCGGAAATGCAAGGCGCAGGTCGCTATCCACCGTTGGCTTTTCAGGCAGAGGATTCACATTGCGGGATTTCAGCACCTCAATATAAGCGTTCCATGCAATGTCATACACCTTGTCGCCCATAGAGTATTCTATGTTTCCCAGTTTTACGGGCGTGGGAGGTACTAAATCGAAGACTTCCATCGTTCCTGCATTATTAGGATTGGAAGAGTCTGGCGCTGGATACAACTGAGAGGCCGAAATCGGGATGGCGCAGCCGCCAAAACCTGTGCAGGTGTTGTCTGAAGGGGCACTATAAAGTTTGAGAATGCCCTGCAAGGGAGGGACGGGCTTCAGATTTTCCTTCAAGACCTTCATGCCGCACAAGACTTTGGTTTCACCCACTAACTGAACAAAGCCGCAGCCTCCTTCTGCCTTGCAATCGTTCGAGCCGCGACAGGAGTGAAAGACCGCAACGGGCGCGCAACTGTTATCCGGGCTGTCAATGTCCAACGCCTGACAAGCGTGGTATAGAGTGCCCGGCGTCTTATCTACTATTCCTTTCGTGATGTCAGGATATTGTCCGAAGATAGCCCAACAGATCGAGACGCGATCGCCCGACCCATACATAGAAGGATTGGGAAATGAAGTCGTCTCACTCGCCCAGAAGTCGGACAGCACGCGTGTGATTCCCGCAATAGAACCTGCGGCTACCTGACTGAAGGTTTCGTAATTGTTGGCGTCCGCCTTCATCTTATTTAGCGCGGCTGCTACATCCTCTGCGGACGGCAATGGCCATTTGTTCAAATCGTAGCCGGTAGTCTTGAGCATATCAGCCGTCCACTGGTTTCCGCTCGCGTGCCACTGATCCCATGTGACAACCTTCCCAGTCTCCAGCAGAGCATTGATAGCTAGGAAGCGATCGTGATGGTCAAGCCCGCCGTTTTCGCTTCGCGCGACTGTATCTCCCGAAGGATTATCCTCTATTCCTGTGTCTGTGTAGTTTGGATAGTCGAAATTTAAGGCGGCCTCGCTCGGTTGAAACTGCTCTTGGACTGGCGCGTATTCGACTTGCCCTCGCATCATCCTGATCCAGTGGGCTACGCCTGAGCCTTCGCCCTGATCCGTGATGGCGTTAATCATCTTAAGGATATTCTCCATAGCGCTCGGTACAATGATTTGGCCGGACGCCATTGTAGGCATCAACGGATACTCAGGCTTGTGATAACTGCTGTGGGCATTAAAGAGGTCTCTTTCCAGAGTGCCACGGTTAAAGACGTATTCAAACAGACTGGTTTTGTCCGTGTACACTATCTCCATGTACTGCCACAGGCATTTGTACATCCAGCCGATGGTGCCGAACATAGGGAGGTTTGCCTCTGTATCGCCCGTGCTCCAGTTTTCAAACGGGACGGAAGGAAAATAGTTGCCTATTTTTGACGGGTCTATAATGCTTTTCGCATCCTCATCATTCTCTTCAATAGCCAGAAAGAGCCGGTTCTGCTCCAGCGTCAACGCGTCCAGTTTCACCTTGATGTCGTTGTATCCGGCGATGGTGTCCTGAAAATCCAGGATGTGCGGAAGAACTGTTGTATTGTCGTAACAAGTCCAGCCGTAATTTTTATCCTGCAACGCGTCGCTGGTATAGGACGGCATTACGCCCAGAGCCTTGGCGATGTTAGAGGCCAGTTGCAGGTGCAGCATCTCGTCTATAAAGACGCTGAAGAAATGGTTGAACGCAAGAGCATTGGTAGGGTTGACAGGATCGTTCTCAGGATCAGGCGACGGAGATGCGCCCGGCCACAGCCTGCCTTGATAAAAATTATTTCCCCCACTGGTGATCTGGTGCATCCCTTGAATCGAGAACAGAGAGACCATGTATAGGGGAATGGTAAATAGTTCCACGTTGATGGCTGCCTGTGCTATGGCCTGCAATGCGGCTGCGTCCAGGTCTTTGTTTTCGGGTGCGCGCTCTTTTAGCTCTGGCCGTTGAAAAGTTTCCATGGCTTTCATTAATCTCCTGTTAGTGTGAGAACAAGGTAAGTTAAACCGTCGTTGGAATAGAAGACTCCAACATGACTCTAGCCCATAGATGAATAACGCGTGTCGAGGTTGATAATACTATCGCAACTTTCTAAAAGGCAAGAACTTAGTCTCTAATGCAAGAAATGGGCAAGACGCCGATATTGTTAGTCGGACTCGTGCTACGCTTCTACTCGCTGATAATCAGATGAAGCGAAGAAGAGTACGAGCAGGAGGAGAATTTTGCTTTTGTCATGATTGTCCGCGCATTCTATCAGAGTAGCGAGACAAGTGATGACTCCTGAGCCAATAGTCTATGGCATCTTGATACATGCCTATTTTAGAATTCCGCTATCAGACATGGCATGATACCTTACCTGGTTAAATGAAGAAGGGCATCAGTGAGATAGTTGGTCATACCATCGAAGGTAATGAGCCTGTCTACCGCGCTCTTAGGACACTACTCTGTGCGGCGTGTGGTGATGAGATTCCTGAAGGGGGTCTCTTCACCCGTCACATGCTCGGCCAGATGCGCCTATTACCGCATTGTCAGAAATGCAAGCCGTTCTCCTTAGAGGCCAATAAGAATAGCTCCTCCCTGTTGAAAGCGCTCCTATCTACGCAGGCGGAAACCGCCCGTTCAAGAAAGCCTCGGCTGACAGATGATCATGCTGATGAGATACGTGAGGCTGTGGAGGCAAGACTCGGCCCAGCTCTAAAGCAGGCGCATCATCAAAGTAAGACTAAATGGCGCAGTAAGAGATAATTGATCTACAGGGAAAGACCGAGCGCGGGCGTTTAAAGCAAAACTTCTCGAAGACCTATCTACCGGAAGCTTTCCACTAGACTTTTTACTCTGGCGGCTATCCATTGATAATCTTGCAGACCGTCTATGAATAGACATAGCGCCGAATAATCTGTCCTACGGCAAATACTACAGACGAAGGCAGCCATACCCATTTAAACTCACTCCACAGCACTTGCAATCCTCTTGCTGAGAGGAAACTGCCTACTCCTATCGGTGATACCTCTATAGGCCTCCATGGAAAGAAATACCTCTCGTTGCTGAACGGGGCAAATAGAGCCACGCCCAGCCCGCCGTTCGTTAGCGCGTCCAACAGTGGATGCGATAAAGTTGATAAGAATAAGAATAGGAAGACTACGAAATGATTGGCGTGAGCATCGCGGAACAGTGTTAAGGTGAGCAGCGTGGCAAGGACTACAGCAAAGGATATAGAGTGGCTGAGGCCGCGGTGACCCAGCATGTCGCCGTAGCTTATGCCGAAGCTGAAGCCGATCACGTCCAGGTCTGGGATAACAGAGCAGACGGCTCCGGCAATGAGTAACGCGGACGAGGAAGTTCCTTCAGGCAGGAAGACGGAAAGCGCCAGTGGGACAACCGGATGAGTTATAACTGAACACATAAGCTCTTGCTCACTTTCCTTGATGAATATAAGGACATCAACTTACATGTCTCTTCTTCGGTTTACCTGTACGCGCAATCGAGTTAACCAGCTCGCGCGCCTATCGCTCAATAGGCGAAAAGGATTATTTTAACAGCATCTAGCGGCTGGCCTTATGTTAAATGAGTAGTCAGCCAGCTACTACGTACCGAAATGATCGAGGTCATTAAGCTATGACAGAACCCTCATACCCTGCTGCCCGTGCGGTAGCCGCAACTGTGCAGGCACACTTCAATCGCTATCGCGCAGAGGTGCGACGGCACATACAGCAAGAACTGGCACCACAACCAGACGCTCAAGCAATAGAAGCGATCATAGATGCTGCGTTCTGGGCTAGCCTACGGCGCGAAGAAGGTTACTCGCCGAAGATATCGCTAGCATATCTGCCGCCCAATCAGGCCGGGCAGCCGCTCTTGTTCGAGCATGTTCTTCCGCTCACCCCTACAACCTTATCCAGACTCGCGCCTGCCGTGGAGCGCCCCGGTATACATCTGGGCATCTGGCGCGACCTAGACCAACTGAGCGTGTGGGGAACCACGCGCACTATTCCTAAGCTCTGCTTAGTGTTGGAAGTTATCGAACCCGGACTGCTGGTCGTCAAGTACCGCAGAGGCCAGGAGCCAAGCAAGTTCGTCAACGTAGTAGTGCTCAAAGGCGACCAGATCAAGGTGGTGGACGAAGAGGGCGCGAGCCTGCCCGATTGCCCTGCCCTTCTTACGTCGCTACTCGACTTCGGTTCGCCTGACTCCGATTCAGACTCTGTGAACGTGCTCATACAATTGGCCGCCTCCATGCGCGCGCACAGTAGAGGCGGAAGCCTCCTGGTCGTTCCACAAGGCTCTGAAGCGTGGCAGGAGTCAATCGTGCATCCCATCGCATACTCTGTCGCACCTCCATACTCCGAACTAGCCGATCTTATGCGACAGGGCGAGGAGATGAGGAACAGGCGTCTGTGGCAGGAGGCGCTACTTGATGCTGTTGAAGCTATTGCTGGCCTGACCGCAGTGGACGGCGCAACCGTGATAAGCAGTCAGTATGAGTTGCTCGCGTTCGGCGCGAAGATCGGTCGGCGCGATGGTGGCGCACAGATTGAACAGGTGGTCGTGACGGAGCCGATTGTTGGTGGCGTGGCCTCAATCGTCCATCCAGTACAATTTGGCGGAACCCGGCATCTATCTGCTGCGCAGTTCGTACAGGATCAGCGTGACTCCATCGCGCTGGTGGCGTCACAAGACGGTCGCTTCACGGTCTTCGCGTGGTCACCGTGTGAAGAGATGGTTCACGCACATCGTGTAGAGACGCTGCTGCTGTAACGTCAAATGCCTAACTCGCGGTCGCCCTTCCACCATCTTCCCTAAATTTTTCTAGAAAAGCTGAAACCTTTTCATTGCTCGCGCCACTAACTATGCAGGAGGCGTCGCATGGCCGAAGGGGTGAGCGATGATAGGAGCAGCGAAAATTGCCGTGATGGTTCTAGCCCTGGCGGTGAGCTTTTCTCTGGCGAAGTGGACTGCGGGGCAAAGCGGCGCTAATCAGGCAGAAGCATCAACACGTTATCGCAACCGTGGCATAGAGCTTTTCCAATCTGAACGCTACGAGGAGGCCGTAGAAGCTTTTAGACAAGCCATCGGTTTGCGACCCGGTTACGCAGAGGCCTTTAACGATCTGGGCGCAGCTTGCGCGCGAATCAATCGGCACGCACAAGCCATTGAAGCTTTCAGTCAAGCTATAAGTTTGAATCCAAATCTAGCGGCGGCGCACCGCAATCTGGGTGACGAGTATTACAGGCTAGGCAGATTAGCGGAGGCTGTTGATTCGCTCAAAAGAGCCATCAAACTGCAACCTCGTTACGCAATGGCGCACAACGACCTCTGCGCTGTATATCTTGAAATGGGACGCGCGAGCGCAGCCGATACTTATTGTCAGGAGGCAGTTCACCTCGCGCCCACCTTTGTAGAGGCGCACAAAAACATGGCATTGGTCTACGCCGAGACTGCGCGATTGGCAGAGGCAGTCGAAGAGTTGAAGCGTGTGATTCAGTTAAGCCTAGGGGACGCGCAAGCGCGCAACAGTTTGGGCGTGGCCTATTACAGGTTAGGCCAGCGCAGTAAGGCGTTCGACTCTTTTCTGGAAGCAGTTCGGATAAATCCCAATTATTCGGACGCGCGCTACAACCTAGCGATGCTCAGTCTCGCGCTCAATCGAAGGGAGCGCGCGCTCGAAGAGTACAACATGCTCAAGCGCCTAGACCCAATACTGGCTAGAGAGCTTTACGGAGGAATCTACGGAGGCTTGATTCTGGATTTGCGCGGCAGGTAGATGATTGCAGTCTAAAAGCGCGTTTCCGAACCTGTAGCAGCTGCCCAACTCTTTGCGAGCTTTGCTCTTATCTTTGCGCCTTTGCGAGAAACCTCAATTCTATTAAAGCTCATGATTGATGCGAGTTGGAGTTTCACGCAAAGGCGCAAAGGGAAATGCTTAAGCTCGCTAAGACGCTAAGAAGAACGCTAAGGGGTTTTGAAATGGTCTCTAAATCTGTTTTAACTTGGGAGGAATGTCAGAGCGGCTGACGATGGATGTGTTGCGGCTGGCGAGAGAGCCGGACGTGTGTGACGGAGCTACCATGAGCGGTTCCGATTCTCTTGTTGTGCGCGCACGCCGTGGCGACGAAGATGCCTTCCGCATGATCTTCGAGCGGTACGCTCGCCCCCTGCTCGCATTCATCTACGATATGGTGGGGGAACGCGCGCTTGCCGAAGAGTTAACGCAAGAGACTTTCGTGCGAGCCTATAAAAACTTGAGCGCGCTGCGCGACGAGCGTCGCTTCGGCGTGTGGCTCTTCGGCATAGCGAAGAACGTCGCGCGAGAATCGCTTCGCTCTCACCCAAGACGAGAGCGCGAAACGCTTATTGACGACGAGCGAGTTTTGGCGATGAGCGATAATCAGCCTTCGCCTGCTGGCATACTGCTCGACAAAGAGTTGCAGCGGGTTATGCGCGCGGCGCTTCAGAGTCTGGACGAGGACAAACGCTTGGTTTTCATTCTGAAGATATTTCACCATAAGAGCTATGATGAGATAGCCGCGATCACTGGCTTCACAATCGCCAAGCTAAAGACAGATTTGCACCGTGCCCGCGCAGAGATGCGACGCCGCATACGCCCGTACCTGGAGGCAGGCCATGAAGTGTGAAGATTGCCTGACGAGGCTCGAAGAATATTTTGACGGCGAGTTGCAAAAGGAGTTGGCCGGAAGAGTTGCCGCCCATCTTGCATCGTGCTCTCGTTGCGCCGCAGCACACAGCGAGTTGATTGACGAGCAGGAAATCTATTCGCGTTACAAGCACGAAGTGGAGGTGACACCAGCGCTGTGGGCTGGCGTGCGCAAGGCGCTGGCGGAAGAGCGTTGGGAGCAAGGCTACAAAAAACAGGAACGACTGCGCGAAAAGCTCATTTCACTTTTCAGCACTGCGCGCTTCAGTCTTCCACTCACAGCCGCCCTCATATTCATAGCCATCATCGTGACCATCGGTGTAATGAGATACATGAGCGCGCCTTCGATGGTTGCAGTTCGCGAGCCAGCCGCAGTCGAACCATCGCGCGAGGAGGCGGCTGTCCAACAGAGCGGCGCGGCATCGGAAGCGGCGTCCGCGCCAAATGAGGCACGACAGGATGAGGAGGAAGGGAACAGAAATCAGAGTGCCAAAAGTGTTCTTAAGAAACAGAGACGTAATGAACGAGCCGGTGGCAACGAGACGGCGAATCTCGCGTCTAGGAATGCTGCTCGTGCGTCGCAAAGGGTCGCTCATCGCGCGCGCACACCGGACGAACTTGTGCGCGAAGCGGAGCAGAAATACGTTGCGGCTATTCAGCTACTATCACGTGACGTTAATCGCCGCCGCAGGCAGCTTGACCCAGAAACTTTGGCTCGCTTCGATCAAACTCTAGCAGCGATTGATCGCACCATCGTGGGCACACGCCGCGCCGTACGAGAGCACCCCGAAGACCCTGTCGCAGTGCAATACATGCTCACGGCTTACGCGAAAAAGGTGGAAGTTTTGAGAGAGATTGGCGGCTATTGAGTTTGACGAAAATTGCTTGACGTTAAGAGAGATGAGTATGAATAAAAGAGTTTTGAAAATATTCTTAATCTCGCTCTGCTCTATTTGCTGGTTGGCGCAAATGAATACAACGGCGCGGCAAAACGCTGTAGCGCAAACTACTGCTGCGACTGATGCCCCGGTCGTCGAGCGTGATTCGTCTGGTCGAGTCCGCGTGCGGATTGAGCGAGGCAACAAAGTGTTTCTAGGAAACCGCACGACGGGGCGCATCACCGTAACGGGCTGGGACGGTGACACAATAGAGGCGATCGCCGTGAGCGAGCGCGGAACGGAGATGGTCAGAGTCTGGACAGATAGCACTTCGTCTGGAACTGTACTAGCCCTAAAAGCAGATTACGCGGACAGTGACAGCCTACAGTCAGACATGCTCGAAATGCGGCGCGAAGGAGCAGAGATACGGCGTGAGGCTATGGAAGCGCGTCGCGCAGAGAGGCAGGAGCGACGCGAAGAGCGTGAGATGCGCTCTTTCGAATTGCCTCAAATGCCGCCCGCGAGCAACATGCCACCTACTCCAAACACGACGCCGACTCCGCAACCTTCGCCAACACCAGTTCCAACGCCCGCGCTGCCCGCACAGATGTCTATGGCGCTGTCGCGTCCGTTTGAAATTCATCTGGAAGTAAAACTGCCGCGCAACACGGAGATTGACGTGATTAAAGTAGTGCGAAGCGACGTTGAGGTGACGGGCATAACGACGCCGCTCACTATAAGCGGCGACCGAAGCTCAATCGTCTTGAAGCAGGTAGGAGCGGTCGAGGTGCGCACGCGCAGCGGCAACGTACAGGTCGAGCAGGCGAGCGGCCTCGTTGACGTGGTTACAACGAGCGGGAGCATTCGCGTGAAGAACGCGGGCGCAGACGTGCGCGCTCTTTCAATCAATGGAGCAATCGAAATCAGGTGCGCGCGCGGTCGAGTTGACGTGGCTAACACAGATGGGCCAATAGAGCTTGTAAGAGTTGGCGGCGACGTTGACGCGAACGCCGCGAACAGCAGCGTTCACTTCACGGGCGCAGTCCGGCAGGACGGGCGCTACTATTTGAAATCAATGTCGGGTAGCGTAGAGATGACCTTGCCAGCCAATAATCAGGGATTCACCGCCGCTCTTTCGACTTATCGTGGGACTATTGAGAACGATTTCCCGTTGAAAATCAAACAGTCGTCTGAAAGCGGCGCACTCAACCACCGCACAGTCGGTCGCTTCGGCGACGGGCGCGCGCAAATAACGCTCGATTCTTTTGAAGGATTGGTCAAACTCAGCCGTGTCGCGCCGAATGCAATGTCAAGTTGTAATTGAAAGAAGTGAGAAAGCAGATTAGCAAGAGAGGAATGCCAAAAAGTTGGCGGCTGCCGCAGCTTGCGCTTATAACATTTTCTTGCAACTCAACCCTCAGTCGCGGTTGAGTAAGCCTCTGTCGCAACCTTTGTTTTCTCCGACGACTCGCCGCCACCGCGAAAATACTGAAGCAGTTTCCACCCCAGTATACCCGCCGCTATGACGCCGACTATTACCCATGTAAGGTTGCCTAACAGATCGGCCAATGCCCCCACGCGGTCGTTGAAGATGTAGCCAAGACCCGCGTAGAGCACGACCCACAGCACTTCGCCCGACACGTCCCAGAAAAGAAAACGAGGCCACGAATACTTGGAGATGCCGCTCGTCAGGTTGAGCCACGGGCCGAGCGGCGTCACCAGCCAACGGCTCAAGAAAACCGCCACGCTGCCCCAACGTTTGTTAAATGCTTCGGCGCGCATAATCATTTCCACGCCGCCGAAACGTTCCGCAAGGCGATGAACGAGTTTACGACCGCCCCAGCGACCTAGCCAGTAACCAATCTGGTCACCGGCGACCGCGCCCGCGCTGCACACAACCAGCACTTTCCATAAGACCAACTCGCCCTGCGCGGCGAAAGAGCCAGAGATAATCAGCAACAGCGTGACGGGGAAGGGCATGCCCGCAGAGGCTATGGTCAAGATGATAAAGAGCGCAGGCAAGCCATAGGTCGAGAGCAACCCTAAAAGTTGTTCTGTCACGGCGGCCCTCCCTTATCCGGTGGAGGAGGAGGCGGGTACGGCGGTCGAGCGTGAATAATAGCGTCTTGCAGTATCGCCCTGACTTCGTCCATCGAACGATGCTGCTCTCGCGCTATCTCGCTCAAGGGTCGCCTGTCCGGCGGCCTGTGCGGAAGATCAAGCGCTTGATAAAGAACATGAGGAGGCACACGATAAGAGTGCGCCACATAGTCAACATTCATCCACCCGCGAATCTGCTCATCCTGATGGTAGTGCCAATAAATGGCGTCGCGCGCGAAGAGATAAGCGCGATGCCCTGTAAATCCTATGATGAAGAGGAAGGCGGCGAGCACCAGCCATTGTCGCCAATTGAACTCTTTCAAGGTTTGAACTATTTCTCTGATCATCATCTGCCTCGGACGGGCACGCTGTCAGATAATCCTACATCCCTTGTTAAGTAAGCCGGTGTTCTTCCATTTTAGAGTATAGCAAACGGCGATTGATTCCGAGCAGACGCGCAGCCTCTGCACGATTACCACCCGCTGCTTCGAGCGCGCGCCGTATCAACTCGCGTTCGAGCGCGGCGACCGCACTGTGGAAAGGAAGCTCAAACAGATTGCTTTCGGCGCTTTGAGACGCAATGGTTGCCGTAGTGTGACTGGCGCTGAACAGATGCTCAGGCAGGATGACTTCGCCATTGGAAGTAACGGCGGCACGCTCAATTATGTTTTCGAGTTCGCGCACGTTGCCGGGCCAAGAGTAAGCAAGCAGTTCGCGTAGCGCGGCGGGCGATAAGGTTTTAGTCTTGAGCGCGTGGCGTGCGACGGCGCGTTCGAGAAATGATTCGGCCAGTTGCGGCACGTCTGCGAGCCGCTCTCTGAGCGGCGGCAAACGCAGTTCGATCACGTTCAGGCGATAGACGTCAACGCCTACGGTCTCAGTTCCGCCGACGCGCTCGAAGCGGCGTGACTCTACGGCGCGCAGTAGCTTCACCTGCGCCGCCAGACTCAGTTCTCCGACCTCGTCTAGAAAGAGCGTGCCCGTGTGGGCTAGTTCAAAGCGCCCTTTCTTCTGACGTTCCGCACCAGTGAACGCGCCGCGCTCGTGGCCGAAGAGTTCCGCTTCGACCAAATTTTCAGGCAATGCGCCACAGTTGACGGCGACGAAGGGCGAGCGCGAGCGCGCCGAATGTTGATGTACGGCACGCGCTACCAGTTCCTTGCCCGTTCCCGATTCTCCAGTGATTAGAAGCGTCGCATCGGTCGCTGCTACACGCCCGATTTGTTTGAAAATGTCGCGCATAGCGCGGCTCACTCCTAACATCTCGAACTGACGGTCAGGCGACGCAATCTCTTTTGCGCTCTCGCTTGTAGAACCGTGTAGGCGCAACGCTTCCGCTTCGCGGTTGAGCCGTCGCTGCTCTGCGGCGCGATGTAGAGTGGCGATTGTTTCATCCAGATCGAGAGGCTTGGTGATGTAGTCATAAGCGCCCAGCCTCATAGCCTCTATCATCTTTGAGCTATCGCCGAAAGCGCTGATGATGACAACCGGCGCGTTTGTTAACTTCTCCTCCTGAATTAAGCGCAGCACGCCGAGTCCGTCCAGCTTGGGCATTCGTATATCCAGGAACACGACATCCGGTTTCATCGCGCCCGCGCGCAACATTCGAATTGCCTCCTCGCCGTTGGCCGCTTGTGATGCGCGCCAACCTTCGCTTTCGACCAACTCGGCGAGACTCTCTCGCAAATTTGTCTCGTCATCAACGATAAGAACTTGTGCCGCGTCTTCTTTCATCTTGCTAAAATGCGAACGAGAAAAAGACCGCCCCGACAATGAGCGCGTAGGAGACTACGTTATTCCACCTGAGCGTTTGATCAAATAGAAAATACGCGATTACGGTAAAGACCAACAGAGTAATGCACTCCTGCATGATCTTCAACTGCGTGACGCTGAACGTCTGAGAGCCTATGCGGTTGGCCGGAATCTGAAAGATGTATTCAAAGAGCGCCACAGACCAGCTAATCAAGATCACCCAGACTATAGGCTTCTCTTTATACTTCAGATGACCATACCACGCTATGGTCATAAAAAGGTTCGAGATGATGAGCAGGATGACCGTCTTCATTGCGCACCCTCCGATTCATCACCCGACCGTTTATCGAATTGTTCATAGTCTTCAGCCTGTGCCCTCTGTGGCAACTCGATCTGGAATAGCGCGCCGCCCCCTTCGCGACTGACTAAGTTGATACGTCCGCCATGCGCCTCTACTATCTCGCGCGCGATTGCCAGTCCTAACCCTGTGCCCGTCGCGCGCGCCGTAAAGAATGGCTCAAAGATGCGCTCATGATCTTCCTTGGGGATGCCGCGCCCCACGTCCTCGACTGAGAGACGAGCCAACGCAAGTCCGTCTTCAGAAGTCGCGGCCTCACAACTGATCGTGAGCCTTCCGCCATCTGGCATAGCAGAGAGCGCATTCTTGATCAGGTTATCAAGCACCTGCGCCAGACGCTCTGCGTCACCTTTGACCATCACAGCATCTTTAGAGAGACGAATTTCAATCTTCACGCCCCCGCGCTCGGCTATATCATTGAAGAGCGCGACGCGACGTCGTACAAGTTCGCACAGATCAAGACTGCTTTGTTCGAGCGGCTGTGTGCGATTGAATTCCAGTAGGCGACGAACGAGCGTGTCCAGCCGATCTATCTCTTCGGTGATGACGCGGAAAGTAGAGTCTAAGCTATCAGGCGCATTCCCCGCGCGGCGCGCCATCTGGACTTTGAGCTTGATCGCCGCCAGTGGATTGCGTACCTCATGCGCGACCCCTGCGACGAGACGACCCAAGGCAGAGAGTCTTTCACTGCGCCGCAGGTCACGTTCAAGTTCTGCCTGACGCGCGAGGTTGATGCGCAATGAATCGGCCAGATGATTGATAGCCACTGTAATCCGCGAGAGTTCAGGCGTCATAGGCGGCGTGATCTGTTTACTGAGATCATCGGTGAGACCTGTCAGTCCCTGCTCAATCCCCCACACGCCAGAGCGTAAGTCTCTGACAGTCGTCAGAGCTAACCCGCTGACCGCGATGATGCTCAAGATAAGCAACGCGAGCGCGGTCAGATTAGCTTTGTCAGAAACGCCCGTGATGTTCGAGAGCCGTTGCATAACCCACGCCGCCGCGATTGTGTTCGATGAATCTACGTCTGTACGCGATGAGACGCCATTAACCTCAGAGTTGTCCGATTGCACAGGGTAGGCGACGATGATGATACGGTCGCTTCCCGCTTGAACCGTGCGTGTTGCAGGCGCTCCGGTTTCATTCGCCTGCTTTGCCAACGCGCGAATCATATCGGCCACATACGAGGGTAATACCATGTCGCCGCCTGTTCCTGCGTTTGCAGGGAAAGCGCTGCCGACGAGCGCGCCGTCTGTGGCGCGGTAGAAGCCTCCAGCCGTCTCAGGAAAACGATGAAGCGTGATGGCCGTGAGTCTTGAGAGCGGATCCCTATACGCGGCAAAGAGCGTTCTCACATGTGGAGGCAACGGGCGTTCGCGATGGCCTTCATCACGAGGCGCTGCCGGGCGGTCAGGCGGAGCCGCTGCCTCTTCAATGGTTTGATAACCTGACGGATGAGCATAAAACGCGCGCGCCAGATCGCGCGCCGCTGCGTGTAGTGAAGAGTCGGCCTGACGTAGAGCGAATGTTTCCGTAGCGCGTGCCAAACGCCACGCGACGAAGAAGGCTACGAGGAGCGCGATGAGCGCGAACGCGGCCAGCACGCTCAACCGCGTTCGCAAACTCATCTTTCTAATCGCATCAAGCGTCGTCATTTTCTGTCCTTGGTTGAACGGTATGCTCGTGCCTCACTGTCCATCCTGTCAATACTTCAATAAGCGCTGCCTTCGCTTCTTTTGGCCGCACGTCTACGGTCATCGCCCCAGTGCGATAGTTTGGTTGCCAACCGTAATTAGCGACGGGCGCACTATAGTGCCGCTTCGCCCGCGCACGACTGCGCCCTCGACGCTCACTAGAGTGTCTGCGCCCTGCTCAGCGGCGACTACAAGCTTGCCGACCTTTGGCGAAAATCGCATCTGCTCTCCGCTCGACAAGATAAGGCCGTCAACATCGCCGTGACCGTTGACAAGATGGGTTTGGATTGTACCAGAAGCTTTGAACGTCTCCGGCTGCGTCGTCTGAGTTTGGTTAGCATCTGCGTCGCTGCTCGGCGCGACATTCGTCTCCATCCTTGCCTCACTTTGCGCGTGCGCGTCCGGCGGAGCGGGTCGTTCATCAGCGGCTTTAGGCCCACGTCTGTCATGCGGCTCAGGCGGATGCTTTGGCCCATGCTCGGCTTCGGTGATAGTGCGTCCGTTCGCAGAAATCTGTTCGACGCGAAGTTCGCGTCCGTAATTCGATTTTGTTCCAGCATGCCCCGTCGCAGTTACTTCGTCGCCGACCTTTATTTGCGCCGCGACCGCTTCACCTGTTTGTGGGCTAAAATGCAACTGGTCGCCGCTTGTGAGCAGCAGCCCGTTGACAGCGCTTCTGTCATCGAGCAGATATGCAGCGACCTGACTTTTAACTGTGGCGCTGCGCGTCAGAAACCCGGGCATCCCCCAGATGGCTGCATAAGCCCCGCTACCGATAATAAAGGCAATGATGCCCACAAGGAGATTACGTTTGCTGAATAGAGACATGATTCTTACTCCTTTCCAAAGTGCGGAAGCCCTAAATGGGCGCGTCCGGCAGGCCAAGCTCACCGACTTTCGATCAGTGAATGTGCTGCGATTGGCTATAGGGCAATGGACATGCCGAAGCATGGCGTCTTGAAGTGCAAGGAAAAGCGGCACGTTTATGCGTGTGAGCAACAATGAGAATTGAATGTGTGAGAAGAGAGCGCAGTCGCGTTGTGCTTTTGTCTCACACTTCAACCGTTTCGAGTGCGCAAAGGTTGCGAGCTATACATAGATGCAATGAAAAGAGAGAGGGAGATGATTCACTAAATCACACGAAACTAAAAGCAATCTTCTTCGGGCCGTTTCGTGATTTATACCGAATTGCACAATAAAATAAGGAAGGAAGAGCGGGGGCAAGCCCGCCTTCCATACCAGTGAGATTAATAATCTTGAGCTTTGGAATTTAAACTCTAAACTCCCATAACCTCATAGGTTGGGAAGGCGGGCTTGCCCCCGCTCTTCCTTATTTTGTTTTGCAATCTGGTATTAGTGGACAACATGTCCTTTCTTATTACTGCTACTCGGTATTATTTTGTGGGAGCGTGTTTGTTCGGCACTCATCATGCGCGCTATAGAAAAGGAGGGGCGATTTCCAAACCGCCTGGACGCTTCGGAAATCGCCCTCCACTGATTGCGAGCAGTGAAGTATCTGCTGTTTTCAGCAGTAATTCGTTCCCTTCACTACCGGCTCGACCATCGGATAAGCAGTGAATCGCCCCGAAAGATCGCACATGAAAGTAATGTGATCTGTTCCTTCGTCTTTGTTTTCGTCGGTTAGACGCACTTCCAATGTATGCTCGCCTTTTGCCAGCATGTCGCCGGGGATTAGGAAACTCCACATCATCTCATCAGTCTCTCGCATATCACCCCAGGCTCCTTCATCTATGCGCGCCTGAGCCGAGGTGACCGGCGCGGCAGACCATCCACGCGCGTGGCATTCGGTTGGCCCGGTAACGATATGCGCAGGCTTTGTTGCCAGGATGACCCGTCGCGGATGCGTAATCAGTGCGATTGGGCCAAGGTCTTCACGACTTCGATGGGTGACTGCCATATCCTCATCATCAAGATGAACGATGGCGTAACCGGCTGGCCCACCTTCCGGGTCGCCGACTGATCGCGTCGTGACGTAAACGTTGCGACCATCGTTTGCCATCTGTCCGTAGTGTGTGTGCCCGGAGAAAAGCGCAGTGATGGGACGTGTCTGCATAACCTCGCGCCACTCTTCCAGGCCAGGCCCGTCGAAATATTCACAAACTTTGAAAGGGTAATGATGCTGGAAAACGATTACGCGCTCATCGCGTGCGCGCGCAGCTTCCACTTCATAGCGAAACCATATCACCTGCTCTTCGCTTAAGCCCACAGGCTTATACTGGTTCGTGTTCAGACAGATGAAACGATAGCCTCCGACGGTGAAAGCGTTGTAGGTCGCGCCCAATCGCGCCTGATACGAGTGACAACCGGGATCGTGATGCGCATCGTGATCGCCTACAAGGGCGTGGAACGGCATCTTCAATTTGCTCGTCACGTTTTTGAAGAGTTCCCATTCATTTTCGCGTGCGTGCTGCACGTTGTCGCCGGGAAACTGAACAAAGTCCGGCTTAATCAGTTCATTAATTTCATCCACCATCCACATAGCGGTCTGGTAATTCGGGCGGTCGGGGAATTCTAGATGTAGATCGCCTGACCAAACGAAGACGACTGGTTTTGTGCTCATTATTTGATTACCTCCTTCAGGTGGCCTCGGCACTACGCACGAGTTCGGAGAAGACGCCGTTCTTTGCTACAAGGTCATCGAAGGCGCCTTGTTCGACGACGCGGCCTTGATCGAAGACGAAGATGCAATCTGTTTCATTAAGAGTGGACAAGCGGTGGGCGACCATGATGACGGTGCGCGTTTGGCGCGCGTGTTCGATGGCGGCGCGCACCTGACGCTCGCTGATATTGTCTAGTGCGGAAGTTCCTTCATCAAGTATGAGGACGGGCGGGTTCTTTAGGAACATGCGCGCTAAAGCGATGCGCTGGCGCTGGCCGCCAGACAGGTTGCCGCCGCGTTCGGTCAGTAGGGTGTCATAGCCCTGTGGCATCTGTAGAATTTCTTCGTGGATGTGTGCTTGGCTGGCTGCGTCCTGAATTTTATCCAAAGTAGTCGCGCCGCAGCCGTAGGCTATGTTTTCCGCGACCGTTCCCGAAAAAACAAATGGCACCTGGCTGACGTAGCCTATGGTTTTTCCAATGTCTTCGCGCGAGAGAACATTGATAGGCACTCCGCCCACTAAGACTTTTCCAGAGCCGGAGCGACCGGCGATGCCTATGGTTTGTCCCTGACGAATTTCCAGCGTCAATCCGTTGAGGATGCGCCTAGCGTCACCGTCGGGCGTAGTGTAATCGGCGACCAAGTCCTGACATTCCAGCAACGGAATGCTGCCGTCCAGCCGAGGGGGACGCATAGTAACGACTCCAAAAGATTTGTCCACAGGCTGGCCTAACATCTCCAACAGCACACTTACTTGCTGGCTGCTATCGTAGGTCTCGTCTAGAATGCGGTGCACTTCCTTCAGAGGGCGCGCGATGTTGAGGTATAGCAGCGAGAACGTAATCACCTTGCCGTAGTCAATCTCTCCATGAGAAGCGAGCACGATGGCGTAGCCTATTATCGCCACGTGAAAAAGCCCTTCGTTGACTGATTTGGCCCAATCGAATCGCGCCATTGCCTGACCGTGTTTCATCTCGCGCGCACGCCGCGCTTCCGCAGCCGTCTCTATGCGCTTCACTTCCGCCGCATAAGTGTTGGCCGCCCGGACGTATTCCAGGCCACCCAATTGCTCGACGACCGTCCCGTCCAAATCTTCTTTCGCGCGTAAGAGACTTTGACGAATGCCCTTCTGCGAGCTGACCTGCCAGATCGTAATTATCAGAGAGACCGGCATGACGCTAATCATGACGAGACCGACTTTCCAGTTCGTAGTGAGGCCGTAATAGATCGCCACTCCTGCGGTGAGCAACGCTGGAAGAAAGTCGGCTAAGACGACGCGCAAGAATTTTACGAAGCCTTCGACGCTGCGCGATATGCGGCCATGCAATGATCCTACGCGCTCACGCGCGAGCGCACCCAGATCAATCTTGAGAAGATGACCGACGAGTCTTACGGTCGTCTCGGCTTCTATGCGCGTGTTGGTGCGACTTACCATCCAGCGTCGCACGAGTTGCAAAGACTCTTTCCCAAGGTAAAGCGCAGTGAGGATTGCCAGCGCGCGAAACACTGTGGCCCTGAGCACCTCCGGTTGCGCCGCAACGTTCTTTACGCCGTCAAAAAAATTTCCCAAGAGCAGAGGAATCTGGTTTTCAAGAAAAGCGATTGCCGCCATGATGAGTAGGCCTGAGCCAAAGCCTATCTTGTCAGCGCGCGAAAGAAGCCGCCATATCTGCCGACGGCTTTTCCAGACGACTGCGAGGTCGCCCAAGAATGGTGCCGGTTTGGCTTTAGGGGGTTGCTGGGCCATGTTTGACGAACTAACGCACGAACGTGAAATAGAGGCTGTAAAAAACTAGCATGAAGAGCGAGAACGGCAGACCGAAAGCAAGATAACGGCGGAAATTGATAGCGTGCTCAGGATCGTTAAAGCGCTGACTTTCCTCTGCCAGAATAATCCCGGCTGACGCAGCCGTGACCAGCGAACTACTTCCGGCGCAAATTCCGCCGCCGAGCGCCCATGCCGCAGCATGAGATGGATCAAGTTGAAAAATGGAACTGGAAACGGCAGTCGCCCACGAGGCAGCTTCTGTAAAGGTCGTGCCGAAATAGCCAGTCACGGCGATGCCCCAGGGCGCGGCCTTAGCGGCTATGAGTTGCTCGTGAAGCGTGTTGCCAATCCACGAATTCGAGACACAGCCAGCGAGAACGAAGATGGCGGCGAAGGCTAGATAAACGTCAAAGCCCAGCGAGGTGAGCGTGTGATAGCGCTCTTTTTTTCGCTCTAACAAAACTGCCATGACGATTGTGATAGCACCGATGGCGATGTCTAGTTTCGGGAAGAGCAATTGCAACACGATAAAAAAGATTAGCGAGCCTAGACCGATCAACAACAGGCGGCGATCAATGGCAAGGTCTGCTTTCGCTTTTTTCCAATCCGCTGCGGTCTGCGCGACCTGCAAGGTATAGAACGGCACCTGAGTTGCGCCCGCCTGTCGGCTACGTTTGGTGATTCCGCGTTGAGTTAGGAACGTGGCAACCGTAATCAGCGCCGCCAGCACGATCAAGTTCGCGGGTAGCACCTCGCGCATGAAGTCGCCTGCGCCCAAGCCCCACGTCGCGGACTCTATGATGTTTGGCGTGTCGCCCCAGCGCGTTGAAAATCCGCCCAGGTTGCTGGCAATGAGCGCCGCGCTCAAAATCCAGCGCGACGGCACCTGATACGATGCGCACAGCCTGATGATCACCGGCGTCATGATAAGAATCGAGGTGACGTTGTGCATCAACCCGGCAGTGA
>MNJR01000033.1 GCA_001920415.1 Acidobacteria bacterium 13_1_20CM_3_53_8 | reverse complement strand
CTGCGTCAACTTCGGCTTCGTAGAAGTCCGCGATCTTGCCTAGCATGGAGTCGAGAGCGCCGGTCTGCTCGCCTATGCCTATCATCTGCGCGACCATGTTCGGGAAGACTTCCGTAGCCTTCAACGGATCAACGAAGCTTTCGCCGCGCTCAACGCCTGCGCGAACCTTCATGATCGCCTCTTCTATAATCACGTTGCCAGCCGTGCGAGCAGTGATGTCTAGAGACTGCAGGATGGGGACGCCCGAAGAGAGCAGAGTCGAGAGTGTGCGCGAAAAGCGAGCGATGGAGATTTTACGAAAGACACCGCCGATGATGGGGAGCTTGAGCATTACTGTGTCTAGCACGCGGCGACCGCCCGGCGTCCTGTAGTAGAAGCGCAGGCCGACAACAGTGCCTATGATTACGGCTAGAATCGCCAGACCGCCCCAGCCAGCCAGGAAGTTACTGATGCCTACAACTATGCGTGTGGGAAGCGGCAACTGCTCGCCAGGCCCAAGCAGTCCAAGGAAAATCTGCTGGAATTGCGGGATGACGACGATCATGATGACGGCCACTGCGACTACGGCAAGGAGTATGACAGCGGCTGGATAAATCATGGATGAGATGACATCGCGTTTGAGCTTGACGATCTTTTCAATAAATGTTGAGAGGCGCTGTAGGATCAGGTCTAGAATACCGCCCGTCTCGCCCGCCTCTACCATGTTCGCGTAGAGTTGGTCGAAGACTTTCGGGTGACGTACCATTGCTATAGCCAGCGTGGAACCTTCTTCAACGTCCTGCCTGACCTGCATCAAGACCTGCTGAAAGAATTTGTTCTCCTGCTGTTGCGCCAGGATTTCAAGGCACTGAACAAGCGGCAGACCGGCATCAATCATCACGGAGAACTGACGTGTAAAGACAGCAAGCTCCTTGGCTTTTACCTTCTGGCGACCGCCTATCTTCGGGATGCCTATCTCGCGCCCCTTCTCTTTAACGGAAGTGAGCGTAATCTGTTCACGGCGAAGCATCTGGCGGAGCGTCTCGCGGTTTTCCGCGACGCGCTCGCCAACGATCACTTCATTCATCCTGTTGCGGCCTTTGAAAACGTAAGTGGGCATCTGTGACTCCTAGTGATAAGTGATAAGTGATAAGTGATAAGAGCAGTTTTCAGTTTTTAGTTTTCAGTTTTCAGTAAAAAGCTTTTCGCTTCTTCTTTCTTATCACTTATCACCGCTTTATCTTGTCGTTGGGCGCACGCCGACGGGGCGCGGCTGGGCGTAAGGGCTTGGGTGTTGGCCGGGCGCGGGTCTTGGCTGCGGCATTGATCCACCCATTGGGCCGCCCGACTGGCCTGTGTTGAGGCCTGAGCCGCGATCAATGAGTTCGCGCAGTTCGTCCGCGTTGGACGAGCGCTGTAAAGCCAACTCAAGCGTGATCTGTCGCTTATGATAGAGCGACGCGAGCGCTTGGTTGAAGGTCTGCATGCCATACTTGTCCTGGCCTGTCTGCATCATAGAGTAAATCTGGTGAACCTTGTCTTCGCGTACAAGGTTTCTAATGGCAGGATTGGGCACTAGGATTTCAAGCGCCATGCAGCGCCCCTGCCCGCTTGCTCGAGGCAGAAGCGACTGACAGAGAATCCCTTCGAGCACGAGTGAGAGTTGAGCGCGAATTTGCGCCTGCTGCTCCGATGGAAACACGTCAATGATGCGGTTGATTGTAGAGGCCGCAGAGTTCGTGTGAAGGGTTGCGAACGTGAGGTGTCCAGTTTCAGCAATACGAAGCGCTGACTCTATGGTTTCAAGGTCGCGCATCTCGCCTACGAGCACAACGTCCGGGTCCTGGCGAAGCGCAGTGCGAAGCGCGTCCGCGAAACTGCGAGTATCTGCGTTCACCTCGCGCTGGTTGACGAGACAGCTTTTGTGATTGTGAAGAAATTCTATGGGGTCTTCTATGGTCAGGATGTGTTCGTGCCGCTCGTTGTTGATCTTGTCAATCATAGCGGCCAGCGTGGTTGACTTGCCTGAACCGGTTGGCCCTGTGACCAGAATCAATCCGCGCGGCTTGTTGCACAATTCTTTGACAACGGGCGGCAGCCCCAGTGTGTCGAAGGATTTAATCTCGTAGGGGATTGCACGCAAGACTGCGCCGACTGCGCCGCGCTGGTTGAAGATGTTTGCGCGAAAGCGCGAAAGACCTTTGACGCCGAACGAGAAGTCTAATTCAAGATTCTCCTCGAAACGATGCTTCTGCGCGTCCGTCAGAACTGAATAGGCCAACTGCTTAGTGTCCGCAGAGGTGAGCAGTTTATAGCCTTCGAGCGGGCGCAGGTGGCCGTCAATGCGAACCTGCGGCGGCGTGTTCGTTGTAATGTGCAAATCCGAGCCTCCAAGTTCTGTCATCTTCTTCAAAAGCTCGGATAATGTTATCTGCGGTGTGGCATCGGTCATCGTCATGCGGTGATCGTCTCCTGCTAGGGCGCGCTGATTGTTCTCGCGAGAGAGAAATCAATCAGAGGGCGTTTGGTTGCATTCTCAGTTAATGTGAGTTAGCGGCGAGGCGGCTCAGCGGCTGCTGCTGCCCCCGCTCCTGCTGTCAGCGAAGCGATGATGCGCTCTACGTCTGCGGCAACGCGCTCCGAGTAATCCGTATTCGCTGCCGTCTGGAAACTGTAGATTCGCCCGTTGAGAACAGTGAAGTAAAAGACCCAATTCTGCGGCGGCGTGCGCCCATCTTCAGAGGCTGGCGTCTGCGCGACTACTATGTAAACGCGCTGATTACCAATCTCCCTGTCAAAATCATTTACGACCCACCCTCCGGCATTCACCATGCGATCAATGACTGTGCCGCGAAGCTGCGGCAGTGAGACGCCGCCGAGCGTACGGTTTCTGGGCTTACCCGAAACTACATCGTTGGTGTTCGAGATGAATGCTAGCGGCGTTAGCGCGGCCTGTCCTACGGGGCGACCGTCGGATGAGACCACGCGAAATGACATAGCGCCGTTTACGCCCTGCGCGCGAGCAGTCCATCCACTAGGAAGATTCAGATTCCAAGAGGCGCGAACGCTACTGTTCGTGACAGGCTGAGAAGCGGCTGCGGCATTCGCCATGCGCGCCTGCATTCGTTTAGTAGTTCTGCGCTCTTCAATCGCACGGACTGTGTTCGAGGGAGTCGTAGAGGAGACTTGCGGCAGCACACCTTCGTCATGGTTACGCATGGCCGAAAGCGTGGTAGCTTTTCTTTGTGCAGTGGTTTGAAGAGCAAGCGTTGCGCGTCGTCGGCGCAACATAGCGCGGTGACGACGCCACCACGCGCGCGAGTGTCTTCGGAAATGTTTTCCGTGTCTGCCAGCAGTATGGCGGCTGTTGTGTGCTGAAGAGTTAAGGACTGGCAGCGCTACAGAAAACGCAATCAGCATCAGCAGAGCGAGCGCGGTCGTGCGCATCATACGTGTGCTTTTAATCATGCAACAGTCTCCCGCACGACTTCTTCTATAGTCGTTACACCAGCACGAATCTTGTACAGCCCGGACTGGCGCAATGTAATCATTCCGTCGTCAATAGCCTTTTTGCGCAGCTCCAGCGCTGAAGCTCCTATAAGAATCAACTCGCGTATATCGTCTGTCACTTCCATCACTTCGTAAAGACCAATGCGCCCTTTGTAGCCTGTGTTATTGCAGGTCGGGCAGCCTTTGCCTTTATAAGTCTTCATCTGTCTGGCCTCTTCCTGTGTGAAGCCGATTTCGAGCAGCGCTTCTATAGGAGTCGGATTCTCCTTCTTGCAGTCTTTACAGACACGGCGTATGAGTCGCTGCGCTTGAATGAGGTTGACGCTAGTGGCAACGAGGAAAGGCTCTATGCCCATGTTCATGAGGCGCGAGATGGTGGAGGGAGCGTCGTTGGTGTGAAGAGTCGAGAGGACGAGGTGGCCTGTGAGCGCTGCCTTGATGGCTATCTCTGCCGTTTCAAAGTCACGAATCTCGCCAACGAGGACGATGTTCGGGTCCTGGCGAAGGAAGGCACGCAGGGCGGCTGCGAAGTTTAATCCAATCTGCTCTTTCATCTGCACCTGGTTGATGCCCTGAAGGTTGAACTCGACAGGGTCTTCAGCCGTCATGATGTTCGTCTCAGGCGTGTTCAGCGATTGCAGCGCAGAGTAGAGCGTGTTGGTTTTGCCTGATCCGGTAGGGCCTGTGACGAGCACCATGCCGTAAGGCTTATTGATGTTGCGCTGGAACTTCGCCAAGGATTCAGGCTCGAACCCAAGCTTCGTCATGTCCAGCATCAGGTTCTCTTTATCAAGTAGACGAAGCACAACCTTTTCGCCAAAAAGCGTCGGAAGCGTTGAGACGCGGAAATCAAGTTCGCGCGAGCGCGCATCCACTTTCACTTTTATCTTGATGCGACCGTCCTGAGGCAAACGCTTTTCCGAAATGTCCAGCTTGGACATGATCTTGAGACGCGAGACCAGAGCGTCGCGCAGCTTCAAAGGCGGGTGCATTACATCGTAGAGCACGCCGTCAATTCTAAAGCGTATGCGCAACTCTTTCTCGTAAGGTTCCACGTGAATGTCGGAAGCGCCGCGACGAAGCGCGTCAACCAATAGCACGTTGACCAGCCGAACGACCGGCGCGTCCTCGCTCATACGTGAGAGAGTCGAGAGATCAATCTCTTCGTTGTCGTCTATGACTTCAACGCCCTCGGCTGCCTCCATGTCCAGCTCAAGGTTTTCGAGCGAGACGAGGTCTTCCTTCGTAATACCGCTACCCAGCCCGCCGAGCGCCGCGTTCCCCATATCAACCACTACGGCATCTGCCATCCCGGCCAATTCAATCTCGCGCGACACGTCGTAATACTTTGAAATGGCCTCGTGCACGCTCGCTTCAGAAACGACGACCGGCTCGATGTTCAGTCCCGTCATGAACTTTATATCGTCCATGGCGAAGACATTCGTGGGGTCAACCATAGCGAGCGTGAGCGTCGCTCCAACACGCGAGAGAGGAAGCACAGAATATTTCTGGGCTACTTCCTGCGGGATGAGTCGTATGACCGGTTCGTCTATGTCGAAGAGGTCAAGGTTGACAGAAGGAACTCCATACTGGCGCGATAGAACAGCCGTGATGGTGTCATCGGATACCAGACCCAGCTTGACCAGGTTGAAACCCAGACGACCACCATGCTCGCGCTGGTAATCTAGAGCCTGACGGAGTTGCTGCGGAGTTAGCAGATTTTCGCGGACGAGAATTTCGCCTAGTTTGGCAGACATTTTTATGGATTCTCAGCGGCTTGGATAGAACATTTTCAGAAGGGGCGGATTTTTAGGTGCGAAGAAGACAACAGCGATTGTCGTCAACCTGAGGCAACAACGCTAAACGCTGTTGCAACGCCATATTACCGTTTAATAAGATGGGGTGTCAAGAAGATAATTTCTGGATTTAAAGGGAAAAGTAAAGCCCCGCCGAATCTTATAATCCGTGCGGGGCTTTGAAAATTGTTGGAAATTTAACTCGAAAGAGCTTTACGGGCGCCTGCGGCGCTGCCCGCCTGTCGTCGTGTTACCCCTTTCGGGTCGCACGTTCTGAGACTTCAAGTAGTCTAGCGCCTCTCTGGCAGACTGCTTCAGCGGATTGGTGTCAGGGGCATTATCAATGAACTTCTGAATATGATTAGCAGCTTCTTGAAAGTTCGTGGGTACGCCTGTGTTGAAGAGCGATAGCCCTAGGCCAAGCTCCGCGTCAATATTATCTGGATTTGCCGCTAGAATCTTTTTGAACTCTTCGGCTGCCTTCGCGCCCTGGCTAGCGTCCAGCAGCACCTGAGCGGCTGCGAGTTGGGCTTTGAGCTTGTTGGCCGGATCGGTTTCGGCATTAACGTACTCCTGATACGCTGCGAATGTAGCATCAGCCGTTGAGAGATCGAAGTATTTTGCATACAGGCGCATAGCCTCGGCCTGAGTTTTGAGCGCCGCCAGAAGGTTCCCGTTATGACGCGCTTGGGCTGCTGCGTCCGTCGGCGCAACCGTTTCGGCCTTTACTATAGCTACAGCTTTCTGCACGGCAGCTACGGCTTCGTGTATGTCGCTTTTCGCAGGCTCTAAAAGCGATGCCATCGCGGCGGTATCACCGGACGATAGAGCCGTCTTGTATTGCGCAGACTGAGCGGCTGCGTTGTAGCGGTCAACGCCGCGCATTCTCAGAGCGACGGATCGGCTAGTCAAAAGAGCCGCCTGCTCAGGATCAGCGGCCAGTCCTTCGTCGAACTGCTTGATCGCTTCGTCGTAGTTGTGTGCGCCAATGGCGGCGTTGCCAGCGGTAAAAGTGCGGTTGAGAACTTCGTTAATCTGCTGGTTATGTTTATTCCTATCCTCAACTTCACGAGTGCGGGCGGCGTTAGCTTCGCGCGCTGAGCGCTGCTCGGCAGTTTCAGAATTTCCGCCAGTGGACGCAGCGCTGGTTGCAGCCGAACGTATCTCAGCTTCAGTAAACCGACGACCGTCGCCAGAGCCTAGAACAATCTCGTAGTCAGCACCGCGCCCTGCGAGCACATCGGGCAGAATATTCGGACTCATGTTCTGTGCGCTGACCGCTATTACGTATTTGCCAGTGTATGGGAGACCAGCGAAAACGAAGTGGCCTTTTCTGTCGGTCTTGGTGTTGTATTTGCCGGGAATATCAGTTCGATAAACATCAATGAGGGCATCCGGTACAGGCGCAGTCGTTCCGTCGGCTTGTTTGGCGACGACGTGACCGCGCAATTCGCCCTGCTGAGCGCTGGCAGCTATCGTTCCCAGAAGCAGCACGGCTATGGCCGCGATTGAGAAGAAAAAGTATTTACGAAGCATCAAGTGTTCCTCCAAGGAATTCTAAAGGCCCCTCGTCTACGATAGGCCAGATTAAGATGCAAGAGAGCAAGGTACGGTTGTAGCATTATACTTCATAACAGCCATTTCCGAGAGCCGTTAAATGCGCTCGTTTCGAGCGTATCCAACAGGGTCTCGGGCGCCCGCTTCGCGGAAGGCGCGCAGGCGTAACGCGCAGGAATCGCAGGAGCCGCAGGCCAGCTCAGAAGCTTGATAACATGACCACGTTAGATGAAACGGCGCTCCAAGTTCGCGTCCTCGCAGCACAATCTCAGACTTACGCATGGCAATAACAGGCGTTACGATTTTAATATGAGTTTCGGGTCGCGTGCCCAAGTCAATCGCGCGCTCGAACGCTTCATAAAATTCCGGTCGGCAGTCTGGATAGCCCGAAGAATCTTCAGCCACAGCGCCTATGTAGATGCTCCGGGCGCCGATGACTTCGGCCCAACTCGCTGCAATTGAGAGCAGGTGCGCGTTGCGAAAGGGAACGTAGCTGGTGGGAATCTCTTTACTTGAAAGATTAGCTTCCGCGACAAGAATATTCTTATCCGTCAAGGACGAGCCGCCTATTTTAGCCAGATGCTCAATCGAGACGGCGAGCCTTTTTGCGACCCCGTAGTGATCTGCAATCTCTTCAAACGCCCTGCGCTCGCGCGCCTCAGTGCGCTGCCCATAAGAGACGTGAAGAAAAGCGACCTCGGCATTCTCTTCACGCGCAATCGCCGCAGTCACGCACGAATCCATCCCGCCTGAGACAAGACAAACAGCAAGGGAAGATGGAAGGGATGAGGGCGGAGGGATGAGGGATGAACCAGATTCATCTGTGCGCTCAGCATCCTCCGCATCCGGCTCATCCGCCGGGCTGTCAAAAGCTTTTTCGTCGAATCCACCCATAATATTAAGGGATGAGGGATGAAACAAGGGATGAGGGATGAGGGATGAGGGATGAATAAGAAGGAGTAATTGCGTCAGCATGCAATTAGCTCAATTCCTATTCATCCCTCATCCCTCCGCCCTTATCCCTTCCTTCACACTCCACGCGCCTCCGGCCCCCAGATGTATTTGTGCATCTGTAGCTGCAAACGAATGTTCATGCCGCTTGACGAAACCCAGTCGGCCAATTCCTGTAGATCAACTTCGCCCCACACGGGCGAGATGAGAACCGAATGAGCGCGCCTCTCAAGATCATATTGCTTGATGACCTCGCGCGCGTATTCCCAGTCTTCCCGATTCGCTATGACGAACTTAACTTCATCGCGGTCTGCGCGCAGTCGTTCAAGGTTGGGCCAATGGTTGCGCGATTCCTCGCCAGACGCAGGGCATTTTATATCCAGAATAATCTTCGCGCGCTCGTCCACTTTTTCTGTCGAAAAATAACCGCCCGTCTCAATCAGAACTTCATAGCCTTCGTCGCACAACCTCTTGATAAACTCGAAAGCCTCGCGCTGCGCCAGAGGATCGCCGCCCGTGACTTCAACGAGTCTGCACCCCATCGCTTGCACGCGCTCCATCACTTCTTTAATCTCCATATGCTCGCCGCCCGTGAAAGTATATTCGCTATCGCACCAGACGCAGCGCATGGGGCAGCCCGTGAGCCGCACGAACGCGCACGGGCGACCCACATGCGTTGATTCACCCTGAATCGAACGAAAAATTTCTGTGACACGAAGCATATAAAAGCAGTGATAAGTGATAAGAGAAGAAGTCAGAATTAAGAATACAGAATTCAGAAGATAAGAGCTTTACATTCTGGCTTCTGACTCTTGTATTCCCCTTCTTATCACTTATCACTCATCACTTATCACTGTTTTATCAAGCTGTCAAAGAAAGGTTTTAAGGAAGCGGTGGCAGCGCGCAGGTCGTCTTGTTCATCACAGGTGAGTGCGAATGTCTGGCGTGAGAAGAATATTTTTCGTGATAGCATAGGGCGAAGGGAAGCGCGCGGGAGTGGTTTTCAGGAAAATCTAGTGAGCCAGAGAAGGGCAGCAACCGACAGGCTGATCGTAGAAGGGACGCGGCGTTTGATTGCGCGCGCGGAAGACGCACGCTCCGTTGACGCTGCGGCGCTGGAATTGCGCGTGCGTGCTGCAACCGAAAAATATTTATTGAAGGATGACCCTGAACTTTCGGCGCAAGCTGTTAATGAGTTCATTGACGGATTGCACGCTGACGACCTCTGTTTGATAGTCGCTTGCGAAGCAGGCAGCGAGCAGGCTTGGAGCGATCTGGTCGAAAGGTTCGGTGCTACTGTGCGCTCTGCTGCGCGCTCCGCTAGTTCTAATGAAGAGGCTGCGGAAGATTTGGCGCAATCAATCTGGGCGGAGCTTCACGGTTTGCGCTTGCGCGATGACGGCAGGCCGTCTGGGAAGATTGCCTATTATTCGGGGCGCGGCTCGCTAGGAGGCTGGCTGCGCGCGGTCGTAGCGCAGCTTGCGGTTGATTATCACCGCAAGTCTTCACGATTCGTTCAGACGGAAGAGGATGCAGACTTTGACCGCATGGCTCGCGCTTCAAATGAAGATAAGAACGCATTGAGCGCTGCGAGCACGGGCGTCAATCCAGAACGGGCGCTCGCAGACAAGACCGCTGCGCAATCGGTCGAAACTTCGCTGGCTCGCGCCGTCGCAGAGCTTAACGCAGAGGATCGCCTGTTAGTCAAGCTCTACTATTTCGACGGTCTGCGCCTGCGCGAGGCTGGCGCTGTGCTGGGCGTGCACGAGGCTACGGCGAGTCGCAGGCTGGCGCGCGTGCAGACGGAAATCAGAGAGCGAGTCGAAGCAATATTGATGAAAGAGCATGGCTGGACGCGCGACGAGACGCGTCGCTCGCTGGCCGAAACTGCTGCGCATCTTGAGACCGATCTTGAGTTGATGCTGACAAGTGAGAACGCTTCAAGTGAGAAGCGGACTCATGGCAGCGGTTAAAGCCGAAAAGGTTTTCAAACGGGAAAGGCGCAAGATAAAGCGCTCACGCGCGTTCTATCAACGTTGCATTTCTTGCGACCTCGTTAATTTAATGAATCAGGGAAATGAAAAAGAGATAGACCTTCTGCTACGCCGTCACGCGCGGCGCGGCGCAGAGGCGTTTGGAGGCTCGCACGCAATGCGTGGCGACGGCGGCGCGGAGAATGCCGTAGCGCATCTGGACGCAGATGAACTTAGCGCCTACGCGGAGAATGCGCTGCCGCCATCGGCACGCGCGCGTTATTCTGCGCATCTGGCGGAATGCGAAGAGTGTCGAAAGATTGTAACCCGTCTGGCTCTTTCTGCGAATGCGCCTCTGAAAGAAGATGGCAAGGTCGGTGTGAAAACAGGTGAGCGCAGGTCATGGAGTGATTGGCTCGCTGCCCTGTTCGCTTCGCCCGTTCTTCGTTTCGGCACGCTCGCATTGCTGCTGCTCGGCATTGCAGGCGCAGCATTGATAATGATGCAGCAGCGAAAGCAGGAAGAGCATTCGCTTGTCGCGCAGAATACCAGGCCGGGAAGCGCAACTGAAGAAGAACCGTCGCTGAATCACGCGAACACATCTGGCGGTGAAGCTGCTTCGACTGGGACGACAGAATCTTCGAGCGCGAACACTTCAGCTACATCAACGCGCACCGCAAATGCATCTTTGCCACAAAGCACGCCCGCCAAACTTTCCGATGACGCGCGCCAGCCAAGCAGTGAAGAGAATGCCAAAGCGCAAAGCCAAACTCAGGTGGGCGGCATCGCCGGGACTGCTAGTGGGACACTAAACGGGCAAAGAGAGGCTGAGGTCGCGCGAACAGAGAATCAGCCTCAACCGCCAACGCCGCAAGGCTCATATTCCGCAGGAGCAACCGCAAACACAAACGAGGCAGATGAACTGCGAGCTAGAAGCGCTGAGGAAGCACAGAGACAGGAAAACGAGCGTGCTTCAGAGAGAAACAATCGTGCGGCTACAACTGGAGCAGCAACGACGCTGAGCGCGCAAGCTCCTGCTACTGAGCCGCAGGACAGAGCGCAATCAGGCGCTTCTGCCAGAGCACGGCGAAGAGGCGGCTCGGAAGATAGCGAAACTAACAGCGCTGCGACCAAGAACAGTGTCACCCTAAGCGAGACTCGACGCGTCGCTGGTCATCAATTCCGCCGACAGGGAAGCGTCTGGGTTGACACGGCCTACAGTTCTTCCATGTCAACGACTAGCCTGTCGCGCGGCTCCGACCGCTATCGCGCGCTCGTCGCCGACGCCCCCGAAATCCGCACCATCGCCGAACAACTCGGCGGCGAAATCATCGTCGTCTGGAACGGCAGAGCGTACAAGATTAAATAGAAGTTTTCAGTTTTTAGTTTTCAGTTTTCAGAAAGAAGAGGGAAAAGCTTTTAACTTAAAACTGAAAACTAAAAACTGAAAACTGTTCTCCCCTTGTTTCTTCCATCGTCGCGCGCTAACATCTTCTAGACCTGAATTTACCCTGAAAATCTCAAAGGTGAGTTGAAGAGACGGCTCAACGCTTGTTTGTTGAAGTGTCCGAGGAGAGGATTGCTCATGCTGAGAAGAGCTTCGATTATGCATGTCCGCATAGCGTTTATCATTCTGCTTGCGATCTGTCTTTCATTGATCGGGAGGTTTGAAACGAGCGCGCAGAATCGTTCGCGTGCAAATCTTCAGCGTCGCAATACTGAGATAGCGCGCATGGTTACGGAGATTGAGGCGCGCAACATAGAGCGCACGATTCGCAAGCTTGTGTCGTTCGGCACTCGGAACACTCTCTCGGCGCAGGACAACCCAATGCGCGGCATAGGCGCTGCGCGCGACTGGCTCTTCTCCGAATTCCAGAAGATTGCTGCGCAATCGGACGGGCGCATGACAGTTGAGAAGCAGTCTTATCTTCAAGAAGCGCAGCCGCCTCCGCGCGGTCGCGTGCCGAAGCCCACGATCATCACGAACGTAGTAGCAACTCTGAAGGGAACGCAGCCGGAATCTGTGAACCGTTTGTATGTAGTGAGCGGTCACTACGATTCAATGTGCACCAGCCCTATTGACGCAGAGTGCGATGCGCCGGGCGCGAACGACGATGCGTCTGGAACGGCTGCGGTTCTTGAGATGGCGCGCGTGATGTCTCATTACAAATTCGACGCGACGATAATTTTCATGACGGTGGCCGGCGAAGAGCAGAGCCTTCTCGGCTCGACCTATTTCGCAGAGCAGGCGAAGAAGAACAATCTGGACATAGAAGGGATGTTTACTAACGACATCATAGGAAGCTCAACGAGCGACACGGGCATGCGCGACGAACACACGGTTCGCGTCTTCTCGGAAGGAGTGCCGTCTAGCGAGACCGAAGAGGAGGCAAGGACGCGCCGTAGCGTGGGCGGCGAGAACGATTCTGCCTCGCGACAGCTAGCTAGATTTATTAAAGAGGTGGGCGAGCGATACGTGCCGGGCATGACAGTGCGTATGGTCTATCGCCGTGACAGGTATTTGCGAGGCGGCGATCACATGCCTTTCGTTGAGCGCGGCTACGCGGCTGTGCGTTTCACTGAGCCGAATGAGGATTACCATCATCAACATCAGAACGTGCGCATAGAGAACGGAGTTCAGTACGGTGACCTTCCGCAGTTCGATGATTTTAACTACATAGCGCGTGTAGCGCGCGTTAACGCCGCCGCTCTGGCCGCACTTGCTCTAGCTCCCGCCTCGCCAAAGAACGTAGGCCTACTGACGAAGAAGCTCACGAATGACACGGAGCTTCAGTGGGACGCTAATCACGAACCAGACCTTGCGGGTTACGAAATAGTCTGGCGCGAGACGACCTCAGCTTATTGGACTAACTCGCTCCGGGTAGGCAATGTCACGCGTTACGTGATGAAAGGGATGTCTAAGGACAACTACTTTTTCGGCGTGTGCGCCGTTGATAGAGATGGGAATCGTAGCCCTGTCAGTTACCCGAAGCCTATTCGCTAATGCCCATTGATGGCTGGCAGCGATTTGCAATCAAACGCACTATTGGTGCGAAACGTATATTTCGACGCGACGGTCGTCGCTCATTAGAGAAGGAAACATATCTATGACCTTGAGGATTGTAGCCACTGCGTTGCGGTAATCCATAGCGCCGTAGCTTACACCGTCGTTGAATGCTTTACGTCCACCGCGCACGAAGTTCAGCATCCGGGTCACACCCCACATATTGATACCCTTGTCTATCAGCCCGACCACATCCGGCAAGCTTGTGAGCGTATCCAATAAATGGATGTTGCCCTGATATCCAAGATGGTTAAGCATGTCCTCACTCAGGTTGAAGATACTAGCATTAGCTGACATATCTGTATTCGTGTCTTTCGTTGTGTCACGCTGGCTCGGTGACATAGTGTTCGTCTCGATCATAGCCATCGCCATCATCAGCGCGCGCCGCTCGTTACGAATCGCACGGACGTGGAATGCATTGAGAAGCTGCTGCTTGTTGCCTTTAAGCGCGGCACCGTAGGACGTGATCTTGTAAGGACGGTTTGCGCTCATTGTGGGGAGCAGTTGTGTCCAGTAGTTAGACATGAGTGCATCTCCTTCGTTCTTAACCCCAGCAACGCAGAGTAGGCTGTGCGCTGAATGTGCTACCCTATTTAGCCGCGTATTCTACTACTTTGCACTGCATTGTAAAGTAGTATGTTAGTAGTAAAGATATGGTTAACAAAATTGCTTGGGACAATATGAAGACAAATTAAAGGGCGGGAGATATATCAATCTCTCGCCCTGATAAGAAACTCTCAGCTTCAGTCGCCCTTTAGTATCCTCTGTAGCCGTCAGTATAGCCATTCACGAACCCTTGTCGGAAGAACTGACGGTACAACTCTATGTCACCGAAGCGAGAGTTGTAGTCTGTCGTAGCGTTACGAAAAGCGCTCTGGTCAGCGTAGTCAAAACCTCTGCCTCGACTACGATCATTGCGCCCGGCCTTGATGCCTGCATTATAGCCAGCGTTCAAAGCTGTCTGTCGAACTTCGTACGGGACGCCATAACCATAGTTTCCGTAACCGTTGTTGCCGTAGTTACCGTAACCGGTATCGTTGTAATCGTAGTTACCGTAACGGCTCGCTTCGCGTTGGCGACGCATCTGTTCGCGTTGGTATTCGCGTTGACGACGTTGCTGTTCGCGCTCGTACTGGCGTTGTTGACGCCAATAATCATCATTCGGATACTGTTGATACTGCGCCTGAGTTGTTATGCCTGACGCTATCACTATGCCCAACAGTAAGGAGAATGCCAGAATGATTCGTCCGATTTTGCCCTTCAAATGATTTGTATTCATACTGAAACCCCCTTCTTACTAGAGATAGTCGCAACTCGCGTACCCAATCAATTGCTGTTCAAAACATTGAGTTTGCGTACTGATTATAAATTTCTTGCTTTAAGTGCGACCCATTTCAATAAACTTTCATCAACCATTCCTTACAGAGAAGCGTCTAATCGTTTGATCTTGCGAAGGAGTTATAATTCGGTAGCCTCCTCGGAAACTCCTGCAAATTCATACGATTTCTGAAATGGTGTTGATATGAAAGCTTTCAAAAATAGCTCGTACAAAGTCATTGCACGCAAGTCGGCAGCAACTCTCTCTATCTTTGCTCTTCTTGCGAGCACATTTGCGCTGGGACTGTCGGCGCAGCAGCGTACCTCTACGGTTCAGACCGCTAGGCTTACAGAGGAGCAGCGCATTCTTCATGTTTTGAATCGCCTTGGCTTCGGCGCTCGCCCCGGCGACGTTGAGCGCGTGCGCGCAATGGGCTTGGACAGGTACATAGAGCAGCAGCTTCATCCAGAAACAATCATGGACATGGTGGCCGACGCGAAGGTAAAAAATCTGCCGTCGCTCACGATGACGACCGCAGAGCTTTATCAGAAATACCCGCAGCCTAATCTTCTAATTCGCCAGATGCAGCGACGCGGCGATCTTCCGCCTGAGCTTGCGGCCATTGCTGAAGCAAGACAGCAGAACAGGAATAATCAGTCAGCGACTCCTGTCGCTCCGGCGAACAATACGAACGCGATGCCTGCGCAAGCTATGGCGGCGAACCCGCAGCAGCCGAATATGTCGCAGGATGAAGAGACGGCCAGGAGAATCGAGGCAGCGCTGGGTCAGGGCGATGATAACAACAACCGTTATCGTCAAGCCTTGCGCCAGTATTACGAAGAGCACGGGCTTCGCCTGCCTCAGTTTCTTATAGGAGAGCTTCAAGCGTCGCGCATCTTGCGCGCCGTCTACAGTGAACGCCAGCTACAGGAAGTGATGGTTGATTTCTGGACGAACCACTTCAACGTCTTCGCTGGCAAGGGCGCGGATCGCTGGCTTCTGACTTCATACGACCGCGACACGATTCGTCCGCATACTTTGGGAAGTTTTTATGACTTGCTCGTCGCTGACGCCGAAAGTCCGGCGATGCTCTTCTACCTGGATAACTTTCAGAGCGTCAGTCCGAACGCGCAAGCTCAGCGTGCGCAGGGACAGAACCGCCCGCTCTACGATCTTTTGATGGGTGGTAGAACGCAGGCGCAGAACGAGCGCGCGCAGCAACAGCAGATTAGGCGCGAGCAGGCGGCGGTGATGTCTGTGCCTCCGCAGCGTCCTGAGCAGGTGCAGGTACAGCAGCGAGCGCGACGCGGCATCAACGAGAACTACGCGCGCGAGTTGATGGAACTTCACACGCTTGGCGTTGACGGCGGATACACGCAGAGAGATGTTCAGGAAGTGGCGCGTTGCTTCACTGGCTGGACGATTCAAAATCCGCGCGGCGCATTCGCTTTTCCGGGCGCGATGGAGCGAGCAGGCACGTTTGTATTCAACCCGCGCGTGCACGACAACGGCGAGAAGATTGTTCTGGGAAACAAAATTCCTGCGGGCGGCGGAATGAACGATGGTTTGATGGTGCTTGACATCCTCGCTCATCATCCTTCGACCGCGAAGTTCCTTGCCAAAAAACTTTGCCGGCGCTTCGTGACGGACGAGCCAAGCCAGGCGCTGATTGATAGAGTGTCGCAGGCTTACATGCGCTCAAGCGGCGACATACGCGAAACATTGAAGGCTATATTCACTTCGCCCGAATTCAATTCGCCGGAAGCATATCGCGCGAAGATAAAGCAGCCGTTTGAACTCGCAGTGAGCGCGATTAGAACTCTCGGAGGCGACACTACAGGCGCGCCCCCTTTGCAGCAATGGATAGCGCGCATGGGTCAGCCGCTCTACGGCTACCAGACGCCGAACGGCTACGCGGACGTGGCTGAGGCGTGGGTCAATACTGGCGCGCTTCTGGAAAGATTAAACTTCGGGTTGGCTCTCGCGAGTAATCGCATACAGGGCACGCGCGTTGACCTCACAAAATTCACTGGAGGGGCAAGCGGCGCGGCCAATCAAGAGCGAATAATGAATCGCTTCATTGAAGCGATCTTGCAGGGTGATGTTTCTCCCAGAACGAAGCAGACGCTTCTGAAGCAATTGAATCAACCATTGCCGCAAGCCCCGACCACGACAGCAACCGCGCAGAATCAATCAACCGAGATGGACGCGAGCGCGGCTCAAAGCGCGCAGCAGCAGCGCCCCGCCGCAAGACGATTGGGCCAACAGAATCAAGTAGCAATGGCAGACCTGAGCCAGGTCAGCAACCCTGAAGTCGTCAAGATTGTCGGACTGATTCTTGGCTCGCCAGAGTTCCAACGTCAGTGAAGCGGTGATAAGTGATAAGTGATAAGAAGGGTTTCAAGTTTAAGGTTTCGAGTTGGAAAAGCTTTTAACCTGAAACTTGAAACCTGAAACCTGAAATTCTTCCTCTTATCACTTATCACTCATCACTTATCACGAGGTAAGTTATGGACAGAAGATTTTTCTTGAAGTCGGGCGGAATCGCCCTTGCAAGTCTGGGTATGGTGCAGGCCGCGCCACCATTTTTGCAGCGCGCTGCGATGGCGCAAAGCTCTGTCACGGGCGCGCAGGGTCGTCGCAAAACTTTGATTGCGATATTTCAGCGCGGCGCGGTTGACGGCCTGAACATGGTTGTACCCTACGGCGAGAGCGAGTATTACAATCTGCGCCCGACTCTGGCTATTCCTAAGCCGCAGGGAACTAGCGCGGATGCGGCTCTCAATCTGGATGGTTTCTTTGGGCTGCACCCTGCGCTCGCGCCCTTTAAGCCGCTGTGGGATTCCAAGCGCCTTGCAATAGTTCACGCCGTTGGCTCGCCAGACAACACGCGCTCGCACTTTGACGCGCAGGATTACATGGAGAGCGCCACGCCCGGCGTGAAGTCCACAGAGGACGGCTGGCTCAATCGTTACTTGCAGACAAAACCTGACCCGCGCGCGACTCCGTTCCGCGCAGTCTCTATGACGCAGAACCTGCCGCGAAGTCTTCAGGGGCGCGCTGGAGCCGTTGCTATCTCAAATCTCTCCGATTTCGCAATACGCGCGGGCGCTTATTCAGCGAGCGTGCAGGGCGGGTTTGAATCAATTTACGATCAAGCTGCTGGAGATGTGCTGAGCGGCACGGGGCGCGAGACGTTCGAGGCAGTGAATTTTCTAAAGCGTGTGAACCCTGCGCAGTACAAGCCGGAAAACGGTGCGCAGTATCCGCGCACGCCTTACGGCAACGCGCTGCTTCAGATTGCGCAGTTGATTAAAGCCGGTGTCGGACTTGAAGTGGCTTTCACGGACATAGGCGGCTGGGACACACACGTTAATGAAGGCAACGTGCAGGGACAGCTTGCTCTGCGCTTCAGAGAATTCAGTCAGGGCATTGCAGCGCTCACAACAGACCTGGGCCAACAGCGAATGGATGACATAGTAATACTCACAATGAGTGAGTTCGGTCGAACGGCGCGAGAGAATGGCAACAGGGGCACGGATCACGGACACGCCAACGCTATGTTCGTGGTCGGAAACTCTGTGCGCGGCGGTCGTGTTTACGGTCAGTGGCCTGGATTGAAGAGCGATCAATTGTACGAAGGGCGCGAACTGAATCTAACAACAGACTTCCGCGACGTTTTCGGCGAGATGGCGCAACGTCATCTGGGAAATTCCAATATTCAAAAAATATTTCCGGGTTACGCCGCGAGCGCGACAAAGTTCCGGGGAGTGCTCGGATAAACTGAAAGTCAGAGACGAGACAAACTTGAAAGGGTCGCTTTCGCGTGGAAGCGACCCTCTTTTTTGAACTTAGACCATATCCAAAACTGCCTTAGCGAGCTTATCTCTTATCTTTGCGCCTTTGCGAGAAACAGCAATTCACATGAATCTTGAGCATGGAGAGAATTGATGGTTCACGCAAAGGCGCAAAGAGAAATACTTAAGCTCGCTAAGCGGGTTGAATTGTTATTTCCTAATCTGAAATTGTTTGGCTTTTTTTGAGAGGAAAATTCGCATGTAAGGAAACCTTATCAGAATCGCAATCGTCCGAATCTATTGAAGAGATAGAGCAGCACTGCGGCGATGATCGAGACGATGACGGCGAGCGTGAATGCTTCGTTGTCGCGCCCGGCCTGCACTGCATCGTAGATTGCGACCGAAGCGGTCTGAGTTTTTCCGGGGATGTTTCCTGCGATCATTATAGTGACGCCGAAATCGCCTAGCGAGCGAGCGAAAGCCAGCGCCGTCGCAGCCAGAACGCCGCGCCATGCTAGAGGCAGCGTCACGCGGAAGAAAATTTTCCAGTTGCTCATTCCCAGCGTGCGCGCCACAGCTTCAAACTCTGTGCTCACGCTTTCAAAGGCCGCGCGCAAGCTTTTCGTAACAAGCGGCAGCGCGTGAATTGTTGCCGCGATGATTGCAGCTTTGATTGTAAAAGTCAGACGCAATCGGAAGTTATTGTAAAGGAATGCGCCGAAGATGGAGCGCGTGCCGAGCAGAACGAGCAGGTAATATCCTAAAACCGTTGGAGGCAGAACCAGCGGAAGCGTGATGATAGCATCGAGCAGATCACGACCGAAGAAACGTTTTCGAGCCAACGCCCAAGCGAGCGCTGAACCTGCCAGGAGCGCAATCAGAGTTGCCGCACTCGCAACTAGGAATGAAAGTTTTATTGGGAACCAATCAATCCCGCCGACCTGCATAATCGCCAGCATCACCCTCACCGAAGAAATTCTAGGCAGTAAGCAGTAAGCAGTGAGCAGTAGATTTATAGAGCATTCGCGGTTAAGAGATTAAGATTCAAGATTGAAACCCCCTCAGTCTTTTCCGTACTGCTCATTGCTTACCGCTCACTGCTCACTATTTTAGACAATAGCGACCACGCGCAACGGCCCACCGCTACCGCCTTTAATCTTCATAGGAAGCGCTATGATATTAAAATTCTTCGCGGGCAGTTGGTCCAGGTTGGCAAGATTCTCGAACGCAGGGACGTTTGCGGCGAAGAGCGTGCGATGGCTCTCGAACTGAGTTGACTGGCCGTAATCAATGCTCGCAGTGTCCAGCCCGATTGCTTTGATTGAGCGATTCTGCGTGAGCCATCGCGCCGCGTCAGGGCTTAAACCAGGAAAGTGAAGCTTCGGGACTGCGCCTGCCCCGCGTTCATCAGTTCCCAGATACTGTTTTCTGTCAGGCCAGAATTTTCCAAACCCTGTTCTCAACAGTACAATCGCGCCCTGCGGAATCTTCCCGTTCGCTTGTTCCCACTTCTGAAAATCGTCAACCGAAATCAGGTAATCATGGTTCGTTGCGCACTGCTTCGTCACATCAACTAGAATGGCCTCGCCCATTAACTGTTCGAGCGGAATACGGTCAACCGTATTATGCCCTTGCGCGAAATGCACTGGCGCGTCAATGTGCGTGCCTCCGTGCTCGGCTGCGGAGAATTTATAAGCCGAGTAGAAATAGCCCTGCGGCGTCATCCCTTCCGCGACTGTTTCCAGATGAAAAGTATCTGCTGTGGGCCAATAGACGGTCTGCTCGTCGAAAGCATACGAAAGATCAACTATTCTGCCTGAAGGAAACTTCGGAGGCGTAGTCTTGCCAGGGAAAGTGAAAAGCGAAATGATAAGTAGCAAGCATAGTCTTTTCATTCGTAGAATCCTCCGCGCGAGAAGAGTTTAGAGTTCAAACTTTAGTTTGTCCTTCTCGAAACAGACAAGCTAAAGCTTGAACTCTAAACCTCTGTATTAGTAAATAGGCCAACCTTGATGTTGCTCAATCGCCGTGTCAATCTCTGACATTAACCTGATTGTCTCGGCGAGGGCTGAGACGATGTGCTGGTAATGTCTCTGGTCGTCAAATGAGAGCTTACGGCCTTTGCGATCTTTGAGCCATTTCTGGCAGACCTGATAGCCGCCTACGTGAAAGTTCCAGACTTCTGGCGGAACGTTCTCGAAATACTGTGTGCGATTAATCCAGACGCGGCCACTCTCTGCGCCGCCTTCGCCCGGCGTTGTGTAGCGCACGCTCTCGACTGTGTCGTTGCCTTCGATTGGAAAGCCTGTGAAGGCTGGTGCGTGTTTTGTCATCAGATGGAGTGCGACAAGTTCTGAGCCTAACGAGCAGAGAGCGCGGAAGAGTTCTGCGTTTGAAGTTAGCGGCAGGCGAGGGAAGTCAATCTTTAGAAACTCGCTGTAGCGGCTGCGGTATGTTGGCGAGTGAAAGACCGCGTACATGTAATCGAAGACATCTTCCGGCCCAAAAATGTTTATGCCATCGCCCTTGCCGTCAGGGATGAATTCCATCTTGAGCTTCGCGGCTAAGTCTTCGATAAATTCCGGCGCGAGATTCGGACGACGACCGCCGGGCGCGTCTGTGGATTCGTGATTGTCGAAAAGATGTTTTTTATTGCTATCGGGATAAAGATAAAGAGGGAATAGCGTATTGATGTCGTAAGCAGCAAGCGACTTGTGGCCTATAATTAGATTTGTAGCCAGAACATGCCACTCATCTCTTGTCTGCCGCGTTGTAATCAATGCCATGTTCTTACCAGCAATCATGTGGCGCATGGTTTCACCGCGTGGCATACAATGAAAGCCTCTAGATACGCCTGTGTAATAGGTGTAACGGACATCAAACGGGCGGTAGAGAGCAGCCTTGAGGTTAGTCTTAGTTAGTCCAGAAGCTTTCAAGTCCTTCTGAGCTAGTTTAACTTTCCAATCTCTTGCATCCTTGCCCAGATCATATTTCACTCTCGCCTCTTCAGGCTGTAATGCAGCAAAATCTCTGACGGTATTCCAAGCATCTTCTTCGCTCCAGTGGATTGTTAAGGAATCACGCGCAGTAACAAATCCAACGTTGTTAACAGGAAATATATCAGTAACCTTCCATCCTTCCTCATACTCCTCTCGCACCTTGATATCTCGTGGCACAAAGAAATACATTGGCGACTGAGGCTCAAGCGTTGTCCACATTGTTGTGTTCACGTCGTGCTGCCAGAGCCAGTGGTACTTTCCGCCTGTAAGCACGCGCTCGCCTTGAGCGTTCTTTTCGTAAATTTCACGCAAGCCCCACAGGTGCGCGTGATGCACGGGCGCAGGCTTCCTCTCAGCGTTCGCCCTTTTGATGAAGATGCTGATAGCAACACCTTGCTTAATGTCGAAGACGTTCTCGTCCTTCGAGCCATCGGGGGCGCGTTCCTTCTTATTACTATTGCCATGCAGATTCAGAACAAATATCTCATCAAATGTCTCTAACAAATTCTGCCTCATCCCGCGAAAGGTTAGGCCATCGAGGTAGCTATTGTCGGTAATGAACGCGAGCACGCCGTAGCCGGTTTTCTCAATCCGCCACTGTGCAAACCTAATAAATTTTACGTAATCATTATTCACCCATTTAGGATTCTTTTCTTTAAGTCGCTGCCCATCAATAACAAAGTAATCCCACATCAGTCGGCCAATAAAAGTCGGTTGCTTCTTCTTAATCGCTCGTCTAGCTGTCTTTTCAATAGCCGCCGGTTTTCCATTACGTCCTACTTCCCAGTCTTGTATGTACTTCGCGCCTTTATTTATAAGAGTATCCTTCTCATTGGGATTGTTTGATTTACCAGAATAAGGCGGATTTCCCAGTATAACCATCATTGGTTTTTCCTTCTTTATTCCGCCAGCCTCATTTGCCTCTTGTGCTAACCATTCGGTGAAAGGCATCCGCCGCGTTAACGTATGCGCCTCTTCAAGAGTATTCGTTAGATAGACTCCTACGCGCTCGTCAGACTTGAAGTCATAGCCCGTATCATCCAACTGCAAACCTAGCTTCATGTGCGCAACCGCGTAAGGAGCCATCAGCAACTCAAAGCCGAAGAGTCTTGGCAGCAGATGTTCAGAGACATAGCCGGACCACATCCCGCGATTCCGTCGAAACGATTCGAAGATGTGATTGATGATGCCGTAAAGAAAAGTGCCCGTGCCCGTCGCCGGATCAAGAATCAATACGCGGTGTGTTTCCGTTTCATCACCATCCGGTGTTCTCATTCTCACCCGGCTTGAATCCGCCAGACCTTCTGTCAGGTTGAAGTCGGTCTTAAGAATGTGGTCAACGCTGCGCACAATGTAAGAGACGACAGGCTCAGGTGTGTAGTAAACGCCTCGCGCCTCGCGCATCTTCGGGTCGTAGGCGGCAAGGAAAGTTTCGTAGAAGTGAACCACAGGGTCTTCACGGCGCGTGCGCTTGCCGAAGTCTTGTAAGATTTCACTTATTTTCGCGCGATTGAGCAGCGCAACAAGATCATCAACAGCCCATGCGTGCGGCTCGTCGTCCAGATACTCGCCCGCGACGTGCCCGAAGAGTTTGCGCAGGAATGGATTTGTCTTTGGCAGGTACCGCGCGGCGTGATCGCGCGAGAACGGCTCGCCGCCTCTGGCATTGCAACGTGCGGCGAACAGTCCGTAGCAGATCGTCTGCGCGTACATGTCCGCGAACCGATCTTCCGTCAGATCGTGAATCAAAACTTCCCTGAAGTCTTCCAACTGCTGGTGAAGCGAGCCAGACTCTTTCTCCTCGCTCATCGCGCGGCGGATAGTGTTGCGGATTGTCTGAGCAATCGCCGCCATGCGTTCGGCAAGCTCTTTCGGCGTGGCGACGGTCGGGACTTCTTTCCTAAGGAAATTTGTTAAAAGCTCAGTAACTCTTTCGGTTCCGTCTTGCTCGACGCGCAGCTTACCTTTCGCCCCGACCGTTGCCAGCCGCGCCGTCATGCGCAGCTTTCCCAGCACGTACCAGCGAAACTCAAGGTAATCCGTTAGCACGACATTGCCGAGGCCGAAATATCGCTGCATCTGCTCGCCGCGCTCAATCACATCTAGCGGTTTGCCTACATCCTTCGCTTCGATATAGCCGAGCGGCGTCCGTCCGCGCGTCACAACGAAGTCAATCGCGCCGTACTTGCTGCGCTTAGGCTCGTTCGTCGCCACAACGCCTTTAGCGATTGACTCAATCAATTCCTTCAATGCAGGGCGGTGCGTGTGCTCAGTCGCGTTACCTGCGGCCAAAGCCTTCTCGATCTTCTTCAGATATTCAGAGATGTGAGGCATGAATTTCTCCATCTTCACAAATGATAGGTGCAGCAATTTGAATTATGAATGATAATGCAAGAGATAATCAAAGATGAAAACTTTCCGGCCAATAATTCTTCGTTTCGATTCGCTCGCTTCGACGAACACGGAAGCTGCGCGTCAGGCACAGCTGGGTGCGCAGGAAGGTCTCTGTATTGTCGCACGCGAACAAGCATCCGGGCGCGGACGACAACAGCGCGTCTGGATTTCTCCGAAAGACGCAGGGCTTTACTTGAGCGTGGTACTCAAGCCACGAATTTCAGTCGAAAAATGGCCGCTGATAACTTTGATGACAGCGCTCGCCGTCTACGACGCGCTTCTAGAAGTGTGCGCTCTTGAAACTGACATCAAATGGCCTAACGACATTTACGCATCTGGAAAAAAGCTCTGCGGAATTCTTGCGGAGACTATAGAGACAGACACAGAGCGCGCTGTAATCGTTGGCATAGGCGTCAACCTGAGCGAAAGAGCTTTCCCTGATGAACTGAGCGAGGTTGCGACTTCAGTAGAGCGAGAGACGGGAAACAGAGTTATCGTTGAGAGCCTGCTTCAATCTCTTCTCGCTTCGCTCCAAAAACGTTACAGTGTGCTACAGAGCGATGTGGGCGCTCGGCAGACTCTTGACGAATGGAAAAAGCGCTCTTCGTATGCAGAAGGAATGCGCGTGAGCGTCAACACAGGCGAAGAAATTTTTAGGGGGACTACGCGCGGGCTTGCTAGCGACGGCGCTCTTCGGGTAGAAACTGACGCGGGAGTTATCAGAACAATTCACGCAGGCGAGATCACCTCGATTAGAGAAGAAAAGACCAAGTGATTTTAGATTTTAGATTTTGGATTTTCGATTTAAGAGCTTTTCCGCTTCTTCCAATCGAAAATCCAAAATCTAAAATCTAAAATCACTTCGACTTATGAACGGCAAGCGCATAGTAATCACAGCCCTAGGCTCGTTCGGAGATATACATCCGTACATTCCTATTGCGCTCGAATTGAAATCGCGCGGCCACTCGCCCGTCATCGTTACAAGTGAAGGATATAGAGAGAAGATAGAAGGCGAGGGGATTGAATTCATAGCTTCGCGCCCTCGAATGCCTTTGTTTCATGAGAGAGATGAAATACAGCGCATCGTCTCAAAGTTGATGGATGTGAAAACGGGCGCGGAAGAGTTGCTTAAAGGGATAATAATGTCCAGCTTGCGCGAGCAGTACGAAGACCTTGATCGCGCGACCGTTGGCGCGGACATGCTCATCACGCATCCGATTACATTCGCAGGGCCGCTCGTCGCGCAGAAGAAGAAGCTTCGCTGGGCGTCCAGTCTTCTAGCGCCTGCGACTTTTCTCTCAGTTCACGATCCGATTGTTGTTCCTAATGCGCCCTGGGCGTCCAGGCTGCATTTCATTCCCGGCTTCAATAGGTTGATGAAGGGATTGATGGGTAAATACACTGAGCGCTGGTTTCAAGAGGTTTCAGACCTCAGAACTGAATTGGGACTGCCGCCCGACGGCCACCCGCTCTTTAAAGGAATGCATTCGCCCGAACTGGTGCTCGCGCTCTTCTCGAAAGTTATGACCGACGCGAAGCCCGATTGGCCCATGAACACAAAGATAACAGGCTTTCCTTTCTACGATAAATTCGACATGACGCCAACGCCGCCGGAAGTTCAAAAATTTCTGGACGAGGGCGAGCCGCCAATTGTCTTCACGCTGGGCACATCGGCAATATGGGTAGCCGGAGATTTTTATCAGGAATCCATAAAGGCTGTGCGAAAGCTTGAACAGCGTGCTCTGCTTTTAATTGGCGATGCGCGCAACATGCCTCCGTCGCCTTTACCTGAAGGCATTGCAGCGTTCGAGTACGCGCCTTACAGTGAAGTGTTGCCACGAGCAAAAGCCATAGTGCACCAGGGCGGGATAGGAACGACCGCGCAAGCCTTGCGCGCAGGAAAGCCAACGCTCATAGTTCCTTTCAGCTACGATCAGCCGGACAACGCCGCGCGCATAGCTCGCCTTGGCGTTGCGCGCATACTCCCGCGCGTGAAGTATCGCGCAGACCGCGTTGCAAAAGAGTTAGGCCAGCTTCTACACGAACCGCATTACAGACAAAAGGCCGCAACGGTCGCCCAAATCGTCCAGAGCGAAAACGGCGAACGCACCGCAGCGGATTTGATTGAAGGGAGGTTAAAAAAGAATGAGTGACGCGGAGACGCGGAGACACGGAGACGCGGCGAAAGAGAGAAGCTTTTTTATTCTGTCGCCGCGTCTCCGCGTCGCCCACTCGCCGCGTCCTCTTCTTCCACCATGCTTCTTGTCGTTGACGTAGGAAACACGAACACCTCGCTGGGCGTTTATGAGGGCGCGGAATTAATCAGGCACTGGCGTTTGACTACGGTGCGCGTGCGAACGGTTGACGAGTATGGCGTGTACGCGCGCAACCTCTTCGAGTTCGCAGGGATTGATTTCAAGGCCATCACAGGCATTGCAGTGGCCTCTGTAGTGCCGCCCTTGAACTTCGTAGTGCGTCGCATGTCCGAACAATACTTCAATCATTCGCCGCTCTTCGTGGATCACACGACCGACACGGGCATGCGAATTCTTTACGAGCCGCCCTCGGACGTTGGCGCTGATCGCATCGTTGACGCAGTGGCAGCGATTCACAGGTACGGCGCGCCTTGCATCGTCGTTGACTTTGGAACGGCGACAACTTTCGACGCGATAAATCAGCAGGGCGAGTACATGGGCGGTGTTATCACGCCCGGCATAACGATTTCGGCGGACGCGCTTTTCGCGCGAGCCGCACGACTGCCGCGCGTGGAGATTAAAAGACCGCAGGCCGTAATAGGTTCTTCAACGGTCGGCTCTATGCAGTCTGGACTCTATTACGGCTATGTAGGATTGGTTGACGGGATACTTCGCCGCATGACGACGGAACTCAATGATTCGCCGCACATAGTCGCAACGGGCGGCCTAGCTCCGCTGATAGCAAAAGGCTCCGAGCTAATAGAAACCGTTGATGACACGCTCACGCTCGAAGGGCTGAGATTGATATACGAAAAAGCCGTGAAGGGAAGTCTGGAGTCTGGAGTCTAGAGTCTGGAGTCAAAGGCAGAAAAGAGATTTGCTTTTGACCTCGGACTCCAGACTCCAGACTCTAGACTCCAGACTTATTCTTGTTACCCAAATGAACTACTTCAGTTACTTCACAGAGATTGAAGAGGCTTTCGTGCGCAGGCGGCGCAAGCATCTTCATCTGGGCACGCTCGACTGGGCGTTGATGAGCGCGTGGAAGGAGATGGGGATTCCGCTGCATGTTGTCTTGCGCGGCATCGAAACCGCCTTCGACTCTTACGATGCGAAGCCTAGAAAGCGCAGCGTGAAGACGCTGATGTACTGTCAGGAAGAGGTAGAGGCGCAGTATGCGGAATGGTTGGAATCGCAGGTGGGCGCGTCGGAAAGAGAAGGCGATGAAGTTGCGGAAGTGAAAGCGAATGAGCAGGTGGTTATTGAAGATGACGCTCGACTGCCTTTCCCTCGCGCGGCAATAGTGGAACACTTGAGTCAAGCGCGCGTCTCTCTTCAAAGTATTTACGATGAGCGAATGGGACGGGACGCATTTCGTGATGCGTTAGGGCGCGCAATCTCGCGCCTGCGTGAGCTTGAAACTGATTTCAAGCGCGCAGTCAGACCGGATGCAGAGCGTCTGGAAGATTATTTGACGAACCTCGAAAAGATGCTGGACGAGGCTCTGATAACAAGCTTTTCAACTACAGAACTGACAGAGGCTCGCGCGGCAGCCCTTGAGCAGTTAGAACCTTATCGCAATCGAATGGAGAAAGAGGTTTTCAAACAGACATACGAAAATCTGCTCTTCAAACTTTTGCGCGAGCGCCGCGCGCTACCTCGCCTGAGCCTTTTCTATCTCTGACCTGATTCGATTTGATGAGAAAATCCAAGCAACCAGCCCGCACGCACGACCGTAATCAAAGCGGCGAGATTCTTGAAGTAGAAGTCGAGCGAATCTTGCCGGGTGGAGCGGGGCTGGCGCATGCGGGCGGTAAGACTATCTTGGTCGGACTCGCAGCGCCGGGCGACCGCCTGCGCGTGCGGGTGCGAAGAACGAAAGGCAAGACCGCTTTCGCTTCTATCGAAAAGATTATAGAGCCGTCGCCCGTGCGTTGTGAGCCGCCGTGCCCTTACTTCGGTCGCTGCGGCGGTTGCGACTTTCAGCAATTGACTTATGACGCGCAACTCTATGCTAAGGTCGAGATAATACGCGATTGCCTGAGAAGAATTGCGCGTGTTGATTACCAGAAAGAGATTCCGATTCACGCCTCGCCGCTCGAATGGCAGTATCGCTCTCGCGCACAATGGCAGCGCGACACGGTGAGAAATCATCTGGGCTACTTCGAGCGCGGAACGCACAATATTTGCGACGTTGTTGAATGTCCTGTGCTTGTCCCTTCATTGCAGGAAACTTTAAACGATCTGCGCGAGCGAATGCGAAATGGCTCGTTGCTCGATGACGTGAAAGAGTTTCAGAGTGTGGCGGGCGATGAAGGCGTTGCACTCGTCCCATCACTCGATAAAGATTCGTCCGCCGAGGCGAGCATCACTATTGGAGAATTCAGTTATAGCTTCCGTGCCGATGGATTTTTTCAGATTAACCGCTCGCTCTTAGGAGAGTTGATTGAGGCTGCGGTCGCAGATGCGCGCGGTGAAACTGCAATTGATCTCTACTGCGGCGCTGGACTTTTCACATTGCCTCTAGCGCGCCGCTTTCATTCTGTTATAGGGATTGAAGCCGTAGAAGCGGCTGTCGAGTACGCGCGGCGTAACCTTGCAGGCGCTGGACTGACGAACGCGAAGGCCGAGCGCGCGATTGTCTCCGATTGGCTGAAAGAGAATGCACAAAAATTAGCGCCCGTTGATCTGGTGCTGCTAGACCCGCCACGCGCGGGCGCAGAACCGGGCGCAATCGAAGGCATACTCGCCCTAAAACCTCTACGCATCGTGTATGTCTCCTGCGACCCGGCCACGCTCGCGCGCGATCTCAAAGAGCTTGTAGTAGATAATTATTCTCTTGATTCCATCGCCGCATTCGATATGTTCCCGCAGACGCACCACGTTGAAACAGTCGTCCACCTTGCAAACCGTGTCTCCTTCTGAATTCATAAATACAAATATAAGCCTGTATGGCAGTGTGACAATTTCATCAAGAGAGCAATAGAAAACCTCTTTCGAGTTCTCTCTTGGCGTCTTTGCTCCTATAGCGTGAGGAAAGTTTTTCACGCTGGAGACGCAAAGGCGCTAAGAGCTGAGTGTTTGCTCATGGATATTTCTTCAATGGTGAAATTGACTTACTACTGCTAGTTTCAAAATATTGTGTTGAACTGTGTTTCCAATATAAAATGAGTTGTACTGTTTTTCTCAACATCTCCACACTTGTCTGTCTTTCGGCTAAGTAGGACTTTAAAAACTTCCTGCGATGGCTACTAATCAAAATACTAAGTATGGACCATTGCCGCTGGTCATTGGCGTCACAGGCCATCGTGACTTGCGTGTGGAGGATTGAGCCGCTCTTGAAGGAAAAGTGCGCGAAATCTTCGAGTCGCTGATGGTTAGTTATCCGCATACGCCTATCATTTTGCTTTCACCTCTGGCCGAAGGGGCTGATCGTTTAGTCGCGCGTGTTGCTCTCCGATTGAAGAAGATTCAACTCATTGTCCCGCTTCCTATGAGAAAGGAGTTGTACGAGAAGGACTTTACTAAACGCGATTCGCTGGCCGAGTTCGATAAGCTTCTCAATCAGGCAGAGCAGAGCTTCGTCCTGCCTGTACTTGACGACCGGCCTGAAGAAGAGATATGCGAGCAGTGTCATTCGCGTGATCTACAGTACGAACAGGTCGGAGCCTACATTGCTCGTCACAGCCAGATAGTCATAGCACTTTGGGACGGGCTGAAAACGGAGTTGGTTGGCGGAACGGCAAAGATTATAGAGTTTCAGAGAGAGGGAGTGCCTGAACCGTACGCTCCGCATCGCACACCGCTCGATGTGGTTGAAAGCGGCCCGGTCTATCACATCATGACTCCAAGGAGCAGAGATAAACATCAAACAGCGGGGCAGCCTTTCACACTGAATCTTCTCTACCCGAAAGGATATGCCGCAGACTGGAGCGTATATGATCGCGTCTTCAAGACCATGGACGCTTTTAACGAGGATGCTATCCAGCAAGAGCAACTGCTCAGAGAGAAGCTGCAAGATAGCATGAACGATCTCTTTCCTGAAGAAGAGGCTAAAAAAATTCCCTCTGAGCTACAAACCTTGAGAGAGCATTATGGCGTCGCCGACAGGCTAGCCATCTATTTTCAAGGACGCACGAGAAGCACGCTCAACAGACTGTTCATTCTCATCTCGCTCGCAGCCCTCTGCTTCGGCATCTATGCTCACTTGCTGCCCGGTTTGGGCACGGCTCTATTCTTTTATCCGCTGATCATCACCATCTATCTGTTCATCATCGCTATCGCTCATCTATGGGTACATCATCGAGCGAAAAGAGGGAAATACCAGAACAAGTATCAGGATTATCGCACGCTGGCTGAAGGGATGCGCGTGCAGTTCTTCTGGTGCCTTGCGGGTCTGTCTCTGAAGAAGTTCAAGCATTCGGTCGCAGATCACTATTTACGAAAGCAGAAGAGTGAATTGGATTGGATTCGTCATGCTATTCGAGTCTGGAATATTCCAGAGGTAGCGGACAGCAACGGGCGTTCAGCCGTTGACCGAGAGCGCATGACCTCGCTAAATCTTCTCCTCACGCATTGGATACGCCGTCAGGCTTCCTACTTCACTCAAACCGCAAAGAATAATCACGAGCAGTTGGAGAGTAACGAGCGATTAAGCAAAGTTCTGCTATGGTTTGGTGTTGGAGTCACAATCGCGCTGGCGCTCAGCCTGCTCGCTTCCTACCTTCTAGGCTACGAGTTTCATAAATCTTTACCGCATGATGAACTGCTGCACGGCAGCTTGATTCTACTGATGACTCTGCCGCCGGTCGGAGCCGCCTTGCTACATAATTATACGGAGAAAACAGCGCTCTCAGAGCACGTCAAACAGTACAGCCGTATGAGCGGCCTATTTAGCAAAGCCGAGAAGCAACTGGATAAAATCCTTCATTCAAACGGCGCGCGCGATACAGCGGAGTGCTTAAAAGATGCGGAAGCTGCGCGCGAGTTGATAGAAGAGTTGGGAAAAGAAGCGTTAGTGGAAAACGGTGATTGGATACTATTGCATAGAGAGAGACCCGTTGATCCGCCTCATGCTGTCTAGAAATTTCTGTATCAAATGAACAGAGCTTCTCAACCTTCTTCATTTTCCCCTTACCCGCTCACACTGCTGGCCGCGTTTCTTGCGCTCGGCATCGTCGCATCTCATTTCGTAAAGCTTCCGCTCAAAATCACTTTAGCAACAGCCACCATTTCCGCCGCGCTCACAGTCGCGTTTCTTCTGCGGCGAAAGCCGCGCGCGGCCACAATTGCTGTGGCGCTCGCGTTCTTCTGTGCCGGGGCTGCGCTGCGAACTGTTGAGAGGGAAGCTGTGCGTGCGGACAGGATTGAGAATCTGTTTGAGAGTGGAGCTATCTCTTCTGGCGACCCTGTGGAGTTAACGGGCGCGCTTGTCGAAGCGCCGGAGCCTGCGCCTGAAGGTTTCTACATAACGCTTCGGATTGAAAAAGTGAGTATCAGGGAAGAGGAGCGTGTGGCATCGGGACAGATTCTGCTATTTGCGCCAGTGGCGCGACAATCATTGATTGCGGAATACAGAGCGCTCGAATTGCGATACGGGGCGCGCGTGCGCGTGATGACTCAATTGGAGCGAGAGGAGAGTTACAGAAATCCTGGAGTCTCGCAGTTCACTGAATATCTCGAAAAACGTGGGTACGCTGCGACCGCAACAATCAAAAGCCCTTTGCTAATTGAGCGGCTTGATGACGAGAGAGTTTTCTTGCCGCTCGCATGGGTCTACGAATGGCGCGAGCGGCTGCTAGCTTCCATCAGCGAAAAATTTTCGGCGGAGACTGCGGGCGTACTGGATGCCGCGCTTTTGGGAGATCGTTACATGCTTTCAAAATCTTCCGCCGAGCGGTTTCGTGATGGTGGGACATTTCACGTTCTGGTCATCAGCGGTCTTCACATAAGCTTCATTGGCGGGCTGGTCTGGCTCGTTGCAAGACGCTTGACCCGACGGCGCTCTCTTCAATTCGCATTCTCGGTCATAATCCTCTGGGCATACGCTCTAATGGTTGGCGCGCAAGCTTCCGTAGTGCGCGCCGCATTCATGTTCACTGTGGTCGCGCTCGCGCCCGTCCTCTATCGTCGCGCGCAAAGCCTGAACGCACTGGGCGCTGCTGCAATAGCGTTGCTCGTATGGAGACCGAGCGAGTTGTTCGATCCTTCATTCCAACTCACATTTCTTTCCGTGCTGATGATTATCTCTGTAGCGTGGCCGCTGCTAAAAAGGTTTCAGGAGGTGGGAGAATGGAGACCGACTAGCGCGACGCCATACCCGCCCGTAGCCCCGCGCATGTTTCGCACGGCGAGCGAGATTCTTTTCTGGAATGAAAGGGAGTGGAAAAAGGAGGTCGCTCTCTCTGTATTCCATTACAGATTGTTCAAGACGAAGTGGGCTGCGCGGTTTGAGCGTATACATGTTCAGCGCTTTCTACGCTACGCGGCGAGCGCAATCATCATATCCGCCAGCGTTCAACTCGGTCTGCTGCCTTTGCTGGTGCTCTATTTCCACCGCCTCTCTATAGCTTCTCTGATTCTTAACATCTGGGTCGGCGCATTGATGGCAGCGCTAGGTCTGCTTGCGCTTGCAAGCCTGTTGCTCGCGCAGTTGAGCGCTGGTTTGGCCGCGCCGCTATTTGCGCTCGCCGAATTTTTGAACCGATTGATGGTTCACAGCGTTGACCCGTTTCGTGCAGCGCACATAGCATCGCTAAGATTGCCTGAGTATGTGGGCTTGCCTTCGCTCATCTACGCCGCCTATTTTCTACCGCTAGCCTTGCTTGCATTAATGCTAGCGCGCTGGCGTCCTCTATCTCGTCCAGCCGATTCAAGCAAGAAAAAGGGGCGCGCACGTCGTTATGCAGCGCCTGCGGCCACGCTACTTTTCACAGCCTTGCTAATCATCATCATTCTTCATCCTTTTAGCGAAGCTAGACCGCGCGGGATGCTGCGCGTTGATTTTCTGGATGTAGGTCAGGGCGACTCTGCGTTGGTGACTATGCCGGATGGTACTACGATTTTGATTGACGGCGGCGGGCGACCCGCATTGAACGGGCGAAGAAGGGAAGAGACGGAAGAGAGCGGCGCAGAACCATTCGAGCGCGACACGCGCGACGTAGGTGAGGCAGTAGTCTCCGAATACTTATGGCATCGCGGCCTGGATCACGTTGACTATGTTCTGGCAACGCACGCCGACGCAGATCACATACAGGGCTTGAACGATATAGTCAAAAATTTTCGCGTGCGCGCTGCGCTGGTTGCACGCGCGCCAGCAGTAGATGCGGAATTCAGAGAGTTCGCAGAAACCGCGCAAAGAAGAGGCGTGCCCGTTTATCTGGTAGGACGCGGCGACGTGTTTCACTTTGGTGGTGTCACAGGGGAAGTGCTTTGGCCCACACGCACCACAAGCTCTCTATCGCCCTCGCAGAATAATGATTCAATCGTATTGCGCCTAAAGTTCGGTGAAAGAGCGTTCCTGTTAACAGGCGACATGGAAAGGGAAGCGGAAGCCGCGCTCACCGTTCAGCCAGAAAATCTACGTTGCGACATAATCAAAGTAGCCCATCACGGAAGCCGCACGTCATCAACCCAAAACTTCATTAACGCGTCGCACCCGCGTCTTGCAATCATCTCCGTAGGTCTAACCTCACCTTTCGGCCATCCTCACCCTGAAGTCCTCCAACGCTGGCGCTCGTCAGGCGCACAGGTTCTAACCACAGGCCAGAGCGGCACAATCACAGTCACCACAGACGGGCATGATTTGAGCGTGAAAACATTTATACGTGATGAGTGATGAGTGATAAGTGATAAGTGATAAGAAGGTAAATGGTAAATAGTAAATGGTAAATGGAAGAAGCGGCTTCTTTCTATTTACCATTCACCCGCTTTTCTTATCACTCATCACTTTTCCTGTATCCATATCGCTCAAGAATCGCCTGACCCTCCGGGCTGAAGATGAAGGAGAGGAATTTTTGTGCGGCTTCTTGTTTTGTAGAAGATTTTATTATAGCTATGGCTTGGTCAATCGGCTGGTGCAGTTGTTCGTTGACATCAATCGTCTGGCCTTCGCCCTGACGTACGAGTGAGAGCGGGATGAACGCAACGTCTGCGTTGCCTGTGGCTGCGTACTGTTTGGTTTGAGTGACGTTCTGCGCGTAAATGACGCGCGGCTCAATCCGTGTCCAGAGATTCAGCGCGCGTAATGCTTCTACGGTTGCGCGCCCGTACGGGGCTACATCAGGCTTTGCGATTGCCACGCGCTCGACATTCACTTCCGCCAAATCTTCAAGGCGATTGAGACGGAGGCTACTGCCCTGCGGAATCCATAGCACGAGACGGCCTCGTGCGAAAATCTTCTGCGTGTTCGGTGTGAGAAGATTCAAACGGTCTAGCGCCACAACGTGCTCAACGTCAGCCGAAGCGAAAACGTCGAAGGGCGCACCATTCTCAATCTGTTTCTCAAGGTCTGCCGTTGCGCCGAAGCTGTAAACCACACGAACGCCCGTTCGCGCAGTAAACTTTCTGGAGATTTCAGCGAAAACGTCCGTAAGATTCGCTGCCGCTGCAACCGTAATCTCTTCCGAGCTTGTCTGATTAATTTGAGAAGACTGGCGCGAGCAACCGATGAAGATAATCGAGCAAACTAAAATGAGAAAGAAAAGAAGCGCTGAACTTTTAGCGATGACACGGAAAGAAGAATGCTTGCCAGCAAAACCTTCATCCCTCATCCCTCATCCCTCATCCCTTGTTCCATCCCTCATCCCTGCTCTTCAGATTCCCGCTCCATCCATAAACTGATCCGGCGTGTAGTGGCCTACCTCCGCGCTGCCTACGCGATAGGTATTGAGGACTGTGAGCGGCGGCGCGTAGATGTGCAGCGTGACGAGATCGCGCCCGCTAACCTCCGGGTTGCCGAGTTGATGTATGTCCGGGACTTCTGCTCCTGTTACCTGACACGCGCGCCACTCACGACCTGAGCGATAAAAAAGTTTCTGATCCTCGTCGAGCGCGAACAGCGTCTCCCACATCACTCCTTCACAGACCATCACAGCGCCATGCGAGCCATTGTGATCGTGAATGGGCGTTCGCTGCCCAGGCCGCCAGCAGAGCACAAGCATTTCTACGAACTCGTTGCGAAAGACGCGGTGGCGCGCATAGGTGCCGGGCTTGAAACTGCGGTACGGGCGCAGGTCGTCGCAAGTCACTTCGGCCTTCTGCAATATTCCGCCAAGCTTTTCGAGAGTAGGCACGGCCTCGCAATCAGCGAGCGTTCTGGCAATCTCTTGAAGAGAGAACCGGCGCATCTGCTCCTCTGAAATTGTGGCCGATTGCGTGACAGGTTGTTCGATGTTGGTTGACATCCAATACTCCTTCAATGACGTTTCGTGAAAAAGGTGCGCGCGCCACATTTGCGACGCCAAAGTTTTATAGTTCACACGCGACGTGCGAGTCAATCCCATAAAAAGGCAAAAGTAAAAAGGTAAAAGGCAAAAGGGATAAGGCGAAAAGCATTTTTACATCTTTAATTAAAAGATGGTTTCAGCCTTCCTTTTGACTTTTACCTTTTTACTTTTGACTTCTTTTGCGAAACTGCCGCAGGTGGGTACTGACTCACGAGAGCAGCACGCGCAGGTCGCGCACGTTTGTTCCGGTCGCCCCAGTGATAATCTCGTCACCGAGTTTCTGAAAGAAGCTGAAAGACGCGCTCATCGCTAGAAAATCTTCGAGGTTAAGATTGAGTTCGCGTGCACGTGAAATAGTTTCGCTGTCGGCGAGTGATCCGGCTGCCGGACTGTTGCCGTCAATACCGTCTGTACCGGCGCTGAGCGCAACCATGCCATATGCGTCGCCTCTCTCTTTCAACCTCTCAATCTCAATTGCACAGCGAAGCGCGGTCTCTGAATTTCGTCCGCCAAGGCCGTAGCCTTTCACAGGGCAGGCGAACTCGCCACCGGATAAGAGGCATACTCGTTTACCTTCATGACGACGCTTTAAATCATTCAATCGCGCAATCAGTGTGACGCAGCCCTCATCAACGGGTTGCTCAACAAGGTCGTGCGCAATCTCTACAATAAATCCGCGCGACTTCGCCGCTTCCGCCGCTGCTTCCAGAGCGCTTTCGTTACTCAGAAGAACAAAAAACTCTCGCGCGGCAAGTGATGATCTAACCTGTGCGACCTGATAATCTTTGATTGCTTGCATGATTGACAGGGGCAGCGCAGTCTCTAACCGGTAGCGCATAACAACTGCGCGCGGGTCTGGCGCACCGGCAGCAGGTTGAACGGTAGGGCCTGATGCGACGCATCCTTCTTCGCCTCTGTTTGTGTCAGAGATTATCAGGCTAACTTGATCCGCGTTCGGCGCGCGCAAAGAGAGTTGGCCGCCTTTGACAGCCGAGAATGCTCTGCGAACAGCATTAACCTCGTAGATTGACGCGCCGCATGAGATTAGGACGTTATTGGCGGCGCGCAAATCTGCCAGAGTGATTCGTTCGTCGCTAGGCCACTCGATCATTGCAGAGCCGCCGCCGGAGATTAGAAAGATGAGAAGCGCGCGCTGCTTGTCTGCTCGACGCAAAAGATCGAACGCTTCTTTTGCTGCAAACAGGCTGGCTTCATTAGGAAGCGGATGACCGCCTTCACACCAGCGCCAGTTGTTGGATAAATTTTTTGTAGAAAGGTTGTGAGTCCTGCTTGATGACAAAACTTCTACAGAGCCTGAGAGAAACCCCGCAGTCAATTTCTCGCCGAGTGCGTCTTCGAGCGCAACGGCCATAGGAAGCGCGGCTTTGCCAACTGCGAGCGCGTAAATCTCTTTCGGTTGATTGACTGGATCAAAAATCTTCCCGGCGATTCCGAGTTTCGCGCCCTTCAAGCGTATTGAGCGGCGCACGGCTTCATACGCATCAACGCTTCTCAGCGCTTCATTGAAAATCTCAAGTGCGGCGGCGCGCAACTTCGTAAGCTCTGACACCCTCTATCACTCCACTGTGATTAGCGCGCGAAGTTCTCGGAAACGACGGTCGCTGATGCCGCGAACCATTAGCAAGTGCTCTGCGCGACGAAAACGACCGTAGCGCTCGCGGTGCTCCACGATTCGTGCGGCGAGCGCAGCGCCAATGCCCGGCAATCTTTCCAACTCATCTGCGGTCGCCGTGTTAATGTTGATGAGAGGGTGGCTTGCGGAATTTTTCGTGATGACCGCACGCGCGCTCACATAGCTAGCGCTCATCTCATGGCGCGGAAGACGGACGCAAGCCGCACTGAAAAGCAGAAGAACGAGTAGCGATGAGAGAATCATACGTGCTTTGGATAATTGATGGAGCCGCATGTGAGGTGATTTCCGTCACGGGTTCGCAAAGCTTTGCCCCGTTTGTGTGCAAAATGCTAGAAGTCTAAAATTTTCAGAAACTTGTAACATCGAAATCAGCTTTTTCCACAGGCTTTTCCACAGAAACCTGTGGAAAATTTCAGAAGTATGTCTGAGCATGCTGCTCGCTCAATACTATGTAGATTTTCACATCATTTGCTAAACGTTTTCACATCATTTGCTAAACGTTTTCACATCATTTGCTAAATGACGATTTTCATATCTTTTGCTAAACGCGCTCAAATCCAGTCAATTTCAGCGAGAATATTCACCCATTTTAGAACAATTGAAAGGCTCTTGAAAGAGCATTCAATCAGCCTTAGACACTTTGTTCTTCATCAGAATATCGGCGGAGACTCTCTCTTTTTAAGTGAGAGAGGAAGCCACAGCCTCCGCGCGATTGCTTTCAAAATCGCGCCTCAACTAACACTACAAATAACTGTGTATCAACTGATATGCGCCGTAGTAGTCTAAGCCGCGCTCGCTGACTACACGATTGATAATCCTGCATATCGCTTCTGCTTGAATAAGCGACTCAAGGGGAGTCCCGGATTTGTCTGCAATACTGTACAGCGCCTCACTGTGCAGCGCGTCCAGAGAGACCATGCTGCCAGCGAACAAGCTGGCGTCTGGATGCTTAGCAAGCCACTTCAGACTCGCTCGCTGGCATGAGGCTTGACCCCTCTCCGTCTGACCCCACCGCCTTCTGTATTCCCGCACCTTTCCCAAATTTCTCTCTCTATATCGTCTGTTGCTCGCTCGATTAGAGATTTTGCCGCTCTCCGTCTGCAACCACCGTTTTTTGATTTCGCGCGCTTTTGCAGGATTTCTTTGTTTCCATGCTCTTGTGTATGCCGCTACACAAGGTTTGCACCAAGACTTGCTTACGCCGAAAGACGTAAGAGGCTTTACCTCGCCACATTTTGTACAACGCTTAGTCACTCAAAAGAATCTCCGCTTTTCAAAGCGCGGGAGGATTCAATCTCCACCTCCATACGGATTGCCTTCCTCATCGTCAATGTGGATTGTGACATCCCGCATCGGCACGGGGCCTAAGCCGGGCGCGAAAGCTGCGTGTATCGGGTAGCCTGCGGTTCCAATCAACTCGGAGACGATCTCCGTCACAGTCTCATCAGGCGCGGCCTCGACTGCGCGTGTTGTGCGCTCACCATCACCAAGCAGCCCGGCGTCGCCTATGGGTTTATCTTCTTCAACAATAAGGTGTCCGGCTTCATCTGAGTCGGGAAGCGCGAGCGCGTATTCATCTTTTCGCTCTGCAACTACCATCCAAGCTACGTCTCCAACAGTGTCGAGGCCGGTTCCAGTATGAATTGTGAATCGACCGTCCGCGACGGCGCTCGGATAAGGTCGAGAGGTAGCAGTTGCGGCTGCCTTCGGCTGAAGATACACCTCCGCGTTCATACATAGAGCGTCGAACGTGCCAGCCTCCATGCCGCTCGCTTCGTCAATATACACTGTCAACACGCCGTCAGGGTCTTCATCTCCAGTAAAGGTTGCCACACCTCTGTAAATCAGATCGCGGCGCGGAGCTTCAATGGCAGAGTGACGAAGATTCTTCGTTGTGGGGTGCAAGGGATGGTCAATCAGGAATGCTTTCGAGCCTGCCGTGAACGAACCCAGGACGCTCAAACTTCCACCGAGTCCATCCTGATCAACAAGGATATGAACTTCACCATATTGATATGTTCTGCCTAGCTCATCGTTCATCCATCTGAGCTTATCAGAGCCAGGATTGCCGCCTCTATTATTGAAGAACAAGATCGAGCAGTTGTTCTGATCCGGCACGCCGATGACGGCGAACTTTCCGCCGCCGACCGCGTGACCGAATAGAGGCTTAGTGCCGAGCGTCAACACGATAGCCTCAGAATTATCCGGCGCTTGCAATGCAAGGCCAGGTTGCGATGAGCCGCCAACTGGCGCGCTCGGCGGATTCAAAGTAGCGACACCTGCTGAGAAGTTGCCGCTCGCGTCGCGCTTCACTAACGTGCTCGCCGTGTTCGTGTCGGTCGCATTATCAAGCAGCGCCTTGTAAGCAGGAGCGAGCTTGATTGATTCGATGCCTCCCACGTCGTTGTATACGATGACAATACTCGCATCGCCAGCCTCTACAAACGCGCCCACAATATCCTGCACCATCTCCGGCAACACGGCCATCGCAGCGTTGAGCGCGTCAATCAAAGTGAGTGCTTGAGTGAGACTGCGCGCGATGGGTCGCACGTCAGTCAGATCGCCGCCCCCTAAATTCGTTTGGTTCGCAGCTACGTGGACGCGCCAGAGCGGAACTTCATTGGCTGCCGGAACTGGCGGCGCAGGATCGGCTGCTGCAACGCCCTGTCGCACCGCAATCGTAGCGCGCGTCGAAAGCCGGGTTGCGACATTGAATTGTTCAATCGTATAGACTGTGCCAGCGAGTATCTCAGCGTTCGCTAGAAGACGCTTGAACGGTTCGTACTGAATATCCGTTGGCGCGTCAACCTCCAATGCAGCAACTATCAGATCAATGCGTGGATTAGCTGCATTAGCAGCCCCAACCTGCACGGTCGCCGCTTCGTCAAAATCATAAATATTGCCGTCCACCCCATACACTTCGCCTGCTGCGATCTCTACACCGAGACCGCCCGCGAGCGTCGCCCCGAATCCAGTCACCTGCGGGCCGGTCGCTGTCTTTAATAGCAGGTCACGGATTAATACTCGCACCATCTGCTGCATGAAAGTCTGCATATCAGATAGGTCTGAAGGTTTTGCGACTCTACCAAACTCCGGCCCCTCCGGGTCAGGCTGCTGCGAAGTGAGTACAATTTGTTTCATCTCTTTTGCTCAGCTTTCAGAATGCAGAATTTGTCCACCCTCGTCTTTTAATGCGTCGCCGCTCTCGTCAGTCAAGATAGTTATGTCTATCGGAGGCGGCGATGGAAATTGTAGATATTCGATCATAATTATTTGACCGAGCGGCTGTTGGAATCGAAGCAATTCATCAACGTCAACAACTTGAAGGTTATTGCCGGGTTCGGCCAATGCTGATTCGCCGACGACGAACGCGCCCCAGAAGGAGAGGTCGGCGGGAAGGGCAGCGGCCTCTGGGAAGATTCTGACGACTATTCCGAGCGGGCCGGAAATCTCAAAGATGTTCTCACCCCAGGCAAACTCTCCGTATGCAAGCGGCGTTGCCTCGACTATTGCACGCACGCCGAAGTCTGCAAGGAACTCTGTGATGCCGCGCACTGTGCCGCGCCTCGCATAGTGACGTGCGATGTGCGAGTAGAACGCGCGCTTCAACGAAAGCGTGAACCAGGGCGGAAACCAGCCCCATCCGAACAGCGACCACAGCCACCATTCGATAAATTCAACAGGCGATGTCTCCGGCGCGATCTTCTGATAAAACGTATCAAGCTTTTCATCAAAGCTGTCCAGTTCCTCGCAGGCAGGCGTTAGAAACCTTTTCAGGAATCGCCCTTCATCATCGCGCCGCATGCGCGATGGCAGATGCTCATATAGATAATCAAGATTCGTTTCCGGCATCTACTTATTTTTCTTCTCGCGCTCTATGGCAGCCCGGATAGCGACGTTTATCTCTTCCAAGTTTTGTTGCAGCGCGCCGATCTCGCGCTCGCGGCCCTGTATGCCTGCGAGCACGTCATAGGCAGCGGCTTTCAATTCAATGCTGTTCATCTTACTCAAGTCAGATGACCTCTTATCTTTAGTCTTACTGCCTTTCATTGCTCACTCCTGCATTCCGAGAATCCGCTTGGCCTCTTTGATCAACGGTTGAATCTGTGCAGCCTGCTCAGGCGAGGCGGTGATGATCGCCTCTCCGAATCTGCGCAATTTGGCCGTCTCTTCTGCCTTGAACTGCTCAGCATAGGAGTCGAGCGCAGCGTTGAAGATTTCAGAGAGGTAATCATCAACGGTTATCTGCGGCACGCTCGCAGGGTCGAACTCAGCGTCAGTGTGCTGCGCTTTCTGTTGAGCCTCTGTCATAGTCGCAGCATTTCGCGCAGCAACTATTGCTTGAAGTGCAGCCTGCTGAAGAGAATCAAGATTTGTGACTACTATCATTGCCATCGAATCACTCCTTTAAGGTTCTGTTGTTATGACTTGGATTGCGCCTGTGGGGAAACGCACGACGATCTGAGTCTTTCCTGAGCCGTTGTCTCTACAGTAGAGTCTGGCTTTGTTGGCAGAAGGCGCGGCGAAGTCTGCGCCCATCTCTATGAACTCAAACCCTCCGCCCCCTACATCGCCGTCAGTTACGCCGATAAGTTTCGCTGCGGCTCGTGCGAGTCCGCTATCATAGCCAGCGCCCAAATGTATGTGAGCATTGTCATTTAAAAAATAATAATTCTCCCCTCCGAATTGATGAACCCTGGCACCACCGATTGATATTGTTACTGTGTTGCCAGGGCCTTCAGTATAGATTCCACAGCCACCGAGAAACTCGACGCCTGGCTTGGCAGCAGTGCCGTTGGGGACTCTGACCGAACCGTTGCCGTGCGATTGAAGGATGATGTCTATATCGCTCGCGCCCGTGCCAGCACTTTCGGCAACAAGTGAGACAGCCGATGCGCTGGCTCTCAGCGCACATCTCTGATAATTCGACGGGTCTATTGACGAGTAATAGAGTCGGTATTCTTGCGGGTTCGCGGCCTCTCTCTGCTCAATCACGCCTATGCCATTACTATAAAGCGTTGCGCCGCCGAGTACGAGCGAGTCGCTGAGCATGACAGAAGTGGCCTCAATGTCGCCGTCACCAGTGCGCCTCACCAGCGTGCTCGGCAGCGCCGTCGCACTCGCCATAGAGAGTACACGGGCGTCAACCAGATGCTCGACCGTCACCTTGTTGCCTGGCGGCGAGCTTGGCCGCACAATGTAGAGCAGATCGTCGTCGGCTGGCTCAACGAGTTCTGAATATTCACTGAGTTTCATCTCATAGCCTCATTCAACTTGCGACGTTCAATAAAACATTGACGAGTCGCGGCAATTCGTAAGGCGCAAGCACTACATCTTCAGCCGGGCTTGAAAGAATTGGCCCGGTCACATCTGAAGCGATGCGCTCTACACCATTTGTCCCTTCAATCACTGCAATGATCTCCGCTCTCAAAATCCTTCTTCCGAAGTTGCCTGCTTTCGCTGCATAGAACGCCCGGAGGCTCGCCTCAACTGCGCTGAGCGTCACGTTCTGCGACATCAACCCGGAAAGCTTCAATGTGGCCGTCACACTGAAATCCACGTACACAGGATCAAGCAGATAAAGGAACTGATTGCCTATTGCCTGGGCGAAAAGAGAGATGATCGCCTCTTTCTTCTCATCCGAAATTGGCAATCCGGTCGGCGTCATCACAACGACTGTCGTATGCCCAGCGTGCTGAGCGCTGAAATCGCCAGCGGCCACAAGCGGAAACGCGCGAACGATGCCACGCCCAGCCAGCACTTCATAAAGAATCGCTTCTTCCAAATCTCGCGCGTTCACCAGACGCTCGCCACGACGCTGATAACTTCGGGCGCGCTCCAAAGCTTCTTCTACAGTCTCAGCCTCCGACCCTGAATCAATTGCTGTTGGATTTGTCACTGAGGTAACGAACGCTAACGCATCAACCATCTTTGTAAGCGTATCCGGCGAAAGGAAGGTTGCGCCTGCGACCGTGCGCGTCGCAGCGACTGTGGCCGAAGCGATGCCATACGGAATCACAAGCTCTTCATCGGTCTCGAAAATAATGTCACCGCTAGCAGTGCCAACCAGCGTGCCAGACGGAATCGTGACTTCTGTATCGAGCGGAGCCGCGACGTTAAATCGAAGCGTCGCAGTTGCGCGCGTTGCCTCACGTAGCTCAGTGCTGAACAGACGAACAAATTCAATCTCATCTCGCACTGGCAGTTGATTGATTTTGTATGCCTGCAATCCGAGCATCCACGCTATGGCTTCTAGCAACGCTGTGTGCGGCGAAGAATAATTTGCATTCGTCAACTCCGGGCATACTGGCGGCTGAAGCGCGCCGCTCTCGACCATTGGGCGCAGAGCCTGAAGCTTCGCAATCTCGCTATTAATTCGTTCGACTGTCAGACTCCCGGAAACGCGCGCAATAGCTTGTGCGGCTATCTGCTCTTCGTTGCGGTCGTCCAGCACTGGCGGTTCAATAAGAGCCATTAGCTGCGCAGCTTCCACGTCGGATAGACAAGATTTTGAGGAATATTTGAGCCGCGCACGGTAAACTTAACCTTAATGGCCGCGCGCTGCTCGTCTTTAGCGAATCCAGGAATAAAAATTTCATCCTTCAATTCGCCTGCCAGAACTTCGATTGACTTTATGATCGGCAGATAAAAGCGAGCCTGTTCATCCAGATCGGCAGCGAGTTGGGCAGTGAACCCCACATTCAGCACCCCGAAAACTCGATCTCGCATGCCATAACATGGGAGCATCACCCTTTCCTGCAAAAACGTTTCAATAAGATCGGTCAGAAACTGCTCGGCCATCTCAACAGGGTCTGAGACAGTCCGAAGCGTCCCGCGCTGGTCAGGTTGAAAAGGCCACATCAGGCATGAACCGTGTATGCTCATGTCAGAAGATTCCTATGCAGGAGAGAGTTGATTGCAGCCGCGCAGACTGCCTCTCAAGCTCCCCCAAATATCTGTTATAGCGTTGAAGCATTGCGACCTGAACTTTAGAACGCGCATTTGCTGGCATATTCAGAATCAGAGTTTTCGCTGCATTCAATTCGCTTATTTTGGAATCAATGAACATAATAGAAGCGCTGATTTCAGCAGCCATGTTATTGATGAGCGCTTCCGCCTCTGCAACTAGGCTTGCAACATAAGCTGTATAGTTAGCCACACGCACAGCCCAGACAGGCGCTCTCAATGCTGCTGGCACATAGCCCTCTATTAAAGTCTGCATCATGTCCTCGTATTGCTTCTTCAGCGCCTTGATATGCAGCACAGATTGAAGAGAAGGCAGTCCACCGAACTGAGTGCCGTGATAAATTGTCGCTGATCCGCTTACACAGCCAACGCCCGGAATCGTCGGCAGATTGGCAATCGTCGGCAACTGAACATTCGGTAGCTTCGGAACGAGACTCATTTTCTATTCTCTTGTTGTTAAGGTGAACACACCCGCAGGGCTGATTATCTTTATTGCACCAAATTCTGACTCAAGCGTAATGCTTCCGCCGCGTATGTAAATGTCACCCTCTGCAATAATCCTTCGATCACAATCAGTACGCTCACCTGTTACAGTCTCATCAGGGCAATCACCTGGTACGTCATAGTCTTCGTTATAGACGCACATGTAAAAGAGATTCTCGCCCTCTCCGAACTCGGAGAAGAGAAGCACTTCCTGGCCGATTTTTGGAATATAAAAACTTCCATAACCACGCGCGCCGGAGTGCAGACCCATTTGCCTAATCCACTCGTCGTGTACGTCCTCTTCATCCATGTATGGAAGCTTGACTCTGATTCTGTGTTGGCGTTCTGGATCGTTGTTGTCAGCCACAATCGCAGCGATGCACTGAAACCAGTTCCCCAACTGAGTTATTTCCCTTTGCTGCTTATGCTGCTCAGCAATTTTCTGAAAAAGAGACGGCATCAATTAAAACCTTCCAATATCTTCAATGTCTCTATACAGGTCGTAATCAGTCTCAAGCTTTCCTGGGCCAAAACTGTGCTCTACCTTGTCAACCAGATATTTCCCGGAAAAAATCAGACCGTGATCCAACAATTCGATAGTCTGTCGCACATCAACGTGCGGCTGGACTTGCAGAAGAGAGCGAATTCGACAATTAAAGGCATGCTCGCGCTTCAACTCTTTCTTCGCCTGCGCACGTCGCCTGGCTTCGGTCGCAGATGCGTGCTTTATGCTTCGATTAATAACAACATGCGTGTGCCCGCGCCGACTCTCATCAGATACCCCTGTCAATCTCTTTCCACCTCGTCCACGACCTCTTACCTCAACCCTGCGCGGTCGGCCTTCAATATTCTCAGGGACTTTGTACTGCTGGTCTGTGCTCCTCAACACACGCGCATCGCGTCTTCCAAAACTAATAGCAGGCTCTCCTGTGCGCGCCGGAAGTTTTGCAAAGAGCGTGTTGCCGCGAACGAATAAGACGAGTCCAGCATCTTCGGCCAGGCTCATTGCGAACTCCCAATCGGTTTGCGCCTCTTGCTTTTTAGATTTCAGTGGTAGCCCCTTGAAGCTGCTTCCCGGCCCTTCAAATTCCAGACCGTTTCTCGCGCCGAGCTTCTTTATTACGTCAACATCCAACCCCTTGTGATATTCGGTCTTCTGGTGAAGCCTCATCAATAAACTTCTGTCGAAAAATTTTAGTGTGCTCTTATCATCGCCATGACCAACGCCAGCAAGCAGCCCATCGAAAACCGGCTCGCCCAAATCATTTCCAAAGCCCAGCCAAACTAATGCAGGAGCGAGCGGCACACCGTCGCTGCGTGCGAAACCGTTCAGAAAATCGTAAAGCTCATCAATCACTGTGAAATCAACCTGCGACGCTTCGTTTGTAGTTAGCTGCACGTTTAACGAAGAAAAGAATGACTTATTCCTGAAAGAGTCGAACGTCTGCCCTTCAATCTCAATGATGGCGTGCGGATCATAGAGCGACATAGCGACCTCTCTCCGCTGGCTTCAAAGGAATCAACAGTTGCGTTCCAACTACGATCTTCCTCACATCAGCGATCTTGTTTCTATCTGCTATCAATCTCCACAACCGCCAGTCTCCGTAATAGAGATCAGCCAACCCCGTGATGATTTCAGTCGCATTGAACCCGTGAACGCGCAAAGAGGCATCCGTCTCAGGGCGATACTCTCCATAGCGTTCATAAGGGCTTACACGCATCAGAAATTACCTATTGAGTCAGATATGTTGACCGTCACACGCTCGACCTGGCGAAACTCTATAAAAGACATGTTCAAATAAGCACGTATGGGCTGGCCGTCGCTGTTAAATAATTTCCTTTCCACTCTCAGCCTTTCCATCACAACACGCTGTTGCCAGTCACCGCAGATTAAATAAAGCAGAGGCGGCGTGTGATTAATCGTCTCTCTCATCAATGACCTGAGTTGCTCAATCTCCTCGGTCAGAGATTTTCCGGTATCTGTTGAATCCAGCAAGACCTCCGGGATTTCAATGCGCTGCGGGTCGCGGTTCGAATAGATCAAAGGCTTCGTGCCTACGCTCACGTCCTGCGGCGTCCAGTTCGCCTGATCGTCGCTCGATAGCTGCGATGGGAAGAATTGAAAGACCCACGCATCGCCTGTTTCCGTATTAATGAGCGCTATGCCGTCAGCCATTGCGTCCAGCCCTCGCTCTTCCTTCCTCCAAACGTCGCGTTACAATCCTTTCAATGTCGCGCGAGTGGTCATCCAACATTGCTGCGAACTCATTTCTTAATTCTTCGCTTGAAGAGCCATGCAGAGTTACTTGCGGAGAGTATGTAAAACGCACATCGCCCGCGCGTGAAACCGAAGAACTCCCGCGCGGATTAGCTTCCGGCATGCTCATCGAGGGGAAAGCTCTCGACTGGCTATGCGGCTGAAGAAAAGGGTTCGCTGGCGTCGTTGTCGTGTTCACCGGGCCAGCGGGTGCGGGCGTGTTAGTGATCCAGGGCGATGAAAGCTGCAAGTTATTAAGCTTATTTGAAAATGTGTCTAGGCTCCTGTTTGCGCTATCCACACGTTGCGGCATTTGTTGAAATGAAATATTGGTCTGTTGCAATGGCTCACGAAGTTGAGTAAGCGACTCAGTAGTCTGTTGTGTTGCTTCGCGGAATGCGGTAGGAAAATCCTGTTGCAGCACATTAAGAACCTGGTGGCGCTGCTGCGTATCCGGTATTGAAGTCTCCAACTTCTTCAGGAACGCACGCATTACTTCTGTGTACTGAAGATCAGGAGCCATTTGTTTGAAATAATTTCGCGCTCTCTCCGGGTCAAAGCCTCCAATCCCGCCCCATGAACGATATGGATTTGATATATCACGAAGCATCCCTGAGTAGCCCGACTGCCCGAAAGCGAAAGCTTCTCTAAGCTGATTATTTAAGTTAAGAATGGCGAATGCGCTTGCAGCTTGGCCCTCATACATTCTTGGTTCAATCGCAACGCCAGCCGTAGCAGAATGTTCTCTCAATCTAGCGAGCGCAGCAGCGCCTTCTTGCGATGCCTGTGCCGCTCCCCTACGCGCCTCTTGAGCATTTTCATATTCAGTAATAGCTTTTTGAATTGCATACTCAAGACCAATAACCTCTGCGACTCTGACAGCTATCGTGAACCCTCTGGCTAATCCACCTAATCTGCCAGTTAGAGAACCGGCTTTGGCGCTTGCAGCCCCTAAAGAATCTCCAGCGCGAGCAGCTTCCGTATTAGTACGCTTCAAAAAGTTAATCAGGCCAGATTCATGCGAGCCAACAGCAGAAGCAATTCGCCACAGCTTCCAGCCAGTAGTAAGCACCTTGAAACCGCCATACACGGTTAAAGTAATTCCACCCAGACTAACTAGGTCACTTGTGATTAAAGCAATTGTTGAATGAGCCTGCGAGAAATCTTGCACTCCTGATGCAAACTCGTTTGCGAAATCCAGAGCAGGCTTTATTTGTTCGAGCAGGGGTAAAAATGCTGTTGCCTTAATATTTGTGAGCGTGCCTTCAACTGCCTCAAGCTTCGCATTGTAGGTTGATGTGATCTCATTCAGCTTCTGCTGCGCCGTCGAAGATTTATTAATGTCGTTATTTATCTTATTCCAACCCTCAGAGCCTGCCTTCGTAAAAGCTGATGCAATGCCCAGAGCTTCGCGCCCGAACAAAGTTTCACCAATTGACAATGATTGCTGAGTGTTAAGGCCGCGCAGCTTCTGCATCTGTGTGAACAGATTGTCGAATCCTAAAAACTCACCACGCTTATTAAAGAACTGAAGGTCAATGCCCATCTTGTGCAATTCTTGAAGAGCTTTCTTCTGTTCATCGCCCTTAAAATTCAGCTTCAATACAAAGTCTGCAAGCTCACGCCCACCGATTCCGCCTTCGAGTCCATAGCGCCGTAGCGTGCCGAGCAATCGCCCACTCATCTCTGCGCCCTGCAACCCTGTCAGGCCGAGCGGAGAGCCAGCGCGTAGCTGGAAGAATTTAGAACCTTCGATCAACTCCTGCGGGTTCAGACCCGTTGCGAATTTCAATCGAGCCAGCGTGTCCGCGAGCTTCGTAGCCTCTTCACCCGTCAGTTGGAATTGTTGTGCATACTGAGCGAATGGCTCAGCCAAGTCTCTCGGAACCTGGTGGGTAATGACAGCGAGATTAGCGACGGCTTCACCTGTCCCGTTGAGGATCGATTGTGTTGAAAGACCTCCCTGCTTTAACGTACTAAGCATTTCCACAAAATTTTGGGTCGTTCCGGGCAGGGCGTTCCCCAAGCGCAGGCTCAGATGCTCAAGTTCATTCATCTCAGCATTCATCTTGGCTACGTTGATCTGTCCGTCTGTGCCTAGCTCTTGTATCGAGAGGCGCAGGTCTGCCATTGAAGCTTCAAAATCACCCGCAGCATTGACGCCGTTTCTCAGCATCGCCAGCGTAGCGAGACCAGCGCCGCCGATAGCCAGTCCCTGCTTCAGGTCGCTTCTTAACTCTTGGAAGGTTTTGAGCATAGCTCTACCTTCCTTGCCAGTCGCCTGAAGCTTATGCTCCACACGGTCAAGCCCGCCGCTCGCAATATCTTTGAGCGTCAGAAGGATTGCTAACTCGTATATTTCACCAGCCATAAAAGGGAAAGCCCGTTGGTCACATTGACCAACGGGCTGCTGCTGAGCCTCGACCAACGGGCTGCTGCTGAGCCTCTCTTGATTATTCCAGCCCTTTAATGGGGCGCTGATTGTTGAGCTATTCTACCAAAAAGGAGATGGGGTTTCAGCCTCCACCTCCTCAATCCTTTTCGTATATATCGTTATGAATTTCGATATAAGTATTCAATCGCTCGATGGAGAGATTTAATATCTCACTTTCAGTCCACCCCGTATGACCGGCGATGTTATAAACGCTACGTGCCAGACTGCTTTGCCAGTATGCCTGTTCGTTTGCGGCGAAACGATTGCCGCCAGAGTTCACTGGCGGCTAACAGGGTCAAGATGTCTGCTGCATCTAGTAGATTATCAAACCATTCTAATTCCAAAGGGCCATCAAGCTTCGCGTTGCTATCCCCTGTCATGATTGCGCTGATTTGCCTTCCGAGCAAAAAACATGAGCGCGCGATTCCTTTCAGCTTAGCGCCATTGGCCGCAACCTCATCCATTCCAGTAAGTCTGTTGCCGAATTTCACGACGGGATAGGTGAGTCCATTGCGCTCGAAGCCCCAGCCTAATTTCACTTTATTATCTGAAAGGAATTCAGATGTATGACCTGCGCTGCTCAATTCCTGAAACTTTTTGTAACCACTTGCGATGTCTTCGCGGTCAATATCAAAAAGCGATAGCAGAACAGAGAGCGGGACAGGCATAGACAAAGCGCCAAACTCTATAATGGAAGCACGGTGAAGAAGGTCTTGATATTGCGTAGGATCATTCCCTTGCGGGTCGGTGTCAAGAGTTATAATCTCTCTAACCATGATGCGATGGCCGAAAGTGACGCGCTTATGCTCCGTGCCTTTGTCATCTTTGTAGCCCTCTATGAGTTCAATTGTGTGAGTGGGTTCGCTCATCTCTGTCCTTAAACCGTCCAAGCTCTCTGCTAGCGAGCAGGAGTAGATCGCCGCGAATGTAACTCCCTAATCGGTCAAGCTGATTAAATCATCAAATCATCTCTATATCGTCTGGCTGTACGCTGAACGAAAATGATGCCACGCCTGTGCCTGTGCCTGAGCTACTCTCCGGCTTGTACATGGTAGGAATGCAGTCACGCAGTTCAAGCGTTTCTACAGGTGTGATGCCTGACTCATCCATTCTTAGTCGGCGTAGGGTGCGCGGCGTAACATTAACGCCGCGTGAATAATCAAGCAGCCATTGAAGCAATTGTCTCCCAACGTCATTAATTATCTCCGCATGTTTGAAACTGAATTCTTCAAACTCATGATCGCCGGGAAGATGAATAGACTTTCTCGCGTTGCCGGGCTTATATTTCACAGGCGTGTGCTTCACACCGCCCGGAGTCGCATCCGTTGCAACGATACCTGTCACGCCGTCAATCTCTATCAGAAACCGAGTCTCCGCGCTCGGCCTGCCTGTAATAGCCATAAAGCTCCTTAATATTGTCCAAGGACATTAGACTTTGGACATTAATTTTGCAGCACGCTCAAATCCTGCGTGAGCGGAACATTGTCAACGTTGACGAAGATCATCTCTGCGCTGGCTACGATGTGAACACCAATTTGCACATGCACACGTTGCGCGTCGAGTTCCTCTGGCGGGTTGTTCGTGCGGTCGCAGATGACAACGAAAGCGTCCTTCTCTCTATCGCCTGTAAGCGCACCTGCTCTGTAGAGCGTGCGCAGGTAGCTCTCAGTAATCGAGCGCACCTGGCGGAAGAAGGCTTCACCATTCACGACGCCGAACGGCAAGCCCTGATACATGCGCTTCAGTTGATAGAAGATGAGGTTCAGCACGCGTATCTCGTGAACCATCTGCACGCGGTTGTCGCCCGTCATCACGCGGTCGCCATAAATTTTTATGCCCTGCGCGGGCAAAGGCGTGATGACGTTCACCTGGTTATCATTCAAGTATGCGCGCGTCCCTTCGTCCGTCTGTGCCGCGCCGCCAGCATATCGCTCAACATCGAGCGCGCCGGGAATAACGTAATTCGCAGGGGCTTTGTGTGGCCCATGCTCCAGATCGGCGCGAGCGCACGCACCTGCGACAGCGCCGCTCGGCGCATAGAACTTATGAAGAGTGCTGCCAGCGAGGTCTAGCATCTCGATGTAAGGCCAGTAGAGCGCCGCGAAGTTCGTGCCGTATAGAGAGCGTATACCAACCACGTCTGACTTTTCGCTTCCCAAAGGCGGATCAAGCAGCGCCAGCCGCTTAAAAGCCTCTGCATGTGCGATCAACGCAGCGTGCGTGGCATCAGTAGTAATGCCCGGAATGGCAACCTGCCCCGTGCCCCATTCGTCGCTGTTGAAAGCCTGTAAGCCTGTCTTCGCGTCGCCGGAATCCGTACCAATGAAATCCGCATCTGTGAGAGAATCGAAATCATCTGAGCCGCCGTGCAAAGAGGTATCAGCAGTTACGACAGGCCGATTAGTCGGAGCGACATTCGCGCTATTGAGGTTCGTTAGCTTCACCAGCTTCGACTGTTGATTGACTCGCGCGATGGATGGAGCATCCATCATGAGGTTGTCATAGACTTCCTTACTCATAGAGCCAAGCGTTGGGCTGTAAACAGTGAGCTTGAAAGTATTGCCTATCGTACCGTCCTCAACTGTGTATCTCACAGCAACCGCGCTCGAAGGATGCTTTGCATCAATTCGCAGCGTGTTGTGCTGGTTTCCGCCTACACCTCTATCTTGCAGAGTCGCTGTCGCCACCGCAGCCCCTGTGCCGACCACACGACACACAACTGCGCGCGTGCCAGGGAAGCGATTGAAGTAGATGTTGAGCGCATCCATTCCGTGACTGTTCGGATCGAGACCGCCGAAGTGCCGTGTACAATCAGCATAACTTGTAATCACAGTCGGTTGATTGACAGGCCCCCACGTCGAATAGATAACAAGAAAGAAAGTTGAAGCCGTCTCTGGCGGCGCAGGTCTAGAAATCTGACCTTCATTCAGATGAACGTGCACACCGGGCGCGACGCCGCCCGTAATAAGTGCTGGCATGCTTATTTACTCACTTTCTTAGTTGAGTCTTTGATTGAAGTCTCCGGTTGCTTTGAGTCAGGAGCGTTCTGCTGTTTCGTTTCGACAGCAGCACTGTCTTGCAGGATAGTGAAACGACCGCGAGTGACGTGGCGCTTGTGATCCTTCTCGCTCAGGCTCACTTCTTTCGTAGCACCGGCAGGAACAATCGTGCCGTCATCGAGCGTCACAGCCTGCGTCTCGTTATTAACAACTCTCTGCATCTTCTCTCCTTAAATGGGTGTCAGGTATCAGGTGTCAGGTGACGGTTAAAAGCTTTTACTGACACCTGACACCCGATACCCGTCACCTAACATGGACACCTGGCGCGTCACCTGGAATCACGCGATGCCTATTCGTCAGGTCAATCTCAAACTGTATTGCCTCTATGTCTAAGCCAGGCTCGCGGCGATCCGGCGTCAAATATCTAAAATAGGTTTCAAAAGGAACCGCATAAGCTGTCATGTCGGCGAAGTGAACAATGTGCTCTACATCAGTTGCGATGAACTCGCCGGGATTCAAGATCACTCGCTCCTGCTCTTCGCCTTCGCCAATGAGCGCAACAAACTGGCGACCTTCGAGCGCGGCGTGCACATCGTCAATCATCCTGTAGATGCCTGTTGCTCCACGTCGCTGTTGCTCCTCACCGCGTGCATCGTTATCGGCTAGGATTACGATGAACGTGCAATCATGGCGCTTGACCCAAGGTGAACCATGCTCAGGAAAAAGCTGCGTTTCTCTCTTATCATGGCCGCTGCCATAGCCAACTAGGAAAAGAGGGAAGCGTGGTGTCAAAGAATCAATAGCTTCTCGCAGCTTCTTTTCATCACCGAATTCGCCAGCGTAAGGAGCAATGTCACCTGAATATTCAGCAGCCTGTTCCGCGAGCGCTGCAATCATCGCGTCTTCAATGCCGCCGACGAAAAATGAAAATCCGCGATCCATAATTGGCACGGGCTTCTATGAAACAATCTGCTTATGCAGGCAAGAAGTAACCGAAAAGGTCAATTGTCACTCGTGCGCCTGCATGAATACTTGCGATATCGCACCTGCTATACAGCACGTCGCCCGGATTTCCGATTGCGGTATTGTTATACATGTCAGCCGCGACCGACTGATTCGTACTCAAGCCAGCCCAATGGCCGCTGGTAACATTGGAGCCGTTCGCGTCGTAACCGAGATTGAACCTTACGGCAAAATCCTCAACGGTCTGATCGCGGAATACTGCGACGACCGAGACGAATCGCTTGCGAGACGGCACGATGAAGATAGGATGAAGGTCTGTGTCATCAATAAGCACGCCCTCAACACTCGTGATGTGTTCGACTTCAATTTTCTGCATAGCTTTGCCTTTCTATGGATAAACGTCAATCTCGACGTAAATTTGAGAATTATGGTCTACGTTAGTGAAGGTGTTATCGAATGTCAGAAGCGAAAAAGCATCTGGCGCACTGCCTATCATGTTGGCGGAAGCGAAATAACAATTGCCATTGTAGTCAACGCCTACCTTAGGAACAGTTCGCCCAATCGGAAAGGCGCCCGCTAGTGTTGCTATGTACGCACCCGCGCTGAGGCGCGTCCAAACCACAGTTCCGCCAAGCGTATTTTCATGCACGCTGGCAGCCGGCGCGTCCGTCCCGCCCTGAGTAAGAATAGCAATATATCTCTTAACCA
>MNJR01000097.1 GCA_001920415.1 Acidobacteria bacterium 13_1_20CM_3_53_8 | reverse complement strand
GAGAAATTTTTGAGAAATCTTTTGCTACGGAAACTACGGGCAAACCACATCGGGCAGTGACTAAAAAGGCGCGAATCTATTCTTCATTAAACTTGAGCGCTTCGTTCAAAAAATTCTCGAAGATGATGCGACCGTCGCGCGATTGGTTAGGGTGTTCCCAACGAGTGCGGTTCTTGTGCCAGTCCTCGAAAGATTTTTCCAGATGAAACTGGACGGTGTATATAAGCTGCCCGTCGGTGCGCTTGACCATCATCTGGTTGCGGCAAAGGTATGCGGTTGCCAGGAGCTTGAAATTATCGGGCACGCGGTCTAGCTGAAGACCATGATTCTGCCAGACGCGAAGGATGCGAGCTTCGGTTGTGTAGCTCTGCCACTCTCCCGGCTGAGGATCGTTGATACCTGCGAAGATTGGGTCTTCAGGAGCAACGATGCGTATGAACCTGTACTGGTATTCCAAGGGACGATCTGCACGTCGCTCGTGCTGCTCCATGTGGTCTAAGGTGAGTACGCGTGCGCCGAAGCTCAAGCCAATCAGTTGATGACCGCCGCAGATGCCCAATACGGGCGTGCGCGTCTCATGAATGAATTTCCCGAAGCTTTCTAAAATCTCCGGGTTGTAATAATCAAAATCGCGCAAGGTTCCGCTCAATACAATCGCATCGGGTCGAAACTCTTTCGCAACACGCTCGATCTCTGAGATGTGAGCGACCTTCGTTTCGGGTCGCTTCACGAGTCTTGCGATGTTGTTAAGAATATTTTCGACTGCGAGCGATGCGATCTCGCGCTCACGATTCAGTTGAGAATGAGCGCTGCGCCCAAGCTCTTTGCGCCCAACTTCCGACAGGTCTCGCTCGTCGCGCAAGAGGTCGTCAACGACGAGCACTCGGATCGTCTCTATGCGCTTTTCCACTGGTTCATAATCGCAGTAAAGGCGCTGGTTGAAAGGAAAGGGAAGCGGCTCTGAACTTTCAGCCGGATTGTTCTCATTAATCAATACGTTTTCTACCTTCGACATAGTCTCAAAAAAAAAGAACTCTTAAGGCTCCTTGATATTTTATCACGTTCGGCGCTGCTTCGTATTCTGATTGAAAGCAGGTATAGCAGTTCCCGCGCCAGCTTCCAAAATCTCTTTCCCTATTTCACTAACAAGCAGAGCGCGCACGCGCGACCTGAATCGCGGCGAGCGACTCTCGGCCATATGCTCGACAAGAAGTAACATGCGCTGCCATGAAGATTCAAGCTCGTCTGCGAGCGAAGAGATTCGAGTGATGTCATAAGGCACGGCAACGTCCGTGCATCCCATTCGGGCGAAAGTAGCAAGATAGCGCGCCGTAGCAAAGTCTGGACAGTGCATTCGCATTCGCCCGACCTTCAATTCAACTCCGAGCAGCGTGTGCTGAACATCAACAGAGCCGAATTTCGGCGGAAGCTTTAAGTGATGCGCTCTGGTTCGCGTAGGCAAAATCCGCTCGCTGTAAATTCGCGGAAGCCACGTCTCGCCGAGCGCGCTCTTTATCTTCTCAACGAAATCGCTGGCAGTAGTGACGCGCTTCTCGCTCAAAGAATCGGCTTCTCTTTTTCTCTCAGTTGCAGCACTCATCAAAAATTATTAACTGATATTACGCAGAGACTATTTTAAGCCGTCTTTAGACGGCAACAGCATAAAGCCCAGTGCGTAAGCACTGGGTTAAGCGTTGGAAAATATAAATAGAGCTATCGAAGATAGCGACAGCCCTTGAATCACTACACGCTGTCGCCCGCTCTCGCGGGCTTTGACAATCTTAATTATCAACTCTAACCCAGTGCTTACGCACTGGGCTTTATGATGTCGCCCGCTTGCGCGGGCTAACCGCGTGCAACATCAATTCTTCAGCCACTCGCCTTCACGTTCACTGCCAGAATCTCCTCGAACAGCCTCAACGTGTAGCCATCACAGCAGGCGGTCGCGTCTTGAAAGCGTCGAGCACGCGATTCGGGAAAAGCCCAAGATAAAAGACGCCGAGCACTGTGATGATAAGAACCACTATGACGCTTGCGGGCACGCGCGGCGCGCTCCAACTTGTCGTTCTCTCGCGGAAGAACATCACTATGATTAGACGCAGATAATAGTATGCGGAGATGGCCGTGTTGAGAACGGCGATTACGACCAGACTGTAATAGCCCGCGTTGAGCGCCGCGCGAAAGACCATAATCTTGCCCATGAACCCGGCGGTCAGAGGCAAGCCCAAAAGACTCAGCATGAAAAGCGAGAGCGTGAAAGCTAGGCCGGGAGATTGGAAGCCTATGCCGTTATAGTCTTCAAAGTCTGTGCGGCGGTCACCGCTGCGCGCGATGAGAGTGACGACGGCGAAAGCTCCCAGATTCATCACTGCGTAAGTCAGCATGTAAAAAGCTACGGAAGAGAGAGCTTCGCTCTTGAACACTGGATCGCCCGTTGCGCCTGCGGCTACGAAGCCTACGAGCGCGTAGCCCGCGTGAGCAATTGAAGAATAGGCAAGCATGCGCTTGACGTTATTCTGGACAATCGCTCCGACGTTGCCGATGGTCATAGTGATGATCGCCAGCACCACGAGCGCGCCAAGCCATGCGGCGTGAATCTGTCCCTGCACGCTCGCCACGGTTGCCACGAATGGAAAGCCGAAGACAAAGACGCGCAGGAAAGAGGCGAACCCTGCGGCCTTTGGGCCAGCAGCCATAAAGGCTGTTACAGGAGTCGGCGCGCCTTCGTAAACATCCGGCGTCCACACATGAAAAGGCGCAGTTGCTATCTTGAAGCCGAAGCCAACGAGCATCATCGCCGCGCCCGCGAAAAGGAGCGGAGGATAAAGAGAAACATCTAAACGGTTGGCAATCTCTGCTATGTTTGTAGTGCCCGCCAAACCCGTTCTTGTAGCAGTCGCGCCATAGACGAGCGCAATGCCGTAGAGAAGAAATGCAGATGAGAACGAGCCTAGTATGAAATATTTCAGGGAAGATTCGTTCGAGCGCAAGTCCGTGCGGCGGAAACCTGCCATCACGTAAGTCGCAATCGAAAGAATTTCAAGACCCAGAAAGATTATGACTAGATCGCCGCCCGAAGCCATCAGCATCATGCCAGAGGTTGCGAACAAAAGAAGCGAATGGAATTCACCCGCAGGAAGATTCTCGCCCTCGACCCAGACCATAGAAACAAGCACAGTCAATGCAGAAACAAGTAGCGCAATGAAAGTGAAACCAAGACGAAGCTCGTCCAGCACTATCATGCCGTGAAAAGCTTCGCGCGGGCCAGCCCATCCAGACCACATCCAGAACGAGGCAGCCATCGCCGCAACCAGACCGACAAGCGCCAACCCTCCGGTCATCCAACGCTGACGCGGTCGGGCGAATGCGTCAACCATCATCACAATCACGCCCGCCGTACAAACAATCAATTCAGGCAGGATTAGAAGCAGATTGACATCCGGCGAAACGTTCTGGATTTGAAGTGCAAGTGATAAATTCATCTCTAGTCAGAGTGAAGTCAAAAGTAAAAAGGCAAAGGAAAGGTAAAAGTAAAAAGGTAAAAGGCAAAAGTGTGGACACGCCTTGCAGGCGTGAATTATAAATTAAAAGTGGTTTCAGCCTTCCTTTTGCCTTTTACCTTTTTACTTTTACCTTTCTAAGCTCCAAGAAGCTGGTCAAGATAGCTTCGCACGAACTGTTTATAGTTCTCCGGGTCGCCTACGCTGAAGCCTACGTGCGTGCCGCCAGTTGGTCTTCCCGCGCGGTCGAAGAAGACTATCATGGGCAGGCGAACGCGACGTGAAAACTGGCCGAAGGCCGAGAGCGTTGGGTCGCGCAGCACTGGAAAATTCAGGTGATGCGCCTTCACATATTTTTTCAGCCGCGCGTCGTTCAAAACCTCTTGGCTCTCAATATTCACCCACAGAAATTTCACAGGCTTGCCCTGGTATTCGTGCTGCAACTCTGTGAGCGCGCGAAGCTCTTCACCGCAAGGCTGGCACCACGTTGCTCCGAAAGAGACTAGAACAACGTTGCCGCGCATTGAAGTGATGTTATATGTTCTTCCGTCAAGACCATTGAGATTGATGCTGACCGTTTGCTCAGCCGCTACAACTCTGGCGCGCTGTTGCTGCTGCGCGCTCGCCGAGGGAAAAGAGTTCGATACAATGCAAACAAAGAGCGCGAACGCACATGCCAGCCTTCTCTTCATGCTCATCTATTGGGGGATACTCCTTGGGGGTTAAGTCTTTCCACAGTGTAAGAGCCTCCGCTTTCCGTGTGGAGCACTCTTGAGCGCACAGTTTCCACGCTTGCGCGCGAGAGGTCAAGGAACGGTCGCGGATATACGCCCATCAACAGCATCAAAATCAGCAAAGGTATTAGCAGACCGATCTCCCTGTAATTCAAATCTGTAAGACGCGCGTTCTTCTCGTTCTTCAAAGGGCCGAACACTACGCGCTGCAACATCCACAGCAGATAGACGGCTGAGAGTATCACGCCCGTACCCGCAAGCATCGTTGCTATCCAGGCGTAACGTATGATTTCGGTCATCCACGTTCCGAGCATTATCAGAAACTCGCCAATGAAGCCGTTCAAGAAGGGAAGCCCGATTGATGACAACGACGCTATGACAAAAAAGGTCGAGAACACAGGCATTGACATGGAAAGCCCGCCGAACTCCGAAATCTCGCGCGTGTGTCGTCGCTCGTAAATCATGCCCACGATTAAAAAGAGCGCGCCCGTAGAGACGCCATGATTGAGCATCTGGTAGAGCGACCCTTGCATCCCCCACTCTGTGAATGAAAACATTCCGAGCACTACGAATCCCATGTGGCTCACGGATGAATACGCGACGAGCCTTTTTACATCAGGCTGAACCATAGCTACGAGCGCGCCGTAGATTATGCCTATGATTGCAAGAATGATTATGTACGGGGCCATGATGCGAGATATTGAGGGGAAGAGCGTGAGATTAAACCGCATCAACCCGTAAGTTCCCATCTTCAGCAAGATTCCAGCGAGAATAACAGAGCCAGCCGTAGGCGCTTCAGTGTGCGCATCCGGCAGCCATGTGTGGAACGGCCAGAGCGGAACTTTTATGAAGAAGGCGAACGCGAAGGCCAGGAAAAGCCAGAACTCTAGGGTCTGGTTTCCCTTTGTTAATGCAGAAATCGTCTGGCCTGAGCGCATCGCACCGAGAATCACAGTGTAATCAAAGGTCTGATAGAAAACGTAGAGCACAATGATTCCTGCCAGCATTAAGAGACTTCCGACCGCAGTGTAGATGAAAAATTTAACCGCCGCGTAAATCCTTCGCTCGCCGCCCCAGATGCCAATCAGGAAGAACATTGGAACGAGCGACGCTTCGAAGAAGAGATAGAAGATTAGAAGATCTAGCGATACGAAGACACCTATCATCGCCGACTCCAGAATCAGCATGAAGGCGTAGAAGGAGAGTTCGCGCTTATCAATCGAAGTCCAGCTTGAAAGAATCGAGATGGGAACTAAAAGAGTTGTCAAAAGCACTAGCCAAAGGCTCAGCCCGTCAACGCCTAGGTGATAACGCGCGCTGATTGCGTTAATCCAGGAAACGTTCTGCTCAAATTGAAAGCTGCTGAAATTGGTGTGAGCGGCTTGCAAGAGAAGAAGCGAGACGGCGAATGTGATGACGGAGAACCCAAGCGTTATCCAGCGATAATGCGTCTCGCGTTTGTAGGGCGCGAAGCTGTGGCCTACTAGCGCAAGCATGCCTGCGACCGGCGTTAGAATCAGTATTGTGAGCAAGTATTGCTGCATAATCTAAAAGCCGGGCACTTTGATGAAGTGGAAAACAAAATAGCCTATGACGGCGAGCGCGCCGAGCAGTATGATGGCCGCGTAGCTACGCACGAATCCCATCTGAATATAGCGAATCACACCGCCGAGTTCGCGCACGCCGCTTCCCAACCCGTTCACTATGCCGTCAATGACAGAGACATCGAACAGTTTCCACAGTCCTTCGCGCGCAACGACGTGAATAGGATTCACAACAGCCGCGTCGTAAATCTCATCAACGTAATATTTCTCTTCCAGTAGGCGCGGCATCTTCCTCAAAGGCTGAGTCATGAACATGACCCAACCGATTGCGATTCCAGAGAGCGCTACCAGTACAGAGATTCCCGTGAATAGAAGTTCGGTTCTCACCTCGTCGCTCTTTGGAATGCGCTCCGCTATAGGCTCGCCCTGCGCGCCCTCGCCAACGGAGAGCGGCGCAGCGCCGTCAACCTGCTGCGGCTTTGGCGAGAGCATCTCGTACTGCGGCTGCTCCATAGCACTCGCGCCGCCCGTTTCAGCTATTCTCTCAGGCGGGTGCGCGATGGCTGGCTCAAGCGCTCGCTCGAAATAGTTCGGAATCTTTCCTCCGCTCAAAGCGTAAGGCACGCCAATGAATCCGCCAAAGGCAGCTAGAACGGCGAGCACAACGAGCGGCACAGTCATAGTCCAGGGCGATTCGTGCGGCGTGTGAGCTTCATGCTCATCATGCGCTGATGCGACGTGCTCGCCCGGAGCATGATGCGGACGATCATCAACGGAAGCCGTTCGCGCGTCATGCGGCTTCACGCCTTCATCAAATCCATGCGCGTGAGCTTCATCGGCCTGCCCTCCCGCGTGAGCTTCGCGGAAACGCTCTTTACCCCAGAAAGTCATGACCATCAGGCGCGTCATGTAAATGGCTGTCAGAAGCGCTGTCACAGCGCCAACAGCCCACAGAGTTTTTGCGTACCATGACGGGATGCCCGCAGATGCAGCGCTCCAGGTCTTCCACAAAATCTCGTCTTTCGAGAAGAAGCCGGAAAGTAGAGGGAAACCGCTGATGGCTAGCCACCCGACCAACATCGTCGCAAATGTAACCGGCATGTATTTCCGTAACCCGCCCATGCGCCGCATGTCCTGCTCGTGGTGCGTGCCGTGTATGACCGAGCCTGAACCTAGAAACAGCAGCGCCTTGAAGAATGCGTGCGTCATCACGTGGAATATAGCGGCAACGAACGCGCCCACTCCGCAAGCTAGAAACATGTAGCCCAACTGCGAGATGGTCGAGTAGGCAAGAACTTTCTTGATGTCGTTCTGAGCAATGCCGATGGTCGCGGCGAATATAGCTGTCGCCGCGCCTATGAGAGCCACAATGAATAGCGCCATAGGAGCGTGCGTAAAGATTGCAGAGCAGCGAACGACCATGTAAACGCCAGCCGTAACCATCGTCGCCGCGTGAATCAGCGCGGATACAGGCGTAGGCCCCGCCATAGCATCCGGCAGCCAGACATACAGAGGAATCTGCGCGCTCTTTCCCGTTGCGCCTATGAATAAAAGAATTGCTACGGAAGTAACGCCGCCAGCCACAAGCATGTTCAGCGTGAAAGGTTCAGCCGCAGGAAGACTTGCAAAGTACGAGAGCGCGCTTTGCACTCCCATCGTTGGCTTGTCGAAGAAGCTAATGGAAGGACGACCAGCCTGCGAAGTCAGAAAGAAGATGAGCATGATGCCTAAGATCACGCCCCAGTCGCCAATGCGATTGACGATGAATGCTTTCTTTGCCGCCGCGCTCGCTTCCGGCCTGTCCAGGTAGTATCCAATAAGAAGATAAGAGCAAAGCCCAACGCCTTCCCATCCAACGAACATCAACAGAAAATTGTCCGCCAGAACCAGCGTGAGCATAGAGAACATGAAGAGATTCAGGTAAGCGAAGAAACGATAGAAACCTCTATCGCCGTGCATGTAGCCAGTTGCGAATATGTGAATCAGCAGACCAACGAATGTGACGAAGAGCGCGTAGATTCCGCTCAAGCGATCCATGCCCAGGCCGAAATCTGCCCTGAAATTTCCGACCTGAAGCCATGTCCAGATGTGATCCAGAACAGGCGTTGTGTTGTTCGGCTCATTAACATGAAGAGCGCCGCCCGCGCCGAAAGCAAGCATGAATGCGATAACGGTTGAGACTGCAACGGCTAGACAGGCGACTGCGCCACTGAACGCTTCGCTTCGCAGGCGTCGCCCAATCAGCCAGTTAATAGCTGCTCCAGCGAGCGGCGCGAAGATGATGTAACGCAGCATAGGTTAGTTTTCAGTTTTCAGTTTTTAGTTTTCAGTTAGTTGATTGTCAGCAAAGCTCGTAGCTTTCTCTTAAAGCTGTTTGAAAATTCCGAATCTCGCGCCGAAGGCGCAGCAAGAAGGTAGCCAGATGTGAAACATCTGGAATCAGTCAACGTGGTAAGACATCGCGCGTTGAAGACGCGCCAGAGAGTTTCGGCGCGCATCTTCAATGCGCATCTCTTTTATTCACCGCATACCAGACGTTTCACATCTGGCTACCTTCTTCGAGCCGCTTCGCGCGGCTAAAGGGAATTTTCAAACAGCTTCTTAAAGCTGAAAACTGAAAACTAAAAACTGAAAACTGTTCTCTCTCATAGCCTCAAAATGTTCGCCTCGTCAACGTCCAGAGATTCGCGGTTGCGGAAGATGGCAATGATGATGCCAAGTCCTACTGCTGCCTCTGCCGCCGCAACAGTCATCACAATGAAGACGAATAGCTGCCCCGTCACGTCTCTGAAAGAGCTTGAGAATGCAACGAACGTCAGGTTCACGGCGTTGAGCATCAGTTCAATGCACATGAACATGGAGATGATATTGCGCTTGATGATTACGCCTACGACTCCGACCGTGAAAAGAATCGCAGAGAGCGCCAGATACCATGAAAGATGAACGTACATAGCTTTATAGTTCGTGAATAGTGAGTCGTGAAAAGAGGGTAAATGGTTAGTGGTTAATGGTAAATGGAAAGAGCTTTCCGTCCATTCACCATTTACTATTTTCTATTCACCTATCTTTACGATTCACGTTCCTTAATCCTTATCAAGCTTCTCATCCTCGCTGCTAACGCCTAACACCTTGGCCGCCTCTTCCGTAGTATTGGTCACAACGGGCGTTGCATCGCCAGCAGCGCTTACGTCAACAATCTGGCGCGGGAGAACCTGCGCGCCCGGAACAGCGCGCACGTTGGGCGAGAGAAATCCGCCTCCCGTTCTGCGAGCCAGCGTCATTGCGCCTACAATCGCCATCAAAAGGAGCACGGATGTCACCTCGAAAGGTAGAAGGTATTGAGTGAAAAGACCCACGCCAATCGAAGCGGTCAAACCTACATTCGAAGTTGTAGGATCGTATGGCTGTCCAGTTCTGTCGACAAAGTAGAAGATGAAAGAGGCTTCAGCAATCAAAACGGCGGCTAGGAGAACCGCAGCAGGTATAAGAATCCCCAGCCTCGCAGGTCTCTTCTCCTTCTCTTCCACATTCAGCAGCATGATGACGAACACCACCAGCACCATAATCGCGCCCGCGTAAACGATCACCTGCACGGCAGCTATGAACGGCGCGGCCAGCATCACATACAAACACGCAAGCGAAATAAATACGCCAACTAATGAGATGGCGCTATAAAGCGGATTGCGCTGCGCCACCATAGAAATCGCGCACCCAATCGCAAACCCCGCGAAAAGTAGAAAAAGAGGAACCGTGAACATCTTTTTGAGTGACGGGAAACAGTTTTCAGTTTTCAGTTTTTAGTTTTCAGTTAGTTGATCATCAGCGAAGTTCGCAGCTTTTTCTTAAAGCTGAAAACTGAAAACTAAAAACTGAAAACTGCTCTTATCATATCCAACCGAACCAGCCGAGCGTCGCAGTAATGATGATGTTTAGGATTGCGACGGGCAGCAGAAATTTCCAGCCGAAACTCATCAACTGATCGAAACGAAAGCGCGGGAGCGTGCCGCGCAGCCAGATGTATAGAAAGATGAAAAATATAACTTTGATTAAGAAGTAGAGAACGCCGAGCAAAGGGAAAGTCTGTACGCCGGGGCCGTTCCATCCGCCCAAGAATAGCGTCGTCGCAAGCATAGAGACCGTCAACATGTTGACGTACTCGGCCATGAAGAAGAGCGCGAATTTCATGGCGCTGTATTCTGTGTGAAAGCCTGCGACCAACTCGGTTTCTGCTTCGGGCAGGTCGAATGGAACTCGATTGGTCTCGGCTATTGCTGAAATCAGATAGACCAGAAAACCCAGAGGCTGAAGCCAGAAGATGTTCCAATGCATCCCGTACCAGCCCGACTGTCTCTCCACAATGCTGTAAAGGTCTAGCGTCCCCGATTGCAAAATCACACCTATGAGCGCAAGTCCCAGACTCAGTTCGTAAGAGATTAGCTGTGCAGATGAGCGCAGGCCGCCCATCAAACTGTACTTGTTATTTGAAGACCATCCGGCTAGAGCGATTCCGTAAACGCCTACGCTCGTTATGCCTAGCACGTAGAGCAGCCCAACGTCCATGCGTGTGACTACGAGCGGCACGTACCAATCTGTAAAAGGGATGTGAATGGTAGGCCCAAACGGGTAGACGACAATCGTCATCAGCGCAGTCGTGATGGCTATAACAGGCGCAAGGAAATAGACAAAGCGCGTTGATTTGTCAGGGATGATGTCTTCTTTGAGTATGAATTTCAGCAGGTCTGCGAAGGGCTGAAGCAATCCGCCTGGGCCAACACGATTCGGCCCCAACCTGCCTTGAATGAAGCCAAGGACGCGGCGCTCCGCCAGCACAGAGTAGGCCACAATCATCAGCACGGCTACGAAAGCCACGTTGATGGCGATGAACTTAACGCCCGCGAAAATCCAAGGGTTATTCCAGTCCATAAAACGATTTTGGATTTTAGATTTTGGATTTTAGATTGGCGTGGCTGCCATCCTGAATCTTGGATTCAAAAGTTCGAATTCATCAAAAGACTTAATCCAAAATCCAAAATCCAAAATCTAAAATCCCTTCAGTCTCCACCAATGGCCTCGCGCTTCATTCCCGCGTCAACGGTTATCTGGTAAAGCGGCGAGACAGCCAGAGTCGGGGGCTTCGGGTTGCCGCTTGCTAGCAGGTGCATCTGCGGCAACTTGTCTGTCAGTGTTCCAATCTTGAAAAGCTCGTGGCCGACCGGAGGCGTCGCGTTTATCTTCGTCGCCGTATCGCTCATCTTTTCGACGCGCGCTCTTATTGCTTCGGATTCTTGCGAAAGATCGCGCTGCTCAATAGTTGCGTGCTTAACCTGCACGGGGTTCGTCTCGTCTTTAAGAAGCGGGTAACGAAGACCTGCGTATGCTGGAATGCGCTCTGCTATCTCCCCGAAAACTGCGCTCGCAGACATCTGAAATCCGAAATCAACGCCAAGCTCCTTAGAGAGTTGAGCGGTTATCACCCAGTCCTGCTTCGATTGATTTACGGGCGGAATTGTCTGGCGAACGCGCTGCACAAGACCGCCGCTGTTCGTAAACGTTCCATCCGCTTCTGCAAACGAAGCGGCAGGGAAGACTACATCTGCGAATCGCGTGGTCTCTGTCTCAAACAATTCCTGCACGACAAGAAAATCGAGTTTACCCAAAGAGTCTTCGCGTCCCGTTAGGTGTTGAGGCAGAAAACTGCCAGCGACATACATCGCGTGAACACTGTCGCCAGCAGCATCAAGCATTTCAGTTGCGCCGAGCTTGCCATACATCAGCCCCATGTCTGTCGCGCCTACGCTGTTGTTATAAAGCGGCAGCGGATGAAGCAGAGCGCGCCGCCCCTCTTTGTTGAAGAGATAGGGCATCTGAGCCAGAAGCGATTGAGCTTCGGCGCTCACTTCGCCGCCGAACATTATTACAACGTCGCCTTCTGTGTTCGTTATCGTGCGGCGCAATTCAATCAACTCAGTTTCCTGAACGCCCATCTTGCGCGCGGCCAGTTCGTTATGCGCCTGATTGAAGATTGCCAGAACCGCAGCGTCTTCCGTTTCAGGATTGATGTGAAGAAACTGAGTTGCGCGCTCTTTCAATCTGATGGGCGTGCTGTTGATAATGACAAGCTTTGCGCCGCCGTTTCTCACAGCCTGCCGAATCTGCTTTCCTGCGAAAGGCTGCAACTCTTCAGGCTCGCCGCCTATGAGCACGATTGTTTTTGCGTGGCGAATATCGCGGTGCGTTGCAATCTGTCCGCCCAGGTTTTGGAAGAAGGGCGAGAGGCTGAATGCGTCTGTCGCCGTGTAGTTTTCAGTTCCGACAAGCTCTGTGGCAAATTTTTTGAGAGCGTATAGCGATTCGTTCGTCAGTCGCGGGCTTCCCACAACAGCAATTGAATTTGCGCCGTGCGCTTCTGCCGCTTTATCTAATCCTCGCGTCGCGAACTTAACGGCCTCGTCCCATGTGGCGGGAATAAGTTTTCCGCCCTTCTTGTAGCGAATCATGGGCGTGCGCAGGCGCGTCTCGTCGTTGATGAATGTATGCGCGAAGCGACCCTTTATGCACAAAAATTCGCCGTTGTGCCCGTTCACATAACGGTCGCGCGCAACAACGCGCATCACTTCGCCAGCGCGCGAGCCTACGGACTCCTGACATCCGTCTGAGCAATAAGTGCAAGTCGTGACCGTTTGCTGCAACTCCCAGGGACGAGCCTGATGGCGATAGGTTGCGTCAAGAAGCGTACCCGTAGGGCAGACTTCTATGCAGTTGCCGCACTCAGAGCAGTTGAGCCAGCCGCCGAAAGTTCCTATGACGGTATTCGCGCCGCGTCCTCCCGCCTCAATCGCATCCTCGCCCATCCACTCGTCGCACACGCGCGTGCATCGCTTGCAGAGTATGCAGCGCTGCGGATCGTTCGCTACGATTGGCGAGAGATATTTTTCGGGCTGCGCGTTCTTTCGTTCCGTGAAGCGCTCTTCCAGATTGCCCCAGTCGAAAGCCATCTCCTGCAACTCGCATTCGCCGCCACGGTCGCAGATGGGACAATCGAGCGGGTGATTTGCCAGCAGGAACTCGACCATAGCGCGCTGCGCCTTCTCAATCTCCTCGCTCTCGGTCGTGACGACCATGCCGTCCGTGCAGGTAATCGTGCAAGAAGTCTGCAACTTCGGCATCTTCTCAATGCGCACAAGGCACATTCGGCAGGACGCTTGAAGCGCAAGGTCTGCGTAATAGCAGAATGAAGGAATGTTGAAGCCCTGCTCGCGGCACACGTCAATCAGCCGCGCGCCCTTTGCGACTTGAAACTCTTTTCCGTTTATAGTGACTTTTATTAATTCGGTGGACATGATTATTAAAGCAATGGATCAATTCTGTTCAATGGCTGCGATTGGCGAGCCAACTCCCAATCCTGATTCAATTCCTCTCGATGTAACTCAGCCCACTCCTTGATCATATTCATAGCTCTCTTCGGCAAGCTTCCAGCGAAAACGTCCGCCTCAGCTATCGTAACCAACGCTTCGTGCTCGCCATACTCAGCATGAAAGTGTGGCGGCGGATGATCCGAATAGAATATCTTGATGACGATTCCGTAAAAACGGCAAACTTCAGGCACGCATCCCCTCGTGCGCCAATTTTGGAAACAATTCCTGTGGAGACTGCCCTGTCAAACTCATATAAAGCGAGTCGGCGCACAAATCTATCAGATTTCCCCACTCAAGACTTCGACCTGTAGAACTGATATGAACCCTTTTGAAGAATTCTGGATCGTTCCATGCCGCGAACACTCCTTGCCCGGCTAGTGCGGACAAGTCAATTTCGCCCTCCTCACCGTCAGAGAACTTGACATAGAGGCGATATGGACTGAGCGCGCGTGCTTCGATAATCTTAATCATCACTTCTAATCCGCCGCGACCTCCGTTTCCGTCTGCATGGTAAGCGGCGCAAGGTGTCGCTTGAAATCCTCCGGGAACTTCTTTATCGCAGACTGAATCGGCCATGCTGCCGCGTCGCCAAGCGGACAGAAGGATTTGCCTTCGATGTTATCGCACAAATCCAAGATGAGTTGTGCGTCTTCCGGGCGACCTTCGCCGCGCGCTATTCGCTTGAAAACTTTGACGAGCCAGTCCGTGCCTTCTCTACACGGCGTGCACCAGCCGCATGACTCGTGTTTGTAAAATTCGATTAGATTCTTCGTTGACTCGAAAACATCAACTGTTTCGTCCATCACAATGAATCCGCCTGAGCCTACCATAGAGCCAGCCGCGACCAATCCCTCGTAATCCATGCGAACGCCTTTGCCGGTTATGTCTGCGGCAGGCATGATGTAAACGCTTGAGCCGCCGGGAATCACAGCTTTTAATTTCTTATCGTTCAAAATTCCCTGACAATCTTCCATTATGAACTTTTCCATATCCACGTAGCCCATAGGAAGCTCATACACGCCCGGACGATTAACGTGCCCCGACACAGACCAGACTTTTGTTCCGCCGCTCTTTTCAGTACCGAGTTTCTGGTAAGCCTCGCCGCCCATCTTGATTATGTCGGGCACTGCGGTCAGAGTCTCAACGTTATTCACGACCGTAGGGCAAGCGTAAAGACCGGAGACGGCTGGGAAGGGAGGCTTCATTCTAGGATGGCCGCGCAAGCCTTCTAAGGAACTCAAGAGCGCTGTCTCCTCGCCGCAGATGTAAGCGCCCGCGCCCGTGTGCGTGTAGATGTCGCAAGAGAAATCTGTGCCCAAGATTTTTTCGCCCAGCAGACCCGCCGAGCGCGCTTCGTCCAGAGCCGCGTCCATGATGTTGATTAAGTATCGGTACTCGCCGCGCGTGTAGATGTAATTGATGCGTGCGCCGAGCGCATAAGCGGCAATCAGCATGCCTTCTATCAGCATGTGCGGGTCGCGCTCCATCAGGTAGCGATCTTTGAAAGTGCCCGGCTCCGATTCATCAGCGTTGCAAACGACATACTTGGGCTTCGGCGAATCCTTCGGCACGAAGCTCCACTTCATCCCCGTAGGAAACCCTGCGCCGCCGCGACCGCGAAGCGCAGACTTCTTCACTTCGTTGATAACGTCGTCGGGCGACATCCCGCCCAAAACTTTCTTTATCGCATCGTATCCGCCGTTGCGCTTGTACACATCAATCGTGCGCGAGTGCTCAAGGTTTACTCGCTTTAACTGAAGTGGCTCGCAGCCTATTGCGCCTATAAACATAATCTTATAAGGGTGGGTAAATGGTGAATAGTAAATGGTAAATGGAAGAAAGCGGTTTTTACCATTTACTATTTACTATTCACCATTTACCCTCTTTTCAACTCTTCATGCTATACCTGTACTCGCCGCGCGAGCAGGAATCAAGAATCTCGTCAACTTTCTCCGCACTTAAATTCTCGTGGTAATCGAAACCTATCTGCATCATGGGCGCAGTCCCGCATGAGCCCAGACATTCGACTTCCGATAATGAGAACATTCCGTCTTCTGTGGTCTCGCCCGGCTTGATGCCCAATCGTTTGGCGCAGTGCTCAGTGATTTTTCCAGCGCCCATTATCTTGCACGAGAGCGTTCGGCAAATCTGCACGTGATACTTGCCGACAGGCTTCGTGTTGATCATCGAATAGAAGGTCGCAACCTCCCATATATCCGTGATTCTCACGCCAAGCCGGTCTGCAAGATAAGCCACGCCCGGCGGATCAAGATAGCCGCGCTCGCGCTGAACAATGAACATCAGCGGCAGTATGGCCGAGCGCTTCACAGGATATTTAGCCAGATGAGCGTCAATCTCAGCCTCCACCGCTGGCGAGAAACTGGCTATCTCCGCAGGCAATTTAGCCTCCTGCGGCAACGGATTGTTCGGCGTGAACTGCTCGCTCATTTCTCAGTTTTTAGTTTTCAGTTTTTAGTTTTCAGCCCAGAAAATTTCTGAAAACTGAAAACTGAAAACCGTTAGCGGTCTATTTCTCCCAACACAATATCAATCGAGCCTATGATTGCTACAACGTCTGCGATCATTTCGCCCTCGGCCATCTGCGGCAGAGCGGAAAGGTTTACGAAGCTTGGGCCGCGAAAGTGAACGCGCGCGGGCTTCGGGCCACCGTCCGATTTGATGTAAACGCCAAGCTCGCCCTTAGAAGCTTCTATAGGGTGATAGATTTCGCCTGCCGGAACGTCGAAGCCTTCGGCTATAATCAGGAAGTGATGTATGAGCGCGTCCATGTGCGTCTTCATAGCCTCGCGTTCAGGCAGAACGACTTTAGGCGCGTCCGCTTTCGTTGGCCCAGGCTTCAGACGCGCCAGCGCCTGAGCAACGATCTTGTGCGACTCTCTCATCTCGCGCATGCGCACCTTGTAGCGCGCCCAAACATCGCAGCCATCTTCGACGGGCACTACGAAATCGTAATTCTCGTAGCCCGTATATGGATTAACTCGTCTGACATCAATCTCGATGCCGCTTCCGCGCAGGCACGGGCCTGTCAGTCCCCAGTCAATCGCGTCTTCAGCAGAAATTATTCCTACGCCCTGCGTGCGCCTCTGGAAAATCTTGTTGCCTGTAAGAAGCGTGTCGAACTCGTCGCAGGATTTCGGAAATTTTTCGAGAAATTGCTGAACGCGACGCTCGAAGCCCGGCGGCAAGTCCATCATCAAACCGCCTATGCGAAAGTAGGAAGGCGTGAGACGCCCGCCGGATGCTGCTTCGATTAGATTCAGAATCTTTTCGCGTTCGCGGAAGCAGTAGAAGAAGACAGTCATCGCGCCTATGTCTAGCGCATGCGTGCCCAACCAGACCAGGTGCGAAGCGATTCGCTGCAACTCGCACATCATCACGCGAATCACTTCGGCGCGTTCGGGAATCTCCAGACCAAGAAGTTTTTCAACGGCCATCACGTAAGCCAAATTGTTACCTAATGGATTCAGGTAATCCATGCGGTCTGTGATGACTATGCCCTGCTGCCACTTCTTGTACTCGAAGAGCTTCTCCATCCCCGTATGCAGATAGCCTATGTCAGGAATGGCGCGCACAATCATCTCGCCGTCCAGCACCATCTCAAGACGCAACACGCCGTGCGTGCTGGGGTGCTGCGGCCCGAACGAGATGGTCATCTGCGTGTCGAGCGGACGATCAATGACTTCAAATTGTGGCGGAAGAGAAACGCTCATAACGATTTTGGATTTTAGATTTTGGATTTTAGATTGGCTCGACTAATGCGTTGAGCTTTGGATTTTGAGAATTCAGCTTTCATATTAATTGAATCCAAAATCCAAAATCTAAAATCCAAAATCCTCACGTCAGGCTGTATGGCTCATAGCCGCGCAGCGGAAAATCTTTGCGAAGCGCATGACCTTCCCACTCGTCCGGCAAAAGTATGCGGCGCAGGTCTGGGTGGTTGTCGAAAATCACGCCGAAGAGATCGAAGGTTTCGCGCTCGTGCCAGTTGGCTGTTCGCCATATGCTTGTGACCGAGTTGACGTGCGCGTCCCGTTCGTCGAGCAACACTTTCAAGCGCAGGCGATGATGCAGTGTGGTTGAGAAGAGATGATAGTTGACTTCAAAACGCGGCTCTTCCTCCGGCCCGCGATCAACGCCGCAAAGGTCTGCAAGCATGTTGAATTCAAAACCCTGCGCGGTCTTCAAATGAGAGCAGATAGCAGTGATGCTCTCGCGCGGGACGATTGCGGTTATCTCGTCGAATGCGCTTACTGTTTCTGTTATCCATGCGGGGTGCTCTTGCTGCAACGCCGCCACCTGTTCCGGCGACGGCGTTTTGTACTTAGGCGTCCGAAGAATTCTGTTTTCAGAGCCTCCCGCCTGTTCAGTTTCGTTAGCCATTTTCTTCTCGTAACATAAGAGCAGTTTTCAGTTTTCAGTTAAAAGCTTTTTGCTCTTCTTTCTGAAAACTGAAAACTAAAAACTGAAAACTGTATCAAGCCCTGCTCGATTAATACGAGCGGCGTCGCTCGTGGCGCGATGCAATTGTGTATGGTCTTGTCTGCGCCGCTGCTTCATTGGTTGCCGAAACTCCAGATGCCGGCAATGTGCCCGGAGGCACAGCCTCGCGCGCTTCTTCCCTTGGCACGTCCTTTCGATCACGCAAGGATTCGCGCATGATTTTGTCTTGCAGCATCATCACTGCGTGAATCAACATCTCTGGTCGCGGCGGGCAGCCCGGTATGTAAACATCTACGGGCACAACCTTATCAACGCCCTGCACAATTGCGTAGTTGTCGAACACCCCGCCCGATGTTGCGCACGCGCCCATTGAAATAACCCACTTAGGTTCAGGCATCTGGTCGTAGATGCGTCGAAGCACAGGAGCCATCTTGCGCGACACGCGGCCAGAAACGATCATCACATCAGCCTGTCGCGGGCTTGCCCTGAACACTTCAGAGCCAAAGCGAGCAAGATCGTTTCGAGAACTAGTGGCGTTCATCATCTCTATGGCGCAGCATGCAAGACCGAACGTAGCAGGCCACAGACTGGATTTACGCGCCCAGTTCACCAGCGAATCCAGACGAGTCGTCAGCACTTCAGGCAAAGCTTCTGCAATTACATTTTCGAGTCCCATAAAAACCCTCAGGAGTCAGAAGTCAGTAGACAGAATTCAGAAGCCGTAAGAAAGAGCATTGAATTAAGACGAGGCTGCTTTTCATCATTCAATATTGAACACTCTTAAGCCTTCTGGCTTCTAAATTCTGTCTACTGACTTTCGGCTTTTCATGCTGCGCGTCGTGCTGCCAGTTCCTTCTTTCTCAAATCTTCAAGCGCTCGCGCCTCAGCCTCAGCCTCATGCCTTGCGCGCTCGCCCCAGTCGAATGCGCCCTTCTTAACGACGTAGATGTATCCGGCTAGAAGCAGGATGACGAAGACCATCATCTCCGTGTAAACCAGATTCCTCAGACCGTATTCTGGCCCTGCGAGCGTCTTGAAGACGACAGCCCAGGGAACTAGAAAGATGACTTCAATGTCGAAGAGTATGAAGATCATCGCTATCAAATAGAATTTTACTGAGAAGCGTTCGCGCGCGCTTCCTACGGGGTCTTTGCCGCACTCGTAGGGCATCAGTTTGGTGCGTGTCTGCTTGCGCTGTCCGACCAACTGTGTGAGCAGAATGTTGGTTACGGCGAAACCCGCAGCCACTACGAACATGAGTAGAACGGGAAGATAGTCTCTCAGGTCGAACCTTGTCATCGCGCCCTCTCACCGAAACAGAGAAAGCTCCGGCTCGTCAGACACTCGAAGTGCCTTGCTGCTTCATGCGCCGGAACAGAGATTGAGAATCATTGTACAAGCTCATCGTAGAGCATGGATGTTTGAGTGTCAAGTCTGCTTTTCTTTCATGAAACAGCGTTTGGAGAAGATGATTGACCGTCAGAAAATTGCTGTGCTACTGTGCATAGTTGACGCCTCCCACCAGAGCTTTCTTTTTCAGCTAGCGGGACTTTAATCGGAAATCAAGATCAAGCGTGATCACAGGATTCAACACGGACGTAGAGCACAGCGGCGTAGTCTATCACGTGCAGACGGAAGACAAAGGACTGGACTCGCCCCTCATACTCTCGCTGGTCTATTCGGGCGGAGCAATTCTTGCCAGCAAGCGCTCACCTTACAATGATCTCATCGTCGAAGGATTCGACGAAGCTATCTTGGCGGAACGTTTGCAGCGCCAGCACAGGCTCATCTGCGCGGCGATTCAGGCAGGACGAATTGAAGACCTGAAGCGAATGACCCAGCGCAGCGCGGCTACACGCGCGCCCAGACCGATAATCTCAGAAGAGAGGCCGCAAGTCTCGCCTACGCAGCCGGAAATATCACAGGCACAGCCGCCAGTAGATGCTCAATCTCTTCCCGAAGCCCATCCTACAGACACTACGGGTTTCCCACACACGGAAGCTGCCCAGGACGCTCTTCATCTGGATTTACTTGAAGAGAGAGAATTGCGCTCAGGCGAATACGTGACTCTGCGCGTGCGCGTGAGTCATGGTCCAATGGGGAGTAAAGTGGCAGTGCATGACGCGCCCGTGACAGTCAAAGTTCTGGGGACGACATTCAAACCCGTCATAAGCTCTGCGACAACAGATAGGGACGGCGTAGCCCTCGTCTTCGTTTCGATACCGAAATTCAATGCTGGCCGCGCTGCACTTTTGATACGAGTAGAGATGGACGGGCGCGAGGCCGAACTGCGCCGCATCATACATTCCGCATGAAAGGGTTTTCAGGGAAATTGCGAATCGTTATTAATGGCGACATCAGGGAAGTTTCCGAAAATATAACTCTAGCCGAGTTGATAAAATCTCTTCACCTTACGCCTGAACGAGTCGCCGTCGAATTGAATCGCCGTGTCATTCGGCGCAGTGAATGGGCTGAGACTACCTTCGGTGAAGATGATCGCATAGAGATAGTTCACTTCGTGGGCGGTGGAAGCTCGCCGTTTTCGTCCGTTTGAAAACCCTGACTGCGCCGACGTGAGTTTTTAATTTTGCCTGAAGGTGATAAAGTTTCCACACAGAAATTTTAAGAAAGCGTTCTTGTAAAAATGTCCAGCGTTGCTCCGACCATTACAACGAAATCTGATAATAAATTTGAGATAGCAGGACGCACATTCACGTCACGGCTCATTATAGGAACGGGAAAATATCGCAGCTACGAAGAGATGAAGCTTGCACACAAGGCCTCTGGCGCAGAGATGGTAACAGTTGCCGTGAACCGCGTCCCGCTCAATCGCAATTCGGAATCATTCCTAGACCACCTTGATCCTTCGCTCATCATTCTTCCAAACACTGCGGGCTGTGATACGGCTGAAGCCGCAATACGAACTGCCAGATTAGCGCGCGAAGCTCTTAACACAGACCTCATCAAGCTTGAAGTCATCGGCGATGCAACGACGCTCTTCCCCGACAACGAGCAGACGCTTGAAGCGGCACGAGTTTTAGTCAAAGAAGGTTTCATGGTTCTTCCGTATTTCACAGATGACCTCATCATGGCAAAAAAGCTGCTCGACGCGGGCTGCGCAGCAGTGATGCCGTTGGCAGCGCCAATTGGTTCCGGCTTGGGTGTTCAGAACCCTGCAAACCTGCGCATCATGCGCGAGCAATTGCCGTACGCGACCATCATAGTTGACGCGGGCGTTGGCACAGCCAGCGATGCAGCGATTGCTATGGAACTCGGCGCGGACGCGGTTCTGATGAACACGGCGATTGCGGAAGCGCAGGATTCTGAAAAGATGGCTACAGCAATGCGGCTTGCAATCGAAGCCGGACGGCTCGCTTACATAGCTGGAAGAATGCCTAAAAGACTTTATGCCAGCGCCTCAAGCCCCATCGCAGGCGCGATAAAATAAAGGCAAAAGTAAAAAGGTAAAAGGCAAAAGGAAGGCCGCAAACCGCTTTTAATTAAAAGATTGGCTTCCCCTAACTTTTGCCTTTTTACTTTTACCTTTTGCCTTTCCTTTGCCTTTATCTATTTCTTGGCAGAGACGATGATTGATCCTATGATGCGTGCCAATTCATCACATTCAGATTGAAGTTCAGAAAGACGCTCCATGGGTAAAATCTGCGCCGCTGTAAGCAGGCGCAGCCAATAAAGTGTTTCGCGTGCTTCTTTCAGCGCGATGGCGTATTTACTTATAAAGTCGGGCTTACTTTGCCCGGCTTTGGCTTCTTCAGCGTTAGCGCCGATTGACGTGCCAGCGCGCAACAACTGTTTCCCAAGTGTGCGTCCGACTCCCGGCAACTCATCAAGATGCTGACATAGTTTCACTATTCGAATAGCAAACTTAAAGGTTCTTTCTCTAATATCTTCCATCTTCACTTTTGCCTTTTACCTTTTTACTTTTACCTTACTGAAAGTGATTTCCGTCTCTCTTGAATCCCGGCGAAAACTGTCTGCCGTTATACGGACACGAAGCATTGTTAATTACAGGGTGAAAGTCTGAGGTTGTGAAGTTACGATTGCCGCCCGTCTCTCCATCTGCGCGCGTGAAAGATTTGTCGGTCGTAGAAGTTGAAATTGTGTAGCAGGATTCGCCCAGAAGCGTGCCATTGATTGTGCCCGATCCGCTGCCTGTAATTGTACCGTCAACGATGCGTATGCAGTCCGCAGGATTGCCTGTGTTGTTGAGTCCCAGACCGCTCGTAGCGCTGCCGCTCAGGCCGTAGCTGCTGGCGACCTGCACGACTGCGCCGCCGAACGAACTATTCGACGCAACACTCAAACGTGAATCAATGCCCGGCGCGATGCCCGGAATCTTTGAGGCGGTTGGCGTGCCGGTCTCGCCGCCGAAGATTATGGCGGCCTGCCCCGGTTGAAGAATGGTGTTGGCGGGGAACTGGTGACGCCGCGTGGTCGTGTTGTCGTAGAGATTCAGAAATGAAAGATCAAGCGGCACGCTCGTAGAATTTAATACTTCTACGAACTCGTCGCGCTGGTCGCTTGAAGCGCCGCCTCCGGCAGTACCGTCTCGGTTGGCATCGCCGCCCGTGCCCGGATTAGCAAAAACTTCGTTAACGATTAGCTCATCCAGCGCAGGCTTTCGCGCAACCGTTAGAGAAGACGGAGCGCTTGTTACGCCGCCTGCTGTCGCAGTGATTTGAGTCGTGCCTTGCCCTACGCCCGAAGACATTCCGCTCTGATTAATCGTCGCCACATCGAGCGCGCTCGAACTCCAACTGAAAGAGATTGGTGTAATCTCCTGATTGCTCGAATCAAAAGCGTGAGCGATGAACTGCTGAGTCACGCCTATGCCTATCGTGGCGACAGTCGGCGTAACTTCTACACGAGCGACAACAGGAGGCGGGTTGTTAACAGTCAACGTCGCAGCATTGCTCATCACTGTTCTTGTGCCGTCTGAAGCAGTCGCGCGAATCTGCGTAGAACCACTCTGGCGACCAGTGACGCTCGCCGTTGCGCTTCCGCTTGAATCCGTATCTACATTTTCAATCGTAGCAACGTTCGTGTCGCTTGAAGTAAAACTAAAATTGACGTTGCTGAATTGATTGCCGTACTGATCCAGAGCGCGCGCGCTAAATTGCGTAGTATCTCCGACGATGATGCCGGCGCTGGAAGGCGTGAGCGTCACGCTGTTGAGAACAGGAGGCGGCGGGTTAATCGTCAAAGAGCCTGAATCTTGTGCGCCACCTGCGCGTGCGCGTATAGAGACGGTTCCGGGCGCGATTGCTGTTGCGGTCGTCGTGCGACCGGTTAAAGGCGAGATGCTTGCCTTGTTAGCATCACTCGAATCCCATATGAACGAGACGTTCGGGATTTCAACTTCGCTGCCTTGCGAATTGCTGAAAGCCTGCGCGATGTAAGATTGAGTCTCGTTTAAATTGAGAGTGCCGGACTGTGGGGTGACGGCAATGCGTGTAACAGGTGGCGAGCCGAAAGGTGTGCCATCTGCGCGAGTGCCCGGCGAAAAGGCTCTGCCTGTTGAATTCGGCGCGGCTGTATGGCCTATGAATTGGCCACCGGTTGACATCGCTTCTGCGTCTGGCGAGCGCGTCAAAGATTGATCCGCGCCGCCTTCCGCTCCGTAAGTTTGAGCAGCGATGACTATATCGCTTCCTGAAATCGTAAGCTTCAGCGTCACTGTGTCGCCGGAGTTATTCAGGCTCAAAGAAGAGGTAGTAAAGACGAGCGAGCCGCCGAAAGCCGTATCGTTTGAGGGCGGATTGCCTCCGCCGAAAATAATTGCTGCGCGGCCTGAAGAGAGAATCGTGTTGGCAGGGAAAGTAAATCTACTGGTTGTAGAATCAGAGATGACTACGCCGGAAATATCAACTGCACCGGTCGAGTTATTCAGTATCTCAACAAATTCGTCATCGTCGGAATCTCTCGTTCCATCACGGTTTGCATCGCCCGCTAGGTCTGTGGCCGCTGAACCCGGCGGGTCTGCCAGAATTTCATTGATGACGAGCGGAACCTGTACGTTCAACTTCGCTTCGCCCGAAACTTTTCCGCCTGAACCGTTCGACGTTATTGCTGAAATGGTCGCGCTCCCAATCCCCGCTCCTCGCGCAAGGCCGCTCGCGTCAATCGTCGCAACCGTCGTGTTGCTTGATGACCATGCGAAACTTGCGCTCGCGACGATCTGATCGTTCTGGTCAAAGGCCATAGCCACGAACTGCGTTGTTCCGCCTCGATTGACAGAAGAGTTCAAAGGCGTGACTTCTACATGAGTGATGCGCTGCGGCTCAGGTTTGACATTCAATGTAGAAGTAGAGGTTGTCAGCGTTGTGTCGCCGTCCGTCGCGCTCGCAAGAATCTGAGCCGCGCCAACCCGTATTCCCCTAAAAGTCGCAGTAGCGCTCGCGCCCGTTTGATCCACATTTACGCTCTCGATTGATGCGACGTTTGTGTCGCTCGAAGTGAAGTTGAAAATCTTTGGGGGCAATGGACGGTTGAATTGATCGAAAGCCTGCGCTGTGAACTGTGTCGCAGCCCCAACTGTCACATCTGCCGAAGCAGGCGCGAGCGTCACGCTCGAAAGGCGTCCCTTTCGAGGGATGAAGAAAGAACCGTCGGCCATTGTGCCCGGCGAGAATTTTTTGCTGCCAGCGCCAGACGCCGCAGTGTGAAGCACGAAGCTTCCAGAAATATCAGGCGAGCGCGTCAATGATTGATCTTGATCGCCCCGGAATCCAGTAGTTCCGCCGTATGCAAACTCAGCTAAGACATTTCCGGTATCGTCGTTGACGGTGATGAAGAGTCCTGTGTTGGTCAAAGAGAGTTGACCTGTGGAAGCTTTTGTCACCTGCGCGCCGCCGAATGCAGGATTCCCGGCATTAATATTTCCGCCTCCGAAGATTACGATTGCATCGCCAGCAGGAACTATCGTTGCGGGCGAAAAAGTGTGACGCAATGTTGAGGTCGTTCCTGTCAGAGAGCGTGTGCGAATAGTCCAGCCTGTAATATTGACGGCTGACGATGATTGATTAACAAGCTCTATAAACTCGTCACCTGAATCTCTAACGCCGTCATGATTAGCATCTCCGATTAAATCCGAAGAAGAACTGCCGGGCGGGTCTGCCAGCACTTCGTTGAAGATGATTGCAGGCTCCGAGACATTCAACAGAGCTTCGCCTTTAACATCCTGTGCGGTTGCTGTGATTGTCGAAAGCCCTTGTTTGATTGCTGAGACTAAACCTGTCTGGTCAATCGTTGCTACGCTTGTGTCGCTCGAAGACCAGGCGAAAACTGCTCCGCTCATCTCGCGGTTGAATTGATCGAACGCTCGCGCTGTGAACTGCCGTGTCACGCCAGCCGGAGTTGTAGCGCTTTGCGGCGAAACTTCTATTCGAGTGAGAACGGGCGGAACGGTTTTCACTGTTAGAAGCGCTGGCGCGGATTGAATCCCACGCGCCGTCACACTGATTTCCGTAGTGCCCTCTGAAAGAGCGGTCGCAAGTCCGTTCGAGTTCACTGTTGCTATAGCTTTATTGCCAGACTGCCACAGGAAGATGACGCCGCTCATCTCCTGATTTTGAGAATCGAATGCGCGCGCAATGAATTGCTGTGTGCCGTTGACGAAGATTGATGAAGCGCTCGGAGAGATTTCTACTCTTGAGACAGGGCGGACTGTGAAAGGCGTTCCGTCGAGACGTGTGCCCGGACTGAATGCGCGGCCAGCGCTCCCCGTTGCGGATTGGTGAAGCGCGAAAGCGCCTGTGATGTCTGGCGAGCGAGTGAGCGATTGATTGGCATCGCCCTTCAAGCCTCCCGCGTCGCCATATGTAACGAAGCTGACTGTCTCATTCGCATTATCAACGAGCGTGACCGCTCCGCCTGAATTGTTGAGTGTGCCCAGACTCCCGCTCGAAGCTACTAGGACAATCGAGCCGCCGAAAATCGCGTCGTTAATTGGCGGCGCGCCGCCTCCGAAAATCACTACAGCGCCGCCCGCTTGCAAGATTGTCCCCTGCGCGAAAGTGTGGCGCGCAGTGTTAACACTGCTTGCGCTGCGCGACAGAAGTTTGTAACCGCTTATGTCAATATCATGCGCAGTCGTGTTCACAAGCTCTACGAACTCGTCCTGCGAAGAACTGCGCGTGCCGTCGTGATTAGCGTCGCCTGCAAGCCCGTCGGGAGGGTCTGCAAGAATCTCGTTGATGAGAACGTCGCGCAGTGAATTCCCCGTGAGCGTGAGCGTTACACTGTTGCTCACAACGCCATCGCCTGTCACAGACATGCTCGCCTCGCCAGCGCCGCGAATTTCCGGGGGCAATAGCATATGAATCTCATCAAGTCCGGGTAAGCTGGAAGACTGTTCGATTGATTCGACTGTCGCTCGAACGCCTGCGACCGACGCGGAAACATTGGTCAAATGGCCCAACGCTTTGCGTGTAGGCGTCCATGATTACGCCTTCACCGCGTCCATCGCCGCTGAAAGTGAACAGGCCGGGCGCGGTTCGCAAAATTTCAATCTTGCCAATGGATTGAAAACCATCGCCGTTTGTGACAACTATCTGTGCCTCTCCCGTTTCCGTTTCGTCTGGGACTACAAAGTTAATCTGAGTCGGCGAGATGAAAAGAATCTGCGCACGACGACCGTTTAGGGAAACCGTTGTGCCTCGAAAGGATGTTGGAAATTTTCCATCGTCTACGGGATGAACTTGCTCTGTCGTAATGGCAAGCGCATGACCGCGCGCGACCGCTATGCTGCCCTGCGCAACCGCTGTGTCGTGAAAAGGCTCGTTGCCGAGCGAAGCGCCGTTCAGGATTTTCAAATCATCGAAATTCTGCGGGCGCTGTGCTATTTGAGAAACATAGATTTCTGAATTGTTCGCGTTTGCGGCAGCCTCAACTGCGCCTGAAACGATTCGCGGAAAATTGAAAGCTATAACTGAGCCATCATCGCTCAGCGAAGAGACAATTTCGGCCTTCGCGCTAGAAGAAGCGCTGGTCAGCCGCATGAATTGCGCTGTTGGAATATCATAAAAATATAGCTCAACGCTGTGGTCTGAATTTGACGTGGTCACAGCGCGCCTTGTCGCAAAGGCTATGCGCGTTCCATCGCCGCTTATCGTAGGCTGAAACGATACATCGTCGTCGAAATCCGTGAATGACGTTATCTGGCGAGTTAAATCGTTCCTGCCATCGTAGAGAAAAATTTGGGAGACATGGTTTCCGTCCTCCGCAGAATAGACCGTGCGCTTTCCGTCGTCGCTGATGGTGCGACCGTAAGCCAGTGAAAGACCCTGGAAACCTGTTTCGACCACAGTCGCATCATTCTCTTGAGGCTTTTGAAGAATGAGATCGCTTAGTTCGTCACCGGTGTCTCTCTTTCTACTCAAGTAAGCGATGCGCGTGCCGTCGCCGCTTATCTTTGCGTCGCTCATTTCAAGAGGCACTGAGGTTTTCGTCAATTGAGAAAAGCTGTGGGAGGCTGTGTCGTAGATGAAGATTTCGGAATTACCGTCAGCGTTTTGTCCTGTGATGTCACGGTCTGAAGCGAAAGCGAGGAAGCGTCCATCATCAGAGATTGAAGGTTGAAAGCATCCGTTGTGTAATCGTTGAGAAGGGTCTGGCGGCGTGGTGTTGGTTATCTGCCCAAGAATTGCGCCGTCGAATAGAAAGATTTCGGAATTACCATCAAGATTCTGTCCGAGCGGATCGTCGTTTGATGCGAAGGCTATGCGCGAACCATCTTGAGAGATTGCAGGCGCTACGGCGCGTGACAAACTGAATTGAAGAAAGTTGAGAGCGTCGCCTGATATATCTGCCCTGAACGCCCTGAAATGGTAGCCTTCGCCTCTGTGCACAATGTCGGCTGTGGATTCAAAGGCTATGTGCTCGCCATCGCCGCTAAGAGTCGGATTGAGATTGAGCGATTCTTCGGATGTGTTTGTTATCTTGCGAAAGCCAGCCGACTGCGAGAGCACAGTTTGAATCTCAACGACGCAGAGTGCGAGCATGAGACCGAATAGTATGAGAGAAAATCTATTGCGAAGCATGAAAGGCTGCTCCGCGCTGATTGCAATGAAGCAATCAGGCGCATCAATACTAGAAGCTCAGAGTAGAATAATTATCGGTTCGCGTGGATTAACATTTGAAAGTCAATTAGAGGGTAAGATTGATTATGAAAAAAGAGCGCCGGGTGAAGCGCGTCGTCTGAGGGTGCTTTTTAAAGCGCGAGGATTCTACATCATTTGATATAAAAGACAAGCAAAAAATTAGTTTGTCGCTGCTATTCGAGCCAATCTTTTTCGGATATGTTTAGGTGTACCTGGTAGTCTTAAGTCTTCCGCAGCATCATAAACGAATACTGTAGTATTGCTGCCAACTACTTTCTTCACTCTCTTTCCATCACCATCATAGAAGTAGCTAGCTCCAACCTGTATATCTCCATTATTCAATAATGTCTGGTGATTCTCTGCATCGTATGAGTATGTGCTGCCACTCACATCTCTGGTTAGATTTCCAGCATTGTCGTATAGCGGTTCTCACTTGAGTGCGTACAAGTAATTGGAATAACCTTATCAGTCATGAAAG
>MNJR01000004.1 GCA_001920415.1 Acidobacteria bacterium 13_1_20CM_3_53_8 | reverse complement strand
AACATCAAGAATCTTAAAGTCGCATGGACTTTTTCTACTGGCGTGAATCGCGGACAGGAAGCCGCGCCGATTGTCGTAGGCAACATGATGTATGTCGTCACGCCTTATCCCAATATTCTCTACGCGCTGGATTTGACGCAGCCCGGCTCTGTGAAGTGGAAGTATGAGCCGCAGCCAGCCGCAGCAGCGCAGGGCGTGGCCTGTTGCGATGTTGTAAACAGAGGCGCTGTCTTCGCCAACGGAAAAGTTTTCTTCAACACTCTAGACGGCAATTCTGTCGCGGTTGATGCGCAAACGGGGAAAGAAATTTGGAAGACATCTGTAGCAAACATCAACATAGGCGAAACGCTTACGATGGCTCCGCTCGTCGTCAATAACAAGGTTTTGGTGGGCAACAGCGGCGGCGAATTCGGCGTGCGCGGTTGGCTCGCTGCTCTGGATGCAGATTCTGGAAAAATCGTTTGGCGCGCTTACAGCACAGGGCCTGATTCTGACGTTCTCATAGGCGCGAATTTTAAGCCCTACTATCAATCGGATCAGGGAAGAGATTTGGGCGTCTCTTCATGGCCGCCGGACGCCTGGAAGATTGGCGGCGGGACTGTGTGGGGATGGATTTCATATGACCCCGACCAGAATTTAATTTTTCATGGAACTGCAAATCCAGGCCCCTGGAATCCAGACCAGCGACCGGGCGACAACAAATGGACTTGCGGAATTTTTGCGCGAAACCCGGACACGGGCGATGCTCACTGGTTCTATCAATGGTCGCCTCACGACCTGCACGACTACGACGGCATCAATGAACAGCTTCTTCTTGACATGCCTGTGAACGGGCAAGTAAGGAAAGTTCTAGTCAGACCGGAACGCAACGGTTACGTTTATGTGCTGGATAGAACGACCGGGCAAGTGCTCTCGGCCAACCCTTACGCTTTCATAACCTCTACGAAAGGCGTTGATCTTCAGACAGGAAGATTAATCTACGACGACACGAAGTCGCCGCAAGTTGGACAGGTCACACGCAACATCTGCCCCGCTCCGCCGGGCGCGAAAGACTGGCAGCCGTCTGCGTTTTCTCCGCGAACAGGTCTCATATACATCCCGCACCAGAATCTTTGCATGGACTCAGAAGGCGTTGAAGCGAACTACATCGCCGGGACGCCTTACGTAGGCATGAATGTGAAGATGTACGCGGGGCCGGGCGGCAAGCGCGGAGTCTTTAGCGCATGGGACCCCGTAAGGGCCGCGGAAGTCTGGAGCATTCAGGAAGATTTTCCTGTTTGGAGCGGCGCGCTTGCGACCGCAGGCGATGTTGTCTTCTACGGGACTATGGACGGATGGTTCAAGGCCGTGAACGCGCGCAACGGGGAAGTGTTGTGGCAGTTCAAGTGCGGCTCAGGAATCATAGGTCAACCTGTTACCTACAGAGGCCCGGACGGCAAGCAGTACGTTGCGATTCTTTCAGGCGTAGGCGGATGGGCTGGCGCAATCGTCGCAGGCGACCTTGACCCGCGCGACGATACTGGCGCGCTAGGCTTCGTCAACGCCATGAGCGACCTGCCAGAGCACACAACGAAAGGGGGCACGCTCTATGTCTTCGCGCTCCCGTAAAAATAGTTTCGAGACGAGACGAGCAAAATGCATTCTGCTTTTAATCTTCTCGTTGGCTCAGTCTCTTCTGTCCTGTTCGAGCAAGGGAGAGCAACAAGCGCAAAGCTTTCAGCCGTCCCAACAGCAAGTTCGTCAAACTCCACAGCCTGTCGAGACGCATGTGTTGCGCGTCTGCGCTGACCCGAACAATCTGCCGTTCTCCAACCAACGATTGGAAGGTTTTGAAAACAAGATAGCCGATTTGATAGCGCGCGACATGAATGCTTCCGTCCAATACACCTGGTGGGCGCAGCGTCGCGGGTTCATTCGCAACACACTGAAGACGGGCGCATGCGACGTTGTGATGGGTGTGCCTACAAGTTTTGAGATGGCGCTCACGACCAACCCTTATTATCGCTCGACCTACGTCTTCGTTTATCGCAGGGATAGAAACTTAAACATACATTCATTCGACGATCCTGCATTGCATACTTTGAAAGTCGGTGTGCAGATGATTGGTGACGACTTTTCAAACTCGCCGCCCGCGCACGCGCTCACCAATCGCCACATCATCTCGAACGTAGTTGGCTACACGGTCTATGGCGATTACAGGCAGGACAGTCCGCCAGCGAGAATCATTGACGCGGTTGTGAATCGCCAGATTGATGTTGCAATAGTCTGGGGGCCGCTCGCCGGATACTTCGCAAAGCGACAGAAAGTTGCGCTTGAAATCGTTCCCGTCTCGCCGCAGATAGATCAACCGTTTCTCCCCTTCGTCTTCGACATTTCAATAGGCGTGCGACACGGCGACTCGGCTTTCAAAGAGGAGTTGGAAAGAGTCCTGCAAAAGCGCAAGCCGGAGATTGAAAGCATCTTGGACGAGTACGGCGTGCCGCGAGTCGAAGCCGGACAGAATCAAGGATGAAAGCAGGTAAGGGAAGATGAGAGAGAAGACACGTAGGAAGGGACGCGTAGACGCGGGGAAGAACAGACGCGGGGACGCGGCGACACGGGGACGCGGCGAAGAAGAGAGAAGCTATTTGGTTTTATCTCCGCGTCCCCGCGTCCCCGTGTCGCCGCGTCCCTTCCTTATCTGCGTCATCGCATCCGTTCTTCTTCTCTCCTGCACACGAGAAAGGCGTGAGTTTAGACAGGCTCCGCCGGGCGCGCGCACAGAAACGCTATCGCAGAGCGACCTGCATCCGGGCGGTTACATTCCTGCTGTTCAAACCAAAAATCCTGCTGAAGAGAATGCGCCCGCGCTCAGTGAAGGCAAGCGGCTTTATGAGTGGTACAACTGTTCGGGCTGCCACTCTCACGGCGGCGGTGGGATTGGCCCGGCTTTGATGGACAACAAGTGGATTTACGGGAGTGACCCAGCGAACGTCTACGAGACAATTGTAGAGGGGCGCCCGAACGGCATGCCTTCGTTTCGCGGCAAGATTCCTGATTATCAAGTCTGGGAGATTGCAGGTTACGTGCGCTCTTTGAGCGGGCTGGTCAGGCGAGACGTTGCGCCTGTGCGCGACGATCACATGCGGGCTACGGAAGCGCCTGCGGAGACTACGCCGGAGCACCCGAAGGGGACAGGCGTGCCGAAATCAGCCGAGCGACCGCAATGAGAATGATGAAGGGAAAGTTGTTGACCCAAAGGGGCGCGCTCGCGCTTGCGGCAGCGTGGGGCTTGATGCTGTCGGGTTGTGGCGGCGTCAACTCATCGCTCAACTCGGTTGGGCCACAGGCCGCGCGAATTGAAAAACTCTGGTGGCTAATGTTCTACGTCTGCTCTGCTGTCTTCGTTTTAGTCATGATAGCGCTCTTCGTTTCAGTCATACGCGCAAGACAAGACACTGCAACTCGCGTGGAGATTCCGGCGACGGACGAACCCGAATTGAAGCCTGAGCCTGAAAGAGAGCGGCGCATGACACGCGTAGTGGTGGGCGCTACTGCCGTCACGGTTCTGATTATCTTCGTCTTTCTGGTGGCGAGCTTCTTCACCGGGCGCGCAATCTCGTCGCCGCTCTACGCGCCGCAGAATGTTTTGACGATTGAAGTGACAGGTCATCAGTGGTGGTGGGAAGTCCGTTACGACGACGCAACGCCGAGCCGCATGTTCACTACGGCGAACGAGATTCATGTGCCAGTGGGCCAGCCCGTTCTTCTTCAGATGACTTCGCGCGACGTGATTCACAGCTTCTGGGCGCCGAACATTCATGGCAAGAAGGATTTGATTCCGGGCAAAAGCAGCACGCTCTATATAGAAGTTGACCATCCAGGAATGTATCGCGGCCAGTGCGCAGAGTTCTGCGGACACCAGCACGCGAACATGGGCTTTTACATCATCGCTGAATCCCCGGAAGATTTTAATCGCTGGCGCGATAGCCAGGCGCAACCAGCGGTTTCACCTGTGACTGATTCTCAGAAGCGAGGCCAGCAGGTTTTTCTAACTTCTACGTGCGTGATGTGCCACACGATTCGCGGCACGCTTGCTGCTGCTACCGAAGCGCCCGATCTAACTCACTTCGCAAGCCGACAGACTTTCGCAGCAGGGACGCTGCCGAACACGCGCGGACATCTTGCGGGTTGGGTCGTTGACTCGCAGAGCATAAAGCCGGGCAATCACATGCCGCCAAACAGTCTGGAGTCGGACGATCTGATGGCGCTCCTGGATTATCTAGAAAATTTGAAATAGCAGCCTTGAGATTTTTAGGGAAACTGTAGTGACGGAAAAACAGAAAAAGAGCGAAAAGGCGTTTGCGCCCGAAGTGGACGAGCGCGAATTGCACAAGCTTGAGCGCACGTGGGAAGAGCCGCGCGGAATCATGGGCTTTCTCATGACGACGAATCACAAGACGATTGCGAAGCGCTACATCGTCACAGCGTTCATCTTTTTCTTGTTAGGAGGAATGGAAGCGGCGTTGATGCGTCTTCAGCTTTCGCGCCCCGGTAATAACTTACTCAATCCAGACCTCTACAACGAAATTTTCTCGACGCACGGCACGACGATGATGTTTCTTTTCGCCGTGCCGATAATGGAGGGCATAGGTCTTTACTTCGTGCCGTTGATGGTGGGCACGCGCAACGTAGCGTTCCCGCGCATGAATGCGTTCGGCTACTTCATCTATTTGATAGGCGGGCTGTTTCTCTACACAGGCTTCTTCTTAAACGTTGGGCCGGACGCTGGCTGGTTCGCTTATGTTCCTCTCTCAGGGCCTGAGTATAGTCCGGGCAAGCGCGTGGACATCTGGGGACAGATGATTACGTTCACGGAGATAGCGGCGCTAGTAGGAGCCGTAGAGATTATAACGACCGTATTCAAGCAGCGTGTGCCCGGTATGAGCTTGAATAGAATACCGCTTTTTGTCTGGACGCAGGTTGTTACATCTTTCATGATTATCTTCGCAATGCCTGCCGTTATGCTTGCGAGCCAGATGCTTCCGGCAGACCGTCTCATCAGCACGCATTTCTTCAACCCTGCCGAAGGCGGCGACGCGCTTTTATGGCAGCACCTGTTCTGGTTCTTTGGTCATCCAGAGGTTTACATCATCTTCATTCCAGCGCTCGGCTTCATCTCTTCAATCATAGCGACGTTCACGCGCCGCGCTGTGTTCGGCTACACGGCTATGGTTCTCTCATTGATTGCAACCGGATTCATAGGCTTTGGCCTGTGGGTTCATCACATGTTCGCAACGCCTCTGCCGCAACTTGGGCAAAGCTTCTTCACGGGCGCGAGCATGATGATTTCGATTCCGAGCGGAGTGCAGGTTTTTTGTTGGATTGCTACGCTTTGGAGCGGAAAGATTCACATGAAGACGCCGCTCATCTTCGTCCTGGGCTTCTTCGCAATCTTCACTATAGGCGGTCTTTCGGGCGTGATGCTGGCAAGCGTGCCTCTTGATTTGCAGGTTCATGACACTTACTTCGTCGTAGCTCATTTTCATTACGTGCTTATTGGCGGCGCGGTCTTTCCACTCTTCGGCGCTATCTACTACTGGTTTCCTAAGTGGACTGGAAAGATGTTGGGCGAGCGCGCAGGGCGATGGCACTTCTGGCTCTTCTTCATTGGATTCAACCTGACGTTCTTTCCAATGCACTGGCTAGGATTGAAAGGAATGCCGCGACGAGTCTACACATATTTGCCTGAGATGGGATGGAGCTACGGGAATCTGGCCGCATCAATAGGAGCGGGCGTAATGGCTCTGGCTGTTTTGGTCTTCCTCGTAAACGTCTTGAAATCATTGCGCGTAGGAGAAGTCGCTGGCGATAACCCCTGGGGCGCGGAAACATTGGAATGGAGCGTGAGTTCGCCGCCGCCCGTTTATAACTTCTTCTACCTGCCGACGGTCAATGGCCGCAACCCTCTGTGGTCGCAGATGGAGGAGACGCCCGTCGTCGTAGGTTTGAGCACAGAGTGTAGGGAAGTTCTTGTGACGAATATTCTGGATGCAGAGCCGGAGCATCGCTACGAATTGCCCGGCCCTTCCATCTGGCCTTTCCTATTGGCGCTTGCCGTCGGCGAAACATTCACCGTTGGAATCTTCACTCCCTGGGGTTTCCCCGTAGGCGCAGCCTTGAGCACGCTCGCACTGTTTGGCTGGTTCTGGTCTAAGCCGAAGAGTGAAGGCGTGAGAGCGTTGGAGAAGCCGAAGACGCGCTCGCTTGATGAAGCAAGATTATCGGAGGAAGGAGCATGACTGGACGACCTGCGTTGGAAGTTTCTGCGCTGCCACAGCACGGCTTTGACACGCGCGCGCCGCTGTGGTGGGGCAACCTCTTTCTCTTGATGATAGAGACCACTATGTTCGGCATTCTTGTCGCTACATACTTTTATCTTAGACAGAATTTTCTGCTCTGGCCGCCGCCGCACACACATATTTCGCCATTTCTGCTTGACCCTGTTCCCAACTTGCTCATACCGACCATCAATCTTTTCGTCATATTGTTGAGCTGCGTGCCCATGTTCCTCGTTGACAAGGCTGCGCGGCGCGGCGACAAACTCGTCGCCCAGATAGGTCTACTCATCTGCATAATCTTCGCCGTTGCTGCAATCATACTTCGCTGGAAAGAGTTCTGGGGCATAGGGTTCACTTGGGACGAGAACGCTTACGGTTCTGTCATGTGGTTCGTGCTGGGCATGCACATGCTGCACTTGATGACGGGCTTGGGCGAATGCGTCTTCCTTGCGCTATGGGTCTTTTTGAGAAAGTTCGACGAGAAGCACAGGCTGGACATCACTGTGCTGGCCGTTTACTGGTACTGGATAGCGGGCGTCTGGATTCCGCTATACGCAATCATCTATTTCACACCGCGCTGGCAGTGATTTGGGTGAGGAGATTGTCTAAACATGCAGTTGAGTGTATCGAAGCTATGATTCACTATCAGAGGGCACTGAGGTTCACAGAGGAGATCAAAATCATTTGAGATTTCAGATTTGAGATTTGAAATTCTTTCTGCTTCCTCTGTGAACCTACGTGCCCTGCGGTGGTGAACCTTGCTCCAATCCAACTCAACTATGTTCATAGGTGAAGAGTGGCAGAGTCGAGCGAGAAAAAATTTAATCGAAACACTTGGCTGTTGGCTCTGTGGACTGGCATGCTCGCCGGGCCAATTGTTTGGCTGATGCAGTTTCAGACCAACTACACGCTCGTGCCCTGGGCTTGTAGAAGCGGCGCTCATTTCCTGATCTACATCGTCTTCATCATTGCGCTGCTCGTCGTCGCGGGCGCAGGCTTTCTTTCATGGCGATTATGGCAGGAGGCTGGGCGCGATTGGCCTGATGAACAGGCGAATGTGCGTTCGCGCAGCCGCTTCATGGCCGTGCTCGGATTGCTGACCAGCGCGCTCTTTTTTCTGGTCATCATCGCTCAGGGAATCTCAAATCTATTCTTCGCCCCATGCCAGAGATGAAGAAGGCAAAAGGTAAAAGTAAAAAGGCAAAAGTTAGGATGAAAACTTTAAGTAAAATATACAATCTTACTTTTACCTTTTACCTTTTACCTTTTGCCTTCTTCTTTCATGAGGGGAAGCCGCATAACTGGCATGATCTGGCGCGCACGTGGGCTTGGGAACCGGGCGTGATAATTCCGCTTGTGCTGTCTGGATGGCTCTATTTCATTGGCGTAAGAAAGCTCTGGAAAGAGTCTGACAAAGGGCGTGGAGTGCGAAGGTGGGAAGCCTGGTGTTACGCGGGCGGATGGTTCGCACTCTTCATTGCCCTTGTCTCTCCGCTTCATCCTTGGGGTCGCGTGCTTTTCTCCGCGCACATGACGCAGCACGAAATATTGATGCTGGTTGCCGCGCCCCTTCTTGTCCTGGGAAGACCGTTGATCCCTTTTCTGTGGGCTTTGCCAATCGGTTGGGCGCGTGAAGTTGGAAGCTGGGGAAAGTTGGCTGCGGTTCAAACGGTGTGGCGAGCGATTACGAATCCGTTTGCAGCGTGGGCTATTCACGCCGTGGCGCTATGGGTGTGGCATATCCCTGCGCTGTTTCAGGCAACAGTCAATAGCGAGCTTGTTCACACAGGGCAACACCTGAGCTTTCTTCTTTCGGCGCTGCTCTTTTGGTGGGCGCTCATTCACGGGCGACAAGGGTTGATGGGCTACGGCGCAGCCACGCTCTACATGTTCACGACTTCAATCCATAGCGGGCTGCTCGGCGCGCTCATCACGTTCGCATCAACTGTCTGGTATCCGGTTTATCTGCGAACAACTCAATCGTGGGGGCTGACCCCATTGGAAGACCAGCAGCTTGGCGGACTGATTATGTGGATTCCGGCAGGACTTGTTTACATCATTGCCGGGCTGGCGCTATTCGCCGGATGGTTAAGAGAATCTGAGCGGCGCGTAGTAAAGCGCGAAGCGATAAGAGCAGTGACAAGTGAAGAGTGACAAATGATGAGCAAGAGCAATTTTTAACCTTTAATTCTTAGTTTTTAGCAAGAGCGATTAACTTCTTTCTATAAACTAAGAACTGAAAACTTAAAATTAGCGCGAGTTCGATATAAGCCATGAAGAGATAGGAGCGAATGAATTATCCACTAAATCACACGAAGCAACACGAAGAGAATAGATCATTTCGTGTGATGCGCGTGGACATCTCTCTCCCTTTCGTCTTTCTCTTTCTTACATCGAACTTACGTTAAAATTAAAGATTAAAAATTCTTCTTCTCATTGCTGTTGGGGGAAATATGCGTGCGAATGAGGTTGTGAAATTGATTTTGAGTTGCGCCCTCTTCTCTCTCTTCATCTTTGCGGGCTGCATGAGCGAGACAGAGCAGCAGGCTGCGGCGATGACGGGCGGCGACCCGCACCGTGGAGAGCAGGCCATCACGCGCTACGGCTGCTCTACGTGTCACACGATTCCAGGAGTGCGCGGGGCAGATGCTTTAGTTGGCCCGCCGCTCTTGAAGATGGGCAGTCGTTCGTACATAGCCGGTGTGCTGCCAAACACGCCCGACAACATGATTCGCTGGATAAAGAATCCGCCTGCGGTTGATCGTTTGACTGCGATGCCCAACCTGGGCGTGTCAGATCAAGACGCGCGCGACATCGCGGGCTACCTCTATACTTTGAAATGATAGGAACAGATCAAGGGAGTTCGCAGACGCTGGAAAGTAGCGTTATCATCCCGGAAAAATCCCGTGAGAGAATGAAGAGGGACAAGATTCCAGCCGTCGTCGTACCTTATGAAGAAGGCGCTTGAGATTACGCTTGGAATAGTAACGAGCATAGGCGGATTTCTGGAAGTCGGCTCGCTTTCCACAGCCGTGCAGGCCGGTGCGAAGTTTCGTTTCCAACTTCTCTGGGCGATAGCGCTCGGAACCATCTGCATAATCTTTTTAGTAGAGATGGCGGGCAGGTTCGCAGCCGTCAGCCGCCACACAATCCCTGACGCCATACGCGAGCGCTTCGGCTTTGGCTTCTTCCTGATACCTTTGACCGTAACGCTGCTCGTCAACTTCCTGGTCATGGGCGCTGAAATCGGCGGCGTTTGTATAGCGCTTCAACTTCTTACAGGAATAAGTTTTCAGTGGTGGGCGTTGCCCGTAGCATTCGCAGCGTGGTTGATGATGTGGAAGGGCACGTTCGGCGTAATTGAACAGGGCGTGTCGGCGCTAGGGTTGGTTACGCTCTGCTTCGTCGTCGCAGCCTTGATGCTGCACCCTGCGTGGACGGATGTGGGCAAAGGTTTTCTGCCAACGTTGCCGGGACACGATAGAGCTAGCTACTGGTTCATTGCGGTCAGCATACTCGGCGCATCAATTACGCCGTACCTCTTTTTCTTCTACTCGTCGGGCGCAATCGAGGACAAGTGGGATGAGAGTTACCTGCCTGTGAACCGCGTGGTCGCAGGATTGGGAATGAGCTTCGGAGGCACAATCGCAATGGCCGCATTGATTGTGGCTGCGCTTGTTTTTCTGCCGCGAGGTGTAACTGAAATCAATAGCTACGATCAAGTGTCTGTGATGCTCACGCCCGTTTTCGGCCACTGGGGCTTCGTGCTGTTCGCAGCCTCGCTCGGCATTGCCTGTTTCGGCGCAACGTTGGAAATCGGTCTAGAACAGGCTTACCTAATAGCGCAGGGGTTTGGCTGGAACTGGGGCGAGAATTTGAAGCCAAAAGACGATCCGGGCTTCGCGCTCGTTTACACAATCATGATTTTTCTCTCCTCGCTTCTGATGTTGGTCGGCATTGACCCGCTGAAACTCACACTATTCTCAATGGCGCTGACGGCGGCGAGTCTGCCCGTGACCGTAGTGCCGTTCCTCTTTTTGATGAATGATGAAAGGTACGTAGGCCAACATCGTAACGGAATCATTGGCAATGCGGTTGTGCTCTTCATAATAGCTCTGGCGTTTGTGCTGGCCGTAGTCTCGCTGCCACTGGAAATAATTGGAGGCTCTTCGTGAACCTGATACGAGATGTGCTGGATAGTCAGTTGGTGGATAGCAACAATCAGAAGATGGGAAAAGTTGACGGCCTTGTGATGCAACTCAGAGAGGGTGAGCAGCCGCGCGTCACTTTCATAGAAGTCGGCTCAATCACGCTGGCTCGAAGAGTTAGCGCGCGACTTGGCCTGTGGGTTGCGCGTTTGAATGAACGCTTGGGCGGCGCTCGACACCGAGAGCCTTTCAGAATCCCCTGGTCGAAGGTTGCAATTACGGGAGTTGATGTGACGGTCGGCGTGGACGCTGAAGAGACGCCTGTGAAAGATTGGCAGCGTTGGCTTAGGCGAAATGTGATCGGTCGTATTCCGGGAGCCTGAAAGAGAGATGTCTGCGAAAGAGATTAACCTTGAGCTTCTGCTGGGCAAGCAGGTTCTGGGGCTGAACGGAAAAGTAGTCGGCCATCTGGAAGAGGTTCGCGCGGAGCTTTGTGAAGGCGAATGTATTGTTGAAGAGTATCACGTCGGAAGCTTTGCTTTTCTGGAACGTCTGGCAGCTTACAGTATAGGGCGCGAGATACTTCGTCTGTTCGGCGCATCATCGCGCGGAGGCGGCGTCAAAGTTCCCTGGGACAAAATGGATTTGAGCGACACGGAACACCCGCGCCTGCTCTGTTCGGTTGATGAGCTTGAAAGACTCCATCTGGAAGAACGATGAAAGAATTTGGGGAGAAAAAGGGAAGAGGGGAAGAGGAAGAGACGCGGAGAGTGGGAGACGCGGCGACGCGGAGAGAAAAACTGTTCTCGTCTTGCTTTTTCTCCGCGTCGCCGCGTCCCCGCGTCCCCGCGTCTCTTCCTCTTCCCCTTTTCCCCCTTATTTTAATTTTCGCGTTGCTTTCGTCCTGCACGCGTGAGATGCGTGGGCCGCTCGCTTTCGTCAGCAACGAGCGCGACGGGACGATCACGATTATCAACACTGCGACGAACCGTGTCGTCTCGACGATTCAGGTCGGCGCTCGCGCTCGTGGGATACATCTTAGCCCGGACAATAGCCATCTCTTCGTAGCGCTGAGCTATCCTACAAACAGTCGGCGGGGTGAGGACAAGATAGCTGAGATTGATGTTGCGAGCGGAAGCGTCATTGCGAAGTACGATGCGGGCACTGACCCGGAAAATTTCATAATCAGCGCGGACGGCGCGCGTCTTTACATTGCGAATGAAGATGCAGGCACAGCCTCTGTCACAGACATGAAGACGAATCATGTGGTGGCGACTATGGTCGTAGGGTTCGAGCCTGAAGGTGTGGCGCTCAGCCCAGACGGTCGCTGGATTTATGTTACGTCGGAGACGAACAGCATGGTCTCTGTCATTGATGCGCAGTCGAATAAGGTCATCAAAACTTTTCTCGTTGATGCTCGCCCGCGCGAAGCCGCTTTTTCGCCAGATGGTGCTTGGGCTTATGTCTCTGCTGAAAACGGCGGAACTGTTTCGGTCGTTGATGTGAAGAGTCACACGGTCGTTGACAGGATTCAGATTCCGGGTAATGGCGAACAACCGGCGAAGCCAAAAGGCGTAGTGGTCTCGCCCGACGGCAAAACTGTTTACGTTGCTACGGGGCGCGCCAACAGCGTCGCAGTAATTGACGCAGCGAGTCGCAAAGTTCTCGCAATGATTGCGGTTGGAGAGCGACCCTGGGGAATTGCAATCACGCCAGATGGAAGGCGGCTTTACACGGCCAACGGAATATCGAACGACATTTCAGTAATTGACACTGCGACGAACAAAGTAATCTCTACGATAAGAGCGGGCGATGGCCCGTGGGGCGTCGTCATCAGACCCTAATATTTCGATGATGCTTGGAGTTCATTTCAGGGAGGGGAAAAGCCATTCAATCCTTTGCGTTTTCTTTGCGTCTTTGCTTCTACAGCGTGAGGAATAGGTTCACGCAAAGGCGCAAAGGCGCAAAGAAGAGTAAAGGAGTTCTGATAAGTGCTTCTGGTCTAACAAGCATTGCACGAGTATTAAACCGCGCCTCCTTCTTGCGTCTCTTTATCCTTTGCGTACTCGTCTGCTCGTCCCACCAGTTCGCTCTAGTTTCGGCGCAAGCTACGCAAACGCCTTCACGCATTGAGGGCATAGTGCGTGACCAGATGGGCGCAGGCATAGAAAATGCTGAAGTCTATTTGAGCGTCGCGTCCGTTGTCGTCGCTAGAACAAGAACGGACGCGAGCGGACGCTTCCGTCTAGACAATCTGACGGCAGGCGTTGGCATCTTGATTGTGAGGGCGCGTGGTTTCGCCGTAGCTGAAAAGGGATGGAATGCAAATGAAGCATCGCCTATCGAGATAACTTTAGCGCCTACGCCAATCACAGAGCAGGTGACTGTGACGGCGACGCGCACGGAGACTGTTCTTGAAGACACAGCATCAAGCGTCGTCGTTCTATCTTCATCAGAGCTTGCTACGACTGCGGCGGAAACGGTTGACGATGCTTTGAAGCAGGTCACAGGCTTTCAACTCTTCCGTCGTTCGGGAAGTCGCACGGCGAATCCTACTTCACAGGGCGTGAGTTTGCGCGGCGTAGGCGCAAGCGGCGCGAGTCGCGCAGTAGTTCTCTCAGATGGCATCCCGCTCAATGATCCTTTCGGCGGCTGGGTCTACTGGGGACGCGTGCCGCGCGAATCAATCAGTCGAATAGAGGTCTTGCGCGGCGGCGCGTCGAATCTATACGGCGGCGGTGCTATGGGCGGCGTTATTCAAATCTTTACGCGCGACGCAAACGTTTCAGGGCTTTCATTAGAAACCTCTTACGGAAACGAACAGACGCCGGACGCGTCGCTGTTCGCAAGCGCGCGTAGAGGCGGCTGGGGCGCGAAGCTTAGCGCAGACCTTTTCCGAACAGATGGTTATGTTCTGGTTGATAGAAGCGAGCGCGGGCTGGTTGATACTGCTGCAAACTCGCGTCACGCCGCTCTTGATCTTATGCTCGAACGCCATTTCAAAAGAGACGGGCGCGCGTTTCTTCGGGCTTCTTACTTCGCAGAAAGACGCTCGAACGGAACATTGCTGCAAACAAATAGCACGCACATACGCGAGTTGAGCGCGGGCGTTGATTATCAACAAAAGCGTGGCGGAGCTTTTTCTCTACGCTCTTATCTAGGCGTAGAACTCTTCGACCAGAATTTTTCTGCCGTCGCAAGCAGCCGAAATAGCGAGACGCTCACGCGCGTGCAGCGCGTTCCGGCGCAGGTCACAGGCGCAACTGCGCAATGGTCAAAGTCATTTGGCGCAAGTCACACAATCGTCGCAGGCTTGGAAGCGCAAGATGTGCGCGGCGCGAGCGATGAACTGGCTTTCGTTCAGGGCAGAGCATCTTCGCTGGTAGGCGCGGGCGGGCGCGAGCGCACTTTCGGAATTTTTGGCGAAGACATTTTCAAGATAAGCGGTCGGCTAATCTTCACAGGCGGCCTGCGCTTTGATCTATGGCGCAACGTGGACGCGCTCTCTATAACTCGCCCGGTCAGACCAAATCTTGCGCCTACCATCATCGCTTTCCCTGATCGCAGCGAAACGGCTTTCAGCCCGCAAGCCTCTCTGCTCTACAGGCCGGGCGAAAGTTGGTCGCTCACGGCTTCCGTCTATCGCGCATTCCGTGCGCCCACGCTGAACGAGCTTTACAGGAGTTTCCGCGTAGGTGACGTGCTGACTCTGGCTAACGATCAACTGCGCGCCGAAAGGTTGACGGGAGGCGAAGCGGGCGCAAGCCTCTCACCTTTCAAACGGAAACTAACTTTGCGCGGGACATTCTTCTGGACGGAGATAACGAGACCCATAGCCAACGTGACCTTGAGCATAGCGCCCGGACTCATCATGCGACAGCGCCAGAATCTTGGGCGCACGCAGTCTAGCGGGGTAGAGATTGAATGGGATGCGCGAATCAATAACTATTGGTCTCTGTCCGGCGGCTACACACTGGCTAATGCGCGCGTACTGAGATTTCCCGTGAACACATCTTTGGAAGGCTTACGCATCCCGCAGATTGCGCGACACCAAATCTCTTTTCAAGTTCGCTACATAAAGCAATCACGCTTGACGTTCGGCCTTCAGGGGCGCGCGTCCAGTTCTCAATTCGACGACGACCAGAACATCTTTCTTCTTGCGCCTTACTTCACTCTGGACGCATTTATTTCCAGACCTTTGAGCCGCGCGCTTGATCTCTTCGTCGCCGCCGAAAACATCTTCAACCGCCGATACGAAATCGGGCGAACGCCCGTCGCCACCTTAGGCCCTCCCTTATTGATGCGCGCAGGATTCCGTCTGCGCCTGGGCGCGCGATAAGGAAGGCAAAAGGTAAAAGTAAAAAGGTAAAAGGGATAAGGCGGAAAGCATTTCTATTATTACGGTTTTCAATCGTCTGCGACTTGCTTGCAAATACCCGGCTTGAATCTGCTGTTGATGAACACGGGAGACAGATTGTTAGTCATCGGTCGCACTCGAATACCGTAATAAATCTGGCTTCCTCCTAACTTTTGACTTTTACCTTTTTACTTTTGACTTTCCTTTACCTTTTGCCTTCCTTTAACCCTCAAAAAACGCAAAAATGTTAAGGAAATGGGCGAAAACAGGGATGGCAACGCCCTATATACTTAATGCATCTTAAATTTTCGGAAAGCTAAAGGAGCCGGATGAGGATGGCCGATGCGGCGACGCCAAAAGTAGAGGAAGTTTTGAGCAACTTTGCGGACGCAATGTCCAGACTGCTCGTCGAACAGCATCAGCGGCACGTGGCCGAACTTGATCTGACGCTGCTTCAGGCGCAGGTCTTAAAGATATTACGGCGTGCGCCTCTGGCTACAGGCCAACTCGCAACGGAGTTGCAAATCTCTGCTCCAGCCATAACGCAATTGACGGATCGTCTGTTGCGCAAAGGTTTGATAGAGCGGCGCGCTATGGATGGAGACAAGCGTTATGTGCTCGTCGCGCTCAGCGCGAAAGGCCGTCGTCTTGTGGATCAGTTCCGCAAGCGACGTTGCCAGATTTTCAGCAGCGCGCTCGGTCAACTGGAAACAGAGGATCATACGTTGGTTGTTGAAGCGTTGAGCAAGGTCGTAGAGGCTCTTGAGGCTTACGAAGCAAAAGTTATGAGCGAGAAAGCCCTGTTGTGAGAGCAGGGAAACAGGGGTTTTTCGAGACAGGGGGTAAAGTGAGTATGAGAAAGATAGAGAACATAATCCTGGTGATAGCTACCGTGATGGCGATTGCGACTTCTACCGTATTCGCCGCTCCGAACACGGTTGATATGAATCAACCGGAAGCTCAGCAGCAGCAGATGTCAAAGCAGGTGCGTCACGAGCTTGTGATGCTGCCCTATTACGGTGTCTTCGACAATCTTGCGTATAAGATCGAAGGCGATACCGTTACGCTCTACGGCCAGGTCGTGCACGCTTCTACGCGCAACGACGCTGCGCGTAGAGTGGCGAGGATTGCGGGCGTGCATCGTGTAATCAACAACATAGAAGTTCTGCCGCCCTCTTCGTTCGACGACGAGATTCGCGTGCGCACATATCGAGCGGTCTTCAACGCTGGCGGGTTGTATCGCTACGCTATGGGCAGCAATCCTTCGATTCACATAGTCGTCAACAGAGGCCATGTGGCTTTAGAAGGCACTGTGTCAAACGAGATGGACAGGCGGCTTGCATACATTGCCGCGAGCGGTGTGCCCGGAGTCTTCTCAGTGACGAACAACTTGCAGGTTGATAACGGGCGTCGTTACTAATTTAAGCACGCGCTCTTCGGCTGGATTAACCGGGAAACTGCCGGGTGAGATTCGGTCTCTCGCCCGGCACTCTTCGTCTAATGCGGCGAGCGCGAGCTTCAGATGAGTGAGAGCAAGGAAGGTCAGGTGTTAAGAATGCCTAGAACAGAGATCAATCAACAAACAGGGCCGCGCTACGTGGTTAACTTGCCCGTGCGCGCCGAGTGGAACGAAAAGAAGAAGCATATTGTGACGGAAGGCTCTACAGAGTACGTTGGCCCATCGGGTGCGCTAGTGTATCTGCCTCAGTTGCCCGCCGTGGGCAGCCGCATCACAATCAGCGTCAAGGATGTGAAGGGCGCCAGCATGAAGGCTCATGCGGAAGTGCTCAGATTAGTGCGCGATCTGGCGCAGCCTCTGGCAAGCTTAAGTATTCTGGATGCGACGGCGCAGAAAAGATGGCGCACGCGCGTATGGGAGCCAGCCGCTTCTATTAAACAGAAGAGCGAGGAGATTGACGAAGAGTAAAGCTGCATTAGCAAATTAAGCGACGAGAGGCGGAAGCGTCGGGGTTGAATTGCCCTGGCTTCCGCCTTTTCTTTTTAACGAACGCGAATGTTTCTCCTGACAAACTCAATAATTTGCAGACACGCGTCTGCGCATTTGAGAGGCTGTATGGCGAAATTCAATCTGGCGTATAAGAAAGTCTAGGCGCAAAGGACGCTAAGGAGGTTTTCCAAAAATGTTCTTTGATGGCTGGTCGGGCATGTTGAGAACGCTGATTGTCGGCGTAGTAGCTTACATCGGCATGGTCTTCTTCCTGAGAATTTCTGGAAAGCGCACGCTCTCGAAATTAGACCCTTTCGACTTCGTTATCAGCACTGCGCTCGGCTCAGCCCTTGCGCAAGCCATTCTCTCAAGAGACGTGGCGCTCTTGAGAGGCCTGTTCGGCTTCGCCGTTATCATTGCCATACAATATGTCGTTATGTGGCTCTCGAAGCGCTATCAGATGGTGCGGCATCTAATCAAGGGCGACCCGGCGCTTCTCTTCTATAACGGTGAATACCTGCGCGCCACCATGAAGCGCGAGCACGTGCCGGAAATAGAGATTCTAGCATCAGTGCGCGAACACGGATTGGCCGCGATTGAGGATGTGCTGGCAGTAGTGCTCGAAGCCGACAGCGGTTTCAGTGTCATTAAGAAGAGTGAGACAAAATCCGAGTCGGCGCTCTCCGACGTGGTCGCCACAGGCTCTAAAAGCAATGACGAGTGACAGGTGACAAGTGACGAGCAAGAGAGAATTTTTAATCTTTAATTCAAATTGTTTTCAATTTACAGAAAGAAGCTGATTACCTCTATTTATTAATCTGAATGAAAAATTAAAAGTAATTCCTGCCCGTCACCTGTCACCTGTCACTTCTCACTGCTTTTAGAGATCATCTCGCGCGCGCGTGCAACCATTTCGCGTTCGTTCTTGAATGCAAGTATCTCCTCAGCCCTGCGAATTTCAAACCAGCGCGCCTCGTTCACTTCATGATCGTGGTCGCGCACGTCGCCTGCGATATAGCGTAGCAGATAGAAATAGACGAACTTGTGGAAGCGAATGCGCACGCCGCGTTCGTTGGCGAAGTACCAGTATTCTATCTTGTCAATCAACCCTACTAATTCTGTCTCTATCCCTGCTTCTTCGCGCACCTCGCGCATGGCCGCCGCTTCCGCCGGTTCTTCTTTATCAACCGTGCCTTTGGGAAGCTGCCAGCGCTCCGTTTCGCCTACGGAGATAAGCGCAACCTCTATGCGCGAGCGCCTGCGTCTGAACGCAACGCCGCCAGCAGAGACTTGAGTTTTGGTCTGCACGCTGTCCATAAAAATTTCGCTCACGAGCGTTTTACCACAAACCGGCGCGAGATAAGCGTGAGCGGCATAGGAAGTAGATTTAATTTTGTGCTACGAAGGAACAGTTCTCCTTCATTCCTTCGTGATGTCAAAGGATTGTTAACCCGGATTATTGGTTCAGCGGTAGGAAACGAGAGAGGACGCCGTCCAACTTATCGAAGTCAATGGGCTTGGTGAGATATTCGTTGCAGCCTGCGGCCAGGGCTAGCGGGCGATGCTGCGTGGGGTCGTGGCCTGAGATGATGACGATGGGTATGTTGCGCGTCTCCGCACGCTGGCGCACGAGGCGCGTGACGGCGAAGCCGTGCAGTCTGGGCAATTGTAAATCCATTATGAGCATGCCGGGGTGATGGCATACAGCAACCTCTGTGGCCTCTAGGCCATCTCTGGCTTCCAGGACACTGTAACCCTTAATCTCAAGAAGAGTCTTCAGCATCAGGCGACTGTCATCGTCGTCTTCAACGATCAATATAGTCTGAGAGGCATGCGGTTTGTCCGTCATAGGTGAGTATTTAGGGGAGGCAACTTGCCTCTGTAGTGTTTTCTGGTCGTGCAGCATTGCAGTAAAATCCCAAAGAAACTTGAGTTAAATTTTTCAAAGCGGGCGGCGCGTCGCGTGAGTTTCGCGCGGGACTAAAAAATTGTCGGGGAATCTGGAATGGCTTCAGATGTCGCGCGCCGCAAGCGCAAACATTCAACGGCAATCTACGCTCAATTCGAGCTTGAAATATAAGCGCAGAAGAAAAAAGAGTCTGTACGGATTGGTACAATTTTGTAAAATCTTTTTGTCGGGAAATGATTGAGAGGCGTTAGCTGAATCAGACCTTTTCCGCTATCTCCATATAAAGCGCATGCGCCACGCGCTCACTCTAGCGGTCGAAGCGCCTCGGAAAAAGTCTTTGCTAGTTCGATAGGTGAGTTTCAGACGCGCCTAACGATGGTGTGGCATTATCTTTGCTCCCCCCCCCCGTCTGATTGGCTGTTAAGGCGGGCGAATTCCGCTTTTATTATCCCCTAACACTCGCAGGTGAAGCCCTCTAACCCAGGCCTGTCTGTGATGGTGATAAGCCCGCGCGTGTAGTGTATGAAGCCGTCAGCTTGCAGCATGAGCGCGGTCTCGGTCACACCGGCGCGGCGTATGCCTAACATCATTGCCAGGAACTCGTGCGTCAGCGGCAGCTTGTCGGAAGGCGAGCGGTCATGAGACATGAGCAGCCAGCGGGCTAGCCGCTCCGAGCTATGGTGCAGGCGGTTGCAAGCGGACGATTGAGCCAGCATTATCATCGTCGCGTTCACGTAGCGCAGGAGCAACTTTTGCAGCGCCTCGCCTCGCTGAAATTCTTCTACCAGCGCCATCGCAGCCAACTTCAGCCCGCTGTCCGGCAGTTGCACCATCATCTCGGCGGGCGATAGGTCCGTGCCCAGCACGACCGATACGCCCGTCATGCCCTCCCGTCCGATTACGCCGACTTCGACGGCTGCACCGTCCGCCGTGGTCGCAATGACGGAGGTCATAGAGTTAACCGGGAAATAGACATACTCGATGGGCTTATTGACATGATAGAGAGTTTTGCCGCGTTGCATAGGGACGAGTTGGAGATGCGGGGCGAGACGGTCGTATGCCTCATCGGGCAGAGCATCAAGAATCCGGTTGAGTGTTGGCGGGCGGGCGTTTTGCTTAGTTGACATTGGATGACTCCTTTCCCGGTCGCGTGAATGAACACAGCAGACGGCACAAGGAGAAGGCTTTTAGGCTCATCCAGATGTCGAGAGATGAATTCTCAAAAAACAGGCTTCGGACAGTACGATGAAAGTATAGCACACATGGCTGTCAACCCATGACCAACTATCCGCAAGAGCGATCTCTTTAAGCAGGCTGTGATGCACATCATTATCTTAGACGAGCAATGGAAAGAAGAGTTTAGAGTTCAAGCGCAGGGCTTATGCTTGAACTCTAAACTCTTCTTTCCATTGCACCTTCGCAGATAATTTCATCAACGGCTGAGAGACCATCTTGCTCTTCAAGAGTTGAATCAGAAAAGAATAAGGGGCAGAGTTGCTCGGACTCTGCCCCTTATACTTTTCCCCCTGTACTTGTCCCTTCGACCGATGCGAAAGAAGCGCGCAGGATATGGAATCAGCGCCACCCTGTCCACAAGACTACGCGAAATCTTATCCATCAATCGAAGGTGACGTGGACTCTATTCTTCTGACAGTAATAAATCAGTACGCATACGTACAGACGATGAAAAAAATCGTCTGCTAAATTCCCGCCATAACCCCAATCATTTAAATTTGAATACTTGAAACAAAGAGCGCTCTCGCTTTGCGTCCTAGTATACGTGCGGTTGTTGGATGTCGTGCGCTGGCGCGTAGTCGTCACAGGCGGATTTCAGCCAATCCGCTCGCGCAGCATTTTCAAAAAATCTTGCGCCTGCGATGTGCGGAAACGGTATTCGATCTTGCCAGACCAATCGTTATGAAATAGCCCTGCATCGAAAGCTACAAGCAGTGTCTCGCCCTCCTTTTCCAGCGAGAATTGCAGCTTGTGAATGCGCTCGTCCGTGAAGGGAACGTTGATGATTGGATTTGAATACATCAGCGCCGCCAGCCGAACCTGCGTCAGGACTATGGAAGCTGTGTACCATTGTCGCCTCCAACTGGAAGACTTTCCGGGCGCGTGAAAGTCCAGGTACGTGACAGAACCTTTAATGCCCTCATCCATCAGTAGAATGCCTTCCAGTTTCAGCGCAGCAACGAACTGCTCTGGAATCTTTCCGACACCAAACAGGCGATATGAAAGCGCTTTTTTCGACATACTACCTCCAGTTCTAATGGCCTGATAATTGATTGAAGAATGAACACAAAGTGAGCCGTTAGCGCCGCTCTTTTACGCACAGCCCTGAATTAATTCAGGCGCAGGGCTACAGGCTGAGTTAATCCTTCTATGGTTAGCACTAAACCGCGAGGGCTTTCGACTGGCGCGTTTTTAGGAGTTTGAAAGAAGAGGAGTCCTTGACGACGCTCGCTCGCGTTCATTGGATTCTTGATGTTGAAGGCGTGCTCAGTAAACCTTTCTGTGAACTCGCGCCGAGAGTTCGGATTGTAGAGTGTCACGTCATTGGCTTTGAGTATGATTGCGACAGACTGCTTGGGAGAGAGCAACTTCCATTCATTGCCTTCCGCATCGTGCAGACGAAAACGAACTTTGTTGAGCGGAAGCGTAGCGCCCGTTTCGTTTGTCATCTCAACGCGCACGGGCAACAAGCCAGCGAGCGGCAGGTTGGCCTCGAATAATTCCTGGCTCTCGGCGTCCGCTAGCAGAGGCGCGGCGCGAAACTCGATGCCGCCAGCCTGCACCATCCCCGTAGCTGAAGTCATAGGCGCATTCACTACAGGCTTGACCTTGTAGAGCGAGCCGCCGCAGCCCGCGAGTAGAAGAGCCGCGCACGCAGCAACGCCAACTACTCGTCTTAATTTCGCTGCCTTCGCCATGCGGCGCTCACTCTCTCACGCTAAGCTAATTCCTGTCAATAAAGACGGGTGGTATGCCATTTTCATCAAGAGAGCAATTCAAAATCTCTTAGCGGTCTTTGCTCTTTTCTTTGCGCCTTTGCGTGAAACCGCAACTCTTATTAATCTTACGTGTTAAGTGAGTTGCGGTTTCTCGCAAAGGCGCAAAGGGAAATGCTTAAGCTCGCAAACGGGTTGAGTATTTGCCTATAGACATTTTGTCCAATAGTGAAATTGCCTCACTACTTAAAGACTACCCTTGCTTGCCCGCTTGCACGGCATCGTGTTACCGTTTTCGCTTCCGTTGTGAGACTGTACATCAGTCTATTTAAGACAGAAATTTTTCTTCCGTATGATTAGACCGTTTCGCGGCACGCACCCGCAGATTCACCCTACAGCTTTTATAGAAGAGAGCGCGCAGGTCATAGGCGACGTGCACATAGGCGAAGAATCCTCCGTCTGGTTCAACGCAGTGGTGCGCGGCGACTGCTTCTACATTCGCATAGGGGATCGCACGAACATTCAGGACGGCACGGTCATTCACGTTACTACGGGCACGCACGCGACCGTTCTTGAGGGTGAAGTGACCGTTGGTCACAATGTAACTTTGCACGGCTGTTATATTGAACGCGGGAGCTTGATAGGCATTGGCTCCATCGTGATGGACGCCGTTCGCGTCGGCGCTCAAAGCTTGATCGCAGCCGGGTCACTTCTGACGCCGGGCACAGAGATTCCATCGCGCTCGCTTGTAATGGGCGCGCCAGCGCGTGTGAAACGACCGTTGACCGATGAAGAAGTTGCTGGCCTTGAAATCTTCTGGAAGAACTACATAGAGTTTACGCGAGCTTACAGGGCAGAAGCTTCTAAGGGATCATTTCAAAACCTGTAATAGTAGTTCAACCCTTTGCGAGCTTTGCTCTTTTCTTTGCGCCTTTGCGAGAAACAGCAACTCTCTTGATACTCAAGATTCATGTGAATTGAGGGTTCACGCAAAGGCGCAAAGGGAAATGCTTAAGCTCGCTAAGGGGGTTTTGAATCGCGCTCTAAGTAAAAAGGCGAGTTCTAGGTCATGGGAACTAATTTTGAAAATTCTGGAAAGGGAATCGAATGAAAAAGAGCCTCATAACAATTTTTTTAAGCCTCATAGTTTTAATCGTCGGCGCTATACACGCTTGTGCGCAAGAAAGTTCGGACGCTAATCAAACGCTGACGGATGCTCATCCTGCGCAAAACTCAAGCGGAACTGATTACAGTTTGAAGAAGGGCGATGTTGAGTTGGGCGTGTGGGGTGGCTTCTCGCCTGACTCTACGACGTGGATAGGCAAGACAAGCAATCGCAGGCTGGCGCTCCTGGCTTTTCGCGCAGGTCGTGTGATGGGTTCAAAGAAGAATTTTAGTTTCGAGTACACGATTGACGCCGCGTACGCGCGCCTTGTTCAGCCGAGCGAGACGGTAGTGTTTCAGGGAAGCACGCCCAATACTTTCATCATTACGTCGTCGGGGCCGGACGCCAACGGCTTCGGGCTATCTCCTATAGGATTGAAATTCATTTTCAGAAGGCACGAGCGCGTCAAGCCATTTGTTCAGACGACCGGCGGTTTTCTAATCTTCGACCGCGCTGTGCCTTACGACGCGGCGCGAAAATTCAATTTCACTTTCGACGTGGGCGGTGGAGTACAGATTTTTTCAAAATCAAGACACGCTGTGATGATAGGCTACAAGTTTCATCACTTTTCGAACGGTGGGACGCGGACAGTCAACCCCGGCGTTGATTCGCACGTCATCTACGCAGGGTTCTCAATCTTCCGTTAAGCCGTAAAAGAAGTGATAAGAAGGTAAATGGTAAATAGTAAATGGTAAATGGTAAATAGAAAGAAGCTTTTCACCATTTACTATTTACCATTCACCGCTTCTCTTATCACTTAAAATCATAGGAGGGAATCGGATTGATACGCAGATATTTCAACATAGGGGCAATGCTGTTGTTCATTCTAGCCGTGTGCGTGTCGGCGGGACGCGCGCAAACAGGTGCGGCGAGCGCAGACAGTTCGGCGGCAGCGGAAAGTTCTTCAGCGCAGAGCGCGGGTGCGGACTTCGAGCTAAGGAGCGGCATGAATGAGTTCGGGTTCTGGGGAGGCTTTGCTCCTGCGGCGACGCACTCGTTCGGCGGGTTGCACGAGGACGAGACGCGCGATAGAAAGTTAACTCTTCTGGCCTTTCGCTACGGGCGCGTGTTCGCGGCCAGCAAAAGTATTGCGTGGGAATACACGCTAGACGCTATACCTGTGGCGCTTGCGAGCGGCAACATAATTTCGGCTATCAGGGCTACGCCCGATGGAGCGATCATCTCGGCTCGGCGCGAAACGACATACGGCGCTGGCGTAAGCCCGCTCGGATTGCAACTCCATTTCTCTAATCGCTCGAAGGTCAAGCCGTTCGTGCACATCAACGCGGGGCTTCTTGTATTCAACAAGTCCGTTCCGCTCCCAGACGCGGGCAGGCTCTCGTTCACATTGGAAGGCGGAGGAGGAGTTCGCGTCTTCACTTCTGAGCGCCACGCGGTCAGCCTAGGCGTGAGGTTGCATCACATCTCGAACGGCGACCGCTCCGGCTCGAACAGAGGACTGAACGAATTTGTCATCTACGCAGGGTTCTCGGTCTTTCGATAAGAGACGTGTTATCAGCTTTCATCTTGGTTATTTCAAAACCAAGAGCGAGCCAACGACTTTGCGAGCTTATCTTTAACTCATGTTGCGCAGCTAGGTGTTTTCAGCCGTCTTTAGACGGCGACAGCATAAAGCCCAGCCCGTCAGAGCTAGGTTTGAGTTGGAAAATAAGAATTGAGCTATCGAAGACGAGCCCTTGGATTATCAATGCGCTATCGCCCGCTCACGCGGGCTTTGGTAATCTTTAATGCTATCTTTACCCAGCGCTCGCCGCACTGGGCTTTATGCTGCCGCCCGCATTCGCGGGCTTAAATCAACTTTTAGTTTTCACTCAATGATGCAAGCCAGAACACAGCCAGCGCGCGGTATGCGCGACTTCCTGCCCGCAGATGTCAGACGCCGCGAGTACGTCATAGGTCTGATTAAGGAGGTGTACGAGCGCTACGGGTTCGAGCCGTTGGAGACGCCTGCTGTCGAGAACATAGAAACTTTAATGGGCAAGTATGGCGAAGAGGGCAATCAACTCATCTTCAAAATACTGAAGCGCGGCGAGCACGAAAGAACAGGCGAGGCTGATCTGGCTCTGCGTTACGATTTGACAGTGCCACTCGCGCGCGTTGTAGCGGAATATAGAGACAAGCTCCCGAAATTTTTCAAGCGCTACCAGATTCAACCCGTGTGGCGCGCAGACCGCCCGGCGCGCGGCAGGTTCAGGGAATTTTATCAATGCGACGTTGACGTGCTCGGCTCGCGCTCGATGGTTGTCGAAGCGGAATTGTGCGCGGCTGCGAGCGAAGCGCTACAGAGATTGGGTTTCAATGATTTCACGATTCGACTGAATCACAGGCAAGTGTTAGCAGGCGTGCTCGATGCGGCGGGCATTTCGCCGGATAAACACGGGGACGCGCTCGTGGCGCTAGACAAACTGGATAAGATAGGACGCGAGGGTGTCGCAAAAGAATTTTCTGAGCGCGGCATCGCGCCAGAGGCAGGACACGGATTGCTGGATTTTTTCAAGAAGCTTGGCGAGCTTGAGCATGCGGCGCAGATAGTTGCGGGCGAGCCAACCGAGAACGGAAGCGCTCTGTCAGAAACGGCAGCGTTGAATCGCGCTACCCTCGGTCGCCTAGTCGAATTCGTAGGCGATCATGAAGCGGGCGCGCGCGGCATTGACGAGTTAAGTTACATTGTCACTTTTGTTGAAGCCTCAAGTACGGGCGCGAAGATAAAGATTGACCCTGGCCTCGCGCGCGGGCTTTCTTACTACACAGGCGCGATAATGGAGATTAACGTTCCCGATCTTGCGGGCAGTCTGGGCGGCGGCGGGCGTTATGATAATCTCGTTGGAATGTTTCTGGGGCAAAATGTTCCCGCGTGCGGTTTCGCCCTTGGATTGGAGCGCATCATCCTGGTGATGACAGAGCGCGAGATGTTCCCCAGAAATCTGGCGGAAGCTCCCGCCGAAGTGATGGTCACAATCTGGAACGAAGCGTCAATCGCAGACTCTTTAAAGCTTGCAAGCGATCTGCGCGATGAAGGATTGAAGGTTGACCTTTATCCTGATGCAGACAAGATTGGGAAGCAGTTCAAGTATGCGTCGTCGCGCAATATCCCGCTCGTCGCTATCGTAGGAGACGAAGAGCGCGAGCGGGGCGACGTTTCTTTGAAAGACATGCGCACGGGCGAGCAGATGTTGATGCCGCGCGAGCGCGTGGCCCAGACCGTGCGCGAAAAATTGAGTGAGGCTTGATGATAAAATGGCAGATGAAATAGCTATAGATTATTTACGGGACGCGGTCGCAGCTTTGCGCAGCTACAAGAAGTTGGCCGAGAAAGCTTTGGCGCAGGTCAGTGACGAAGAGTTCTTCGCCGCACTGGACGAAGAGGCCAACAGCATTGCTGTCATCATGAAACACATGGCCGGGAACATGTTCTCGCGCTGGACTGATTTTCTGACGACAGACGGCGAGAAACCAGACCGCAACCGCGACATGGAATTCGTCGCGACGCCCGATACTACAAGGGATGACATAATGAATTACTGGGAGCGCGGCTGGCAGCGCGTATTCGATGCGGTTGAGCCACTCACGCCGGACGATTTATCCAAAATAGTTCTCATTCGCGGCGAAGAGCATACGGTTGTGAAAGCCATCAATCGCCAGCTAATGCACTACGCTTATCACATAGGCCAGATAGTCTTTCTAGCAAAACATTTCAGGTCATCAGAGTGGAAATCTCTGAGCATCCCGCGTAACCGATCTGCCGAGTTCAATGCTTATCTGACGAGCGAGAAGACGAATGATTCTAGAGAGCGCGACCGATAAAAGCAGTTTTTAGTTTTCAGTTTTCAGAAAGAGACGAAAAGCTTTTAACTTAAAACTGTAAACTAAAAACTGAAAACTGCTTTTAACGCTTGAAACAAAGATGCTTGATGATTTAGGAAAAATGCAGCGCACGCATTCGTGCGGAGAGCTTCGCGCGGAAGACGCAGGGAAGATGGTTATGCTAATGGGCTGGGTTGCGCGAAGGCGTGACTTCGGCCCGCTCACCTTCATAGACCTGCGCGACCGCGACGGAATCACTCAGGTCGTAGTCAACGAAGAACTCGCAAGTGAAGCTCACGCGAAAGCCAAACAGGTTCGCGGCGAGTATGTCATAGGCGTGCTAGGCGAAGTCGTCTTGCGCGAAGAGGGACAGAAGAATCCGAAGATTCTTACGGGCGAAGTTGAGGTGAGCGCGCAGAAGATTTACATCTTCAACGACGCGCGCACGCTTCCATTTCAGCTTGAGACGGCCACGTCCGATGCTCTGGCAGGCGAAGACCTCCGGCTGAAATATCGCTACCTTGATTTGCGCCGCCCGCAGCTTCAATCGAATTTGCGTCTGCGTCATCAAGTGCTGCAAGTGATTCGGCGCTACATGGACGAACAAAAGTTTACGGAGATAGAAACGCCCATCCTTATTAAATCAACGCCTGAAGGCGCGCGCGATTATATTGTGCCGTCGCGCATACAGCCCGGAAAGTTTTTCGCGCTGCCGCAATCGCCGCAGCTTTTCAAACAGATCTGCATGATTGCAGGGCTGGACAAATATTTTCAGATAGCGCGCTGTTTTCGTGATGAAGATTTGAGGGCGGATCGCCAGCCGGAGTTTTCGCAGTTGGACGTGGAGATGAGCTTTGCCACGACCGCGCAAGTTTACGTTTTGATGGAAGGACTTTTTCAGCGCGTCTTTCGTCTGGTAGGAAGCGAACTGCCTGTGCCATTCCCGCGCCTGAGTTACGAAGAGGCGTTGCGCCGTTTCGGTTCGGACAAGCCTGATGTTCGTTTCGAGATGGAGTTGCAGGACATCTCATCTGCGCTCGAAGGGACGACGTTCGCGCCTTTCGCTGCCGCGTTAGAAGCGGGCGGTGAAGTCAAAGCCCTGGTCACGAAAGGCGGCGCAGGGTTTTCAAGAAAAGCTCTGGACGAGTTGCAGGAGTTCGTCAAACGCTACGGCGCGGGCGCGCTCGCCTGGATTAAGCTAGGCGATGAAATCTCTTCGTCGCTGTTGAAAACTCTGGGGCATGATGTTGTTATAAAAATTTCGGAAGCTGCGGGCGCAGAGCGCGGCGACGCTCTGCTTATCATAGCGGGCAAATCAAAAACGGTTGCTGCGAGTTTGGGTGCGTTGCGAGTTGAAGTTGCGCGGCGCGAAAACCTGATTCCCGAAAACGTCTTCGCGCCGCTGTGGGTCACGGAGTTTCCAATGTTCGAGTATCACGAGGAGGACGGGCGCTACTATGCTATGCACCATCCGTTCACCTCGCCGCTGGACGAAGATTTGCCGCTATTGCGCCGCGCAGTTGAAGAAGGAGAGACCGAAGTTTTGGGAAAGATTCGCGCGAAAGCTTACGACACGGTCGTGAATGGAATTGAAGTCGCTGGCGGATCCCTCAGAAATCACCGCCGTGATGTTCAGGATTTAGTCTTCAAAGCGTTAGGTATAACACCTGATATGGCGCGCGAGCGGTTCGGTTTCTTCCTTGACGCTCTGGAATACGGTACGCCTCCGCACGGCGGCATAGCCTCTGGCATAGAGCGCGCGATGATGGCGCTCACTGGCACGGACAACATACGCGACGTGATGGCTTTTCCGAAAACTGCCTCTGCGACAGACCTTATGATTGACGCGCCGGGCGAAGTTGATCCGAAGCAGTTGGAAGAGTTGAAGATTAAGATTGTGAAGTGAGATGGTGGGTGTCGGCTATAGGGTGTCGGGTGTTAGGTGCCGGGTGTCGGCAGGAACTCAAAGCCTGAATATTTATCGTGCTTCCCGGTCGAAGATGAATAATTCAAGATCAGTCAATAATCGTTACCGGCACTCGGCACCTGACACCCGGCACCCTATAACCCTTCTTCGCGCGCACGTCGAAGAGATGTACGCGCATGCGCGTGAAGCCAGTCCATCGGAGTGCTGCGGCCTGATAGGTGGCGCGAGCGAGGGACGCGCCTGCTCTATCTATCGTTTGAGGAACGTAGCGTCTGACCCGCTCATCGCTTACGAAGCTGCGCCGAAAGATTTGTTCGCAGCTCAGCGTTTGATGCGCGAGCGTGGCGAGCAGCTTCTTGGCATCTATCACTCGCATCCTCGCTCCGCAGACCCCGCGCCGTCTGAAACTGACGTGCGCCTGGCCTACTATCCTTCGGCCACATACTTTATTATTGGACTTGAAGGCGAGGCTATCGTGCGAGCATTCCGGCTTTCCGAAAAAGAGGGGCGCTGGGAACGCGCTCGGTACGAGATAGCGTGAAGCTTGCGTGAACCTGAGCGCGGGGTTGTGCGTATAAGAAGAGTGCCTGCGATGGAAAAGAAGAGCAAATACGACACCAATCCGCTTGACCATGATGTATCTGCGCGCGCGGATGACGCATGGGGCGCTACGCGCTCGACTTCAAAGACGACCGAAGAGGTAAGGGGCGGCGCGACTAGAGAAGTGGCTCGCACGGCAAACGAGCAGGCTCGAAGCGAGCCGGGCGAGGATGCGCCTACACGCCGCATGGAAGCGCCGTTTCTGCCAGAGTCTTACCCGTCCGTTTTTATTCCGCCGAAGTACGCGCCGCCACCTGCAACTTATCAAGCGCCGAGCGCTGCTCCGCAAAGCTTCAACACGCCGCCTACGTCGCGCACAATCCCCGGCATAGGCACACCGGAAAACCTGACGCTGGTTCTGCCCTACATACCTTTCTACATAGGCGCAATCCTTGGCGCTGTAGAGCTTTTCCTAGTGCCAAGAAGCGAAGTGCGCGTGCGTCATCATGCGGCGCAGGGGCTTTCTCTTCACCTTGTAATATTGATAGTGGGCTTTGTCCTGCGCATCGCGCGCATGCTTGCCGACAACACGCTTGGCGGAGTCGCATCGGGCATGCTCGGCCTAGCCTCTGTGCTATTCAGCATAGGTGCAATAGTGTTCACAATCATCTGCCTGATAAAAGTCTGGAAGGGCGACGACCTGCGCATCGGCCCGATAGCAGAACTCACCAAGTGGTTCAACGAACACATCGAGCCGAAAAAGTAAGAGCTAAAAACGCAACAACTGCTCAACCTCTTAGCGAGCTTAAGTATTTCTCTTTGCTTCTACAGCGTGAACCCTCAATTATCATCAATCTTGAGCTTAGAGAGAATTGCATGTTCTCGCAAAGGCGCAAAGAGAAATACTTAAGCTCACTAAGAGGATTTTGAAATGTCCCCTTAGTTTTCTCTCCTTGGTCGCCAACTCTCTTGCGCCTCTTTTCCTTAAAGTTTGACAATGAAGTTAAGAAAGTTGAGCAAAATCGTGACATAAAGCGGCGAAGCTATGGAATCGAGGGGCAAGAGAGGTAAAGCCTCTGTTTACAGAGGCCAACCCGCTCTTGCTTGAGTTCATCAAAATAGAGCCGATTGAAAGGGGCGCGCGTTCTGAATTTACAACGCGCCTCATGCGGCAGAGATTAACGCGCTCTCTCCCCCTGCGCGTGGCGCGAAGCGGGAAAATTTTGGGGGAGAATTTACGAGCTTGTCTTCAAAGAGCGACCGGCTCTCCTCCGAAATCTTCATCGGAGAAGAGCCAGTCGCTCTTTTAGTTTGCTAAAAACGGACAGGTGCGAAACTAGGGATTTCCAGCTTGTTCCGAAGGAGGGAAAGATGGGTTACAACAATCATCATCGCGCGCAAAAGTTGGCCGCGTGGCTCATGGCGCTGGCTATTTTCGCAACGCCGCTAACTGCTATTGCGCAGACTAGAATCAGTTATCACAGCAATAAGTATAAGCCTAGCGATGACGTTCAGCTTGGGCGTCAGGCCGCAGCCGAAGCCGAGCAGCAGTTGCCGGTTTTGCGCGACTCGGACGCTACAAGCTATCTGGAATCGGTCGGTCGTCGTCTGGTGGCAGCGATTCCGCCGGAGTTTCAGCATCCTGAATTTAATTACTATTTCAGAGTCGTGAACGCGCGCGACATCAACGCGTTCGCGCTGCCCGGTGGGCCAATGTATGTCAATCGCGGAACGATTGAAGTGGCCGAACGAGAGGGCGAGCTTGCGGGCGTGATGGCGCACGAATTGAGCCACGTAGCGCTTCGTCACGGAACGGCGCAGGCGACCAAAGCTCAAAAATATTCTATCCTCGCGGGCGTTCTTGGAATCGGCGGCGCGATACTAGGCGGCCCCGCTGTGGGTCAATTGGGACAGGCTGCCGTCGGAGCTTACTTCCTGAAATTCAGCCGCGAGTATGAGACAGAAGCAGACGTGCTCGGCTCGCAAATCATGGCGCGTGCCGGTTATGATCCAAGAGACCTCGCGCGCATGTTCCAGATTATAGAGCAGCAGGGCGGAAGCCGTGGCGCGCCAACCTTCCTGAGCGACCACCCCAGTCCTGCAAATCGTTACGCTCGCATCAATCAGGAGGCGCAGTACCTTCGCGTCGAAAATCCTGTGCGCGACACGCGCGAGTTTGACCGCATACAGGCTCGATTGCGCGGCATGGGTCGCGCGCCGTCAATGGCCGAAATAGCGCAGAGCGGACAACGATACCCGACCCAAGGCGGCGGCAACTATCCCGAAGGTCAGGTCAGCAGTCGTGTTGAAGCGCCTTCGAGTCGCTACCGCACTTATACGGAAGGCAACATAGTTCGCTTGAGTGTGCCGGACAACTGGCGTGAACTGGGTGGCAGCGGTAGCAGCGACGTGTGGTTTGCGCCTGAAGGCGCTTATGGCTCAGCGCAAGGGCAGGCCGTCTTTACGCACGGCGTAAACCTTGGACTGGCGCAAACGCAGAGCCGCGATCTTCAATCTGCTACAAGCGAGTTTCTGAATGGTCTAGCGCAGGGCAATCGCAACTTGCGCCAGCGTAGCGGCTACCAGCAGGTTCGCGTTGGCAATCGCTACGGCCTCTCTATCAGCCTTGATAATATCAACGAGGCGACCGGTCGCCCCGAAATTATCACGGTCATCACAACGCAACTGCGCAACGGCCAACTCTTCTACATGATCGCCGTCACACCAGCGAACGAGTACAGCTACTACCAGGGCGCATTCGGCAACATCCTTCGCTCGATTCAGTTCAATGACTGACCGATGAAAAGAGAAGGCAAAGGGAGAAGTAAAAAGGAAAAAGGTAAAAGGCAAAAGGAAGGCTGAAACCATCTTTTATTAAAAAATTGGCTTCCGCCGCACTTTTGCCTTTTTACTTTTACCTTTTGCCTTAACTTATGAGCGGCAGTTTCATTCCGCATTCAGGACAAAATTTAGGCGAGCCTTCGGGCTGATGGCCGCAGCCGGGGCAGGTGAGCTTCTGTGGCTTGGTGGGCGCGCCGCATTCGGGACAGAACTTCGCCTTGCCGACTTCAGCGCCGCACGACGAGCAGTTGGCAGCGGCGGCTGCCTTTTGCTGCGCTGCTGGCGATGGCGCGCGAACGTGAGCGTCTACGCCCATATCAATGTTCGAGGCGTAATCTGTTTGCTGCGCTCGCTCGTAGAGTTGCTGGCGCGCAGCTTCGGCTTTGGCATGAGCGTGCGACGAAGCCATCTCCTCTTGAAAATCGGGCGCACAATCTTCGCATTGACCTGCGTTAGCGTTCCAGCATACTTCCGGGCAGACCCAGCGACCGCAGCGCGAGCATTGATGAAAATGTTCCTTGCCCTCTGCGACGGCTTTCATCAGAGCCTCGTCGTGCGCCTTGCCGCCTACGGCGCGCTGCATCTCGTATGCAGAGTTTCCTGCGGAGCTAGCCCAGCCGCCGAATAAATCTCCTGCGGCGCGCAGCAGCGACCCTGCCGTGCCAAGCGTAGAAGGCTGGAAGTGCGACATGAAACCGTTGCCGCATTTGTCGCAGTGGAACTTGAACTGAAAGCCTCTATCCGTCGAAAGATCATCGTAATTCTGAACGAACTGAATCATTGCCATATCAATACCTCGTGATGAGTGATAAGTGATGAGTGATAAGAAACAACAAGAGGAGTTGCGACCACATCAGACCGCCAACAGGTCGCAGCAAATAAGATAGCAGTTCGTCTTTTTCTTGTCACTTATCACTCATCACTTGTCACCTGCTTTTTCGCTTCCTGCCACAGCGCCTCCATCTCGTCGAGCGTGGCGTCTTCGAGTGTTCGACCTTGTTCCATTAATTTTCGCTCGATGTGACGAAAGCGGCGGCGGAACTTGCGGTTTGTGAGTTTCAGGGCTGATTCAGGCTCGACCTTCAAATGGCGCGCGATGTTCGCAACTGCGAAGAGCACATCTCCTATCTCTTCATTCACGCGCGTCTCGGATGCCTCGCCTGAACTGGATTCATCGCGCTCGCGTATGGCACCGCGTAGTTCCTCTATCTCTTCGTGCAGCTTATCGAAGATGTCTTCCAACTGCTTCCAGTCGAAGCCGACTCGCGCTGCTCTGGACGAAAGTTTTCGGGCTTCAACAAGCGCCGGAGTCTTCAATGAAATCTCATTAAGCAAAGATTTGTCCTGTCGCTCGGCGTCGCCCGCAGCGCGCTTCTCTACAGCTTTTATCTCTTCCCAGTTACGCAGAACTTCTGGGGAAGTCTCCGCCTGTGCATCACCGAACACATGCGGATGACGGCGCACCATCTTCGCGTGGACTGCGCGCGCAACGTCGTCAATCGTGAACTCATTACGCTCCGACGCAATTTGAGCATAAAAGAGTATCTGGAAAAGAAGGTCGCCGAGTTCGTCCCGAAGGTTTTCTGTACGACCTTCGCTTGCCACCTGCGCAGCCTCGAAAACTTCATAAGCCTCTTCAACCAGCATAGGCGCAAGAGTCTCAAAGGTCTGTTCCCTATCCCACGGGCACCCCGCAGCGGAGCGCAAGTGAGCCATCAACGCAACCAGATCATCAAATGAATCGGACATAAGAGCAGTTTTCAGTTTTTAGTTTTCAGTTTTAAGTTCGTATCTCAACAGTCCAGGGTTAGAGTCTAAAGCTTTGGTTCGCATCCTCCAAGCCGGGTTCTTACTCTGAAAACTGAAAACTAAAAACTGAAAACTGTTTTTAGCTTTCTTGCGAGCGCGCAGATAGGGATGTTACCATCAAGACATCAAATGAAATTTCATAGATTATGGCGCATGGCTTCGGAAGCGGCCTACGCGGTTGAGGCTTCTGCGTCTTTCAGGGAAGAGTTAAGATGAGCGAAGAACAACCCATTTTCAAAGTCACAGACCGCCGTCTCTTCAACCCGGACGGCACGCCGCGCGAAGTGCCGCGCGAGGAGACGGAAGCGCAAACCGATGCGGCCACACAACCGGCTGTCGAACCGCAAGTGGCTTCAGCTTCAGTCACAGCAAGCACGCAGCCTTCAGCTTCTGCGGCGGCAGAAGCTGAAGCCGAGCAGCCCGCGCCTATCGAAGAAACTCAATCGCATGCGGAAAGAAGCACAGAGACGGAAGGCGAGGCGGAAGAGATTCCGGGCGCGAATGATCCTGCCAGCTTTGTCAACTTCATCATGTCAATCGCGTCGAACGCGGCCAGTTCGCTGGGCATGATGGAGCATCCCGTGACAGGGGAGCGCGACGTTGACCTGGAGCTTGCCAAACACTGGATAGACATCCTGGGCATGCTGCGCCAGAAGACACGCGGCAACTTGGCCGCGCAGGAACAGCAAATCCTGGACGGTCTGCTCTCAGACCTGCGCATGCAATACGTCTCGCTCACGCAATCGCCACAGCCACGACGCGGCTTCACAGGGCGCGACATCATTGGAGGGAAGTAAACAGTTTTCAGTTTTCAGTTTTCAGTTTTAAGTAAAAGCTTTTCGCTTCATCTGAAAACTGAAAACTGAAAACTGAAAACTGATGAAGCTGACCTTTCTCGGAACTGGAACTTCTACAGGCGTGCCGTCCATCGGGTGCGAGTGTGAGACGTGCGTGTCGGATGATGCGCGCGACAAGCGGCTGCGCGTTTCGGTTCTGATAGAGCATGGAGGGCAGACGGTTCTCGTTGACACTTCGGCGGATTTTCGACAGCAAGCTCTTCGTCAAAAAATAAAGTGGCTAGACGCCGTTCTCATCACGCACTGTCACGCCGACCACATCTTCGGACTCGATGACATTCGCCCCTTAAACTTTCGGCACGGCGCTTTGGGCGTTTATGCCAACGAGCGCGCCTGGGTAGACATTCGCCGCATCTTCAAGTACGTCTTCGAGCCTACATACTTCGGCGGCGGCCTGCCGCAAATCCTTGCGCACACGGTCGTCGCGGGCGCGCCATTCTGCATCGGCCCTGATTTGCAGGTCACGCCCCTTGAGGTGATTCACGGTCGCCTGCCAGTCATCGCATATCGCTTCAACGACTTCGCCTACGCAACTGATTTGAACGAGATTCCGCCCGCCACGATTGCTGCGCTCAGTGGTCTTGATGTACTTGTGCTCGACTGCCTGCGCTTCCGCGAACACCCCACGCACCTGTGGGTAGAACGCGCGCTTGAATATGTGAGTGAATTAAAACCTCGTAGAACTTTCTTTACGCACATCGCGCACGATGTTCGGCACGAGCGTGACTCCCCTAAACTCCCACGCGGCGTTGAGTGGGCATACGATAATTTAGTGATAAGTGATGAGTGATAAGTGATAAGAAAGATTGGAGTCAAAGCTAATAGCCATTAGCTAATAGCTGTCAGCTATCTTCTCTCTTATCACTTATCACTTATCACTCATCACTTATCACTTATGAAGCTTTTTCACGGAACTGACAATGCGGAGATTGCGCGGCCAACGGTGCTGACGCTGGGCGTGTTCGACGGGCTGCACCTGGGGCATCAGTTGATTGTGAGAACTGTTGTGGAACGTGCGCGCGCAATGAAGTCGGTCCCGACCGTGATAACTTTCGATCCTCACCCGCGCGCTGTGCTTCATCCAGAATCTGCGCCTCCGCTTCTGCAAACTCTGGATCAGAAGATAGAGGCGCTAGGCGTGCTGGGCGTTGAGCAGGCTATAGTCATACGTTTCACGCGCGCCTTCTCGCAGATTCGCGCGGAAGATTTCTTGCGCGACGTGGTTGAAGAGCGACTTCACGCGAAAGAGGTTTATCTGGGACGCGGCTTCGCGTTCGGTCATGACCGCGAGGGGAACATAAAGCTCCTGAGAAAGGTGAGTAAGCGGCTAAGATTTTTCGCTGACGAAGTGCCGGAGGTTCGACTGCGCGGCCAGCGCATCAGCTCAAGCCGTATTCGACAGTTGCTCTCAGAAGGGCGAGTCAACCTTGCGCGCCGTATGCTTGGCCGCCCTTACGGCGTGGAAGGGCGCGTCATTCACGGCGACGCGCGCGGTCACAGTCTGGGCTTTCCAACGGCCAACCTCAGAGCGCAGAACCGCGTCATACCACGTGCAGGAGTTTACGTTACGGCTACATTGGTTGAGGGCGCGTGGCGGCGAAGTCTCACAAACGTCGGCACGCGCCCTACGTTTAATGATGCGGCGGAACCTTCCGTCGAAACGTTCGTAATGAATTGGTCAGGGGATTTGTACGGCGACGTGGTTCGCGTGCGCTTCCTTCATCGCTTGCGCGACGAGCGCAAGTTCGCCGGGCTGGAAGATTTGAGGAAACAGATTGAGCGCGACGTTCGGCGCGCGAGCGACTATTTCGAGCGCGGCGGCGTGCGTCGCACGCTGGCGATGGTTTGAAGAAATTTAGAGCGTGTTTCAAAATCTCTTTTGCGTTTTCTTAGCGTCTTAGCGGCTTTGCGTGAGACCTAATCCTCACGCCAAGGCGCAAAGCGAGAGCGCAAAGAGTTAAGCAGTTGCTATAGTATCGTAACAGGTTTCTCTTAGTATTAAGATGATGGATGTTGAGCAAGAAAAGGTGAGTCCCTTGCGTGCGAGCGGCGAGCGACGTGACGGCAATAACAGAGATGGTAAAGGTGCGAGCGGCAACGGTCACACGAGTCTGGTTGTGAAGCTACGGCCTCCGGCGCGAAATGGCGCGACTGTAGGAGAGGCTCAGCCGCTCGTGTTGTTGCCGGGATTGCATGATGAATCTGCGCAGGAAGCTATTGATGTATCAGCGCGTGGATGGCGCGGCTGGCTTCGTACTCTGAAAATCGCGCGCGTTCTTGGCACGCTCTCGCTCTACCTTTTTCTGGACAGCTACGACATACGCGCGAATTTCAACCGGCGCATCACCGAGCGAAATCTGGAGGAGGCGCGAGCGCGTGGACGCATAGCTCTGTTTCAGCAGTGGACGCGAGAGATTGATCGTCGCGCGATTGATAAATTGATTCGCGCGGTGCGCTTCCTAATCTTTCGCGGCGCGGAAGGTGAAGACAAAGAGGCGCACCATCAAAGACAAGCTGTCTGGCTGAAAGAGAATTTAATACGTCTTGGCCCAACATTCATCAAGATAGGCCAAGCGCTAGGCACGCGCGGCGATCTGTTGCCGCTCGCCTATGTGAAAGAGCTTGCGCTGCTTCAAGATCAAGTGCCGCCTTTCTCTACAGCAGAAGCTTACGCGCGCATTGAATCCGAATTGGGTCGAAAGATTCGAGAAGTTTATGCGGAGATTGACGCCGAGCCTATTGCCGCAGCTTCATTGGGTCAGGTCTATCGTGCGCGCCTGCATACAGGGCAGGAGGTCGCCGTCAAAGTTCAGCGCCCCCATCTCAGAGAGATTATAAGCTTCGACATAGCCATCCTTCGCAACCTGGTCGCGCATGTGAATCGCTACTTTCCGCAGGCCAACGAGAATGCGGACTGGGAAGGGATGCTCCGAGAATTTGCCGTGACCGTCTTCGAAGAGATGGACTACGTGCAGGAAGGGCATAACGCCGACCGCTTTCGCTCGAACTTCAGTGAGTGGCGCGCCGTCTATGTCCCAAAAATTTACTGGACGCATACTACAAAGCGCGTGCTTACGATGGAGTTCATACGCGGCACGAAGGTGATTGATCTTGAAAGCTTGCGCGCTAGACGAATTTCAGCAGTGAAAGTAAACCGTCTGCTGGTTCGCACCTACTTGAAACAGCTTCTAGAAGACGGCTTCTTTCACGCAGACCCGCATCCCGGAAATTTGCTGGTGATGGATAACGGGCGGCTGGCCTTCTTCGACTTCGGCATGACCGGACGAATCACGCCGCGCCTGCAATCAATGATGATTGATGCATTCTTCCACGTAGTAGGCAGAGACGTTCACGGGCTGGGGCAGGATTTAATCAATCTGAATTTCTTAAAGCCGGGCGTTGACCCGGAATCCGTGCGCCCTGTGGTCGAAGGGCTTTTCCAGCATTACCTCAATCTGAAACTGGGCGAAGTCAACTTCAAAGAGTTGACCTACGATTTGGCCGAAGTGATGTACGATTACCCCTTTAGACTTCCAGCCAACTTCACCTACGTCATGCGCGCACTGATGACTCTGGAAGGCATAGGCATCGTCACAGACCCCGGCTTCAGCTTCTTCGAGACGGCGAAACCTTTCGCCAAAGAGTTCATGCTGCGCCGTGAAGGCAAACATTTCCGCCAACTGCTGTTAGATAAATTAACGGGGCGCGATCAGGAAGGGCGAATAAAGTGGAGCAAGATGTGGAAACTCGCCAAGATGGCCGCGAAGATGTACCTGGAAAAGCAGTGACAAGTGACAAGTGACGAGCAGGAATCACTTTTAATTTTTCATTTACATAAATTAAGTGAACGCAATTAGCTTATTTCTGTAAACTGAAAAAGATTTAGATTAAAGATTAAAAATTCTCTCTTGCTAGTCACTTGTCACTGCTTTTCAGTGTCGTGTTTGTCTGATGGTTACTTGAAGGCGTTCGCGCATGCGCTTTTGCCAGCGGCGTTGCGGCAACTCTTCGGAATCGAACTGTCCTAAAGCATCCCTCAAAGTCTCGCCTCCGGCCAATCTAGTTTTCAAGTAAAGCAGAGCGGTGACGATGGCGCTGAAGGAGCCGAACAGTATGTTCATGGGCATCTGTATCACTTGGTAGATAAGGCTGAAAGTGTTGGCGTGGCTGCCCGACATGGCGAAGGCTTTGATGACGGATATGATTAGAAACGCGAGCAGGAGCGCTGTCAGGATAGGCACGGCGATTTGAAATAAGATTATGAAGATAACGGTCGGCCTTGATCGCTTTGAAAGAGTTCGCGCGCGTCTCATGGCTGCGCGCCCGCTCATGCCCTCCTCCATCATCATCACGGGCGTGACCATTGAGTAGTTGACCAGAACTATAAGGCCGGGGATTAAGCCCAGAATCATTCCTATCATAGAGAGCAAGCTGACCAGAAAGGCTGTAGTCAGAAAGGGGCGCAGTCGTCGTTTGAGCGCACTGAAAGCCGGGCGCAGTTGAATGGGGCGAAGAGGCTGAGCCAGCAGTTGCGTGACCAGCCGCGTTGTGACGCCCGTCAGTATGGCCGCAGTCAGGATTGCTACGAGCAGTGTAATCAGGCTCAGCACAAAACTGGCAATCGTGGTTGTGGTCTTGCTTACGCTCAAGACAAGGCCGCCGCCTGTGGCTACCGTTCTGCTTACTGCTGCCTGCCGCGCGACGAACAGGCCGAGAGCCAGTTGCATCAAGTTGACTACGATCATAGGGATGCTGACGAGAAGCGCCAGGCGCAGGAAGACGGGCATGTGTTCGCTAAAGAGAGTTAGTGCGTGGCGCAGCAACATGATTGCGCTTTCCGAGTGTGCGCGCAGGGCGCTTGCGAGCGCCAGGGCTGTAGATGGACGATCTTCCGGCTTCTTGGCCAGCGCAGACAGCACAACGCGCGCGAACTTCTTCGGCACATTCTTCATCTTGAGCAGCGGAGGCGGGGCGGCTTGCGTCTCGCGGCTGACGGTCGTGAGGTCGCCCTTGAAGGGCGTGCGGCCAGAGAGCATCTGATAGGCTATGACGCCCAATGAGTAGATGTCCGAGCGTGCGTCCAATTGTTCGCCGCGCCACTGTTCGGGCGACATGTAGAGCGGCGTGCCAAGCGTCGCGCCAACGCGCGTGAGGCTGCTGGCAGAAGCAGTGTGCGACAAGTTGCGCTCCGTTGTTGTGCGCGGCTCAAGTATGCGCGTACCTGCTTCTTCGTCATCAACTGCGTGCGAAAGAAGCCGCGTCGCCGCTTCCGCAGTCTCTGTATTCTTTGTTGATGCAGGCTGCAACAGCGTGGCAGACTCGTTCAATTCTGTATCGAGCAATGAAGAGCTTGCTGTCTGTCGCACGTGCGAAGTCGCGCCTGTGCTTTCGGCTGCGTCAGTCGGCGTTGACGAAGATGCAAGCGCAAGCGTTGGGAGTTCGAGCGACGAGGAGTGATGCGTTTGAGAGTTGGTTGATGAATCGGACTTGTTTGGAGTGTGAGCCGCCTGCTCTTCCAGTCCCTGATCTGCTTGCTCCGCGAGTTTGGCGATTCCGAAGTCCAGAACCTTGACCGTGTAGCCGCCGCGCTGGTTCGGCTCAAGCCAGATGTTGTCGGGCTTCAAATCGCGGTGAATGATGCCCTGCCGGTGCGCGCTCTCCACAGCCGAGCAAGTCTGTTCAAGTATGTCAACGACCCAGTTGAGCGGCAAGCTTGACTCTTCGGCCAGAATCTCTGCCAGCGTGCAGCCGTCCAGATATTCCATCACTAAATAGGCCACGCGCTCCGCTCCTACGCGAGCAAAGCCGAAGTCCGTCACATCAACAACGTTCGGGTGGCGAAGGCGACCGGCTGCGCGCGCCTCGCGCTTGAAACGCTCTACGAACTCGCTGTGACGCATGAACTCAGGCGCGATGACTTTCACAGCTACGACGCGCCCCGTGCCCACGTGCGTCGCCAGATAGACCGCGCCCATCCCGCCACGGCCTAGCTCTCTCTCAATCAGATATTTTTCGTCCAGCGTCTGTCCGAGCAGATTCGTTAATGCCATCGAAGACCTTTCATGCTGGGCTTGTTATTGGACTGGTCTAGTGGATTGATTGAGGCGACCCAGTAATGCGTGTCAACGAAGACAACGCTCATTTCTTCGGCGCTCCGTACAGATAATGGTCAACATTCAGCGATCCGTCGCGCGGCAATTGTTCCCAGACCTCGTTCGGCACGTCTTTAACTATCTCTCTAATCTCTTCCCAGATTGTTCCAGAGGATTGGATGTCTTCGGTCGCAAGCCTCTCGATAAACTGCAAGACCTCGCGCTGCTGCTCCAGCGGCAACTCTTTAATCTTCTCAAATATAATTTCTGCGAACTCCGTTGGCATGACCCAAGAGCCTCCTTTCTTTATAATTCTAACTGCGCTTGATACTAGCTCACAAGAAATTTATCGAAGTAAACGAAATCGGCTGCCTTGTTTGGCTCAAAGCAGCCGATTTCGTTTGTTAATGAGTGGCCTTACTTCACAGTCGTCTTTGCTCCGTTCTCGCCCGGAAGATTTATGCGGTCGCGGAAAAGATTCAGCAATAGCAGCGTACCCAATCCGCTAGCGCCGTCGCCTGTGCCGCCCGAAGCCAGAACGTCTGGCGTGATGCGCACATTCTTCTCGCCAATGACTTTCAAAGTTTCGACGAGCGCAACGCCCTGCGCGCCGAGCGCACTGACCTGCTCGCGGTAGGCTACGCCCTGAGCCTCGCCCATCAAGCGCACCTTCTCGGCTTCGGCCTTGCCGGTTTGCAGTATGTAGCTCGCTTCACCGTCGGCTTCAGCTTTGCGCTGTTCTGCGCGCTTGCTGGCGATTTCGACGCCTACGGTTTCCGCCATCAGATCGCGCTGCTTGTCTGCATTGGCTTTGGTCTTCTCAAGCTGAATGCGTTTCTCTTCGGCCTCGCGCTGCGCGTTGTACATGTTCTGGCGCTGCTCGGCTAGAATTTTCTCAGTCTGCGTCTTCATCAACTCTTCCGGCAGATGTATGTGGCAGATGAGCACGTTCACAACGTCAACGTGATACTTTAGGAGATGAGCGCGAACGCGAGCTTCTGCGCGCTCCTGCTCTTCGTGACGATTCTGCAAGTAGGCCATAGCAGAACTTTCGGAAGCCTGATTGCGGAAGATTGAATCAATCAAAGGGTGCATAACGTTCTGAATAAGGCGCTCGATGCCGCCTATCTTCGCAACCATGAAGGGCGCATCTTCGGGTTTGACGCGGAAGACAACGCGCACTTCCAACTGCATTGTGAAGCCGTCTTTTGAGATCACTTCAAAAGGATTGAAGGTGTTGACGACTTCGCCAGCAGTCCACTCGACCGTCTGGTTCGTCGTAGGAATAATAATCGGCGTGATTGCAAGCGTATTGACGTAGTAGCGTCCCGGGCCAACGACAGATTCTTGAATGCCTCTATAGCCTTCTGGCACGACGTAAGCTTCGTGCGCGCCTTCATCAAGACGACGATCCGCAGGGTCGCCTGTCATCAACTCCTGCTTAATCTCTTCGGCTGTTTTCGAGTCCTCAATCTTGTCCAGACGCGCGGCAGATTGTTCGGCCTGCTCGCGCTCTTCGCGCTCCATACGTTCGCGCACCTTTGCGGCCATCTGGCGACGAATATCGTCCGAAGGGTCTTTGCCTGTGTTAGAGACTACGACGGCGACCTCGCCCGGTTTGACTTCCTTCGCAGTGTCTGGAATCACTTTGAAGAGGAACGGGTTGATATAGTAAGTGCCGGGCAACAGAATGTCTTTCTGCGGGCCACGCTGGCCGCCGCGACCTATGAACTCATTGCCGTCCTGAAAGTTGTCGTGGCCTTCGACCGAAGTGGCAACGTAATCGCGCTGGTTTAGCGGCGAGCCGTCCAGTGCTTCGACCAGACCTATCTGATTCTCGTTAATCACGGTCGCGTCAAACAGTCGCACGAAGAAGATGCCGGGCTTTGTCGCGTTGGCTCCGTCCAAGGGGAGCGACTGAGTCAGTATGCGGTAAGTGCCGGGCGTGAGAATGTCAACCTGCGGCCCCTTCTGCCCGTTTGAAGCGACGAACTGCTCCGCGTCCTGAAAGTTGCGATGCCCGTCAATAGCTTTGGCTAGCAGGCGACCCGGATCAAGCTGCGCGCCGTCGGCTGCCGTCACCACACCGATTTTGCCGGGAGGAATGACAGTAGCTTTCGTCACAGACATACGGAAAAGGTAAGGGTGAATAGGCCACAAGCCCGGCGGCAGCGTGCGAAGCTGTATGCCTTTGACGCCGCCCTGCTTGATGAAAGCAATCGGGTCCTGAAAATTGTTGTGCGCGTTCTGAGCACGATCTGGCGCGAAGTTTCTGCCCGGCGGCATAGGCTCGCCGTCAACCGCTTCGACAATGCCGAGTTCGTCCGCGCCTATCTCTATCAAAGGAACTTTGCGCACGACTTTCTCGAAAGGGAATTTAATGAAGTGAAGTCCGGGCTTCAAAACGTCTGCCTGAATACCGACCTCGCCTTCGGTTGCAACGACGCGGCCCGGCGGCATTTTTCGTCCAAAGTAGCGGCGCTCTTTAATCGCAATCTCGCGCGCGCCCACGTTCACCATAATCTTGCTTAAGATTATGAGCAGCGCTATGAGCGCTATGACTGCGAGGATTAGAAAAGGGACAACAGCAGCAAAGTCTATGTTCATGGTGTGAACTCCTAAAGTCTAACGAAAGGGGAAAGTTCCCAAAAAATTTTGAGAACGATTGAAATTCAATTCACACGGCTTTTGTAATTCTACGTTTTTACGAGTTCAAGTCGTTTCTAAAACGAAATACGCGAGCCGTAAACTGTCCACGAAGTCACACGAAACAACACGAAGAGAACTCAATCAGTTTTCGTGTTGTTTCGTGTGACTTCGTGGATCATCTTATTTTCGTCTGCCTCAACGTTGCTGGTTTCGATTCAGGATGCGCGCGCTTTCGATTCCAGTTCGCGGCGCATCTTTGAAAGAGTTCGCTTCAATAGAAAGCCTGCGCCGGATGATCTGGCCTCCGATGACAGCACCCAGTATTCGCTATCGGCCAGCATACGCAACTCTTCAGCCGAAACGTCCGGCAATTTTCCGTCGCGCCAGAATTCGAACGCAGATTCAACTGCTTCCTGATATAGCTCCGCGTCGCAGGCAAGCGCCGCTACGTGCAGCATCTTTGCCGTAAAGTTACGGTCGGGCGCGCGCTTCCATGATTCTATGAAAGCTTCGGCAAGTTTCCGGCTCACAGAGAAATTTTCGTGTCGTGTGACGAAAGAGACTAACGCGAGCAGGCTTTTATCCGGCTCGTCGGAAGCACGCGCGCGGTCAACCAAAGTGTTCAGAACTTCTTCATAAAGCTCTGCTTTGCCGATAGCGTGCGCTTCCAGCAGAACGATGCGCTCGCCCTCTGCGGCGCGTGCTAAAAGTTTCCGGCGCTCTTCGTCTGTTAGCTTGCTCTCTACGCTATCCAGAGAGCGCAAAGCTCTCGCGCCGGTTCTATCTTCATCGAACAGACTTACTACAGGGCGCGTAGGTAAAGAGCGTTCCGCCCTCTCGGGTTGCGCGCTGCTCTGCCAGCTACGAATAGCGAAAACGATTGCGGCTATTAGGACAAACGAGGTAATGAGAAAGATGACCATTGTGGCCGTGAACGCCCGGCGCTACTTGCTTTCCCCTCCCGCGCTTTTCTTCGGGGCGTTCTCCGTAAATCAATATACGATGGCGTGCGACGCAGGGTATGGCGTTAAAGAGCAGCGGGTAGGTCGCTAAGGATTGTCCGCGATACTGCGGGCGAAAGCCGAAGAGGTAGACGCGCCCACGCCCCAATCCGACCTCTACGAGCGCAGCTTTGCCTTGGATGCGCTCGCCGCCCAGAAGCCAGCCGGAAAGCAGCGGGTCTGAATTTACTGGGTAGCGAGCGATGATTTTAACTCTGGCAATTGCAGCCGGGTCGCTCTTAATCTCGAAGACGGGCGAGTTTTCTACCCAAGCGATTGATTGCTGCGTCATACCTCGCGTTACAGGATTTGAAAGGTCTAGCTCTGTCCTCAAGATTGAGCCGGGCGCGTAATAGTCCGTTCGCTTCAAGCCTTCGGTAATATCGCGCACGGGCAATTTCAACTGCTCAATCGCAAAATCCGAAGCGCGATTCAAACAGATTAGCGTCCCGCCCTGTTCTACAAACTCGCGCAGAGCGCGCACGCCTTCAGACGAAATCCCGCCCGTCAACTCTGTCGGCATAGCGCCCGCGCGGTAGCCGTTTAAAATCGTTCGCGGTGATTGGTCAGGAATGATGATGGTGTCATACTTTGCGCGCAAATTTCCGGCGCGGACTTCAGCATCTTGCAAAGATACGTTTGCATAGCACGGGTCATGGAGCACCCATCGTGTCCATCCCTCGTCTATAGAGGGAACATGAGATTTATAAATAGCCGTTTTCCTGTTTCTTGGAACGAGGCAATCAGGTATTTCGATAAGAATGTTAGCCCTCTTTATAAAGGCTGCGCTAAAGGGAGCTTTAATTGTGCTTACTTCGATTCCCATCAATAAGGGTAAGGTGTGGGCTGTAACATCGTAGGGAGCGATTGGATGATTATTAGAATCGCGAAGGTCAGGATAGTTCTGACGCTCAAGGAGCGCCTTTGCGAAACTGCCATACGGTTGAGCTAGCGGTAGGATTACCGTCCGGCTAGGATAAGTCACGGTCGGATCAAAATATGTCTGCCCCTTAAGTTTAACTGGCCGCTCGCCAGCAAGCCATGAATATTCCACTCCGGCACGATCTAATATTTCAAGAAGATGAGCGGTGTTCTCAGAAACTTTTATTTTGAATCCAAACAACTCGCCTGCCATTCTCGGTCTTACAGCCTCTCTCCCAATCTCATAAAATCTCGTTAGCCACTCTTCACGATGCGTCGCGGCGTGCTTCAATAAAGAGAAGGCTGCGGTCGTCATGTAGTTGGTGATGTCCCTTAAGTGCCATTCGCCGCCGCCCCACGGTTCGGGGAAGTTGGGCGAAGCCACTCGTGCGTCATAGCCCAACTCGGCTTCGAGTTCCGAAGGCTTTACAGTGATGGGCGTGGCAAGATGCGCCGACGCGGTTTCCGATAGAATTCGCACGCCGCCGTGATAATGAGAGTAGGCGCGCGCAGGACTCCATGCGTCGTAAGTCGAATTCCACGTGATGCCCCTAAACCCACTCGCGCGCATCTCGTTCGCAATAGATAGACCAAGCTCCGTGTAGCCTTCTACAATCTGCTTCGGAACGTTCGGCTCGACGGGCTGCATGTAGGGCGGCAGGAATAGACGCGAGCCGCGTTCGCCCTGCTGGTGTATGTCGTGGACAATCTGCGGATGCCAGACGTTGTGAATGCGGTCAACTGTTACCTGCGTCTCGACCTGCGTGAATGCGTACCAGTCGCGGTTGTCGTCGTGCCCGGTGTACTTGTGATAAAGCACGGGCGGGTCTGTGCCTTCGTAAGGCGTGCCCAGTGTTTGGTCGTACCATTTTTTAACTATGTCCACGCCGTCAGGGTTGAGCGATGGGACTAGAAGGATGATGCAGTTGCGCAAAATATTCTGAACTTCGGGTTCGTCGGATGAAGCCAGACGATGCGCTATGAGCATGCTCGAAAGATAAGAGCCGACCTCATCGGAATGTATGCCGCACGTGATGAGCACAATGGTCTTGCCGCGCTTTATCAAATCTCTGGCCTGCGCGTCCGGGTTTGCTCCAAGCTTTCGCGGGTCTGCTAGCATCTCCTGAATCTTTTTATACTCATCCAGACGCGCAAGATTCTCAGGCGCGCTAATAGTAGCCATCACAAACGGCGCGCCCATAGTAGTTTTGCCCAACTCCTCGAACTTCACACGGTCGCTCGCTGCATCCAGCTTACGAAAATACTCAATCACCTGCGTCCACCCAGCAAGTTTTCGGTCATCACCTGGGCGAAACCCCAACACATCTTCCGGCGCTGGCACGCGCGAGAGGGAAGCGTGCGCTGAGTTCAATGAAGGAAGAGGGCGCGCCGCGTGTATTCCGGCTAGCGAAGAGAAGGCTAGAAGAAGCGCTACGAAAAGAGTGAAGAGGCTGCGTGTGCGCATGATGATCTTTAGCTCCTGAAACTAATGGGCGTTCAAATTTTCGTCGTAAGTGCGGATAAGTGTATTAGAAATGGGGTCGGAGTAAAAGAAAGGCAACCTTAATTTTGCATCTTATATTCAAAACTTCTAGCCTGAACACTTGCCCTCGCACGCGCCCGCGCGGTAAATTAACGCGCGTAACATTCCCCGCGTAGCTCTCCCAAGGTTTTCGTAAAAACTACTTGTGCCGGAGGTTTTAGTTCCAATGGCGACTATAGACCCGAACATTGCTGCCACAAACGAATACCCTGATATAGTCGGGGCCAAGCCTGAGAACCCATATCTTGCAGCGTTCCGCCCGTACATACCTACGGCGACGCACTTGCGCGAGTTGACCGCGCTGCCACTTGTCATGGGCACGATTCTTGGGATTATCTTCGGCGCATCGTCACTCTATCTGGTCTTGAAAGTCGGCCTGACGGTGAGCGCTTCGATTCCCGTGGCGGTCATTTCAATCACACTCTTTCGCATGCTCTCTAAATTCGGTTTAAGAGACGCCACGATTTTAGAGAACAACATAGTGCAGACGGCTGGCTCGGCTGGCGAATCAATCGCGTTCGGCATAGGCGTGACGATGCCTGCGATTATGATTCTTGGCTTCGACCTCGAGTTCACGCGCGTCATGCTCGTAGCAATCCTGGGCGGGCTTCTAGGAATCCTCATGATGATTCCCCTTCGCCGCGCGCTCATAGTCCAGCAGCACGGCCTTCTGAAATACCCGGAAGGGACTGCATGCGCGGAAGTGTTGAAGGCAGGCGCGTCGGATGAATCTAGAGCTGCGGCTGCGACGGACGCAAAGGCGGACGCGGCGAAACTTGAGGACACCGCGAACATTGGCGCGAAGACTATCTTCGCAGGCTTCGGCATAGGTTTCATCTATTACACTATTCTAAGAGTCTTCAGCGGCTGGAAAGAGACGCCCGAAAAAATCTGGGGGGCACCATACACAGGAGGCTCCGTGTCGGTTGAGGTCAACCCGACGCTATTGGGCGTGGGCTACATCATTGGCCCACGCATCTCTTCTATAATGTGCGCGGGCGGCGTGTTGGCTTACCTTGTTCTGATTCCGGCCATAAAATTTTTCGGGGACTCATTAACAACCGTTCTGCCGCCGGGCGATACGCTGATTAGCAAGATGGGGCCGGACGATGTGCGCAACGCTTACGTGCTCTACATAGGCGCGGGCGCTGTGGCTGCGGGCGGCATCATCAGCCTTGTGCGTTCGCTGCCAGTCATCTGGCACGGATTGAAAGGCGGCTTGCGCGACCTAAGAAGCAGCAGCGCGGCTGCGAACGAGCAAGCGCCGCGCATAGACCGCGACCTTTCGATGAAGTTCGTGCTGGCCGGAATAATCGCGCTCATCGGAATGATAATGGCCTTCCCGCAGTTGGGATTTCAGCACAACATCTTCGTGGCATTCGCTGGTGCTGTGATGATAGTAGCTTTCGGCTTCCTGTTCGTAACGGTCTCTTCGCGTCTGACCGGCGAGATAGGCTCATCTTCAAATCCGATTTCGGGCATGACGGTCGCAACGCTTCTATTGACCTGCTTGATATTCGTACTGGTCGGCTGGACAGGCCCACAGTATTACGTCACCGCGTTATCAATCGGCGCAATCGTCTGCATCGCAGCGTCGAACGGCGGCACGACTTCGCAGGATTTGAAGACAGGCTTCCTCGTTGGCTCTACGCCCAGCAGCCAGCAGATAGCCATTCTCGTAGGCGCACTAGCTTCCGCGCTAGTGCTTGGGCCAATCCTTCTACGCTTGAACGACGCGGGAACGGTTTATGCCCCGGTCGGAGATACTTTGCCTGTCGGCACGCGCGTTGATCCTTCACAACTCGGCGGGACGGAGAGACTGACGGGGCCACAGAGCGTCAACGACACAAACACTTATCGCGTCTGGCAGAGAGTTGATCAGGAGAGCGGTACGGCAACGAAGTATCTTGTCAACGAACAGGGCGTGCCCGTTTACATTGTTGACCCAGGCATCAACGGCAAAGTTAAGACGCGTCCCGATGGCTCGCAAGTTGATAAATTCAAAGCGCCGAAGGCTACGCTGATGAGCTATATCATCAAAGGCATTCTTGATAGAAGATTGCCGTGGGGACTCGTCCTGCTCGGCGTGATGATAGCAATCGTGTTGGAGATGAGCGGCCTCCCGTCGCTCGCCTTCGCCGTCGGAGTCTATTTGCCGCTCTCGTCTTCGAGTCCTATCCTGATCGGCGGTTTCATTCGCTGGCTCGTTGATAACCGATTGCGCAAGCGGCTCGCGCACAAGAAACTGTCGGAAGAAGAACTGGTCGCAGAAGGCGATAAGAGTCCGGGCGTGTTGATGGCTTCGGGTTATATAGCTGGCGGCGCTTTAGCCGGAATTGTCATAGCTTTCATGACGGGCGTCTCCTGGCTCAAGGCTTTCACAGACCGCGTAGCCAACTGGGCCAGCGTGCACAATCCTTTCTTCCCGCCAACGGAAGATTTCCTGAAGGCGAATCCGGGCGCGAACCCGCACGCCTACGCGGACATTCTCTCGCTAAAAGGTAAAAGGTAGAAGTAAAAAGTCAAAAGGGAAGGCACGCCTTGCAGGCGTGAATTATAAATTAAAAATGGCTTCCGCCTAACTTTTGCCTTTTTACTTTTGCCTTCTTCTTGACCTGCCAACCTTTTTCTCGTTAAATACTTCTTAGCGAGTGGCGGGCGCGCTTGCGGCTTGAGAAAGCTCGTCCTCGCCCGCCCCGATTCATTTCACCCGCCAGAGGTTTTTAATGCACTTCAAATCCAGAACGTTTCTTCGCTCGTACTGCATAAGACTGTTCATAACAGCGCTCCTCTTAATCTTAGCGTCGGTCGCAGCCCTTTCTCAAAACTCGCAGCCAGCGCCGCAAGCTGCGAACGCGCAAAGCTCTTCAGCGGCTCAGGCTCGCACGCCTACAGAGACCGTGCGCGAGTTCTATCGCTTGCTGCGCGAGCGCCACTTCCGCGAGGCGTTCGCAATCTCTATTTACAAGCCTGCGATTGAGGGCTTAACGGATCAGGAGTTCGATGACCTTCGCCCGGAGTTCGAGCGCATGGCGTCGAGCGTTCCCGATAACATTACAATCAGCGGCGAACAGGTGAGCGTAGACACTGCGACTGTTTTCGTTAAAGCTTCTGCGAACCCCGGAGATGCAATACAACAGCCTGAGCCGCTCACGTTGATTCGTTCAAACGGACAATGGATTGTCGGCGATCACGAGAACGAACGAGTGGTCAAACAGGGCGGCAATCGCTTCTTCTTCGATGCGCGAATCAACGCGCATCACAGCGACATGCAGGCAGCGCTTCAGGGCGTGCTCGAAGCCGAATTGAAGTACAGCATCCAGCACAGCGGCCTGTTCGGCAACCTCCAAGAGTTGATAGCCGCAGGCCACCTGACGCAGGAATCAATTGCGACAGAATCAATCGGCTACAACTTTCAATTCACAGTCTCTTCCGACCACAAGAGTTTTATGGGTCACGCAGAGCCGCAACGCTACGGCCAGACAGGCCGCCTTTCATTCATGATAAACAACGACGGCATACACAGCTCAGACGTTAACGGCAGACAGCTTAATAGGTGATAAGTGATGAGTGATAAGTGATAAGAAGGGAACGCAGAAGTGAGAATACAGAATTCAGAAGATAATAGCTTCATATTCTGACTCCTGACTTCTGTATTCTTCCTCTTATCACTTATCACTCATCACTTATCACTGTTTTTATGGAACTGACCCGATCTATCATTGCGCTACTGCGCAACTTCGTAGGCAACCGCCGACGCTCGCCGCGCCATCGCGTTCGCCTGCCCGTCAGCGTCCTGATTATCGAGCCGAAAGTGAGAGCGCCGGGGCGTGTTCGCCTGCCCAAACTCGACGGCTTCACGCACGATGTTAGCGAGAGCGGCCTTGCTCTGATAGTTCCTGCCATACGCATAAACGATTCCTACCTGATGGGCGAAGGCCACGCCCTGCTCGTCGTCATGGAGACGCCGCACGGCCCCGTCGAGATGAGGGTCGCGCCCGTGCGCTACGAAAAGCTGGAAAGAAGCGAGACGGATAAAGGTTATTTGGTCGGCGTGCAGATCACTGAGATAAGCGAACAAGAACGCGAGAAATTCAATACTTATTTGAGAGAGCTTATGAAGAAGGGATGAAAGGAGGGATGAAGGATGAAGAAAGTGCAGAACGCAGAGTGCAGAATGATGAATTAAGAGCTTCTTATTCATCACTCTGCACTCCGCACTCATCACCATCTTTTTCATCCCTCATCCCTCATCCCTCATCCCTTCCATTCTCCCTCCTGTCGGGCAAGCGATCGAATGATGTCAACGACTATTTCAGGGAGTGCGTGCCGACGGTATCGCCTTAGGAATAATCTGTTGTTTAGTAGCTTTCGTTGTGGCAAAATAGCGCACGAATTACCTACACACGCCTTCCACGGAAGCCTTGCATTAGGAACCTAAATTGACAGCAGGAGGACGCTATGGCTACGCAGATGCCCGATCAAGATTTGCTGAGTCTCGCACTGAGTACAACCGATCCGGCTCAGTTACTTGCGCGAGCGAAAGAGAGCCTGTTGAACCAGCCCGACGACGCGCTCGCTCTCGCCGCGCAAGCCGTAGCGTTAGAAAAACGGAACGATCAGGCAGACCGAGCCGAGGTTCTGGCGCTACTGATGAAAGCGTGCGACGAGGCGTGGGACAATCTCTCGATTTGGACACGCATTGCACACGCCGTAAATTCACTAGGGTTGTCTGAAGGCTTCCTTGATGAGTTGAAGGGTCGCGCTAATCGTACAGACTCTACTGCGCACCACTGGCTGCTGCTCGGCAGATTCCAGTGGTTTTTGGATCGGAACGACGACGCCGTGGCGTCATTGACAGAAGCTACGGCGCGTGATGCGTCGTCAGACCTCGCGTGGTTCGACCTTGCCAGAGCCGCCGTAGACGCGCAAAAGCCAGATGTCGCGCTGGATGCCATGAGTCAAATGGTACGACTCGACCCGGAAAACGAGTCAGTACCGATATTCGTGGCGCTCAAGGTCGCGGCGCTCACTATAGCTCAGCGACCAACAGAAGCCCTGGACGTTTGGCGCGCACAACAGCCTTCGCTCAATCTAATCGAAGTACAGAGACGCGGGATTCAATTGGCTGAAGCACTGCTTGGGAGCAAGCCGCCGCATACTGAAGAGTCGCTCGAAGTCATCAATCAGATCGAGCCAGTGATTGCGCCGCCACAGAATCGCTGGCCTGTCCTGCGGGTCAAGGCGCAGGCGCTCATTATCGCGACAAAATACGACGAGGCGCTGGCGGTGCTGGAAACTGCCGATGCGTCTGCCGCCGACGAGCAAGAGAGGGGCGGAGTGCGGTTCTGGCAAGCCGTAGCGCTCGAACGTGCGGGTCGCATAGATAAGGCGCTTGCATGCACCGATGATGCGCTGTCACTAAAGTTGTCCGAGGATGTTGCGGCTATGATTATCTTGGTTCGTGCCCGCCTGCTCATCAGTAAGGGCGAGTACCAGCGAGCCATCGAAGACCTTAAAGCTATCAAGCCGGAACTACTGCCCGAAGAACTTCGTCCTGAATTCACGCTTCATCAGGGCATCGCGTTTGCGGGACTGGGAAAAAACGATCTGGCGCTTGCGCTATTAGAGGAAGCCCGCAAGGTATACCAGAACACAGAAGTGCTCGCATCGGTTCTTTATTGGGAGGGTCGAGTCCTTACCGGACTGAAGCGCTACGAGGACGCACTGGCCGCGTTCGCCGAGGCGTACAAAGCAGGGTTTCCGAGCACAGAGACTTACGCCCTGCGTGTTGGCGAGGCAGCAGCGTTGCAGGGGATGGGAAGAATAAACGACGCCATCGAAAAGCTGGCGAGTGCAATCGAATTGAGTCAGAACAAAATGGTCGCCGCCGAGTTGCTGATCTCAAAAGCAAGCCTGCTTAGCTTGCAGGGGAAGGTGGATGCTGCGTTCGCGGCTCTAGATTCGGCTCAAAATCTTTCGCCAGAGACCGTCAATCAGGTCAGGGTCGAGCTTGAGAAGGCGGCGATTGCCCAAGCGGTAGGGAAGGCGGCTGACGCTTTGAAGAGCGCCGACGCTGCTCTCGCTGCGCTAGGCGAGCAGGACGATATGAATGGCGTGCGCGTCCGAGCACTGGGCATACGAGCTTGGGCGCTCAGGACACAAGGTGACTATGCTAGCGCGCTCGACGCCGTAGAGCGAATCGAGCGGCTCGATCCCACCGTGAACGAAGACCTGGACTTCATCATCTTTCGCTGGGAAACCCTGTTGATGCTCGGCAGGAATGACGACGCGTTGGAACTGATACAGAATACTATCAACGGGCACTCTGCGCTTGCCGGTCATCCTTTCCTTCGCGTGGCTCTGGGCGAGACCTTGCGGCGTATGGGAGAAGTCGAAAGATATTTCGCGGAACTGGCCGAGGCTACCCATGTGCCGCCCGATCACGCCGACGATCCCAGAGCTTTTTTGGCCGCCGCATTTGCAGGACTTGGTACTCGTCGCTGGAAGGAAGCGTCGGACGCTATAGAACAACTGAAAAATCTTGACGAGTCGTTTTTCGGCAGCCCGCTGCTGCGGGTAGTTCGCGGCTTAGTCCTGGCGGGGATGGGCAATTTTCGAGAAGCGCTGGGTCTGGTCCAAGATGATCCTGATATGTTGAGTCCTTTGAGAATAATGGCGGCTCAAGCCCGTTCACTTGCTCTGAGCGAAACCGGCGACTTCGATCAAGCAATCGTGGCGTTAGATCAAATCGTTGCGCTCGCGGCTGAGAGTCCTGAGATTGATCCTCTGGTGTCTGTATTCGCAGTGTGCATGAAGGCCAACTGCTTAGCCCGGCTGAACCGATACAAGGCCGCGCTCGCCGCGCTGTCCGAAATAGGAAAACTTACCCCCAGTGCCGGTATGGCTCAGTTAGTCGGTTTCATAGTGGGTATGACACGATCAATGATTCTGAATCGCTTGGGGCAGAACGACCAGGCTCTTGTGGCGATCAATGCGGCGATCCAGGCAGAAGAAATGGTCGGCGCGCAATTCCCGCAAGATTTTTTTGAACCCGGGCGCTCTCTCTGGATCAAAGGCTTCATACTGTTCGACTCAGGCCGTGAAGAAGAGGCGCTGGACATATTCGAGCAGGCTCAACTCACGGGTCTGCCCGGCAATGACGCGCTTGTTTGGCAAGGTCGCGCTCTGCTGGCCCTAGAAGACCCTGATCGTGCATTGCCAGTTTTCGATGCTGCCGTCAAGAACGCTGCCAACCGCCAGGATTTCCCTCAGCAGTTCGATGCCCTCGTAGGCAAAGGCCGCGCCCTTCATGACGCGCACACTTACGACGCGGCGGTGGCTGCTTACCGTGAAGCTTTACGTGTCGGCGGCGCAAACGCGGAAGCGGACGCACACTATTGGCGCAGGCTAGGCGAGGCCTACTACGCGCTTGAGCGATACGAGGCAGCGCTGCGCGGCTTCCGACGCGGCTGGCAGATTGAACGAAACGCCAACCTTGCGCGAGGAATCAGCGCTGTACTGATCCGGCAAAAGCAGTACGGCGAAGCCAGACGCTTCATCGAACAAGAGGCTCGCCAGCTTGCTACGCAAGATCCCGCGCTGAAATATAATCGGGGGGTGGCACTATGGGCTTTGGGTAAGAAGGAGCAAGCGAAGCGCATAATCAAAGAGGCGTCCGACGCTGGCGTCATAGAGGCCACTGAGTCCGCTCAGGCGCTCAAGACTAAGCGCGACGCCGCGGGCGGATGGTGGGAGACATGGTTCGGCGAAGGGGTTGGCAGAACGCGCTTCATCGTGGGGATATCCTTGCTGGTGGCAGTAGCCTCGGCGCTCGCTGCGCCAGCGTTAGCCTACTTCCAGAAGACCCTGGATTGGAAAGCGCCTTTAGTGCCTGCTGCGGTCGGACTCATACTGCTGCTGATTCCAAGTATCAAAGGACTCTCATTGTCAACCGAGGGAGTTAAGCTAGATATCGAGCCGTCCGCAGTCGGGGACGACGGGGACGCGCCTAAACTTGATCTGCTGCCTCTAGGGTCAGGGTTCTACCTATTCACCGCTTCACTTCAGCCGCTCAGCAAGCCCCCGGCTGATTTGCAAAGACCTGAACTCGACGACGCGAGCTTGCGCACGATCTACAGTGCGCCACAGGTCTCCTCTTCACCTGTGAAGATGATTTAGGATGGCCTAACGAATTTTTGAGAGAGACACAAAAAGCAGATGTCAGATGCTAGATAGTGGTAAAAAAGTCTGGAGTCAAAAGCTAATAACTGATAGCTATTAGCTGTCAGCTTCTTCTCTTCTTACTCCAGACTTTCTTATCACTCATCACTTAAAATCCATCCACCCGAAAGCCTGCGGGACGTGGAAGCTTGGCTGCGGCGTGTGCGTTGGTCGCCATGCTAGGTAGCCGCGCGTGGGGTCACGGCCAACGCAGCGGAAGAGGTTTGCGCGCCATCGCTCTCCGGCCTGCGGTTTGTGGCCGAACGCTTCCCAGGGAATGCGCATGGCGATGGTTACGTGGTTGTGAGAGACGCGAGCGGATGCCTCCATGCCTGAATGAAAGTTCCAGTCGGTCTCGCGCCCTTCCGCTCGCCAGTGAATTGCAAGGTCAATCCACTCGCCTGTTGGCGCGGCCTCAAACTCTAAATACTTTTCAGGCTCGCTCGCATAGGGCGCGACGAAGATTTCGCAAACGTCTCTGTCCCACAATCCTATTGTCTTCTTAACGGCCTGTGGCGTGGCGCTAACAACAAGCGGCTCTCGCTGGTTGCACTCAAAGCGCACAGAAAGCGCCGCGTCAGACCAGATCAGGCGAGCTTCTGCGTGGCGAGATTCCGGCGCTTCCTCGCCAGACCAATAGCGATTGATTCGCGTAGGTCGTGCGTGCTTCCACTCTCTGTTATCGAAATCGTCTGCGCGAATTTCCGGGCGAGAGCGATGCGCCTCTATCGCGCTTTCGTTTTCGACTAGAAGGTATCTGAGGTCATCCATAATCAGAAAAGTCCACGCACCCAGCCGCCGTCAACTTGCAGCGTCACGCCTGTTATGTATGAAGCGCGCTCGGATGCCAGGAAAGCTACGGCTGCGGCAATCTCTTCGGGACGCGCCAGACGATTTATGGGAATCTGCGAAGCCCAACCAGCCACCATCTCATCCTTGCTCTTCCCGGCTGCCAGCCCGCGTGTTTCTGCCAACTCTTCCTGATGCTCCGTCAGAGTGTAGCCCGGAGCTATGTTGTTCACAGTCACACCGTCCGAAGCCACTTCGTTGGAAACAGTCTTGGCCCAACCCGTCAAGCTCGCGCGCACAGTGTTTGAAAGCAGCAATCCATCAATGGGCTGTTTGACTGAAACGGAAGTGATGTTGATGATGCGTCCCCACTTTCGTTCGCGCATTTGGGGCAGCACAAGCCGCGCAAGTCGAATCGCAGAAAGAGCATTTAATTCAAACGCGCGTCGAATAGCATCAAGGTCAGCATCGGCCAATCTTGAAGCAGGAGGGCCGCCAGCGTTCGTCACGCAGATGTCAACGCGCCCAGCGCGCTCGCGCGTAATCTCCAGAAAGCGCGCTGCGTCTTCGTCGCTCGTCACGTCTGCGCGCACGCCGAAAGCTTCAGTTCCAGTCTCGGCTTTGATCCTCTCCGCCGCGTCGCGCGCACGCCCCTCGTCGCGCGAACAGAGAAAGACGCGAGCGCCTTCACGCGCCAGTTCAAGCGCAGCCGCGAAACCTATCCCTTGGCTCGCAGCCGCGACAATAGCAACACGATTATTCAGTCCAAAGTCCATGATTAAAGAAGCTGGCTCATTATGCTTTAACTTTCGCGCGAAGAGATTAACAGCAAAGCCTCTATATTTCTATCAAGCAACGACCGCCCTTCAAACTCTCTGTGCAAAGTTCAAAGTCACGCGCAATTGCTCAACCACCTTAGCGAGCTTATCTCTTATCTTTGCTTCTCAAGCGAGAAACTGCAACTCTCATTAATCTTAAGTGATAAGAGAATTGCAGGTTCACGCTGTAGAAGCAAAGGGAAATGCTTAAGAAGCGCTAAGGGATTAAGTAAGCTCTAATCAAACTATTTCTACTTCGATTTGAGTGCTCGGCTCGGTTGTATCGTCCGCGTGTTCGCCTGTGCCTGTGTCCCACCAACGCTCTGTGATGAACCAGAGCAGCGCGGGGATAAGGAAGAGAACGCCCATGCCGACCGTGATCGCGCGCGCTGAGAAATTGAAACGGTCTAGCATCTCTCCGGCTATGTAATTTGATGCGGCCATTGTGAGCGTGAGCAGCGCAAGTTCGGCTGCGAAGACTCGCCCGCGAAACTGGTCTTCGACGGTGCGTTGCAAGAGAACGGTTGAGAAGACCCAGACGATGCTGCCGCCCATATGCGCTGTGCCGAGCACGATGAGTGCGAAAACAAAAACGGTCGCGCGACCAAAGGCTATGTAGAAGATGCCGCCAAGCAAAAAGCCGAAACCAATCCACTGTTGCATGCGCTTGCGCCCTTCGCCAGCAACGCGGCGCGCGAACACCGGGCCAATGGCCGTGCCAATCCCACGCGCGGCGTAAAGAACGCCTATCCCTGTCGCTGCGCTTTTGCCTACTGGGAAGACCTTTTCACCAAAGACCGCTAGCAGCGCAAGAATTCCGCCGCCTGCGCCCCACGCTGGCTTGACCATCAGTAGCGCGAACACACGCGGTCGCTTCCAAACGTAGCGTATGCCCTCAATCGTGTCCGTGATGCCCAGAGCTTTTCCTACAGTAAGTTTTGTCTTCTCTCTTTTGAGCCTGCGCGGGAACGTGATGCTGGCAATGAGCGCGGCTGATGCAAGATATGTCAGAGAGTCCAGGACAAATGCGACATCTGTGCCGAACCATCCAGTGATAATCCCACCGATTGCCGCGCCCAAGGTGAGCATGACAGACCACGTGACGGACGAGATTGCGTTGGCCGCTACAAGCTCGTTGCGCTCTACGATTGACGGGACTACTGCTGTGCGCGCAGGCTCGAAGAATGTTGACAGGGCGAGTTGCAGAACCGTCAGAACGTAGATAATCCACATCTGTCCGGGGCGGCGCACGAATAGAAAGCCAAGCACAACTACGGCGCGCCCTATGTCGGAGGCGATCATTATCGTGCGACGGGGAAAGCGATCAACTATGACGCCTGAGAGCGGGCCAATGACGAAGCTCGGCACGAAACGCGCGACGAGTATCAGACTGACAGCGCGGCCAGAGCCTGTGAGATTCAGGGCGATTGTGTAGAGCGCAATGGTATCGAACCAGTCGCCCATCTGGCTTACCACCTGACCAAGCCAGAGCAATCGGAAGTCGCGGTTGCGGCGCAGCAGTTCCACGTAGCCCACAGGCCGCCGCTTCAAGACACCTTCACCTCCTGCTTCGCCCACCGCGCACCTCGAAAAGTTTTATGAAAATGAGAAGAGAGGTTGCACTTTCGTGATAGCGGTTGTCAACCGGGCAAAAGTAGAAGCCGAGCGCATGATGCAACGATTCGTAGCTTTAGCCGCAAGCATTCCTCTTTTCCAGAATCTATTCATTGTCAGGAAAAAAGAATAATCCACGCGCATCACACGAAGCGGCACGAAGATAACAGTCTCTTATTCGTGTCGTTTCGTGTGATGCGCGTGGACTATTCTTTTCGCCGTAGAATAAATCCACTCTTATGACTGGAGAACGAATAGACCTTGCTCTTTTCGCGCTAGCTTGCGCTTGGCGGCAATATAAGCTTGCCCAAAAATTCATCTTCTGCGTTGATGTTGGGATTCGCTTGATTGAGGTCAATATCGCCATTGAGGCAGTTCTCATAATACTGCCAGATGAGAACGTCGAAGGGCAATTTGACCTGTGGGATTGCTAGACCATTATTGAAGTCTATAGGTGTGCAAGCGGCATCTTTCGGATAACGCGCTACCCATGCGCCGTGGCAGGGAATGCCGCTGGCAACTGCTTTGACCAGAACATTCCACGTAACGTTGTCTAGCTGTCGCGCATAGACGCAAGGCAGAAGTGTAACCGCGCCGCCCGTCTGGCTGCGGCTGAAGTCAACCAGCGTATTTGCCCAGCCCGTGTAATAGTCTATAGACAACGACGGCGCTTTATCCGAAACACCTTCAACATCCAGGAACATCAGGAACTGCCCGCCTTGCGAAACCAGAATGTCTTTCGGAAACGTGGCGAGTATGTCGGCAACGTTTAGCTGCGCATCAGAAGCGCCCTGATCTTCATCGCCGTTAACGTGGGCGGTCTGCTGAGCAATGGGCAACAGTTTAATACTGGCCGCTGCCAGCACAGGGTCTTCAACTTTATGACGATATTCGGCAAAGCTTCCGCCCGTAGGGCTTTTGAAATATCGTCCCCAGAATTTCGGAGTCTCTCCAAAGCAATTCGTGGCCGCTTGAACTAATGCAGCAGTTACTTGCCCGGAACTATCTGCTCCCGGTAAACCTCTAGCCATCTCTTTTCTCCTTTATTGAGTATTCAAGTTAAGTCGTCGAGCGAGCTATTCATACACAACCAGCATCGGCCAACAGACACAAGAGCGCACCAGCGCGCCATGCTACGAGCACCTCAGCGTTCAATCGCACGGTCAGGGATTGAGCGAACAGGTCAGTACCGCCTGCGGTAGCGGGCGGGTCTGTTAGCAAAGTCAAAAGTAAAAAGGTAAAAGTAAAAAGTGAGAAGAAGCCAATCTTTTTATTTGCCTTTTGCCTTTTTACTTTTGACTTCTTCACCCGCCCGCTACCGCAGGCGGTACTGACAAGGCTTGCACTTTTCTGCCAACTGCGTAACTCCTAACATAATTAATGACTCAAACACCGGAAACATTTTCCGCATGAAACTCATCCTCCGGGTCAATCTCCACTTCCGGCATCGCCTCAAACTTCGACTCATCAAACGGCGGCATCTCTGGCTCCCTCGCGCCGAGTTCTTGAAGCTGCTTACGCGCCTTCTCCAATCCCCAGTGATAAGCATACGGCGGCCCATCGCACCACGCCAACCGATACGCCTTCGTAGCCGCCTTGACCGCCGCCGCTTCGTTGCCCGCGTCGCGCTCAATCTGCGCCAGCACGTTGCACGCATCAGCATGAACAAGCGGGTACGGCCCACGCTCCGCCGCCTCCCAGACATCATCCAGAAACTCACGCGCCGCTTGCGCCTCGCCCTGCCGCCGCCGCAACTCCGCCAGCGCCACGAGCGCGGGCAGTTCTTCTTCAACGTAGTTCACCATCCGCGCGCGGGTGAGCGCATGGTGCAGCCGTTCGTCGGCGGTGGCGAAATCATTCAAGCCCAATGCCGCCTCGCCTTGCACTCGCGCCGCGCGGATGAAGTCACGCTCATGGCTCTGAACATGAGCCAACTCCCACGCGCGGTTGGCGAACGATTGCGCGCCCGCAAACTCGCCGAGCCACAGTGCTCTCTGCGCGAGATAAGAATTGACGACACCTTCAAATTGACTTTCAGACTGCGCTATAAACAGGCGCAATGCTCGCCGTAGGGCAGACTCGGATTCATTCGCAAGACCACGTGCCGCCAGCGTCAAGCCAAGCAAATACAGACTGACCGCTTCCTTAAAACGATCATCCTGCTCGCGTGTGATGACCAGCGCGCGCCGCGCGGCGGACTCCGACTCGCACAGCGCACCTGACAGCCGCAACGTGTCTGACAGGTTGACCAAACCAACGCTGAGGTTGCGGTCATTCTTCATCTCCGAACAAATTGTGTTAACGCGGCGAAACAGCGCGGCTGCGCGCCTTGGCTGTCCGCGCAATAGATACCCCTGCGCCAGCGAATTGAGTGTGAAGGCTTGATAGTCTTGACTGTTCAAACGCGGCAACTGCTCCAGTCCAGCAGGAAAGAGCAACTCCAAAAGTTCGACCCGCTGCCGGCTGGCGCTCAGACGCCAGAGCATGGCTTTATCCAATCGCTCTTCAAAGAATCTTACGGCATCATCATAACGTCCCAGTCCGATCAGCGTGTTGTACAATTCGATGGCAGGCGTGAGGTCTTCGAGGCTATTGACTTTGAGATAATCGTCAATCATCGGCACTGCCTCAAAATGCGCGTGCAGGCTCGTATAGACGTTGCGCCGTGTGTCGTCGCCCAAACCGCTCCACACCACGCCGCGCACGAGCGGATGCAGATCGTAGCGGTTGGCGCGCTTGTCCCAGCCGACCAGTCCCCGATCCTCTAGTTCAACTAAAATTGCATCAAGTTCCTGCTCGCTTATTGTTTCAGGCTCTTGTTGCTTGCCAGTAAGAACATCAAGCCATCCGCGCTTTTTCGGTTGCACTTTTATTGTCGAGATTAAGGCGGCCAGCGTGTCGTAGCGTGCGGGCATTCTGAATGCGGCGATGGTGCGCAACACTTGCTGCGCTTTATCGTCCAGCCCGCGCAGAGCGAATGCCAGCACATGACTCATTGCATCATGCAGACGTGGGAACTTGGTCGGATCAAATTGCGGATTGGACTTGCGCCATTCTTCAAACTTGCCGGGCGCAGGCCGGTAGCGCGCTACCTCGCTTGCTAACGCTTGCACCAATAACGGGTGATTACCCACGCGGTTGAAAATCGGAAGGAGCGACTCGCGTGAGCCGCTTACATCGAAGGCACGCCAAAGGTCTAGTGCATCACCATCACTCAGCCCGCGCAGGAATATTGCGTTGCAACCGGGCAACGGTTCATCTGTTCCCCTTTGCAAATCGGCGGGATAGAGGCGCGTGCTGACGAGGATGCGTGAGGCGCGCACGTTCGCCAGTTTGCGGAGGAATGAGCCTGCGCGCGGGTCGGCGGTCTTGCGCAGACGATGCTCGCCCGTGAACGATTGCGCGGCACTCGCGGGCAAGCCGATGGCATTAGCGACGACGTTCGCTGTCTGCTTATCGTAATCATCGTCGCTGAGGTGCGCCGCGTCCATACGCGCATACGCAATCAGAATCCGTTCTAACCCGTCGAGCACGATAAGGAATGGTTCGCGGTCAAGCGCGGCGAGCAGTTGGGTCTCGCGTTCGGGCGCGGGAATCTGTTGCACTTCATCGAGCGGGCGATGCGTGACGTAAGCCAGAGCGCGTGTGATGAAGTTCTCGAATGTCGCGTCGGATTCGTAGAAACTCCACCACATGCGGCCTGCGAGCGGCTTCATCTCTTGCGGGGCGATGTCGTTGAACCATTTCCAAGTGAGCGCGCTCTTGCCGAGGCCGCCGATGGCTACGATATTCAGGATGTGCGCGCGATAGATTTCTGAATCCGGTTTGGCAACCCAGTCGGTCAGCAGGTTAAGTTCCGGTTGTCGTCCGACCAATCTGTGAGTTTGCAGCAGAGTGTAAGGATGAGCGATGAATGCTTCGGGTGGCTGTGGGATATCGCTGACGTAATGAAATGTCGTGAGGTCGGGTTCGCGTAGCTGCGACAGACTGTTGATGACATGCGCGCGCAGGTCTGCGGGTGATTTGAAATAGTTAACGACTCGTTCGATTCCGAGGCGCTGCTTGAACGCTTCCAACTTAATCGCGCCTTCACCTTTCTCAACATCTGATGCTTTTATCGGGTGATCACCGTGCATCAGAAAAATCAGGAGCGGGATTTTTTTGCGCTCGACGGCGCGGTTGTATTCCATCTCGGTGATGGAAATTTCCTGAAGATTATTCTCCTTCGGCACGTAGCCGTAGCGATGCGCGAACACGCCAAGGTAAATATCGGCTTCGTCCACCATATTGAGCGAGGTTGAGATAGCTTCGGCGTCACTGGCGGGCAGATGTTCCATCATCGTGGGGAACATGCCTTGCCGCAAACACGCATCCATTACTTCCTTGCGGTGCTCCGGCAAATCAAGCGCCGTGCTGCTTATCACCACTTTTTTTAGTTCGTGAGCCATATCTTTGGTAGAGAAAGTCTTTTGGAAGTGGAATCAAGCAACATCAATTGAAAGATGGCCGACGTGAGACCAGATCAAGACGTAGACGCTAACTGCGTAAGGAACATGGTCAAGGCGTGTGCACGATATGACTGTCAGACATTGCATGTCAATAGCAAAGCGGAAGAAGAGACGCGGCGACGCGGAGACACGGAGACGCGGCGAGAAAGACAGCAATCGGTTTAGCTTTTTCTTTCGCCGCGTCTCCTCTTCCGCTTTGCTCTTCCTCCCTGACCGCTATTGCAACTTGCCGCTCAAAGTGTTGAAGAGTTTGGTATTCACTGGCGGCAGACCGGAGCGCACAAAGATTACACAGAGAATTGAGCAGGACTGTTCTTATCTTAATTCCAGCATCCAGATGTTGCCTGTGGTCTCTGCGTATTCGTATGCAATCTGATTGCCCAGAGGCGACCATGAAGGATAGCGAACGAACGAACTGAGCTTTGTATAATTGGTCAACTGCTTCTGCTGTTTCGTTGTGCGCGAAATCCAGTAGATATTCCAGATGCCGTCGCGCTCTCCGGCAAAAACTATGCGGTCGCCATCGGGCGAGAAGTCATGAGGCCAACTATTGCCTCTATCAAAAGTCAACTGCGTAGGTGTTCCGCCGCCGCTAGGCATAATCATGAGGTATGAGTCTTCACCACGTTTCATCTGAAAGGTGAGCCACTGTCCATCTGGAGACCAGTCGGGGAAGCCCATCAACTCTTGATCGAAGGTCAGTTGTCGGGGCTTCCCACCTTCGACCGGAATTACCCAGACGTTGACCACGCCTTTTGTCATGGAATTGAACGCGATCATTTTCCCGTCAGGCGAGAGACGCGGGAATGAGATATGTTGCCCGGGATCGAGAAGGAGCCTGTCTCTTCCGCTTTTCAGTGATGTTACCCACACTGTCGTTCGCCCTTCTTGAGGCAAAGAGGAAGCCATGATCTGCTCTCCGTCAGGAAACCAGCTTGGATAGACGCTATGGGCGGAACTGATTATCACAGGCGTCGGATTCTTTCCGTCCGCATCAATCACAGAGATATATGTGTCCGTCCCTGTGCGATAGCTGGAGAGGGCGATCTTGCGCCCGTCGGGTGAAAAAGCCGGTGCGCCGTTTCTCAGGTTCGTACCGGAGGTTAATGGAACAGGAGAGCCAGTGGCCTCACCCGTTCTCTCTGATATAGGTATTGACCATATATTGCTCGCCGTCGAAGCGGCGCTGTAGGCGAGCCTTTTTCCGTCCGATGAGACGGCCAGATATTTTGCGCTGGTAGTCCCCATGCTCGCTATCTCCACAGGCTCGCCCACAGCCTCGCCGCCCGGCGAAATGCGCAGCCTCCATAATCCGAAATTAAAGTCTTGTGTACTTGCGCTATAGTAAATACTCTCTCCATCAGGCGAGTAGATTGAGCTGTAGATATAACCCGTAACCTGAGTCAATCGCTTCGACTCACCGCCTCTAGCAGAAGTTGACCAGATTGCCCCGAAGTTAGCAAAAAGAATGCGGCTTCCGTCCGGTGACCACGAAGGAGAGACATGGTTGCCAATCGGATTGCCAGGCTGTGTAATCTGCGTAGCTTGTCCCCCCTGTGCCGGGACGACCCAGATGGCTCCAGGCACACCTCCCCCCACCCCGCCCGACGTTGCGCTAAGATCAGCCGACCCACTTACAGACTGAAATGCGATGAGTGAAGAATCATGAGACCATGCGGGACGCGTGCCAAACTCTGTTAACTGTCTGGCCGTGCCGCCAAGAGCGGGAATGACCCATATGCCGCCGCGACCCCTCGAATAATAAGCAATGCGTTGACCATCAGGCGACCATGCCGGTTCAAAATTCTGTTCGCCGTCCGAAGTCAATTGAATCTCACGTCCGCCCGGCGTGAGAGGTTTTACGTAGATTTTATAACTTCCCTGATGGTCAGAACTGTAAGCAATGAAATTTCCGTCCGGTGAAAATGTTGGAGAAAGATCAAGCCCAGACCATGTGGTAAGCTGCGTTGTCTTCATCACGCCCATCTGATCGGCATGAGTTTGCTTCGCGTTCTCGGCATTACGTCGAGTGATAAATTTGTAGAGACCGAAAACTAGACCGACGAGCGTGAGCGCGACGAGAGATGAAACAACCCAACGTTTATGAGCCTTCACAAAAGAGGCTCGTTCGATGCTCGCTGTTGTGCGCGCAGGCTCTATCAACTCTGTGCGCGACGCAGCCTCTTTAATCGGCGCGCTCTTCTTCGGCTCACTACCTCGCGCAGCATCGCTCTGAAATTCCGGCTCAACCGTTTGCTCCAACTTAGATTTGAACTCAAGCTCTTCTTTCAAGCTCTTCAAATCCAGAAGCATGTCCTTGACGACTTGATAACGTTCTTCTCTATCCTTGCGAAGAGCCTTCATGACTATGCGCGCCAATTCCGCAGGAACATCTGGCGCAAGACGCGCAAGAGGTTGAGGCTCTTTCTGCAATAACAGAGAGATAACGTCGCTTGTTGTCTCGCCGTCAAAGGGGCTGCGACCTGCTATCATCTCATATAGAACTGCGCCCAAAGAGAAGATGTCCGTTCTTTCGTCAACCTCAACTCCACGTGCCTGTTCAGGCGACATGTAATTGACAGTGCCCATAATCAGGCCGGGCGCGGTCTTTACTTGAGCAAGAGTAGTCGCTTCAGCATCAGCCGCGATTAATCGCTTCTCTGCCAGCTTAACAAGTCCGAAATCCAAGACCTTCACCAGCCCGTCCTCGCGCAGCATCACATTCTCAGGCTTTATGTCACGATGGATGATTCCGGCTTTATGCGCAACGGCCAGCGCCGATGCTATCTGAATACTGATGTGCAGAGTTTCGTTTATTCCTGGACGCGCGCCCGCCAGCGACGCGCGCAATGTTTCGCCTTCGACATACTCCATCGCAATATAGTGACGCCCACCTTCAGCCTCGCCGACTTCATGCACGACGCAGACGTTCGGGTGATTCAGAGCGGATGCCGCGCGCGCCTCCTGCTCGAAACGGCGCAGGCGGTTTGCATTCTTGCTTAAGTAAGCAGGCAACAACTTGAGCGCGACCTTCCGTTCCAGCTTCATGTCCTCGGCAAGATAGACTTCTCCCATGCCGCCAACGCCTAGCTGGTCTAGAATCTTGTAAGACGTGAAGAGTTGTCCAGATTTTAATTCGGCAAGTTCGTCCCCTATTATCTCATGTGCTAGAGCGGCGACCGCAGGCATCTCCATAAAACTGTCATCAACGTTATAAGCTGCGAGCAGAGACTCTACCTCCTCGCGCAAAGACTCGTCGCCGTTACAGGCTTCATTGAGAAAGGCTGCGCGCTCTACAGGCTCGCGCTCAAGCGCCGACTCAAACAAATATTTAACTCTCTGCCAACGCTCAGAGGTCATTGCGATTCACCTTTGTAATCTCGCGCCGCAGCCATGCTTTCGCTACATTCCAGTCGTGGAGCAGGTCTGTCACGTTCTCTGATAAGGGAGTCGTCATGTGGGAATCTCCCGCAGAGCGGATAAGGAAGAACATCATCACTGGCAGTCGAGAGCATAGGGCGCGAAGCCGCGCCAAGTCAATGAAATCTTCCGCTTTAGAGAAGAGACATTCTCACAGAAACTTTCTATAAGCCTGGCACACACTCTCTCTGTTATCCGCGTTAATGGATGAAGAGATTTTTAAAAAGCATCAGCCCTGTGTGCTCTTATTTTAATTCTCGCATGAGCAGGTAGAGACGCAAGATGCCTGCCCCACATTTGAGGCGAGTTTTGTATGAGAAAGCTAAGTGGCGCTCGAAAGCTATTCGCTCTGGCGCTCACATTGGTCTCGTTGATGAGTCGGAACACTGTGGCTGATCCATTCTTCAGTTTGTCACCGAAGCAGACCGAAGGAAACGTTTTGCTTGACCCCTTCATAGTAATTAGGGAAAGGCAATTATCGGTTAGAGGTTTCGGGCGCAATCCTCGCATATGTAGATAGAGGGCGGCAGATGTTGGCACTTGCTGATTTGATAATGCGACCACCCCGGTGCTAGGCGCAACAAGACTCGCCTACGCACAAGCTTCTCCGGCTGTCCGGCGAAAATTGACCCGACGTTCGGTGCGGGCGGCACAATTATCAAAGGCAGTGAGTGGAGCATGAGGCGCGTCCTCGCTTGCAATGACTAGAGGAAAAAACAATGCAGGGATTAGATTCAATATCTCATCTCATTCGGCAATCCGGCAAAACGATTGATGTTCCGCATATGAGCCGAAACCTTTACAGCATTTTGCAGCAAGAGGTTGATCTTGGCGGTCAAGCCCTAGAACGTGAAAGCGCCGATATGGCGGTCACGCTGTTTCAAAGCGCGCTTCAGAAATTGACGGTTGACCAGCCGTTTTACGACCATCTGGTTCACAACCTGCTCTTAAGCTATAAGCTTCTGATCGAACAACTACTGAAGAAGGGCGACACGTCCACGGCGCTCGATTTTCTGCGTGCGGCGCTGCGGCTGGAGATACGTGGCGACATGGCTGAAGATTCCACGTTCCTCCATAAATTCGCCGGTGAATTCCAGAGCCTCGGAATCGCTTTCTTCCAAAACAACCTGAATGAAGCAAGCCTCTTGTGCTGCCGAAAAGCGATCTCGGTCTATCCCAGCCCCGGCTCTTATATCAATCTGACAAATTCGCTGGCGGCCACAGGCCAGCGGGCCAGACTTTCGGATTTTACGACGGAGATAACGCCGGAGCAGCTGGGACGGCATCTTTTTATTGCCTGCGTCCCGAAAAGCGCCTCGACATTTCTCAAGAATCTTCTGCTGAACATGACTGGCTACCGCGATCTTTTCACGGTTTATGCGGCGGGGCAAAGTGAACACGAGATTTACCTGCCCACACTTCGAGAGTCTGCTCATCTTGATACCGTTACGCAGCAGCACTGTCGTGCATCGGACGCGAATGTTCACCTGATGCAGGCCTTCCGAATCCGTCCGGTGGTGCTTGTTCGCAATATCTTCGATTCCGTGATGAGCCTGCTTGATTTCTATAACAAAGGCGCGTTCCAGACATCGTATTTCCGTGCGGATTGGCCGCATCTGGATGAAGAAACGAAGATTGATCTGCTCATAGAAAATGTAATTCCCTGGTATTTCCAGTTCGTCGCATCTTGGGACTTGGCTGAAAAGCAGAAGCGGCTCGAAGTTCATTGGCTCAGCTACGAAGACCTTATCGCTGACAAACCTTCGAGCGTTCTAAAGGTTCTGGAGTTTTACGGACTCGGAGCATCGCGGCGAGGTGTCGAGCAAAGAATCGGGGAAATCGAATCGGAAGAACGAAAGATACGTTTCAATAAAGGAGTAACGGGACGCGGGCTGTCGGGTCTTCAGAATCGGCAGAAGGAACAGGTAAGCCGCCTCGCAAGATACTATCCGTCCACAGATTTTGGCCGGATAGGGTTGTAATTCGGAAAGGAAAAGAAAATGAAAACCCAAATAACAAACTCGAAGCGACCGGATATTCTTGGAAATGGTGACCGCTCATCAGATCAGGAAATCTTCACCGCGACGCTAAAGCAGTGGCGGCAAAAATTGGGCTATTGTTCAATTTTTGCGGCAGTCCCTGCGATTTTGGCTTCGTACTTACCAGAGGCACACTCACAGGAAGTGAGACAACCGGAAGTGAGCGTCGCCGGACGGACTGCGAGATTTCGTGAGAGGCTGAATATGAGCTTCAGCAATCCGGCATTGCTGAAACGGCAAAGCGCGTTTCGCCTGCCTCACCAAAATAGCAACTTCGATGATGTGCTGACCCCGCTTGCTGGAAACGATGACTGTCCAGGCCGCGCCATTCCGGGGGGAAACTATACAGCCGCGTCGCCTTATATTGACTCCGGCAATACGACCGGTGCGAATGATACGGTTACGTGGGCTAACTCCATTTTTTATTGTTACTACTCTTATGAAGCTTCTGGGCCCGACCACATTTATTCGTTTACGCTGACCGGCCTCGGAGCACATCCCAAGATAGACGTATCTACGACTTCCGGCTCTTACCTCCCCATAGTTTACGTCTTAGACGGCAGGGGCGGCTGCCCGACTGGTACAGGAAATTCTCCATGCACAATGATTGAGTTGTCGTATGCCACGGCCGGTATCGCAACACTTGACAGCGCACAGATGAAGGGCCTTCCATTGAATGTTCCTCTTTACCTGTTCGTTGACTCGATCCGTAACGATGCTCTCCGCTCCGGCCCCTATACGATCCGAATGCAGGACGTAACGATTGCCCCGGCGCCGGTCTCCAACCAGATTGATAGCCCTGAATTCTTTGTCCGCCAACACTACCTGGACTTCCTCAGCCGCGAACCCGACGCAAGCGGCCTATCTTACTGGAAGAGCAGAATCACAGAGTGCGGCTCAAACGCCCTATGCGTCCATGACCGGCGCCTAGATGTTTCGGCAGCCTTCTTCATCGAGCAGGAGTTTCAAGAGACGGGCTACTTCGTCTATCGCTTCTACAAAGCAAGTTTGGGTCGTCAGCCGAACTATGCTGAATTCTTAGCTGATCGAAGTCATGTCGTAGGTGACTCCGATTTGGAAGCGCGCAAAACCGCCTTCGCTAACGAGTTCGTTGGGCGCGCCGCTTTCCTGCAAGCGTATCCCGTAACCATGTCCAACTCAGAGTTCGTCAACAAGCTATTTGACACGGCAGGGCTAGCGTCGCACACGCAAGAGCGCGAGCAGCAGTTAGAAGCGATGACGAGCGGCAAGACGCGTGCGCAAGTCTTGAGAGACGTTATTGAGATTTCGGAGTTCAAGCAGAGAGAGTATAATCCAGCTTTCGTTCTAACACAGTATTTCGGCTATCTCAGACGTGACCCTGAACGGAGCGGCTATGACTTCTGGCTGGATGTTCTCAATAATCGCGTGCCCGGAAATTATCGCTCTATGGTCTGTGCCTTCATCACAAGCGCGGAGTACCAGCGCAGGTTCGGGAACGACGTTACACACTCCAACGCAGAGTGCGCCCCTTAAAACGCAAGTCTTGATCTTCAAGTAGTCTGGCGACGCGCGTAGGAGGAGGTCTGGAGTGAACCAGAAACTCCTCCTACGGCGGCGCGATGTTTTGGGCTTCAATAATCCTGCCCGAAGAGATGGGAGAGATAATGGGACTAGCAAGGAATAGGTGGCTGATGCTGCTGCTTCTCATGGCTCTTTCTTGTGCTCCTGTTCGGTCTCAAGAGGCGGAGGAGGTGATTAAGGTTGATATATCCTTGGTGACGGTCAACGTCTCCGTGACCGACGCAAGGGGACGTCATCTCTCAGGGCTTCGTGCAGAAGATTTTCTAGTAACAGACGAAGGCGATCCTGTAAGGCTAGACTTCTTCAACACACAGGGGTCGGCGAGCATCATCTTCGTGGTGGATATGTCATCCTCTATGCGCGGGGAGAAGTGGCAGCGCCTGAAGGCCGGAATGAAAAAGTTTCTCACAACCGCGCGCGAGGGCAATGATTACACGCTAATCGCCTTTAGCGACGCCCCGCAACTGATTGCCAGTTCAATCGGCGCAGAAGAGTTATGGCAGAAATTCAGCGGCCTGAAACCTTCGGGGCAGACGGCGCTCTACGACGCGCTGCTGCTAGGCCTGAGTGCTTTGGAGCAAGTTGCGCAACGTCATAAGGCGCTCGTCCTGCTCTCGGACGGCCAGGACAACTCCAGCCACGCAGGGCTTCCACACGTCCAGCAAGAGGTACTAACACATCGCGCCTCAATCTACACTGTAGGGATACTCCTTCATAAACATGACCTCTTCGTGTGGGAGCATGACGGCAGGGAACTCTTGAACCAGTTGGCCGCCGCGACCGGAGGGTTAGTTCTTTTCCCGGCGCTTGAAGAGATACGCGGAGTTCTAGAGACGATCAATGCGGATTTGAGCAACCAGTATAGTCTGAGCTACTACTCGCCGAGCAGAGCGCCGGGCTGGCGACGCATTCAGGTGAACCTCACGCGGGACTCTAGCCGTCTCAATCTACGCTATCAACAACGCTATCTGATAAGGTGAGGAAAGCGACATCCGGTGAACAGAGATTCTCCTAATGCCGTTAGAGCTTTTCGCACCATTTACCGCGCCACTGATGAATAGCCTTTAGCGAACATGCGCTCCGCAATCTTTCATTCCTGACCGCTATCGCAACTTGACCGCTCAAACTGATTGATGCCCGCGTAGATTATCTGGCGCGAAAGTTTCACTCTTTTCAGTTAAGTAGAATCGCAAGTTCGACTTGGCGACTCAAATCAATTTTCATGAAGGCGCGGCACGTTGCTTGTTATCAAAAGGAGGCGCGGCTTAGAGGCGCAAAACTTTTGCGCTTCGGGCGGACTCACCGCACGGAGTTCCGCCATGAGCCGCACGAATTTGAAAACGCTAGCGCCGACCGCCTGTTCATTAGTGCGATGCGTCCCGTGCGCGAGCGAACGAAATCTCGCCCCCAGACAGGCGGGTGCGTGCGCGTTCTCTTCCAATGAGTGCCGCTTATGCCATAAAGGCCCGCCGCTTGCCCGTCCCCCAAGCGCCGTGGGCGAAAGCCTTTGCCCGGCTTTCTCCTTCGGCGCGGGGACATTTCCTTAAAGGGTGAGATTCACAGAAAAGCGCAGGTTGAGTTGTCAGCAGGCCGGAACGAATTCGCTCGTAGTGAAAAATTCATTCAAAGACATACGCGAGCATTACGCGGCAAGTCGAGCGAACGAATATCACGCGCATGTGCGCTATGTGGCGACGATTATCGTAGATCGTATGATCAGTTGATCGTGAAGATTTCTCCCGCAGTTGGTTTGTAAATCCGAAGATTGAAGCTCATAGGCCACACGATGTAGCCGACAAGCTTAGGAGACCGAGCAGGTGAAATTTCTGGAAATGTCCGATTACAATCGCGGGGCTAAATTCTACTGGTCTGCTGTGGTTGTTCTGGGCGCGTGCGTTACCGTTTGGGCGCTCGCGCACGTTCTCTCTTTTAATGTTGCGCAGTTGGGCCAGTTCCTTGCGCTGCTCAGCCTTGTAGTCGTCACTGGCTCCTATCCCATACGCATTCCAACTACGACCGCGACAATGACTGCGGGCGAGGCTTTCACGTTCCTTTGCGTTCTGTTGCTGGGCGTTCCGGCAGCCGTGTTGCTCGGCATAGTTGAAACTTTAGTCAGCACGCGTCGCGCCACGAAACGCGCGCCCAGTCTTCTCTGCGGTGCGGCGATAATGGCTGCGACCGTCTTCATCTCAGGCCAGGCCTTTTACCTTGCGCTCGCACGTTACGAAGGCATCAATCGGATTCCGCTCGGCGGCGCGCACATAGAGTTCGAGCAGTTGATAGTGCCTTTGGCATTGATGACCTTGATTCAATATTTGTGTAACGGATTAGCGGTCGCAGCGATGTATGCGCTGAAAGCGCGTCGCTCGGTCTTGCAATTCTGGCGAGACAATCACATCTGGACCAGCTTGGCTTTCATCATAGGCGCTTGCCTTGCGGCAGCCGTTTACATGGGCATTGCGCAGTTCGGCTTCCTGTTCATCTTCCTGAGCGCGCCCGTAATCGCCGCGATCTACGCTACGCACAAAATCTATTTCGAGCGCATGGCCGAGAAGGCGCGCGAAGCTTCCGAGTTAAGCCGCCTGCACCTTGCAACGGTCGAGGCGCTTGCCACAGCGATTGACGCCAAAGATCAGACGACGCACTGCCACGTGCGCCGCGTCCAAATCTACGCGGCAGGAATGGCACAGGAATTCGGATTGTCAGATGGCGAGATTGAAGCATTGAAGGCGGGCGCGCTTCTGCACGACGTTGGAAAACTTGCTGTGCCCGACCACATCTTGAATAAGCCGGGTCGTTTGACCACAGCCGAGTTCGAGAAGATGAAGATTCATACGACCGTAGGCGCGGAGATTCTTGAGCGAGTTGAATTCCCGTATCCTGTCGTGCCCATAGTGCGCCATCATCACGAGCGCTGGGACGGCATGGGCTACCCTGACGCGCTTCGCGGCGAGCAGATTCCAATGACGGCGCGAATACTCGCGGTCGTTGATTGCTTCGACTCTGCGCGCGAAGACCGCCCCTATCGTCGCGGCATGACGCGCGACGAGGCCACCGCGCTGCTTCTTCGCGGCTCAGGCACGCACTTCGATCCGAAGATCGTTGATTGTTTCGTAAAAAACATTGATAGGTTCGAGCGGGAAGTGATTGCGCTCAATCTGGACAAGCACGGCGTGACTGAAAAAGAGCTTGAGCCGCGCTCGCTCATAGATGACGACATACATCAATCGCGCGAGCGCGCGTCCGCACTCGCCTACGATCAGATTAAGAACGCTCACCGCGAAGTTTACGCGCTCTACGAAATCGCTCGCACTTTCGGCGCGTCCCTCAATATCGAAGACACAGTCTCTATCCTTGTCAACAAGGTCGGCCACATCGTTCCGTTCGATACGTGCGTCGTTTACCTGCACGACGAGATAAAAGGATATGCTACGGCAGCGCACGTCGCGGGGAAAAACGTGGATGCGCTCAAAGGGCGTTGCATTGCGCCGGGCGAAGGCGTGACAGGGTTCGCGCTCGCCAATCGTCGTCCTATAAATCGGCTGCATCCCAGCCTGGATTTCGACGGCGTGGAATTTTCTTCCAACAGCAAAAGCTATCACGCGATGGCTGCGCTGCCGCTCTTCAAAGACGACCTGCTCCTGGGCGCTCTCTCTGTCTATTCAATGGAGTTGAAGGAGTACACGGACGATCACATGCGGCTTCTTGAGACGGTCACACGTCTGGCTTCGGATGCGCTAGCCAACGCTATGCAGCACGCAGAGGCTGAGTCAAACGCCTTGACAGACGCGCTCACGTCTCTGCCGAACGCGCGCAGCATGTACCTGCGCTTTGAACAGGAAGCTTCGCGCGCGCGCCGCACAGGCCACACATTCCAGGTCATCATGCTTGACCTTGACGGCTTCAAGCAGGTCAACGACACGTTCGGCCACAAGGTCGGCGACAAGATGCTGCGCGAGATAGCGCGCATACTTCATACGCAACTGCGCGAATATGATTTTCTGGCGCGCTACGCCGGAGACGAATTTGTCGCAATCGTGCAAGACCTGCTCGCGGATCAGGTTGAAGAGTTGCGCGAGCGCATAGAATCTGCCATAGGACAGTTCTCTTTGCGCGTTCGCTCCGACAAGCACGCGCGCGTAGGCATAAGCGTCGGCGCGGCTACCTACGGCATTGACGGCGAAACTTTGGATCAACTCTTGATAGCAGCAGACCAGGCCATGTACCGCAGCAAATCTCTACACAAACAGCAGCGACAGGCGGCAGAAGCCAGCGACTCAGAAACAATCATCGAACTCAATGACAAACTCGCATCTTCAGCAATAAACTAATAAATTCGGATAGAGCAGAATAAAAATAAAAACCTCTTGACAGCTATAAGTAACGAGAGTAGAGTCCCCCGCATCACAGGGTCTTTACGGTTTTATAATTCTCAGACAAGCTAGAGCCTCACTCTTCAACGAGTCTTGCTCCTGCTTAATCTCACGTTAACGCTCTACATTACAAAAGGATAATGTGATGCGCTTCCCCCTCCGTAGTATATTCTCTTCGCCTTCCTCAATTTCATTTGCTTTGCGATCTATTATTAGACTTAAGATTTCCCTTTATGTGCTGTTATGTATAGCCCTGGTCTTTACATTTACTGAACTAACGATAGCGCAAGACGATAATGGTCCTGATGCGATAGATCCGGTTATCATAAATTTTGACAATCTTCCAAATAACACTGTCGTCGGCTCACAATATCCACAAGTTACTTTCTCTTCTGAGGATAATTTTTACCATCCTTCACATACATGGAATTATTGCGGCTATTGTGTTACCTCGTCGTCGCCAAATTTCGTTACCTCTGGCACTGGATACGACTCTCATCATGAACTCATTCTCGACTTTAAGTGGCCTGTGAAGAATCTTTCTTTTTATATTGTAGGCCCTGATAACTACGGTACTATTGCCCAGATTGACATTTGGGAAAATGGAACTTATGCGCGAACCGTTCCTATCAATAACTACTATGGCTCAAGCTATTATCCACTTTTTGACGACCTAAGCTCTTTTGGCACTAAGATCACAAGAATACGTATCTACAACGTCACAGACGTATATGGAATAGGCTTTGATGATATTACGTTCACCCCGAATCCAACTCTCAGCATTACAAATCCGAGAGTGAGCGGTAATCTTAGTGGTACTACGCAAAATGCGCTTATCGGTGCAGATGTCAGGTTACAAGCTAGTCTCTCTCCGGCGGGAAGCGGTACTTACGCGTGGAGTTTTACGGGACAGCAGGGGACTGATTACGATCTAGTAGGTGGAACGAATATCCCGTCACCAATTATTCGCTGGAAGAAGCCCGGCAGCTACAAGGCATCGGTTACCTATTCCGAAAGTGGAATGAGTATTCCTGCATCCGTAAATGTAAATGTGATTCTACCTACCCTTTCAAGTTTTACGGCACAATCTACATCAGACCAAGTAAGTAGAGACAGACATTGCACCACTGGTTTACCAGGAGCTATATATTCATTAGGCTGTTATCAAGGCGGAGCTGACGACGGAATAATATTTACAGCCCGTGTACAAATACCTTCTGTCCAGTATCTATCTGATCCTGCACAGAGCGGCATAAAAATCAAACAGTTTGTGAGCGCATTCCGTAAACGTGTAAATGATGTTAGAAACGGCAACTTTGAGTGTATTACAGTGCGGCAATCACAGGATCAAGTGGATACAGGATGGCAACTCGATTCTGATGCCGTAACTATTTTTGCGCATCCAGCCCCAAACTTCTCTCAAGGGAATGTTCTAACGTATAATGCTTTCGATCCTCCTGCTGATACCCTTGATTCATATGACCCATCTTCCATCTACTTTTCTATGAATGATCTGCTTTTTGTTGATGACCGCTTCCAGACTTATGTCTATTATTATGTGGGTGACCCATTACTTCCCATGTATGAGCAGCCGCTGAAACTTGCTACGGAAAATAATTATCAATTCAGTTACATCGGATGGAGATGGAACGGCCAAGTGATTTTTGATCCATCTGTATCTTTCGTAAAGTATCGGCTACAATTTTCCAATACACCTTCAATCTTCTTAGCCGGGATTAATAGTTTACCTACTTTACATGGTACTGTTAATTCGAACTATGGCGCGTGCCCAGGAGATTCTGCGCTCAGTAACAACATGATTGATGGTGCGCGATGTTTCGTTAAGCAGCAGTATTGGGATTTTCTCTCACGTGAGCCGGATCAAGGAGGATTGGACTTCTGGACTTCCCAGATCGCTAGATGCGAATTTGATAGGAATTGCATCGGTTCGCAACGCAATGTGGTCGCCAATGAATTCTTTAGATCAGCTGAGTTTCAGCAGACAGACCCGGCAATGGCAAACCCGCCAGGATCACCCAATTTCGATCCGTCGGTTTACAACCGAGCTTTTGTTTCACACTGCTATCGAAATTTCCTGCAAAGGGATCCAGAGCCAGGCGGACTTGCCTTTTGGACTGATGTATTAAACCGCACAGGTGATTATACAGGAGTCATCAATGCGTTCATTACAAGTTATGAATACAGAAACCAGAGACAATTTCACCCTTGCCCATAGGAGTAGCGACATGAGGAAACAAAATGTTCCGTTCTTATTGATGCTGTTTCTTATCGGTTATGTGATGATTACCGGCCAAGGGCAGACTCGAAACCAAAACAGCTTGCCACCGGAAAACCCAAGGGTTATTAGACTGGAATTATTACCGAGAAAGCTGGAACTAAATGAAGACCCCAGAGCCTTAACAGAACCTTATAAAGTAGGAGCAAGAATTCATTTTCGGATTCAGGCGACGAATACATCTCTAGCACAAGTAACAATACCTATCTTAAACCCCTATTTTCAAAATCGTCTTGAGCTATTAAGAGGCGGGCAAGTTGTACCTTACAAAAAAGGACTGGATGAAATCTTAAAAGGGGTAGAAGATGACCCCTTTGTAGGTAATATTTATGCTGTTAAATTAAATTCGAATGAGTCGAAAATAGTCGGATACCTCTTTCTGGATGATTGGTATGAGACGCTTCAGCCGGGGCATTACCAGCTATCTCTCAAACACCGGTTTAATCTTGGTCAAGATTGGGTTGAATCTTCTTCAATTACGTTTGAAGTTGTACCGAAGAATCCAGAGAATTAAGCTGAGCTTTCAATCAGGAGTTCACACATGAGAAAACCAGCGGCGTTATGTTTTGCAGTAATTGTTTTGCTTTATGCTTCAGCACTATCGAAAGCACAAAGTAAATCAGCAGAATTGTCTGATGTCGTAGATAGGCTAGTACGTTCCGTAGAAGAGCAAAACCAAGGATGGAGCCATACTTCGGTCCCACCTATTGAAGGCAGTCGAGATGTGGCATTAGAACAGTGGGCATCTGATGGTAAAGTAGTGAAGATTACAATTGTTCGCTACCCGTCACAGGAAGAGGCAGCAAAAAGTATGCGAGAGTTCGCCGCTAGCATGAGAGCGAATAGGAGTTCCACTGATTCAGGGGAAGAAGGTTATTCATGGGGTAGTCTTAACTCATTCGTCTTTAGAAAGCATAATTTTTTGGTCTATATATATGTTAAGGGTTCTGACGCCGAAGATGAGAAACAGCTAAGGAAGCAATTCGCGCGGCTTATTGTGGATGCCATTCACAATTAGAATATATCCACTTGCTGCTGAACCTCATAATTCTTTTCCCGAATCCTATGGGAAGTTAACAAAGCTTTTATCCTCTTGACATCCTTACCTGCAATCGCTTTCAATTAAATTGAGAGCGATGCGGCGCTCATGCCTGTTTGATGCCATCCCGACCCGGTTAGTTGAAGCCGCGCTCAGACGATTCGAGTGCGCGCGTCTTTAAGCGACCACTCGCAGGCAGCGCGAGCCTTCCAGCCCAGCGGTCGTCCTCCTCTGTAAAAGATGCTGATTTCCGAAAAAGCAATCGCCACAGGCGCAACTGTTCTGGTCGTTGATGACGACGAGCAGACGCGCCGCAGTCTGGAAAAAATTTTTGGGGGCGAGGGGCATCGCGTCGTCTCGGTCGAGGATGCGCCGTCAGCCCTTTCCACGCTGCACAGGGAAGGCTGCGACCTTGTTCTGCTGGATTTGACGATGCCGGAGGTTGACGGACTCGCTCTATGCAGATTGCTGCGCGCGCAGGAAGCTACGGAAAAACTTCCCATAATCATCTACACTTCTAGCGACGACGAGAATCGCAAGGTCGAAGCATTCAACGCAGGGGCGGACGATTACATACTGAAATCTTCGAGCGAGCGTGAGTTGGTCTCGCGCGTGAACGCTCATCTGAAGGCTGCCGCGCGCGAGTGGAATCTTCTTGGCACAAACCGCGAGTTGCAGTTCCTGTCGGATTTGGGTCGGGGCTTGCTGCGCGCGACGGAACCTGAACAGGTCGTTCGCATTGTGGCGGGCATGACCTACGAAGCTACTGGCGCAACGCTCTGCGCGGCTGTGATTAAAGATGAAGAGAGAGGCGCTCATGTCTGCGTCTTTGATCGTGAAGGAAGCGCTGAAGGCGAGAACTTGATTCAAATTGAGCGCATGAATCAATGGCTCTCGTCGCCAGCCGCTTCGCGCGCCGCTCTGTTGAATGAGCAGGAAAAATTTTTTCTGCTTGATACGTCTCACAAAATTGAGTATGCCGCGCCGCTCAGGTTTCGCAGTCGCACGCGCGGCGCGCTCATAGTCTCGTTCGACCGCGAAAAGGATTTTAATGAAAACGCTACTAGATTGGTTGACGCTGCGGCTCAGCAGGCGGCGCTGGCCGCGCACGTCTCGTCGCTCTACGCTGCGGCGCGCGCTTCATCCGTCACGCTCGCGCGCGAAGTCGAGCGACGAACGGCTGAGGCCGAAAGCCAGCGCCGCTTCACAGAAGCTATTATTGACAGCCTGCCACTGTCGCTCTACGCGGTTGACCGCGATTACCGTATAGTCGCGTGGAATCGCAATCGTGAGTTGGGCCAACTGGGTATTCCGCGCGGGCGCGTGATGGGAAGAAAAATCTTCGATGTGTTGACCAAGCAGAACCGCGAAAGATTAGAACGCGAGTTCGCGCGCGCATTCAAGACCGGAGAGATTGAACGCATTGAACAGGAGTCCGCAGGAATGAGCGGCGAAACTCGCCACTGGCTTGTCAGCAAAATCCCTATGCGCGCCGAAGACGGCGGCGAAGTCTCGCACGTAATCACTGTGGGCGAAGACATCACTGCGCGAGTTCAGGCCAATCGAGCAGTTGCTCGCGCCGAAAAGCTAGCGGCTGTCGGACGACTCGCCGCCGGGGTCGTGCATGAGATAAACAACCCGCTCGCAACCATCTCGGCCTGCGCCGAAGCCTTGGAATCGCGCGCGCGTGAAGGCGCGTTCGACGCTTCCTCAGAGGTCGAAGATTTGAGGGAATATTTGGGCATCATTCGCAGCGAGGCTTTTCGTTGCAAGACTATTACGAACGGGCTATTAGATTTCAGCCACACACGCGCCGTAGGAGAGCACGCGCCCGTTAATCTGCCGGGCGTGCTTGCGTCAGCCGCACGGCTCGTCGCACATCAAAAGCGCGGCGCGCGTGTTGAGATTCACGTTGAAGTCGGCGAGGATACGGCCATAATCGAAGGCGACGAAGGGCAGTTGCAGCAGGCCGTGATTGCGCTCGCAACCAACGCGATTGATGCTATGCCTGACGGCGGACGCTTGACGCTTCGCGCGCGAAACGAAGACGGCCATGTGATAGTCGAAGTGAGCGACACAGGGTTAGGGATAGCGCCGGAAAATCTGACTAAAATCTTCGATCCCTTCTTTACTACGAAAGAGGTTGGGCGCGGCACAGGGCTTGGCCTGGCCGTCTGTTATGGTATCGTAGAGGATCACGGCGGGCGGCTTGATGTGAAGTCCGCAATCGGCGCGGGCACTACGTTCACCATACGATTGCCAGCCGCCGCAAAGGGGCGCGAAGGGGAGACAGTAGGTTGAGCGAACAGCAGGCGAAAGCTAGACTTCTGATAGCGGAGGACGAGGCCAACCTGCGTCTCGTGCTTCAAAAAGAGTTGCAGCGACTGGGCTACAGAGTGCATGCAGCGCCCGATGGCGAGGCCGCGCTTCGCAAATTGGAAGAGAGCAATGTTGACGTGATGCTCTGCGACATAAACATGCCGCGCATGGACGGCATGGAACTCTTGCGCCGAGTGCACGAACGTCCCAACCCGCCCGAAGTAATAATGCTGACAGGCCACGCGACGGTTGAGACAGCGATTGAGGCTATGAAGCTGGGCGCTTACGATTACCTGACGAAACCATACAGGATTACTGAACTCGATGCGCTGGTAAAACAGGCTGCGGAGAAGCGCGCCCTTCGTGTTGATAATCAGCGGCTTCGCGCGCAGTTAGAGCGGCAGTCGCCCATGCCCGAAATCGTATCGGTCTCTGAGCAGATGAGCGAGGCCGTGCGTTTGATTGAGCGCGTCGCTCCTTCGGACACTTCCGTTCTAATCACGGGCGAGTCTGGCACGGGCAAAGAGCTTGTTGCTCATGCTCTTCACCGGTTGTCGAATCGTTCGGATGCGAGCTTTATTGATCTGAACTGCGCTGCGTTTCAGGAAACGCTTCTCGAATCGGAACTCTTTGGATACGAAGCGGGCGCGTTCTCAGGCGCGAAAGCCAGAAAGCTAGGTCTGATTGAACTGGCGGATCGCGGCACGCTCTTTCTTGACGAGATAACAGAATTGCCCACACAGCTTCAGGCCAAGCTTCTTCGCGCCATTGAGACTCGCACCTTCTTCCGTGTGGGCGGTGTCAGAAAGGTTGAAGTCAACGTGCGTATAGTCGCCGCCACGAATCGCAATCTTGATGAAGTAGTAGGCATCGGGCAGTTTCGTTCAGACCTGCTCTACCGCGTCAACGGATTCGAGATTCACCTCACGCCACTGCGCGAGCGACGCGAAGACATAGAACCTCTGGCGCATCACATCTTGAAACAATTGTGTAGCGCGAATCCGCCGGAGTTGACGCCGGAAGTGCTCAACGCGCTTCGCACCTACAGTTGGCCCGGCAACGTTCGTCAACTGCGCAACTGTCTTGAGCGCGCCGTGCTGCTCGCAAACGACGGGCGGATAACAACGAAAGAACTGCCGCCCGAAGTTACGCAATCGGGCGCGCCTTTCATTCCAGTAATCGCAGCCGCGCGCCCTGCGGACAGCGCGGACGCGCAAGCTGGTGAAGGCGCACCCGCTTCATTGCGCGAAGTCGAGCGACAGCAGATTCTGGCCGCGCTCGAACAGACGGGCTGGCATCGCGCCAAAGCAGCCGAAATCCTGGGCATCTCTCCTTCTACGCTCTACCGCCGCCTGCGCGACTACAACCTTGATCGTCGCGGCTGAATAGAAATTGTTTCCGTCTTCATGGGCCTTATAAGAGGAGAAGTCGTCCACCAAATCACACTAAACGACACGAAGGGAGCTTCAAGCAGTTTCGTGTCGTTTAGTGTGATTTAGTGGATAACTCTTTTCTATCAAGAATGAATCGTCCCTATGGCGCAGAAGTGTCTGCTTGACAACTTTCTCTCTCAGGTTTGAATATAAAGCCAGCAGAGGAAAGCTGTTTGTCTCCCGCCGCTCTTAATTCTTCGCAAGGGTTTTCGGTCTTGCGCTTTTGCTCTGAACAGGCGCGAACTCGATAGGAGGAATTCAAATGTCTAAACTTCTCAAGCCATTTGCACGTTTAGCTCTGGCCGCGTTTGTGCTTCTGTCTCTGAGCGTAGTAAGTTTCGCGGCCACACCGTTGCCGCAGAAGCATCGTAGGCACAGAGTCGCTCGCGCTAAACACTCGAAGAGAAGAGTCATTAGAGTGCGTGGGATAACGGACAGTGTTCCACCTGTGTCCGAAAGACCGGTGGTGCTCGGAAGCAGAAACGTTGAACCCGGAACGGGCGTGCCCGAAGAGCCTCTGCCGCCTCAGCCTCGCCCATCTCCGCTGCCACCGAGAACGGTTATAGAGGGAGGCGTACTAAACGGCAAGGCCATAAGTCTGCCTAAACCTGCTTACCCGCCCGTAGCCCGTGCTGCGCATGCTACGGGGACGGTTGTGGTTCAGGTTACGATTGACGAGGAGGGCAACGTCATATTTGCTCGCGCCGTGTCCGGCCATCCGCTATTGCAGCAGGCAGCAGTGCAAGCGGCACGACAGGCTAAGTTCGCGCCAACCAGATTATCGGGCCAGCCTGTAAAGGTAAGGGGTGTGCTCGTCTATAACTTCGTCGCACAGTGATCGAATGCTGTGAGACGTGAAGCGCAAGACCTCTTCATCTGAGTCGGGGCAAAACAGCGCTGCTTTCATCGTCCGCTTCAACGGGTCGCCAGAAATTTCTTTGAGAGATCATGAGAGAAAGTTTTAATCCCTCGGCAGGTAAGTCGCGCAACAGAAGAGTAAAACTTCTCTCCGTTGCGCTCTTCCTTCTCTTCGCACTGTCGCTCTTTGCCCCGCGCTTCATGCCTGTTGCTGCATACAGGCTGGTGAATCAAGTGCCTTCGCCCGGTCGCGGCTTCGGGCAGCAATCAAATCAAGCACCCGAAATGGCTCCCGTTAGATTCACTCGTGTAGGAATAGGCCAGCGCATAACTTTTGGCATTTCGGTGATTGATGAAGAATCGGACGACGTGCGCGTAGAGCTTGTCCAAAAACCTGCGTCTGCTAAATACAACGAGAGGACTCTGACCGTTGACTGGACGCCGCAAGTCTCGGATGGTCGAAGCGGTGACTTTGCGGTTCGCATAACGGAGTTTACGCGCGGCACAGGTGACGTTAGACGCACGCTCTTGAAATCATTCAGCATCAACATAGAACCGCAGGCGGTCGTGCTCCCTACGCCGCAGCCCGGCTCGCTCGCTGTCGAAACGCTCGTCTCAATCACAGACCCCGAAAGACTCGCTGCGGCGAATCAGCGTTGGCCTATCGTCGCGCTCTTCGACCGCATAGCGCAGATAGAGGCTAGCAAACAGATAACAGCAGGCAGCAACATCAAGCCTACTACTGGCGCTCAGCTTTTCCGTGATGCTCTTAAAAACTTGGCGGCGCTTCATCACAACGAAGAGATTGACCCGGACAGCCCGCGCTTCAACCAGCAATGGAATGCAGAGAACTGGCGGCTCGTCATGGTGCGACCGCGCATGAATAAGAAAGTGTTTGAACTTCGCCTGGTCTATCGCAACGTGGTCGCGGCTGAGCCTGTTTACCTTATGCCGCGAATGCGCGTTGTGCGCGGCAAAGACGCAGGGCGACCCGATGAAGTTAGACAGAAGAACAACCAGACTTTCGCGCGCCTGTTTCATGACGAGTTCTTTGATGGCGCAAACTTGAAACCGTTCGTCGCTAGCGATAGACAGAAGTATGGTGAAGCTCTGGCGGATTTCATCACGAAGGTAGTTACTTACAGCGACCCGGCAGACCCGAACATGCAGGCGAATTTTGCTGCGCTTCCGCACAACGCGCGGCTCGGCGGCGACGATGCGCTCGATTCTCAGGGGAGATATTTGCGCGGCAACGGCTGGGCTTTGGGCGTGATGAAAGTTGTTCCTGTAGAGAGAGGAGGCGCGCGTGTTCTAGCATTAGCGAATCTTCCTATTGATGGCTTCGCAACTTCTATAAAACCGAATCCGGCTGGGACTGCTTACGCGCCTGCGCCTGCTCCTCGTTTTAATCCAAACAGTCCGACTTTCATCAAAGGCTGGGACAGGCTCATTGACGCAGACGATCACGTGAACGTGGCTATTCCAGACGAGCATGAAGGCGCAGGAAGCGGCGCGCCACAACCCAGCATCATTGATGCCTCGTCGCTCTCGCGCGGCTTCAAGAGCAAGTTCATGGTCGAAGAAACTTCGTTGCGCGACCCGCGTCGCCGCCTCTTTGAAGAACGCGGCATGACCTGCATACAATGTCACGTGCGCAACTTCGATGAAGGCGATTACCTGGACGCCGCCGTGAGCGATCCACGGCAGTTGGCGAAGATGACTGCGACGCGAGACATCCCGCGCCTCTTCTTCGTCATCACGCCCGACGAAGAGCGCAGCGAGTTCATGCGCCGCAATGAAGAGGAGCAGGTAGGCAATCTTCAAGGTGTCATGCGCGACTATCTGGGCATCAAGATAAACATCCCGCCAGCGCTCGCCGCCGACTGGCCGTTCAATACGAAGACGGGAAGAAGCTAGGAAATTAGAAAGCTCACCTTACGCAAATTATGGTTTTAAGCCGTCGAAGACGGCGACAGCATAAAGCCCGGTGCGTAAGCGCCGGGTTAGCGTCAGAGAGTAATAAAGAGAGCTATCGAAGATAGCGACAGCCCTTTTGATTATCTCGCTCTGTCGCCCGCTCACGCGGGCTTTGATAAACTTAACTGGCATACTTACCCAGCGCTCACGCGCTGGGCTTTATTCTGTCGCCGTCTTCGACGGCTTAAAATTTTTGCTGCGCAGCGTGAGTTAAAAACTTTTCTAGCTTGAAACTTAATCTATGGCCGTAGCATCCCCCAGAATGCCCGCCGCGCCGACCGCGCGAACGCTGCCGTTGGCGGGGCAATCGCAAACGGAGACCGACAACGAGCAATGGGTCGAGCCTATCAGATGGGTTGCGCTCGCGGTCTTCGTCGTTCTTCCCGTCTTCGCCTTTTTCGTGCAACGCTTCGCGGGGCGCGTGGTGTGGACTGTAATGATAGCCGCGCTGCCGCTCTTCATAGTTCTCATTGGCTATCATCGCTGGCGGCGCATCTGCCCGCTCGCGTTCTTCTCGCAAATCCCTGTGATGTTGCGCCGACCGGGAACGCTCAAAGCTTCCGAGTGGCTTGAGAGAAACTATTATTACGTCTCGTTCGCGGTCTTCTTCTTCTCGCTCTGGCTGCGTCTTATTGCTACGAACGGAAGCGGCGCGAGCATCAGCATCTTCTTCATCATAATCTCGCTTGCGGCGCTCGTCACAGGCGCGCTCTACACTGGCAAGACATGGTGCAACTACTTTTGTCCTGTCTCTTTCATCGAAAAGATTTACACAGAACCGCACGGGCTTCGCACCACCTTGAACTCGCAATGCGAGAAGTGCACGGCATGCAAGCACGCGTGCCCGGATATCAATGAAGAGAATGGCTACTGGAAAGAGATTAATCTCACAGCGAAGCGATTCGTCTATTACGCATTTCCCGGTCTGGTCTTCGGCTTCTATTTCTACTACTACCTGCAAGCGGGCACTTGGAGCTACTACTTCACGCGCGTCGAAGGTTATAGCGGTGCATGGGTGAATCAACCGGGCATCATCTGGACTGCATTTTTGCCGGGGCGAGATTCGGAGACGGCTGGCTTCTTCTTCATGCAGGGGATGCCGCGCTCGCTCGCATCCGTTTTAACGCTGGCCGTCTGCGCGCTTCTGAGCTTTCTTCTCTTCTCATGGCTTCAGATTTTCATAGGCGCTTATTTGCGCAGGCGCGAAACGGACGGGGACGCGCAGAGAGTTCGCCATGTGACTTTCTCTATTGCTGCTTTCACGGCTTTTCTAACTTTCTACACTTTCGCTGGCGCGCCTACGCTATGGAAACTCCCCTGGGCTATCCCGCATCTCTTTCTAATCCTGATCGCGCTCACCGCAACGCTCACGCTAGCGCGCCGCGTGCGCCGTCAATCCAAAGATTTCGCGGAAGAGACGCTGGCTCGCAGCATCCTGCGCCGCTGGATTTGGGATGACATGCAGCCGCCGCGTGACCTTCATGAAGCTTTCCTGATTCACACCATACGCTCACGCGAGAATGCGCGCGGCGCTGCGCAGACCATAGAGATTTACAAAGAGGCCGTGCGCGAGACTCTTGCCAACGGGTTCGTGACGCGCGAAGAGGTTCATCTTCTGGAATCTTTGCGCAACCAGTTGCAGATTAAGAAATCGGATCACGATAAGGTGATGGCCGCGCTCGCCGATGAAGATCGAGCGCTGCTAAGCGATCCGGCCAGACAGGTCACTGTGGAGAAGCGTTTGCAATTGGCGACCTACTCGCGCGCGTTAGAACAATTTTTAGGAAAAATTCTTGCGGCGGACGGTAACGCAGACGATAGTTTCGTTCGGCAGTTGCGCTCGGAATACCGCGTGACGGAAGAAGAGCACGCGGCTGTGCTGGACGATCTGTTGGGCGGCTCGCGCGGATTGGCCGCGCGACTCGCTGAAGAGATTGCTACGGTCGAGCGAGCGGCAAAGACCATGCAGGTGCTTGATCTACAAAAGTCGCCCACGCACGATTTTCTGAAAGACTTGTTGCGCCGTCGCCGCGCACATTCCGTAGAAATACTCGCGCGCGGCCTGAGCTTTTCGCTCGAAGAGGAAGAAGCCATAAGTTTGCGCGCAGGACTCTGCAGCCCGGAAGAGAGTGAGCGCGTCTCTGTCATAGAGCAGTTGCGCGCGAGTCTGCCGCAGGCTATAGCAGACAAGCTCTTGGCCGCATACCGCGAAACGTCTTTGGCGGAATCGTCGCTGCCTACGATGACGGACACGCTCGCCCAGCGTACACACAGCGTTGACCCTTACGTTCGCGCCGTTGCTCTTTACGCGCTGGGCGAGCGCGGCGCGGCTGACACGAAGATTCTAGTCAGGATGCTTGGAGACGAGCACGAGCTTGTGCGTGAGACTGCGGCGCATCTGAAGGAGAGAGCGGAAATGGGTGCGGACACGGTTGGCGCTCATGACCATCTCATCACGGTCGAGAAGATGATTGCACTGAGGAGCGCGCCTATCTTCTCATCATTAGGGCCGGGGGCGCTTGCAGAGCTTGCGCGAGCTTCGCGTGAAGATGAATACGCAGCAGGTCAGGCGCTCTGCATGGAGGGCGAAGAGGGCAACGAAGTCTTCATAATATTGTCTGGCGAGGTCAATGTAATGTTGCGCGATGGCCTCGGCGAAAAGATGGTCAATAGCGAAGTGGCCGGAGGTTTTATAGGAGAGCTAGCAGTGTTAGACCCCGCGCCGCGCTCTGCGACCTTGCGCGCATCTGAACATGGCGCGCATGTGTTGCGCCTGGGCGGCGAAGCCTTCCGCAACGCGCTCAACGCAGACCCATCCATAGCAGCAGGCGTCATACGCACGTTAGCCCAGCGACTACGCCATCCGCACGACGAATGACCGAAGCTTAACGTGAGTTCGACGTAAGAGAGAAAGAAGAAAGGGATAGAACTATCCACGCGCATCACACGAAACTACACTAAACGAATTCTTCTCTTCGTGTTGTTTAGTGTGGTTTATAGCGGTTCTCACTTGGGTGCGACCACTCTGATCAAGGCATGCAGGTCAGTACCGCCTGCGGTAGCGGGCGGGTATCGGTGCGGCTACGACCCGCCCGCTACCGCAGGCGGTACTGACATGAGTCGCATTCAAGTGAGAACCGCTATAGTGGATAATTCACTTGCTCGTACTTCGTCTTATATCAATCTCACGTTGAGCTTATACGGCTGGAAGAATGTCCGCGAGGAGTTGGTCGAAGTTGGGCCACTCGAATGGCTTTGGAAGATAAAGAATGGGGCCGGCGGACGCCACGTTATCGCTTACAAAGAGCTTGATGGCAAGATTGCCGTGCGCGCTGATAATGATTATTGGCGTCTCCTTCAAATGTTTCATCTCTCTTATTCTGCCAGCCGCCTCTATGCCGTCCATCACGGGCATACTTAAGTCCAGGATGATTAAGTCCAGCCGCTCGCGCGCGGCGCGCTCAACAGCCTGTGCGCCGTTGTCTGCTTCAAGTATCTTGTAGCCCTTCCGCTCCAGATGAAGTCGCAGAAGCTCGCGCGTATCCTCGTTGTCCTCAACAACCATTATGGTTTTCTTTAATGCCATTCGCCTCACCTACTCTTCACGGCTGACAGAATCCAGTTTCGCGCCTCTTCTGCCTGAAACAAGATAACGCGAGCATGCCTTTGTGAAAAGCCCGTCTGCGCTTAATTCATTAGGAAAAGTTTCTAGCGACTGTTCGCCGTATCAACTTTTCAAATACTATTAACCTGCCGACGGGCGTATTGTTCTAAAGCAAGATGAAAATAATCATCTCGCAAGAATGAAATAAAACAATGCAGCGGCGTTGTGCCTCAACCCTTCCAGTTTGCCGTGGCAAATTGCGTGCGCACCCATGCGCGCAAATTTATGTTGCAGGATTCCGGGAAAATTATTATTGTAATTATAGGGACACGCCCTCCCTCGCATTCAATTATAGACAAGAGAACATTGCGGCACGGTCTTTGCTCGTCATCCGGGCAGGCTGCATGAAAAGTTGTACGGCAGCCTGACGCTCCCTCGCCCCCGCGCGTTCCTTCGCCCCAAACCCTTAGCCCTACAGATATTTCAAATCTCCTTCAAGCAAGGAAGGGAAAACTATGTTTTGTCGTAACGTCGTTGCCCGCAGGGTCGAACTGCGTTTACTGCTGATTGTCGCGTGTCTCTTTTCAAGCACCTTGTTCATAGTCCGCACGGCATCATCTCAGGCCCAGCTTCCCGATGAGCCGCGCCGCACAGAAGTTATTAACGGGCACGAGGCCGTCGCTGGCAACGTGTTGGTCAAGTTCCGCAGTCGCACCACGCCCAACGCTTTGGATCAAGCGCGGCAGGAAGTGGGCGCCGATGACGTGCACCGCGTTGGCGGCACGGGTGTACACCTGTTTCACTCTTCCAGTAAGAGCACAGTGGCGCTGCTGGCAGAGATGTCCGCGCGCGTTGATGTCTTGTATGCAGAGCCGGATTACATAGTCTCCGCAGACACCGTGCCCGACGACCCGGACTTCCCCAATCTCTGGGGACTACAGAACAATGGGCAGAGCGTTCAAGGTGCGAGCGGCGTCCCTGGTGCGGACATAGGTGTCGCGCGCGCGTGGGACGTGACGACAGGCTCGGCGAACAACGTAGTCGCGGTAGTGGACACAGGCATTGACTACACGCATCCAGACTTAGCAGCAAACGTCTGGTCCGCCCCATCATCGTTCACGGTTACTATAGGCGGCCAATCAATCACCTGCGCCCAAGGCACGCACGGCTTCAACGCCATTACTATGAGTTGCGACCCGATGGACGACCACAACCACGGTACGCACGTCTCGGGCACTATAGGCGCGCTCGGCAATAACTCGGTCGGCGTGGTAGGAGTTAATCAGAGAGCGAGCATCATAGGCCTAAAGTTCTTGAACTCGGGTGGGGGCGGGACGATCTCCGACGCCGTCAACGCGATAGAGTTCGCAGTTCAGGCGAAGCAAGTCTTCGCAGGCACTGCGGGCGCGAACGTGCGCGTGCTCTCGAACAGTTGGGGCGGCGGGGGCTTTTCGCAGTCCCTACTTGATGAGATCGAGAGGGCCAGCTCTAACGACATGCTCTTCGTCGCCGCGGCGGGCAACTACAGCAGCAACAACGACGCGGACCCTTTCTATCCGGCCAGCTACAACGCGCCCAACATGATCGCCGTCTCGGCTACCGACCCGAACGATCAACTCGCCTCGTTCTCTAATTACGGTGTCTCCACAGTTCACCTTGGCGCGCCCGGCGTTAACATACTTTCAACCATCAGGGGCGCTAGCTACGGCTATTATAGCGGGACTTCTATGGCGACCCCGCACGTTTCGGGCGCGGCGGCGCTGCTGCTCTCGCGCTGCACGCTCGACACGACGCGACTCAAGAGCACGCTGCTCGACAATGTTGACTTCATCCCCGCCCTGGCGAGCGCGACTATCACGGGTGGGAGGCTCAACGTCAACAATGCGCTCACGGCCTGCAATCACCCGGACTTCTCTATTTCGGCTGGCCCCGCAGGGCAAACAGTTTTGGTCGGGACACAGACCAGCTTCAACGTGAGCGTCGCTTCCTACGTCGGGTTTAACGGTGATGTGAACTTCAGTGTTAGCGGCCTGCCCGCTGGCGCTACTGCCAGCTTCAGTCCGGCGTCAGTGAACACTTCGGGCACGTCAACCATGACTGTGGTCACGAGCAACTCGACGCCTCTGGGCACTTACTCGCTGACGATTACTGGCAACGGCGGCGGCCTGCAACATAGCGCGACCGTCTCGCTGACCGTAAACAACCCCAACTTCGCGCTCTCGGCCACACCCTCGTCGCAGACAGTCAAGCGTGGGGCGCAGACCTCTTATAGCATCAACGTAGCAGGCTCCGGCGGATTCAACGGGGTAGTCACGCTGAGTGTCAGTGGGTTGCCCGCTGGCGCTACTGCCAGCTTCAGCCCGACATCCGTGAACACTTCGGGTTCGTCCGTCTTGACGGTCGGTACCAGCTCAAACACGCAAAGAGGAACCTACACATTAACGGTGACGTGCGTCGGCGGCTCTCTACGGCGCACCACGACCGTCTCGCTGACGGTCAGTAACAAGTAAGAGTCGCTATAGAGGAAGCGCGGGTGATCCGTAAAACTGACCGCCGCTTCTTTTCGTGATGCTCTTAAAACAGAAAGAGCGTCGCTTGAATTCAAGCGACGCTCTTTCTATTGAAGGTTGATCTCTTTTGGCCGCGCTTCGCAACGCAGTTATCGAGCTTAAGTCGAACCGGTCCCGAAGCGGGACCGGTTCGCGTGTTGCGTTGTTAGTGAACGGGGATGTTAGACACCCCGCTTGGTTATTTGGTGAACGAGATCGTGCCGCCCGGCAGCATTGCCTTCAAGATCGTCTGCGGCAGGTCGCCTGCTGCAATCGGCCCCCAAGCGCTTGTGAACCAGACACCACCGCCGAGCGTGTTCGACCGGTAGATGATGATTGACGCACAGCCGTTTGTTGCTGTTGTTGGGCATGTGAGCGTGACGCTGCCCCTGCCACCATTGATCTGCGTGTAGGTGTACGAGCCACCTGGGTTGGCAAAGACCATCTGCATCGTGCCGCCGCCGTCAATGCCCGTCCGCGAACCGCCAGTCGTCTCATACACATTCGTCTTCGCGCTGAATATTCCTGAATTGGTGGTTGTAGTGCCCCAATTCGAGATGGAGTTCGACTTGATGAAGTAGTGGTGGACGGTCGTGTCAAACGTGCCGTCAAACCTATTATAGGTGTTGATATTGGCATCGATCTGACCCTGCGGATTCGTGCACTTGTTGTTGTTGCATTGCACGAAGCCCGCAAAGCTCACTGCACCGTTTAGCAGAGCGCCCGTGCTAACGCCATCCGTGGTGCCGTCACCGGCACCTAGATAGCCGTTGGCAAAGTACTTCGCCCCAATCACACTCGCTAGGCTAAAGGCATCGTTGCCCAGCTTGCCTCCGGCGGTCAGTGTGTTCGGCTGACCGGGGATGGCGACCACAACCGGCACGTCGAAGTCAGCGGTGTTGGAAAGGTAATCGCCGCCCCCTACGACCCTGCTGTCCCCGTGGTTTGATCCAGCGGATTCACGAGACCCACCGGCAGGTTCTGTGCGTTCGATACTGGACTGAATGAGGTGCCGTCGTTCGTGCTCACGTAGAACGAAACCTTCGCCTTCGTGATGTTGCCTAGGCACACGCCCGTGTCTCTGATCGTGGCGTTGAGCGTCAGCGTCGCCGTGCTGCTGGTCGGACTCGTCGTCCAGAAGAACCCGGGACCCGTGTAGAGCGAAGTCGCCGTGTTGCCGGTGCCGATGTTCGGGTCCTGAGTAATGGTGAACGAACCCGTCTGCGTTGCCGGAGCCGACGTATTCGGCACAGTCCAGCTCGTCGTGATGCTGACCGATTCAGGCACATTCGCCGGCAGCGTATTGCCCTGATCCGTTAGCACCAAGCCGGTGAACGTAGCCACACCGCTCGCGTTGGTCGCAGCCGTCACCGACTGTGTGCCAATCGTCAAGGTGAGCGACACGCCCGAAATCCCCGCGTTGGTGATCGTGTCAGTCAGCGTGGCCGAGTAGGTCTGGTTGCAGTTGAAGACCGAAGCAGTTGCCGGACCGTTGAACGCAATCGCTGTCGGATCCGGGTTGATGGTGAATATCGCGCCAGCGTTGGTGATGTTGTAATTCGACAATAAACCCGTGGCGCTTAGCGTCGCGGTAATCGGATAGCCGCCAACTGGAGATAGCGTTGCGCCTGGACTACCAGTGCGGCTATAAGTCGCTGTCACACCGTCAGCGGCGAGGAATCCGCTGCCCGACCCTGTTGTAAGCGGGCTTGGATCATTTGCACTGAAGTATTTGCTGTTAGCGTTCGTCGTCCACATCGCGTTCTTCTTGCCGATGCTGTCGTTGACCGTTCCGTTAGTGTTGTTGTAGTTGCTAGTGACAGCAGTGAACGACCACGGATCATTGTTGTAAGTCCCCGCATTGGTATGCGTTGTCCCGCTCAGATCAAGCCCACTAAGGACATCGCCAGAACCACCCACGCCTGTGCAAGAACCAGTAGCTGTGTGAGCGCTGCCGTTGTAGGTCACACTGTAACCTGTCACTGTGCAATTGGCGTTAGCCTTGCTGATATTGTCGTCAACGGTGCCGTTGGCGTTGTTGTAGTTGGTGCCGCCGGAGAAGCTCCAAGCATCACCATTGTACGTGCTGGCGTTGGTGTGCGTCGTGCCGGTGAGCGTCAGGCTGGCGCTCAAGTCCGCGCCGCCCACGCCTGTGGCCGTGCCGCTGGCAGTGTGCGAGTTGCCGTTATACGGCACGTCGTACGGCGTTACGGTGATCGTCGCGTCGATCTTGCTGATCGCGTCGTGAACCGTACCGCTGTCGCTCAGATAGTTGGTGCCGCCGTCGAAGCTCCAGGCATCACTCGGATAGTCGCCCGCACTGGTGTGCTTCGTTCCGATCAGAGTGAAGCTGCCCACACCTCCGTCAGATACGGCAGTCGCCGTGTGCTCGGTGCCGTCATACGGCACGCTGTAAGCAGTGACCACCGGATGGGCACTGATCTTGTTGATCTTGTCCGTAATGGTGGTTGTAGCCACGCTGTTGTAGTTCGTGTCTCCGGCGAACGACCAGGTGTCGGCACTGTACGTGCCAGCGTTGGTGTGTGTCGTGGTCAGTGTCAGCAAGCTGCTGAGGTCCACTCCCCCCACACCCGTTGCCGAGGAGCCCGCCGTATGAGCAGCACCGTCATACGGCACGTCGTACGGCGTTACGGTGATCGTCGCGTTGATCTTACTGATGGTATCAGTGATCGTCGTGCTGGCGATGTCGTTGTAGTTGCCCGCACCGGTGAAGCTCCACGTATCGGCGTTGTAAGTCCCGGCGTTGGTGTGCGTCGTGTTCAGCGTCACCGTCCCGACTGTGGCTCCACTCTCGCCGTTCACACCGTTGATCGTATAGGTCGCCGTGTGCGGATTGCCGTCATACGGCACGCTGTAAGGCGTCACCACCACCGTCGCATCCACCTTGCTGATGCTGTCGGTGATCGTCGTGCTGGCGATGTCGTTGTAGTTGGCCGTACCCGTGAAGCTCCACGTGTCAGCGTTGTAAGTCCCCGCGTTGGTGTGCGTCGTGTTGCTCACATTGACCGTGCCTACAGTCGCCCCCGTCTCACCGTTGACCCCGGTGATCGACGTGACCCCAGCCGTGTGCGGACTCCCGTCGTAGGACACGGTGTACGGCGCGACTACCACCACCGCCGTCGCCTTGTTGATGTCAGCAGTGGTCGCTGCCGAAGTGGATGAGAGCACGTAGTTGCCCGAAGCGTTGTTGGTCAGCGAAATGTTATTCGCGGTCACAGTCTTGCCCGTGCCCACGTTCGCGTCGCTGAGCCAGTGATCGTAGCGTTGGCATTGCCGTCATACGGTTTGTTCGACGCCGTTACTGACGCCGTGACCGTCTTGGCTGTAATATCAGCCGAGCCAGTGCCCGTGCCATCGAACGTGTAGTTGTTGGCATCAGTTCCACTCTTGCTCAGTCCACTGGCGCTCACCGGTTTACCCGGTCCCACGTCTTTACTATTGAACGAAGCCGAGTAGCCTGTAGTGTCGCAATTGACCGTGTCGCCGCCTAGCACGCCGCTGAACGAGCAACTATTGATCGTTGCCGTGGCGTTGCCATCATACGGTTTATTATTCGCGGCTACTGTGGCCGTTAGTGTGATGGCTGTGATGTTGGCTGTAGTGGTTGATACGGAGTCGAGCACGTAGTTACCGGCATTAGCACCCGTCAGACTTGCGCCCGAGAGTGTTACTGTCTTTCCTGTCCCTACGTTCTTATCTGAGAAAGTTGCTGTGCCTCCTGTCAAACTCACAACATCGCCGCCGATTGCACCGCTGAGTGAGCGGGTCAGCACTGTGGCTGAGTTGTTACCGTCATACACTTTGT
>MNJR01000137.1:507-8550 GCA_001920415.1 Acidobacteria bacterium 13_1_20CM_3_53_8 | reverse complement strand
GGTGTTGTGCTCTCGGAGGTTTCAGGAGGCGGGGTCGCAGAATGCGCTGATATGGCCAAGTCTAAATGGCGAACGTCCGGGGTATCGACATCGGTCGCCGCCTTTTCAGTATCGCCCGTATCAGCAGTGTTTTCCTCGCGTGTGGAATCTTGAATTGCCGCGTGATCTTCGGTCTCTGGCCAAGAGTGCTCTTTTACGACGGCTTGTAATACATCTTGAGTCTTCTGAGGTGAGAGCTGAGTCATTCTGCGTGATCTCGAAGGTCTTGGAGTTGCATCTTGCTCCATATCTTTCTCATCTCTTGTCGATTCGGAGGTTGGTGTGGCGGTCCCTTCATCAATTGAGGCGATAGATGTGACGGAGACGTCGCGGTCAAGGAATATCTTCTTGAGCTGCAGTGTGGCTAGTCGCCTGATGTCTTTTTCGGAAGGGAAGAAGTCGCTTTCGAACTTCGCGAATGCATTGTCCCATTCAGCCACACTTTCCTGTGTTGTTCGTACCGCCTTATTGAGCGGGATGGTTTCCCAGTGCTTAGAGTTCGAATATCGTTCTTGTAGTTGCCGAACCAGGGCCAGGTGTTCTTCACTAGCTTTCTTCGCGAGACGCTCGATCTCTGCACGGCACGCTTCTGCCTTTTCGGGTAGCACAGCGTCCATATTGATACTCTTGAGACGGGATTTGACCGACACCATGAATTTGTTCAGCCGCTGTTCAATCCTTGTGAAGACTTCATTCTTGAATTTGAGATCGTTGTCCACTTTCCAGGTAATTCTCATGCGCGGAACAATAATTTCGAGGAGGTCGATAGAATCATAGTGGATCCGAAGCGCAAAATTCTTGTAACCGAAGTACCTCAAGTGATCCCGATGTAAGTCGTGTGGACATACGCCTGCGCGTGCATGCAAATCGGCACTCCAGAAAGATAATTCTAGGTACTTTCCGAAGGAATACTTCCAAGTACTGATTGACATCGGTGTTACCGGAGTCTCGTTGCCACATATTTTGCATTGGCTCCACATCAATATCGTGTCTTGCATGCCACGCATCTTCGCGGGATGAGGCTGAACAAAGACACTTACCTGGGCTTGACCATGGACGTACTGCCGGTGGTGTTCGAACATCAACTTCTCACAGTTTTGGGACGGACAGACGTCGTTCGCCCGGAAGCAGAGGTCTTCCACATACTGACCAAGAGTGCAGTCCGCTTCGAATTGTTCCTCTGTCTCGTGCTCGTTGTAGAAGCTAAAGGCAAGAAGATCAGGGCCAGAGCAAGGAATCGATGTAGATGTTGACACCAGACTGAAGAGTACCACAATGTTTTGGTGAGCATACGGGTCAAATAAGTTTTTGTTGCCTGAAAATAAGGCCTCCCACTGCTTTTTCTGCGTCTCGTAATCGTAAAGGGCTTTGTCATATTCAGCATCGTGCACGGCGTGCAAGACCTCCCTGACTTTGGCACTCGCACCCGATAGAGATGCATGAACCATCTCAGGCTGGATCAAAGTGATCTTCTGTACTTTGACTTTTTCGTCAGAGGACTGGTCGTGAGAGACTTCTTGATCACGCAACTTCTTTAGATAGGCCACCTGCCTTTCGAGCTCCCTAGCCCGCATAAGCAAGTAAGGCTGCATGAACTTGACGAACGGAGACGCGGAAAGGATCTTGGTTTGGTGCTTCTCGACCAGGTCTTCGTAGAACTTAGGCACGGGGACATCGTCAGGAATGGGATTGGAGGCACTGCTGCCGACCATCCCCGCGCCTTGGAGCTTTGCATCCAAAGGTGACTCTAACAGCTTCTCAGTCGCAGCTGCTTCCACCGAATCTCCAATGGATTGTTCGTCATTGACGACAAAGCCGTTAGCAGTATTTAGCGTTGCAGGCAGAGTGTGGGAAGCGCCATTGGCTCCGAGAGCTTTCTTGTCGACTTCGATTTGCTCGACTTCGGTCGAAGGTATCAATGCAAATTCATCGCGCATAAGGCAGGTTTCCAATTTCAAATTGTAAACCACGTAAATCATGAACTCTGTGATACGTTTGATCTCTTCAAAACTGTCGCACGTGCCCGTCTGAGCGGGATGCACCGCAAGTTTGTCCACTGTATGTATGATCCGTGTCCGCGTGCATCGTGAGACGGCCTCAAGGACAGCTGGTTTGACGTTATAGGCCGTCGCGATGTTCGCCTTTTCAAGGAACTGGAGAGCAAGACCAGATACATTACGTTGCGCCAGTAAAAGGTGTGGCTTCAGAGCCGCAATTCGACCGACAAGGTTTTGCAGATACTCCCGCTCTTGGCGTATGACAGGCTCAAGACTCATGAAATGTTGTTCATGTCGAGCATACTCCAGAGGAAAGGTGATGATCAGGATCTTGGGGTGTGAGACTGATCTCGCCATGCCTTTAAGTGCAAGGTTTTTGGTGAAGACAAGGCCCGAAACGTACGTCGTGTCGCCTGGGCGTCCCCCAGGGATCTTCTTCAATTTAACATAGTGCCGAATGTCAATATCGTCGCCTCTTTGAACATCAGGATCAACCTCATCAGTGGCCTTGAGTAAGATCGGAAGAAGCGCAGTCTCCCAGCTTGAGATCCGAGGTATATTTGCGTCTTGCAAGAGCTGCTGGAGAAGCTTCCGAACATGACGAAGACTTGCACGGTTGAGCTCGATCGGTGGGGCTCCTGCCCCGTGCATCGAAGCACTGCGTGTCATCTTAGAGGCTCCCGAGGGCACAACTTGATGAACAAGGTGAGACGTTCCGCTGGCTTCTGTTCCGGCATGCTTTGCTGTCCCTAAACTTTCATTTGTTGGTTTTGGCGATAAACGGTGACGAATACTGCTCGTTACACTCAAATTCCTCTTCCTCGGTGGCCGTGCCAAGTTGGCAATTCGTGAGCTCGCTGTGCTGGCATCGTCCCCATCACGAACAGCTCCTAACATGCTGCCTATACTTTTCTCTCCGAGTCGAGATCTACTCTTCCTAACAGCTGCTAAGAGGCCACCGGTTGAGGCCTTATCGCCATCTGGAGCACTCTTCAACAAGCCGCTTTCGCTGGAGGTGAAGATATCTGACTGGTCGTCATCGCTAGATGCGTCGTCCGAAAGGTATTGAGCCAAATCTGGATCTATTATGCTGTCTTGGTAGAAATTTGATTGTTTTAGGTCTCGCGACAAAGCGTCACCGATTTTTCTCTGGAACGGAGCTCTCTCCTCGTGATAGGCTTTGAAGTTTCGAATATGCTGGTGGCGTGAGTGATGCCGTTTGTGGTTGTGCCCGATCGAGTGAGAAGCTTTTAGTGATCGAGAAGAGCTGGGCCTGGGAATGGAACGGTCCAACGCGTCTATTTCGTAAACGGCAGATCGCCCACTTTTGCCGTCGAGGGCAAGACGGACTGGGAAATTCATTGTAGGTGTTTTCGCCATCTGCTCCAGAGACTGAGAGGCAATGGAAGCAGAATCGTCGTCTGTGGCTCTCGCTGTCTTCAATGATTGCTGCACGATCGGTGTACGGGACCTTGCCACGGCGGATTCTGGCATTATCAGATCATCAATCGAGCCATCAGACGAGTCATCGTCATGAGCATTGATGATGGCCTCACAGGGCTTGCAAACCCTTACTGAATTGGATGATCCAAATTGCGTGCCCTCAATTAGCAAAGTGCACTTGTTGTCAAAAATTTGCCCACAGGTGCGGCAATGGTGCTTTCTTCGAAAAGTAGAAAATGGTTCTCCACAATGGAAACAATCTTTGGCATTCTCATCACGCATCCAGAACTCCTTACTCAACAACTTACTTGCGAGCTTATTGGAGTTGGACTTCGAGGATCGTGAATTAGCACGAGACAAGTCATAGGTGCCATCTGGGCCGCTCTTGGCAATTGTGATGTTATCCGATCCAAGGCCAGTAGTCAGTGACTCTAAGGACGACTTGCGAGAGGGCCTGAAGCCCGGGAGATGAGACTGGCTTACGCGAGTATTCAACTTCTCCCTGGGTCGAGGCCCTGGACCTAGGGGGATTTTTGGAGTGTGAACATCGCTGGATAAGACGTTCGTGGCTCGTGTCTTCTCGTTAGAAGTGTCAAATAAATGCAACTGGTTTGAGGCTCGATAATTTGGAGATATTGGCTGCTCCACATTCCACAGGACACCTTGATCCAACGCCTGGCCCTCAGCCATAGTCGGCACATGCTCCACAACAACGCCAAAGTCAGGGGAGGCAGAAGACGATGGCTTGAAGTTACCACGCTCCTGCGATTTCGCTCGTTCCTGCAGAGTTTGAGAGGATTCATTGTGCGCCACATTTGATGAAAGTGGCTGGCGTTCTGCGTCCAAAGGGGCCCCATCTTCAACTGCAGTGCCTGAAAGAACCTTTCGCAAGCTGTTCAATTGCGACGGCATTTCTTGGTTCTCACTAGCCATTGTCTTCTGAGGTCCCGGCTCGTTAGTGGAAGTATCTCTCGAGAGCGACTTTTGGCTTTGGTATGCATTGATGGTAAGCTCAGATATGGATGGTTCTGTCACAATACCGTTGGCGCTTTTCAGTGGCATTGTAGTAGGTGATTTGATGGCAGGAGTTGTTGTTACAGAGCTCTTAGAGACGGTACTGGGAGCCTTGGAGCTTAACTTGGATGACTTTGTCCGGCTCTCGCTAGAAGAAAGGTCAAACGAAGTTGTCACTGGTGACTGAATTCTTGACGAAAGACTCGAGGCCGGCAACTCTGACACTCCGTCGTGATGCTCTTTTGTCGTCTCTCCAAGGACAAGTTTTGCTGTCTGCGTGCCTTCGGCCGAGACATGACGTGAGTTGGCGGCTACATCTGCCCCTTCAGCATCTCCCTTTGTCCCGCTCACTGATGCTATAAGCTTGTTGTAAAGTCCACTGAGCCCACCTTGCAGTTCTTCTGCCAGGCCTTTTCCCTCGGCAGCCGATAATGTCGCTGGCGGGTTTGCGTAGTCGTTGAAGACCGTCAATGACTGTGAGGTTGACGCTGCCGTGTGTATGTGGTCAAGAGCCTCATTTAGAGTATCACGATCCACTGGATTGTTTGAAGACGACTTCGAATTCCTGCGAGAAATGCGACCGAGAGGGAGGAAGATAGAGGAGGACGAAGGGCTTGGATTTCCCTGGGCATGATCGGCGGCCATGGCGACCTGTCGCAAGCTCGTTCAAGCAGCTGGCTTTGTTCAATGTATTGCAACTGTGGCTTCCCAGACCAGGCCATGGCCAGATGCAAGGAAGCAGTCGACTTGGCCAAGCAGAATTATCGGGCACAACGCTGAGAGGTACAGATTGATTGCATGATCTTCGGAAAGCAGATGGAGGACACAGCCTTGCTAGGAAGACGAGGGAGTGATTCGAAACAACGTAAGGGATGTGTGCCACAAAAAGGTTCCTGCGCTCGAATTGTTGTTGTCGTTCTGGCTGGCAAGTCGCCTCCGCTGACGTAGACCAAGTGGCGCCACAAGGACGCCGGAAGTTGCATACATAGTTAAATGGGTCTGCCCTAGTTACCTTATTCCTAGGGCTTCTTGCCGCCACTGATGAATGCCACTGCACTGCAATTAGATCTCCCCGCAGCCGGCTCATCTACCCCACGACGCGTCCTGCTCCAAGACGTGTCGCCCAGGATTTTGGAACAGACCCAGCTCCATACCGTTCGACTTAAGACTTGACATACACGTGCAACATCCGCACAAATTGAATCCTTCCAGCATGTTTTCAAGCTCACTTGTAGAGCTACCGACGCCTTTTTGTCCATGGACTCGGTACGTAGCTGGATCGCGCCGCTCCTGACCCGAGCGTTGGATGAACACCTCGAAATTACAGACTCAAAAAGTCTACGTGTTGAGGACGAGCTGAGCAATTTCTACATTCATTGTGATGTTGTGGAGTTTGTACAACTTGTGGAGGTACGAACATTTCCAATGGACGGAAGCATATCTTTCCCTCGGGGAAAGGCTGCAACCAATGCCTCCTTTCTCGTCAAAACTCCACTGACCAGAGGCAGTGGCAGTCTAGCACACCCGACATAAAAGCTATCATTGCAGATTCCCAATCCTCTGTCCGCGCAGTCTTCGCAAACGCATCATCCAGCCAGGGTGCGCAAGGCATTGCGACTTGCTCATTGCTTGACCTCAAACCCGGCGCAGTCTTCCGCCTGCATTGTCCTGAGATCTGTGTCTCAGACTGCTTCGAACCCGCCAGAGTCGAGATTTGGGTCAAGGATTTCAGTGTCCATTGCGACGGCGGATATCAGCAGCAACTAGAAGAGCTGGTCGAAGTCAGTACTGTGCCTGTCATTATAGACAGGTTGGGTCGTTTGACGAGACAAAGAGCCGGAACTGCGATGGCAAGGCTTGCTTCCAGCTCGGCGCATAACAGCAGCCCAGGTCTCAAATCGCAGATATCGGCTGGAGGGGACAGTGATGCTGAGAATGTCGGCGATCCGTTCGTCTCCCAAACGGACTTTGGCACGCAAATTCCCTTCTCACCTCCAAAATCTTTGGAGCTACACTTAACAAGAAAGACACAGCTACTCGGCAAACGCAAAGCCATGGGCGATTTACGGCAGCTGGTTAATGAAAGTCACCCACTTCCAAAGAAGCACAGACTCTGCGCGGAAGAAAAAGGAGCCATGGACGTTGAGCTAAGCGAGCAGACAGATGTCGAAGGAAACGAGGTCTTAGCTACTCCGGCAAAGAACGCATTGAAAAGTGAAGGCCCGTCCAAGGGGCAAGACAATCGCAGCGGTATAAGCAGCCGTGGCGGGCCATCGGTGCCTAAATCCCTGACACAAGGTCTTGACGTAGCAAGAGACCACACAACCAGTCATCAAATCTCACTGCCGAGGCCGGCAAGCAATACGATCTCCGACGAAAGACTCCCTTACTCTAACGATTACCTCGAACAAACGACAAGATGGCAGGATAAGTTGGCTAAGATGACATACCTGCCTAGGTATCTCCAGACTATCTCTAAAGCGCAGAATGACCTACTAGCAATGGACGACAAATGGCAGCCTGCTCTAGTTGGGCAGCCAACTCGTCCTGGAACTCTTCCTCTGGAGCTCCTCAACAATCTCACAGCAGCTGCAGATCAGAAAGCCGCAAAGATGAGCGACCTGGTTGAGGACAACCAGCAGATAGTGGCGAGGGTGCAAATCATATCAAAAGAAGGGACCGTCGGTGTCGATGAAGAGCCTGATTTGCCTTCACTACCTCCGATACTGGAAGCCGTGACTAAAGCAACTGATTATGGTCAGAGCGAAGCTCAAGAGGCCGAATCCGAATCCGAATGTAGTACTGAAGATTGGCCTTCATCACCACCGCGACCCCCACGGCTGCTACCGCCTGATAGTAGCCCCCTTCTTGCAGCACCGAATACGTCGATATCCTCATCTCCCGCTGAAGGGGCATCACGACTAATCAAGGAGAATGAAGATCCAGTGGCGTCTAGTCCCATTCGAAATCCCTCAGTCAAAGGTTTGGAAGTGTCAAGTCAGACTTCTCGACATCCGTTGGAAAATTCAGCAGGCTCTTCTCAAGTCAGTGCTAGCAAAATAAAGACTCCCGGAAACATTCGGGAGAAGAAGGCTTCTAGGCCCCTAATGGCTTTAGGAGCTTCTCTCGCTCAAGCAGAAGCGAAAATACCTACGTGTTCAAATACCATGTCTCCTAGCACTAAAAGTGCTTCCGCCATCCTCAATTCCTCAGACAACTTCACACAACCCTCGGAACGTAACAATATCAGTATGCTGCACACGGCCACACCGCCTCCTTCAAATGAGGTGCAACCACCTTCATGCCAAACCACAAGCCCTCCTCTAGCAACACTGCAAGGACTGCAAGGGCAGCCAGCAAACCAACAATGCCCACCTCATTTGTCGCCACGGCTGATTTCCCCAACTTTCCTCCAGAAAGTCGTTGATTCATGTCGCACCGGTACCCAACCAGATCCACGCCAGCCCGAACATTTTACCGGAGACTTTGAGATCAATTCCTCTGAGGATGGAAGCGTTCATCGTGCAGGTCTTTCGAAATTATCTTTTGA
>MNJR01000137.1:0-344 GCA_001920415.1 Acidobacteria bacterium 13_1_20CM_3_53_8 | reverse complement strand
GACAGCACAAATGATAACGAGCTTTCCAAACATTCGAAACGTGCCAAACTTACCATCGCCAGTTCTGTGCTTAGTGTTCCAAGTGAAGGACCTGGTTTCAGACCAGTCGACAGCATGATGAGGCAATATGGTCGTGAAGTGCTTAGCAGCCTCCGAAAGAAAGACGCAGCTGCTGCCTTACCGCCTTCAGCCGTCCTGGCGTCCAACCTTTCACCGCAATCTGAAAGTTTCCAGTCAAGCGATAAATTATACTCGGCCCAGACCTCATCTCTCAGGCAGATCGCAACTTCAACGCCTTTGACAAGCACGTCGGCCCAAGCGCAGAAGATCATGCGCAAGCCCCC
>MNJR01000036.1 GCA_001920415.1 Acidobacteria bacterium 13_1_20CM_3_53_8 | reverse complement strand
GGCCAGCGCCCCATCGGCATTCGTCCGCGAAGAGATGCCGTGCGCGCCATGCCCCGGCTACACTTGCGAAGAGTTTGGCGTAGCGCAGTGCATACGCCGCGTGCCCGTCGAAAGAGTCCTCAGGGCGATTGAGCAAGTGTTGGAAGAGAGCGAATGACGATCAAAAAATTTTTAATTTGAAATTTGAAAAAGAGAAGCTTGTTAGCCAAGACTCATTTATCAACGCATTCATGCAGCAAATCTCTCAAAAACGGGCGGACGAAATCTTAGGGCAGTTGCGCGGGCGCTCCGTAGTAGTTTACGGCGACGTGATGCTGGACGAATTTGTGTGGGGCGAGGTTACGCGCATCTCGCCGGAAGCGCCCGTGCCTGTGGTTGACATCAGGCGCGAATCAATTCATCTGGGCGGCGCTGCAAACGTGTTGGCGAACCTGATCAACCTGGGCGCGAGCGCGCGTCTTGTAGGAGTCATTGGTCAAGATCAGGCTGGCGAGCGTTTGCGCGCAGAGTTAAGTAAGACTAGCGAGGCGGGCGAGAGCGACCGATTGGTAGCTGACAGTGATCGTCCTACGACCGTAAAGACACGTATCATAGCGCACAATCAACTGGTCGTTCGCGCAGACAGAGAGAAGCGCACGCCCATTGATGCTCAGACGGAAGAACGCATGGTCGCAGTTCTTCTGGATGCAATCAAAGACGCTTCGGCTTTCGTCGTCTCAGATTACGACAAGGGCGCTGTGACGCCGCGAGTGCTGCGCGAAGTTCTGCCCGCAGCTTACAAGCGCCGAATACCCGTGCTCGTTGATCCGAAGATTCGCAACTTCGACGCTTATCGCCCAGCAACGCTCGTCACGCCGAATCATCACGAGGCGCTGCGGCTTACGAACACGGAAGAGGACACGGACGAAGGATTGAAGGTCGCGGCGCATCTTATACGCGGTCGGCTGGACTGTGACGCTGTGCTGATTACGCGAGGCGAGCGCGGGCTTATGCTTCTGGAAAGTTATCACGAGCCTGTTTACGTTGAGACTGTGGCGCGCGAAGTTTACGACGTGACGGGCGCGGGCGACACAGTGATCGCAACGCTCGCGTGCGCACTTTCGACGGGCGCGACCATGCTAGAAGCGGCCATACTCGCCAACCACGCAGCCGGAATCGTCGTCGGCAAAATCGGCACGGCGACGGCGAGCGCAAGTGAACTCGCAAGCTCTTTCAAGAAAGAGCAGTTTTAAGTTTTTAGTTTTCAGTTTTAAGTAGCTCACCTTGCGCGATTGTTTGATTTCAGCCCACGACAGTGGGCGACAGCATAAAGCGAGAGCCCATCAGGGCTGGGTTAGAGTGCAAAAAAGAAGAGAGAGCTATCGAAGACGAGCGACAGCCCATTAATAATCAAACGTCTGTCGCCCATTTCATGGGCTTCGGTAATCTTAATGGCATTCTTATCCCAGTGCTCACGCACTGGGCTTTATGCTATCGCCCGCTTGCGCGGGCTTAAATATGGTTTTGAAATGATCTCTAAATCAAACGAGAAAACGCGGCGCGCCGCATGGATTTTAATCTTTGCGTTGAGCTTCGGCGCTCTTGCTAATTCAGTTGCGACGCCGCAGCAACAGCGTGAGCGCAGAGTGAGCACGGTTGTTCCAGCGCAAGCGTCGCCCACGCCATTGCCCCGTTCTTCTTCTATCGGGATAAACGTTGCGTCGCCGTCGCCCACGCCGCGCATTATCGTTCCAAGCGTTGTCCCAACACCCGTCGCTTCGCCAACGCCTGCGCAGACCTCTACGCCGCAGCCTACGCCCACGCAGCCTGCGCCTAGAACTCCCATAGAGTTGCGCGCGCGCATACGCGAGATGCTGGACAGGCCGGAGATAGCGCCCGCGCTTGTCGCGGTGAAGGTTGCGTCGCTGGATACGGGCGCGCTTCTGTTTGAAGAGAATTCAGGGAAGATGTTGCGTCCCGCTTCAAACATGAAGCTCTATACTATTGCGGCTGCGCTTGATAGGCTCTCGCCCGATTATCGTTTCAGAACATCCGTCTATTCTGTGTCACGCCCGAACGCGAATGGCGTGTTGAAGGGCGACCTTATCGTTTACGGTCGCGGCGACCCTAGCTTCTCTAAACGGTTCTATCAGGACGATCCGACGAAAGCTATGGACGAGTTGGCCGCAAGCATCGCGGCTGCCGGTGTTCGGCGTGTCGAAGGCAATCTAGTTGGCGACGAAACTTATTTCGCGGGCGCGCCTCCTGGCTCAGGCTGGGAGTGGGAGGATTTGACCTGGGACTACGGCGCTGAAGTCAGCGCGCTTACAGCCAACGACAACTCGATTCAGTTAATCGTCAAACCCGGCGCAACTCTCTACGCGCCCTGCATCATCACGACCAACCCGCAGACTTACATTCTGGGAATACTCAATCACACGACCACATCGCCCGCAGGCACGAAGAGAAATCTTGTGGTCTATCGCGCGCCGGGAAGCAACGTGTTGGAAGTCGGCGGCAGTCTTCCTCTGGGCGGCGAAGTTTACAGAGATGATGTTGGACTCCCGAACCCTGCGCGACTCTTTGTAGAAATACTTCGCTCGGCGCTCGCACGTCGCGGCATTGTCGTAACGGGAAAACTTCTGACGATGAACGCGCAAAATTTCTTATCCTCCACGCCGCCGCTCGATGCAGTCGCAAGCGGGCAAGCGTCCGGTCTGCCCACTTACACCTCTGTGCCGCTCATCGAAATCGCAAGCAGACTGTCTCCGCCGTTCAGCGAAATCGCCGCGCAGACTCTAAAGCCCAGCCAGAATCTTTACACGGAGCTTATCTTGCGCACGCTCGGCAAAGTTGTACCGCGACCCGTGACCGCTGTGGGCGACCCGCCGCGCACAAACGAAGAAGCGGGGCTTGAGGTGGTGAAAGCTTTTTTGCAGGAAGTTGGAGTTGACGATAGAACGATTGTGAGGACTGACGGCTCAGGCTTATCACGCAATGACATGGTGACGGCGGACGCTACGCTAAAACTGCTGACTTTCATGAGCCGCCATCGCTACGGTGAAGTGTTTCGCAACGCTCTGCCAATTGCAGGCGTTGACGGCACGCTGCGCAACAGGATGAAAGGCACACCCGCCGCCGGAAACCTTCGCGCGAAGACCGGAACGTTGAGTTCCGCCATCTCGCTTTCGGGCTACGTCACCAGCGCAGCAGGCGAGCATCTTGTCTTCTCAATCATGGTCAACAACTTTCCGCCCAACCTGGACGTGCGCCGCGACTACGTTGACGCCATCGCTGTGCTGTTGGCATCGTTTGCAGGAAGAACAAATTAAGTGATGAGTGATGAGTGATAAGTGATAAGAAGGTAAATAGTAAATGGTGAATGGTAAATAGAAAGAGCAGTTCTTCCATTTACCATTTACTATTTACTATTTACCCCTTCTCTTATCTCATCACTCATCACTCATCACTCATCACTTGAACATGTTTTTCATAAAATTCGAGGGATTCGGAAACGATTACATTGTGTTCGAGGCGGAGCAGGTCGAGGCTGTCTCAGACTTGAACGATCTGGCGCGGCGCGTGTGCGACCGCCATTACGGCGCAGGCGCGGACGGGATTACTGTTGTGCGCGCTTCCTCAGACGAAAGCGCAGACTTTGAAGTGAGAATCTTCAACCCGGACGGAAGCGAGGCAGACCTTTCGGGCAACGGCACGCGCTGCAGTGTCGCTTATCTTCATTACAGAAAACTCTGGGAGCGCGAAGAGTTGCGCCTTCGTACGCGCGCGGGCGTGAAAGTTTATCACTTGAGGAAACGTGAATCGGACGGGCACTACTGGTTCGATTCCGAGTTAGGCCAACCGCGATTCGGCAGCCTCTCTATTCCAATGACGACGGATGAGCCGCTTGCGCGCGTGGTTGATTACCCTCTGAATGTTGAGGGCGAGACCGTGCCCGTTACGGCATTGCAAATGGGCAATCCCAACTGCTGCATCTTCACAGAAAATTTCGATTCTATTGATTGGAGACGAATTGGAAAGCTAATCGAATTTCACCCGCAATTCCCCGAACGAACCAATGTTACATTCATCCGAAAAATTGACCGCGCCAACATAGAGGTGCGCATATGGGAGCGCGGCGCTGGCGAAACTTTCTCTTCCGGCACATGCTCTGCCGCCGCCGCAGTTGCCAGCGCTTTCACAGACAAAACGGATCGCCGCTTGAGCGTTCACACGCCCGGCGGTCGCATTGAAGTGAACTGGCGCACGGACGGCGAAGTCATTCTCACAGGAAGAGCCGACATAGTTTACAGCGGCGAGTGGCTACGCGATGGCTAAAGTTAAAGAGTAACAACCACAACCAGTCTGCGTAAGCAGACGGACAGAATGTAGCCCCTGACGAAGCCGAAGGCGTAGTCTGGGGTCAGCAATCGAATATATCAACAGAGTCTGCGTTAGCAGACGGCAGATGTTCTCCGTCCCCGCATACGTCTGTCATCATCCTGCCTCTGCCGTGCGGCTAACGCAGACTCATTTAATATTCTCATCCTATACCCCAGACTACGCTCGCGCTTCGTCAGGGGCTTTACTCTGTCCGTCTGCTAACGCAGACTCTGTTGTCGCTGTTATTAATAAATCATCCTGCGTAACATCAGTAATTATTTAGCATTCCCATCAAGATTGCGCCTTATTGCTTTCTTCCGAATCAGATTTATACGGGCAATGGCGGCAGCCGCTCTCGCAGCAGTAACCGCGACGGCGTAGAAACTCTGCTGTGAAGACCATGTAGCGGCCTTCTATGTAATAATCAACGCCTTCTTCCAGCGCTCGTGCAGAAAGCTCGTTCGGCGCTCGCTCCTCTTTTATTTCAGACTCTTTTGATTCTTCCTCTTTCATCAGTGCCAGATAATAGGTGAAAGAACCGCCACGACAAGCGCGACTAAAATTGTGAGCGGTGTGCCGACGCGTACGAAGTCTGCGAAGTGATAGCGTCCGGGGCCGTAGACCAGAAGATTTCCGTGATGACCTATGGGCGTGAGAAAGGCTGCGACCGCTGACATGGCTACGGTGACGACGTAGGCTTCGGGCGGATGACCCAAGCCCTGAGCCAGTGCGACGGCGACGGGCGCGAACAGCGCGGTCGTGGCGGCGTCGGACATGAACTGTGTAATGACCGCTACGACAGCGAAGAGTATGAGCAGAATGAGGGTTTCGTGTAGGCCGCCGATTGCGTATTGAAGCCAGCCCGCGATGAGTTGCGCCGTGCCGCTCTTCTGAATGGCTGCGCCTAGCGGTATAGCGCCAGCTATGAAAACAAAGATGCGTGAGTCAATCGCGCGATAAGCCTGTCGCGGCGTCAGACAATTCGTGAGCACTACAAGGGCTGCGCCAGCGAGCGCGGCCATCTCAATCGTCATCACATTGAATGCTGCGAGTAGTATGGTCGCAAGCATTATCAATCCGGCGAGCGGAGCTTTGCTACGAAGACGCGCCTCGCCGTGAAATGGCACAATCATCAAAAATGAGTTGTCGTTTGCAACGCGCGCCAATCCCTCCTCGTCGCCTTCCAGCACCAGCACATCGCCCGCGCGCAATTTAATCTTCGCCATCTCCTCACTCAGCCAGCCGCGCTTGCGCCAGATGCTGACGACGAGCACGCCGTAGCGTCTTCGGAAATCAATATTGCTCAGAGTTCTATTGACCAAATCCGAGCCGGGCGCGACCACTGCCTGCACGAAGAGGTCTTCGCCGTGCTCCTCTTCGTTGTTGCCTTTCCCGTTCGTCTTCGGCTCGCCGTATTTCAAGATAGGATGAAGCTCAACGCCCGCTTCTTGACGAAAGGCTACGATCTCTTCGGGCGTGGTGCGTACAATAAGCACGTCACCCTCTTTCAGCTTTTCATTCTTGAAAGGTGGCCGCTTCCTTCTCTTGTTGCGCATCAACCCGACCACGTTGAAGTGGTAGCGCTCGTCCTTCTCTATCTCTGAGATGTCCTTGTCCAGAAACGGCGAGTCTTTAAGGATAGTTATCTCCGTCAGGTATTCTTCTAGCCGGAAATGATTCGCCTGCTCTTCACCTCCTTCTCTGGAAGGAAGCAGGAAGCGCCCTACGAGCAGCATGAAGATTGTGCCTACGAGCGAGAGGCTTAGGCCAATGGGAGCTATAGAGAAGATGCTGAGACCGGGGCGGCCAGATTGTTGAAGCACGCTGCTGGCTATCAGGAATGCCGGCGCGCCTATGATGGTGATGGTCGTGCCCAGAGAGGCTGCGAACGATACAGGCATCAGTAGCTTTGACGCGGGGATGTTGCGCTCGCCGGAGAGTTTCAACGTGACGGGCAGCATAACGGCTGTCGTCGTCACGTGATGCGTGAATGCCGATAGGAGCGCGACCGAGGGCATTATGACCGAAATTACGCCTGTGTAGCTCTTTCCTGCGAGCCTCCCTATCCAGTCCCCGATTGTGTCTGACAATCCGGTCTGGTGCAGCGCCTCGCTCAGCACGAAGATGCCCGCTACGACTATGGCCGGTTCGCTGCTAAAACCGGCGAGCGCTTCGGAAGCTTTCAAAATCCCAGTAGCGTAGAGAGCTACGACTATCATCACGGCCACAAGGTCATTTCGTATGCGCTCGGTCAGAAAGAGAAAGATGGCTATGGCGAGAATGATGAAGAAGCTTATCTGCTGTAAGCTAAAATGTCCGGGCATCGTGCCCACCCTCCTTGAAAGTTTCGCTCTCGGTCGCAGGAAGTGACCGTTTCCTGTACGAAGCAAACCCTGAATTCTTGATTAGAATTTAGGGAAGTTATACCACAGCGCCCCGAAAATCTGCCCGAAATTTACTAATACCGAGATGCAATAAAAAGAGAGGAAGGGATAATCCACTAAATCACACGAAACAACACGAAGAAGCTCAAGCTATTTCGTGTCGCTTCGTGTGATTTAGTGGACAGTATTACCTCTTTACTGGCTAACTTGACGGCCTGTCCGCAACCATATCGGCTGGACACCTGCGGGGCGTGTGTGTTAGCTTCTTCGCATACAGAAACAAGCGAAACCTCGCAGGATTCGCTTGTTTCTTATTTTTTATAAGCTCTTTCAGCGCGTCGCATCAAGGATGCAAGCCCCCAACTACTGCTGACGCCTATTCTCCTAGAGCAGGAGGTCGAGTCCATAGAAAGACCTGAAGACTCGCGCGACGCTTTTTAGCTGAAAGATTGATTCCAGACGGACAGGAGACCCGATTAGATGAAGTTCCTCTATGGCGGAAGCGCAGCCCTGGCTGCGACTCTTCTAGCCTGTTCCTTCTTTTACGCAATACCTCTGGCCGCAGAGCCTTCCTATCAGCAAAATCCGGTACAGCAGTCTTTTCAAGAAGCTAAAACAACTGAGACACAGGCTGCCGCTCTGCCTGAAGCAGCGCAGCCCGCAGCCGAAGCTGTTTTAGAAGCGCCTATAGAGACGCCTGGGGTCATCACAGGGACTCGGCACGGCGCTCCATCAATAGAGATGGAGCCGCCGCCCGTACGTCCCACAACCTTTTTGACAGCGCCGCAAAGCTATACGGCCACGGCCTACTGCTTCGCCGGGCGAACGGCAAGCGGTCGCACGGTCTCGCGAGGCCTGATAGCAGCAGACCCAAGAATTCTGCCGCTAGGCTCGCGCGTACGCATAGAAGCCGGGCAGTATAGCGGCGAATACACGGTCGCAGATACAGGCGGAGCCGTGCGCGGTCGCCGCATTGATGTTTGGGTTCCCAACGGGCGCGAAGCCATGCGCTTTGGTCGCCGTCAGGTGAGGCTCACCGTCATCAGCTACGGCGGAAGAAGAAGATAAAGGAAAAAGTAAAAAGGTAAAAGGCAAAAGTGAAGAAGGTTGAATCCCTTCCGCACTTTTGCCTTTTACCTTTTTACTTTTTCCTTTTAAGATGCGTGTACCGATGAAAGAAGATCAGAGTGTTCCTGTGCCTGTGCCTCTTGTTGAAGTGCGGCGCGGCTCCATTACTGAGTCGCGCCATCGCGGGCACATCATAGCCGTTGATGGCGATGGTCGCACTGTCGCGCAATTGGGTGAACCCGAAAAGCTGGTCACTTATTTGCGCTCATCTTGCAAACCGCATCAGGCCATCCCTCTGGTAGCATCTGGCGCGGCTGACCGTTTCGATTTCACGCCGAAAGAGATTGCCATTGCTTGCGCCTCGCATAGCGGCGAGCCTGTTCACGTTGAGACCGTGCGGGAGATGCTCGACAAGATTGGTCTGGACGCTGGCGCTTTGAAATGCGGAGTGCACGAGCCTTTCAGCGCAGAGGCCGCGCAGAAGTTGCGCGAGACGGGCGAGAAGCCTGGCGTGCTACAGAACAACTGTTCAGGCAAGCACACAGGCATGCTCGCGCTCGCGCTTCATCTTGGCGCACCCGTAGAAACTTACGACCAGCCCGGCAATCCTGTACAACTGATGATCGGTCGCACAGTCGCGCAGTTTTCCGACGTGGCGGAAGAAGATCTGGCTGTTGGCGTTGACGGCTGCGGCGTGCCCGTTTTCGGTGTGACTGTTCGTGCTATGGCGTTGATGTACGCGCGGCTGGTCGCGCCGCCCGAACAGTTTGATGAGAATACGCGGCGCACTTGCCTGCGAATCGTTGAAGCTATGATCGAGCACCCGGAGATGGTCGGAGGAACTGTTGACCGGCTCGACACAGAGATGATGCGCGCGGCTGAAGGTCGTCTTATCTCCAAAGTGGGCGCGGAAGGAGTTTACACAGTAGGCGTGCTGCCTAGCGCAGAGTGGCCGCGCGGGTTGGGGCTGGCCTTGAAGGTGGAAGACGGCGAAGACCGGCGCGCGCGACCCACAATCGTTATAGAATCTCTGCGCCAGCTAGGCGTGCTAGATACTGCGGCACAGGAAGCGCTCAAGCCTTACAGCACGTTTCCTGTTCGCAACAACCGGGGCGAGACCGTAGGAGAAGTTCGACCGGAGTTCGAGTTGCAGATGGTTTGAGCTTCAACAATGATGACAACCATTCAAGCCGAAAGACGCTTAACCCCTTTGCGGTCTTTGCTCTTTTCTTTGCGCCTTTGCGTGAAACTGCAATTCTCTCAATGCTCAAGATTAATGAGGGTTGCAGTTTCTCGCAAAGGCGCAAAGTTAAAAACTTAAGCTCGCTAAGAGTTGACTTCTTTCGCAGGTTTGATATGTCTGATTCAAGAGTTAATAGATCATCTAACGACGACGCTGGCCCACCGCCGCTCAGGCAGGACGCGAGCGGGCGGCTTGATACCGCGTCGCTGGCCGACGCGATTCAGTGGTTCATGGATTACGATCAGCGCGTGGCGGTCATACGTCACCCGCGCGTCGAAGAGGTTTTTCATTGGAAGCAGGACGAGAGCCGACGGGCTGGCGAAGACATATTCAACTTTGACCGCGCCGAAGACCGTCTAGCCATAGGCATCTTCCAGGCGTTAGCAGAGAACCCTACGGAGCACGAGCTTCACGGCTGGATAAGCCAGCTTCTGAACGCGCTAGATGAAGCGTCGAAGATGAACGAAGAAATCTCCAGCGCTTACAAATTGGATTTAGGCGAAGTCGCCTCGGTTGTTAAAGAGGCTGAGAAGATTCCCGCCGCGCGCGGTCGCACGGCCTTCCTCACTAGCTGCTGGATTGAGACGCTCTGCACGGCGGAGGTTCGCGTACTCGGCTGGATGTACCGCGAGCTTTACGGTAGACCTTACGCGCCGCAGTGGATAGACCGCGCGGAAAAGCAGGGATGAGGGCAGCAGCGATAAGGGATGAATTTTTCAATTAAAACCGCAGGAGGTGGTTATGAACTTTCTTAGCTTGCGCGCTTTTGTAATCTGTTTTTTTCTCCTCTTTCAAAGCGCGGTCATCAATGCTCAAACTAACTCTTCTTCAGGCTATCACGTCATCACGAAGCACACGCTCGGCGGCGAAGGCGGCTGGGATTATTTGACTGTGGATGCGCAGGCGCACCGCGTCTATATCTCGCGCTCTACTCACGTGATGGTCGTGAACGAAGATTCAGGCCAGACCATTGGTGACATCCCGAACACGAACGGCGTGCACGGCATAGCCCTTGTGCCTGAGTTCGGCAAAGGATTCACCAGCAATGGACGCGATTCGACCGTCACAGTCTTCGACCTGAAAACTCTTAAAGTTTTGAGCCAGATTGCAGTCGGTAAAAACCCGGACGCGATTCTTTACGATCCTTTCTCAAAACGCGTCTTAACCATGAACGGGGCGAGCCGGGACGCTACGGCGATTGACGCTAAGACTGGGACGGTCGCGGGCACAATTGCTTTGGACGGAAAACCAGAATTTGCTGTCTCTGACGAGAGGGGGCATGTCTATGTCAATCTTGAAGACAGAAGTATAGTCGCAGAGCTTGATCCGCGAGGGTTGAAGGTGGAAGCGCGCTGGCCGATTGCGCCGGGCGAAGAGCCTACGGGTCTGGCGATTGATAGAAAGCACAGGCGGCTTTTCGCCGGATGTTCAAACAAGCTGATGGTGGTCTTAAGCGCAGACGACGGCCACGTCATCAAGTCTCTTCCCATAGGAAGCGGCGTTGATGCCACAGCGTTCGACCCGGAAACGCAACTCGCATTCAGTTCAAACGGCGGCGACGGAACGCTCACAGTCATTCACGAAGATTCTCCCGAAAGCTTCACTGTTATTGACAACGTGGCGACGCAACGCGGCGCACGCACAATGGCTCTGGACGCGAAGACGCATAGAATATATCTAGTCACTGCTGAATTCGGGCCGACGCCTGCGCCAACAGCCGAACGCCCGCGACCGAGGCCAAGCATCGTGCCGGGAACATTCACTTTGTTAATAGTTGGCAGAAGCTGAAAAAGCAGATGCTAGTAAAAAGTCTGGAGTCTGGAGTCTGGAGTCAGAAGACGAATTTGTTTTTGACTCCAGACTCTAGACTCCAGACTTTTCTGATTATGAACGAGCAACTACGCACGCTTTTTCCGATTACAAAAGAGGTGGTTTACTTGAACCATGCTGCTGTCGCGCCGCCGCCTTTGCCTACGGTTGAAGCCGTCAAAGCGCAGTTGGAAGACGTGGCGCTTCACGGCACGCTCAATTATCGTAACTGGGTCGCGGTGAAAGAGCGTGCGCGCACTTCCCTAGCTCAACTGCTGTGTGCGCGCCCAGAACAAGTCGCATTCGTCCGAAACACTTCCGACGCTCTCTCGACGGTCGCAAACGGTCTCAGATGGCGCGCGGGCGACAACCTAGTCACCTTCCGGCGCGAATTTCCGTCGAACGTTTACGCTTGGCTTCGACTGCGTGATGAGTTCGGTGTTGAAGTGCGCATGTGCGAGGAGCGCGATGGCCGCATTGACATAGAAGAGCTTGTTGGCTTGATTGATTCCAGCACGCGCGTTGTCGCTATCAGTCAGGTGCAGTACGCTTCAGGTTTCAGAGTAGATTTGGAAAGATTGGGACGAGCGGCGCGCGCTCATGATGCTCTGCTCGTAGTTGATGTCATACAGGCGCTCGGCGTGATACCGACGGACGTTGAGGCGGAATTGATTGATGTTGCGGCTGGCTCTTGCCACAAGTGGCTTCTGACGCCTGAAGGGTTGGGCTTTCTTTATCTATCGGATCGAGCGCGGGCTAGGATACGGCCTACGCTTGTGGGATGGATGAGCGTTCGTGAGCCGGAGGACTATTTTAACTTTGAGCAGCCATGGAAGCAGGGAGCGCTCGCTTGGGAGACTGGCAATAATGCTACGGCGCTGCTGCACGGGCTGGACGCAAGCCTCAGACTTCTGCTCGAAACAGGCGTAGAGCAAATCAACTCGCACCTGAACGATTTGACAGATTACCTGTGCGAACGGTTGAGCGGGCGCGACTATAGAATCGTTAGCTCTCGCCGCGCAGGTGAAAAGTCTCAGATAGTATGTCTTGAGCACACAGGCGGCTGGACTCCTATGAAACTTTATTCTCATCTCAAAAGAGAGAAGATCATAGTCGCCCCAAGAGGCGGGCGACTGCGCATCTCGCCCCATCTCTACAACATTTCTGGGGAAATAGATTCTTTGCTCGAAACTCTACCTTGAATGGCTAGGTCTCTTCACCCAAGCTCCGCTTCTCAAAAAAAATTTTCCTGCGAAGGTAGTCAGATAGCTAACCTGAGCATGAGTGATTTACATACAAGTGTACACTTGCATTGCATTAGAAGAATGCAGAATTTTATTTCGGGGTGAGCTTTTCATGATTGTGCAACTCTCCTTCCACTCAACACTAGAACCCGGTTTTATAAGGCTAATATTGCTGCTCTGAAATCTTCTTCCGATGAAGCTCGTCTGCTGGCACGCACGTTGCTGAATATACGCATGGTTAAAATATAGAAGGGTACATAGGGGTAAATCGGGTCAGGCTCGGAGACGGCAATGAGAGAAGGCTTTGGGGGAGGCGTTCTCTCATTAGAAAAAAGTGCCGGGCTGCTGGTCGGCGTCCTGCAAGGGGCTTGGGGGAGCCTCACAGGAAGACCAGCAGCCCGCATTTTAATCTGACCCTTGCGCAATAAATAGGAAGGGCGTTGGAGATTGGCTCCAACGCCCTTTTTATTAAAGCGCTTGCTCGCTAATCTTTAATCTTTCATTCACGTCTTTAGACGTGCACTATCTTTCTTCTTAACTATTCACACATCACCTTTGCCCAGCAATCTAGAAGAATCTGTTTGAGGAGTCATCTCATCAAGATTGAGACGGACGATACCGCCCGCGTCTGAATAGCTTTCGGTTGCCGCCGCACGCGCCCTGCGACGTTTGAAGACAAGCCAGCCGAACAATCCGCCAATGCCGAAGCATAGCAACACGGAAAGCCCCGATGCTTTCAGCACAGCGAGGATGACGCCGCCCGTCATCTGCGTGTAATACCTCTGCGCTCGCTCCAACAGGCGCGGGTTCTCGCCCAGCCACTGAACCACCTGCTCGTAAGTGACGCCATTAATCAACTGCTCTGCGGTCTGCTCGTCCGGCGCGTCGAACACGAAGACCGAATAGTTCCCCACGCGCCTGTAGCCGCTCGGCACAGGCTGCCCAGCATCCCTCAACTCTTTAATCTTTGTCTGAATCCGCGCGTCAGAATCAGTAGCAATCTGCGGCGTCGAATACTCAACCAGCACCATACGCGACGGCCCATACATAGCCGTCACAGCCTCCGTCCCACCCTCAAAACTCACGGCATCCAGCACAGGCCGATTCCCCGCCGCATCTTGCAGCGCGTGCGGAGTGACGGAGTAAATAGCTTGCTCCTGCGCCTGCTCCCAATTCGGGAGATGTTTGACGAGCACAGGAATATCGCCTTCACCTTTATCAAGGGTATCTGCAAAAAGGCGTGCAAAGGTAAGCATCGTTTCGGTATTACCTGGTGGCCCGCTGATTTTGTTGATGCCGACGAAAGTCTGACCTTTAACGAATGCAATTCCACTCGATGAGAGAAAACCGCTTGTACCCACATCGCCCGGCTTCAGAAGTTGTGCAGGCGTAGCATCCGGCCCTCGTCTGGCTAACATTGCTAAGTTTGTCAACAATGAATAAGCGTTTGAGTCAGATCGCGTCTTAACCAATGTAACCCAAAACTTTTCACCCCTAGTTGAAAGGTACTCGCGCGTAGCAGCAGAAAGAACGCCGAAGTCTTGCTGCATGTTAGCCTCAAGCGCAGCTTTGTATGGAGATGCAGCCATATGGGCGCGAAAATCGCCTATGTTATCGGGTAGAAGCCTCGCCGCATCATCTACCGGAATAGCCTCATTTGCTAAACCTGGCGCAGAGAAAAGGGAAAGTAGCAAAAGAGCTAAAAGCAGCTTTGATAAATCAGTGACACGCAAAACAGTATCCCCTTGATTCAGATTGATTCAGACAATGGAACAATCCGATATTTAGAAACCGGAAAACTTTAGATGTTCCCGCGAATGCGCGCAGTTGCGCACAGAAATTCTGTTTCCTGCTGAATAGTTTAGCGCCAGCGGCGTAGTTCGCGCAAAAGCATATCGGCGTGGCCGCGCGGGTCGTGTATGTTTTGAAGGACGACTTCGCCGCCCTGCTCGCTGGCGTTGTCAATGATGATGTTGCCGTAGCCCATGATGCGTTGCGGTACGGAAGCCTGAACGACCACGTCCTGAATCGTGCGCAAAGGAATGTTGCGCGTGGTGCGCGAGAGAAGCCCTTGGTCAATCTGTATGCTCGAATCCGTGAGCGTGTATTGAATCATATTCCGGCGCAGGTGGTAGTAAGCCGGTATGAGAAAGAGCGCGAGCGCCAGAGGAATTATTACGAACCAGGCCACCTGTGGAATCATTGAGAGAAGAATTGTTAGAAGGATTGCTCCTGCGGCTGCGGCCAGATAGCCAATGCCAACGAAGAGCGCTGTCGGGCGCGCTACGAAGATAGTTTGTTCGACCTCGCCGGATTCCACATTGCGCGCAGGGTAATTCGGTTGACTATTGCGCGCGAGCGTGCCCGATTGTGAACGAGCAAGGTGCGTCTCTTCCGGGTCAACTACGGGCGCGCCGCAGTCCGCGCAGAAACGCTTCCCGTCAGGGACGTATGCGCCGCAGTTAGTGCATCTCATTTTTACAAAAACCTTTCAGTCAAGTTTTCCGGCCACGCGCACGCTGTCCAATAGCTCGAAAGGATCAATGGGCATCATCACAACGCTGTGCGCTCCCAATTCAAGCGCCTCATTGCGCTCGCTCTCGTTTGCAGAAGAGAGCAGCATGACGACGGGCAGCAGAAGACGCCCTCCGTTCTGAGCGCGAAGTCGTTTGAGCATCTCAATGCCGTTCATCCCTTGAAGCTCGTAATCAAGAAGCAGAAGGTCTGGCCGTTCAATTCGCAAGAGATCAAGAGCATGCTTTGCGTCGAAAGCTGCGCGAGCTTCGTAGCCTGCGGCGCGAACCAGAGAGTTTATCTGAATCATGCGCGCCGAGTCAGAAATCGTCAGCAACAATCTTCGCGGCATGATAGCCCCGCTCGCACGCCGCTCAAGCTCGCGCGCCGCAGCCTCTATAGCACGCGCCGCCCTTTCCGCATCATTATTTGCAATCGCGCCTGCTTTCTTCTCTTCTACACTTTCTTCACTACGAAAATCCGGCGGCTCAATCTCCGGCGTTGTTTCAACCCGCGCCGCTTCAACATCTTCTTCTGCCTGCTCGACTGTCTCTGGCTGCTCGTTCTCTTCCTCTACTTTCAACGAAGGATGAGGCGCATAGGTTTCCTGTTCAATTTCATGCGAGCCACTTTCCGGCTCTTCGCTCACGGCCACAGTTTCCGCGCTCTCCCGCGACTCTTCGGCAACCGATTCAGTTTGGCCCAACGCTGCCCCGGTCATACTCGCCACCATCTCCGCCTTTGTTAACAGACCTTCAAGGTCAGTTCCGTCATCAGGGAATGAAGCGAGTCCGGCGATGATTCTTCTCCCCGCGTGCGCGGATTCAAACTCTTCACGCAAACGAGTCAAAGACGCAGTCGCTGTTGTTAGAGATAGACGCGGAAAATAGATGAGTACCGTTGTTGGCCCGTAGAAAGCAACTGCGTCCACCCGTCGCAGATTCAGTTTCAGAAAGCCGTAACCTTCCGCGAGCGTTTTGTCACGCGCTCGTTTATCTAATGCTTCGCCCTCATCGGCAGCCGCGTGCAGAACAGCGAGCGTGCCCGTCAACCCCGCGCGAATGTCTGCGCGCACGGCTTCGAGCATGACCATGAAATTGTCAATCTCTAGGCGCTGGTCGCCTATGACAGATGCAGAGCGTCGTCCAGCTTCTACGCGCCAAAAGAGCGCATCCATTCTCGCCTGCAACTCCGCGCGCGGAATCGTCAAAGCGAAGTAGTCGTCCGCGCCTACCTGCAAAGCAAATTTGCGCAAACTTTTTTTGTCTTCGTGATAGACAAAGACGAGCGGCAGCGCGTAGGTCGCGGCTTCAGCGCGCAACTGACGTGCGAGCGCGAAATATTTCTCTTCGTCCTCAGCCCTTTCCTGATCAATCTCCAGGACAGCCGCGTCCGGCGCGAACTCTTTTATAGAAACTTCTGCATCGTCCGCAGTCGAAACAAGTGCGTCGTAGCCGGAATCAAGGAAGCACTGCTGCAAGAAGGCAGCGTCCTGTTCAGCAACGATCAGTATGCGCCGCCTACCTTTATCGTCTTCATTTGGTTGCGGCGCTGATTCCAGTGGATCGAAATTTAGCAAGCGGATTACGTCTCCACACTTTCACGCGCTCTTTCAGACGTGCGCGATTGCGTCTCAAACGGCAAATACTTCACGCTCATCATACAAAAATTCTTGCTCGTCCCGAAACATAAAAAGATAAAGGCTGGCCGCTTCCTGAAGAAGAGACCAGCCCGCTACACTTCAAAAATATTTCCGCTTAGCTTTCTACTGACTCACCAGTTGAAGTCTTCCGTCAGGCAAACGTATAGCATAAACGTTGCGCTCGTAGAGCGTGAGCGGGACTGGCTGCTCAACCGCAGCGACCTGAGCCTGTGTCAATCGTCTGGCGTTGCGCGCCGCAAGCGGATCGCGCATCAATTGGTAACGGGCTGTGATGCGACGCACATACTCCTGCGTCTCGCGATAGGGGGGAATCTGTCGGCCATATCTCAACACTGCGCCTTCGCCAGCGTTATACCCTGCGAGCGCCAATTCCACATCGCCATCGAACATGTCCAGAAGAAAACGCATGTAACGCGCGCCGCCTTCTATGTTCTGTTGTGGATCGAAAATATTCGTAACGCCAAAGCGCGAGGCTGTAGCGGGTATCAACTGCATAAGCCCACGCGCGCCTCTGGGCGAAACAGCGCGCTGATTGAAAGTGGACTCCTGATGCATTATCGAATAGAGCAGCACAGGGTCAACTCCATTGCGCTTGCTCGATTCGATTATGAGTGCGTCAACCTGAGAGTTACCAGTCGTGAATCCATTGAGTGAATTGCCGGAGGACGCTGCGACCATTCGCGGCCTCTCGTAGAGAAGTTCAGACGGATGAGCAGCACTGTCGTTCGTGTGTGAGTAGGAACGGGAAGTCAGGCGCACACGCTTCTTCTGCTTGACTGCGGTTGGAGTTGCAGGCGCGTCAATCCTCACTCCAGTTTGAGTATCGAAATTGTCGTAGCGATAGCCCGATGCAATCTGGGCTGACGCGGCGATGGCAGAAAGAAATATTAGGAGAATAATTGCGGGGAACGTTTTCATATCTCTTACTCTTTCCGGGACCGAAGAGAGAAAGTTCAGCAAGGTGAATAAAAGCGGTAGTGAAGCTCTTCAAAACGAAGGCGACGAAAATTCTTGGATTCTCGCCCCGAATGGAATGATAGCAATTTGTTTAAGATATAACAACTCTTTTATACCACGCTGTTCTTGGGAAACTAAGTCGAGAAATAATTGAACTTAGCGCCTTATGAAATCTTGAGCGAGGAGAGCGTTTAGCATAAAGGAGAGGCTTCGAGCCAATTTTAGGAACGCTCAATCTTTCGGTTTGAATCATTACCTCTTGACAGCGGGAGTATTATATTCAGGCTTTACAGCACCCTCCATTTAACCTTCACCCTCCTTAACTTCGGCGCGCATTTTCGGCGTCGCGCGTCTCATATAATTCGAAGGAGAATAACCTATGAAAAGAGTCTTCACCTTTCTGCTGCTTATCCTTGTAGCTTTCACTATCATGGCAGCGGCGCAAGGCGGCAACGCCAATTCACAAACGGGCGCTACAACCACCAACTCAAACACTAAGAAGAAGCGCGGCCCCGTCTTTCGCGCAAACAAAGAACAGATCAAGCAGGCGCAGGCCATACTCAAACAGCGTGGCTTCTACAATGGGGAGCAAACAGGTCATCTGGACGCGGACACGCGCGCAGGTCTGAAAAAATATCAGGAGGTAGAACACATCAGGGTCACAGGCACGCTCAACCGCGAGACACTTCAGAAGATGGGAATCGAGTTGACGGAAAGACAGAGAACGATGTAGGCAGAGAGTCGTTCCAGGTTTTCTAAACTGGTAAAGTTCAAAAGCAGAATGGGAGCGCGAGGTATTCAAACCTTGCGCTCCCATTTTTTCTGTTCGTAATTAATCGGCGCGGTAGCTCAAAGTAAAAGCAGCCCTGATGCGGGGCTGCTTTTACTTTGAGTCTAATTTGAGCGAGAAGAGCGTTATGAAGATGCGTTCGCCTCGCCCGCATCTGCCGCGCCGGACTCTTCCGCGTGCTCTGCCGTGTAGAGGCGCAGGATTTCCTGTCCCTGGCGCGAGCGCGGGTCAATCGTGCGAAGGTGTTTGCGTCCTTGCATCTCCCAGATGGCGGTCACTTGCCCGTCCTTCTCGACCGCGTGATAGGTTATCTCTTCGGCGCTCACAGGGGCAGCCTCACTCTGTTCTGTAGCAGCGTCGGCTGCTCCTTGTTCTTCTTCAGCCATATTAATTCCAAAAACTCCTCTCTTGAAAATCCTGAATTTTTGCTATCTGTAATTTTTCAGGAATTTTGGCACACGCGGGGAGGAAGAGCAAGAAGAGGCAGGGACGCGGAGACGCGGGGACCGAGGAGACGCGGCGAGAAAAGAGTCTGGTTGCGCAAGCTCGTTTTCTTTCTCCGCGTCGCCTCGGTCCCCGCGTCTCCGCGTCTTCTTCAATGCGTCTCCGCATCGCTGCTTTCTTCATCAAGACGCTTCACCAGATTAACGTACTCTCCTCTGTCGAAACCGTTCGCCTGAAAATAGTCAATCAACTCGCCATCGTTCCAGTTGACCATTGTATTGACGAGCTTCACGCCGCTCTGACGGAAGCGGCTGCAAAGTTCGTTCATGAGTGCGAGGCTCACGCCGCGCCCGTGATAGTTTGGGTCAACTCCTATCACCTCAAGCCAGCCGGAAAGCTCTGTGGCAAACTCCCAGCCGCGCACGTCGCCCATGACGAAGCCTACGACGCGATCCTGATGCTCTGCGACCAGACAGTATTCGGGCGCGCGTGTGATGTAGGCTGCGGCTTTAGATTGATAATAAGCAGAGTGCGGCTTGCCCGTTATCTTTTCATCAATGCGCATCACCTCGTCAATATCGCGCACGGTCATCTTTCTGACTGTGATGTCTTGCATACTCACTCTTCTGGCGCGGGCGACGCGATGCTTGTGCACGCCGCGAAAGACGCGCGCTGCGACTCGGCGCACGAGTCTCATCTTCAACGAACGGCGTATGATGTTGCGATAAGAGTCGTGGCCTGAAACTGCATCGAAGAGCGCATCATACATCAGCGGGTCAACTTTGCCGACATCAATCATAGGATCAAGAAAGAGGCGCGCGAACCATAGCATAAGGTGGCGCACAGCTACGCCGTAACGATAATCACGAAGAAGATCGGCGCACGCGCGCTCGTAATTAACGAACGCTCGCGCTGAAACCCCGTGCTCTATCATAGCTTCAGCCGCGCGAAGCCCAGTGACTATGGCCGTGTTGATGCCTTTGCCCTTGAACGGTCTGAGCCAGCCCGTTGCGTCGCCCACTAGCACGTAACGATGACCGTATGCGCCGCGAGCAGGAGCGGAAGGGAAACGCCCTTCGTAATAGTTGATTGCAGATGGGTCGAACGGCGGAAGAAGGTCTAGCACTTCGTCCAGCTTCAGAAATTCGTCCAAATCGCATGACGTAACATGCTCGCCAGCGATGTTGACTAGGATGTGGTCGTCTTTGGGCGTGATGGCACCGAACTCTATGCGCGGGCATTTTTCGGGAAGAAGAAAAGCGTGGACGATGTGGCCTAGCTTTTCCGTCTGGAATCGCGCGCTCGCTGTAATCGTCGTCAGGTAACTCTTCAGCCACTTTGACGGTCGAGTGAATCCGCCGCTGCTATTCTTGCTTGTTACCTCTTCAAAGACAGAGAGCATAGCTTCGTCCAGACCGAATGCGCCGACGACCGCGTCAGCCCTCACGTAATCCGATTCGCTGTAGACGCGCACTTCGTCCAGATAATTATCACGAGCGAACTCGATTCCAGTCACACGCGCTTCTATGACCTGCGCTCCATGATCGCGCGCGCAATTGAGCATGAACTGATCGAACTCTGCGCGCTCTACTGCATAAGTTGCGCGCCCGTGACCGGGTTCACCGGCGTGCGCGCCATGACCTGTGAGCAACAGGTTCTCGCGCGAGCCGTGCAGGCGATAGCCGAATATCTGTCGCTTGATGAGATTAACGGGCAGGTGAACTTCCAACTCGCTCGCAAGGACTTCTTCAACGGGCGGCGAAAGAACGCCTACGCACTGGTTGGCGTGAACGCTGAAATCTTTTCCCTCGAAAATGAGCACGCGAAGATGAAGACGGCGCTCCTTTGCCTCTCTCAAAAGTTTTATAGCGCACGCGGAACCCGCAGGCCCGCCGCCTATGATTGCTACGGTCGAGCCGTCATGCAGACGGCAATCGTTTGTGGTGAATCTCTCTTCGCGGCGCATGATAGGACAGTATGATTTAGTCGTAGGCGCACGTTTCGCGTTTAGGGAAAGACCGCGCCTTTGGCCTGTATTCTATCCCATAAAACTGACCGCTTATCACCTTTAAGATGTAGATGAACGGTTCGGAAAAATTGAGCATTGACAACCCTTACTGTTTTAACTAATCTACCGGCGCTTTAGCTCTGCTCTTACTGCTGCGAGAAATTCACCCGCATCAGTCTCATTGAATCATGAAATAGCCTGAAAGCTACATTCACTCAACTATGAATGGATGCACCGCCGGGCTGCGTCTTCGGTCTCGTTTGAACTAGCATCGTTATCTAGGGGTAAACCATCAGACACGCGCCTGATGGTTACTGCGACAGACCGTCTCCTCAATAATTTCTAACTATTATGCCGCCGGTCTGTGCGCTGACCGGCAACGGAGGATAAGATGGCTGCAAACGGATTATCCAAGATCGAGCATATCGTCGTGGTGATGCTTGAAAACCGCTCCTTCGATCAAATGCTAGGCTTTCTTTATTCTGATCTGGATACGACGAAGAATAATATCTCTTCTTTGGGACACCCCTTCGAAGGTCTGACCGGGAATGAGACCAATCCTGATAAAAAGAACAAGCCTGTCAAGGTCTTCAAGATTCAAAAGACGGACAAGAACAGCTACTTCATGCCGCTCGGTAATCCGGGCGAAGGTTTTTTGAACACCAACGCGCAACTCTTCGGCACAACCACTCCGGACCCGAAAGCTAAAGCGACCAATCTAGGCTTCGTACAGAATTTTGATTACATCCTGAGCAAAGGCAGAGCGCACGCTTTACCCGGCGCGACACCTAACGACATTATGGGCATCTATACGCCGGAGATGCTGCCCATCATTTCCACGCTTGCCAGAGGCTACGCAGTTTGCGATCACTGGTACAGTTCCGCTCCGACCGAAACTTTTCCTAACCGCGCTTTCGTCGCAATGGCTACGTCTCAAGGCAGACTTGGCGATGCCCCCGCGCCCTTTACAGCCCCTAGCATCTACGCTGCGCTCGGAAAGAAAGGACGCTCGTGGGCTATCTACGGTTATAACGGACTGCCCTTAGCTCTGACGAAGGGTTCTATAGACGATATAAAAGACGCGCCGAAGGAACACTTCGGAAGATTTAGCGATTTTAAGGCGGCGGCCAGTAACGGCACACTGCCCAACTACACCTTTTTAGAGCCGATGTGGGGCACTAGCGGCAACAGCCAACACCCCGTCGGTGATGTTTCGCACGGCGAGAAGTTTCTGCGCGAAGTATACTATGCCCTGTATGGCTCTAAGGTCTGGGAGAAGACTCTGCTGATAATTACTTATGACGAGCACGGCGGCAATTATGACCACGTAGTTCCGCCAAGTAATGCTACGCCTCCGGGCGACGTAGCAATCGGCGAGAACGGGTTTGACTTCAAGCGATTCGGTGTGCGCGTGCCGACCATTCTGGTTTCGCCCTGGATTGCCGGTGGCACTGTTTACAGAGTTCCGCCGCAGAGTACACCCTTTGACCATACTTCTATTCTGGCGACGGTTGAGAAAAAATTCGGCCTGTCGAATCTTACTGACCGCGATAAAGCAGCCCCTCACGTCGGCGGCGTACTTACGCTGAAAAAGCTACGGACAGATGATCCGCTCAAGGGCATCAATCCGCCTACGAGCGGCCAAAATCCGAAATTGAGTAACGAGCCAACTCATCTGGACATAACTCTTGCTCAAAACGCGAATAATCTCCCCATCTTCGATGAGAGGGGCGATGTTCGCCACCACCACATACCCGTTTTTAAAACCTCTCAAGAGGCGATTTCCTTCGCGCACAAGCGTCATAGGGATTATTGGCAGAGCAGAGGCAAGTGAGGAGAGACGCGGACGAGGAAGGATTCAACTTCTAGAATTCAGTGCGGACAGTAGAGGGAAATCAATTGAAGCAGTAGAGCTTTGTCATCCCAACTTAACTATATTGCAATGAACCCGCAACCAAAGCGAGCAAGCCCTCCTGTATCTTCTCTCGTAGATTGATTCTCCTTCTATCTTCAATGACTGAAGGAACGTGAAAGGCGCTGGGTTTGGGGGAATCCAGCGCCTTAACTTTTGCAGTTCAAGTCAGTACCGCCCGCTACAGCAGGCGGTACTGACTCGGTTCTTACCTCTGTTGTTGTAAAGCGAGCGCGGATTCCACAGCTTTGCGCGCTTCTACGACGCCCCAGCCCTGACGGTCAACTTCTATAAAAGGCAGACGCTCCGCCGTATCAATCAGTATGCGCTTGACACGCTGCGGCGTAAGACGCGGGTTTGCTTCCAACATGCAGGCGATGATTGATGAAACGATGGGCGCGGAGAACGATGTGCCGTCAACGTATTTGTAGTCCTGCGTGATGACGTTCCCCTCGCGCAGCTTTATTGTGATTAGTTGGCGCAAGAGCGGCACAGGAAGATTGCGCGCTTCAAACAACTCTTTATCCAAATCAGCGTGCGCTTCGATTATCGCGCGAAGCTGGTCATCGTCGCCCGCGTCCAGTTCCGCATAAAGCCTTGCCTCTTCCGCAGTCGGCGTGTGCGGCAGTATGGGCGCTGGAACCCATATGCCGGGCGCTATGACTTCAGGCTTCTGAAGCCCGTCAACCGTTGGCCCATAGGATGAGCGATACATTCCGCGCCGCGCTCTATCAAGAGAGTTCTGATCGTCCAGACCTCCTACGGCGATTGATGAAGGCGCGCTCGCAGGCGGAAGCACTGGATGACCCGGCAAGTGTCCTGCGTTCCCTACGGCGCAGACTACTATCAGACCTTTGCTCACAGCCTTTTCTACCAATTGAGAGAGCTTGTTGTGAAGATACGACTGCTCGTCATCACCGCCCGCAGAGATATTGACTATGCGAATGCGGTACTCCTCGCGCTTCTCCAAAACCCATTCGAGTCCACGAAAAATATTTTGTTCGGGGATGTGCCCGGTCTTCCCAATCTTGACCAGAACCAGGTTGGCGTCCGGCGCTATGCCGCGATAAAAACCTTGCGAGAGCGAGCCGTTGCCAGCCGCCACAACAGAAGTCATCATGCCGTGCCAGCTAGCCACATCTGGAGATTCAAGCGTTACGGGATCGCCCTCGAAAATGCTGTGGTAGGCGAGTATGCGATTCACAGGCTTCGTTAAATCCGGGTGCGAGTAAAAACCCGAATCAAGGAAAGCTATGGTCACGCCGCGCCCTGTGAATTTTTCATGCGCGCCCATGCGCAACGGCGTAGAAAGCACGCTCCCGCCCTGCTCGAAGACTACCGCATCGGACTCCAACTGAAACTTCGCGCGCTGGAAAAGCTCAACACAGCGCGGGCAGATTTCCCGCGTCTCCGCTCCCAGCGGAGAGTTCGACGCAATGATGATCTTCAAATCATCCGGCAGCGAGTTGAAATCCGTAAGCCCATGCGAAGCTTCACGCCCGCAGACGGGACAGACAATCATTCCCCCAGCCTGATCTGAATGAACCTCCGCAGATTCGGTCGAAATAATCGCGTCAGACATGAATGCCCTTTTGCTTTCAACTTAGATAATGAAGCGAGCGGATATGATGAACGCGAACCGCGATTCAATGCAAGTGCGCGATGAAAAGTTAAGAGTCCATTTGAAAACCCATAGCAATTGCTTAACCCTTAGCGAGCTTAAGCTTTTAACTTTGCGCCTTTGCGTGAACATGCAATTCTCTTGATGCTCAAGATGCATGCGCGTTGCAGTTTCTCGCAAAGGCGCAAAGGGAAATGCTTAAGCTCGCTAAGCGTGTTTTGAATCGCCCTCTAAAGCAGAATATTGAGACGGCCAATCGAAATTCGCACGCGTGCGTAGCCCGTAATCTGTAAATGTTATAAGCTATATTCACCAGAGAAAACTGTAATGAAATTTTTCAGGGGAGTGTAGTACAAATGTCTCAACCATCACCGACCGTCGCAGACCTCTTCCGCCGCGCGCAGGCGATTCACAGGGAGAATCCGAACATCTCTTACAAAGAGATCAAGGCGCAGCTAGTCAGCGAGTTCAAGGGTCAGCCTTTTCCGTCGCTGGACAGGCTGGCTATCCCTGAGCAGGACGCGCGCGCGCCCGAAGAGGATTGGTCTGCTGGACTACCTCTGGTGCGTCGCGGCATACAGTTTCAGGATTGGAAAGAGATTGCCAACGGCATCGTATTAAGTTTAGAGCAGACGGAAAACTATGAACGCCAGCGCGGGCCATTAACCACACGCGACGAGTGGCACGACCGAACAGTCGGCATCGAAGACCCTCTCAAAAAAGGCGTAGGCAAATGGATGCCCGAAGATTTAATGAAGCTGGCAGAAAGGAATGTAAAGAAGTGACAAATGACAAGAATCATTTTTAATCTTTAATTCCAGATTTTTATTAAAAGAGCACAGCTTCTTTCTTAATACTGAAGAGTAAGAACTGAAAACTCAATACTGAATTAAAGATTAAAAATTCTCTCTTGCTCGTCACTTGTTATTCGTTACTGTCCTTATGAGTTTCCTGAACAATCTTTTCAACGATCCTCTTTATCAGAAGAATGATCCGCGCAGGGCCGAAGAGGTCGAGGAGCCGGATGTGATCGTAAGCCCGGACACGCGGCGAGAGAATCGCATTCCGCCCGGCCAGACGCGCACGCGCAAGTGGCCTGTGCTGGATGCTCACGGCGCGCCGCAGATTGATCTTGCTACATGGAAGTTTGAAGTTGATGGATTGGTAGAGCGCCCTATGAGCTGGTCGTTGGACGAGTTCATGCAACTGCCCGCAGTGAAAGTTTATGCTGACTTTCATTGCGTAACCCGTTGGTCGCGTCTGGATAACGTCTGGGGCGGAGTTTCGACGCGCGAGGTTGCGCGGCTAGTTGGCCTCAAACCTGAAGCGAAGTTCGTAGTCGCTTCCGCTTATGATTATGGATGGACTACGAATCTTCCGATTGAATATTTTCTTGCGGAAGACGCGCTCTTCGCACTGACGCATGACGGGCAACCGATTCCATTGGAGCATGGTGGGCCAATGCGCCTGATAGTGCCGCAGCTTTACGCATGGAAATCCGCGAAGTGGATCAAAGGCGTGACGTTTTTAGCGGAAGATCAGGCTGGCTTCTGGGAAGAGGGCGGCTATCACATGCGCGGGCTGCCTTGGAACGGGCGCGACGGCGAGAGATTCAGGTGGCAGGAATAAATTCAAGCCCGGATGATTTTGGATTTTAGATTTTGGATTTTGGATTAGCAAACGGATTGAATCTGACGAACAAGCTCTCTTTCAATCTAAAATCTAAAATCCAAAATTAATCTGACTCCAGATTTTTATATCGTGAGCACTCAAACCAACTCGGTAACTAGAACTCAGACAAAGCCTGACAGGGAACGGACGCGCGCAACCCGGAAATCTTCTGGGTGAAGCGTAGCGAGAAGCTTGCTTTCCTGGGAGGCTTTCATGCTTTTCCCGGCGGACAGCGCGATGCTGGCGATGCAGAGGTGCGCGTTGAAAATTGCGAGGATAACGAAAAGGCTACGATGATAGCTTGCGCTGCGCGCGAGTTGTTTGAAGAGCTTGGCGTGCTCGTAGCGCGCGGGAGTGAGACGCTGACGAAAGGACAGCGCGCTTCTCTTCTTGACGATCTGGAATCGGGTCGAATGTCTTTCGCAGAGATGTTGACTCATTACGGTCTTCATCTGGACGCGCGTGATTTCACTTTCGCTGGTCGCTGGGTGACGCCGCCTTTCAGCCCGCGCCGCTTCGATACATGGTTCTTTCTAGTTCAATGCCCACAGAAGCAGGAGCCGCACATCACAGAGGATGGAGAACTAGCAACAGGCGAGTGGACGCGCGCCGTAGAAGCCTACGCACGATGGGAGCGCTCGCCAATTCTGGCAGTGCCGCCGACGCTTCACGCTTTGAAAACTCTGTCGAGCGGTTTGACGGACGATCTAATAGAAAGATTTCTCTCCGTGCCGCAATCTCATCGCGAGCCTGTGCGTCGAATTGAGTTTCGTCCGGGCTTCATATGCTTTCCTGTGCGCACGCCCACGAAGCCTCCTGCGACGCACACGAACGCTTATATCATTTACGGTTCGCGCGCGCTTGTAGTCTTCGACCCCGGCTCGCCTTATGAAGAAGAGCAACAGGCGCTGGCCGCCTGCGTTGACGATTTGAGGAATGAAGGAAGACTTGTGCGCGAAATTATTTTGACGCACCTTCATCCAGATCACGTCGGCGGTGTCAACGCGCTTCTCGAACATCTGGGCGCAGATGTGAAGGTCGCTGCGCATCATCTGACGGCTGAAGCTCTGGAAGGAAAAGTTCGGGTTGATCGTTTCATCGAAGACGGAGATTTAATAGAGCTTGACAATGATCCTCCCATTCATCTTCGCGCGATTCATGCGCCGGGGCACGCGCGCGGTCACCTGTGCTTTCACGAAGATTTCAGGGGGATTTTAATCACGGGCGATAACATCGTAGGCTTAGGCTCTGTTCTGATTGATCCGCCCGAAGGCAACATGCGTGATTATCTGGACACACTGGAACGGCTGCGCTCGTTGCCGAACCTGTTGGTTCTCTTCGGCGGTCACGGCCCCGCAATCGGCAGCCCCTACGCGAAACTGGACGAGTACATCAAGCACAGGCTCGAACGTGAAGGAAATATTATGAAGGCTGTGCGTGAAGGCGCTGAGACAACGCGCGAGATTGTAGAGCGTGTGTACACAGATGTTTCGCCAAAAGCGCACGCGATGGCAGAGCGAGCCGTTCTGGCGCACCTGGAAAAACTTGAAGAAGATAATCTGGTCTCACAAACAAGCGACGGTCGCTACACAGCGAATGACATCAATCCGTCCGCGAGCTAAATTAGTGGTAAATGGTAAATGGTAAATGGAGAAAAGCCTTCTTCCATTCACCATTTACCATTTACCATTCACGAACAAAGGGGTCTAACAAATGGCATTTGCAAAAACTTTAGGCGAGCTTAGAAAAAGCAAGTACAGAAACCGTCCTGTCAAAGATGAGATGCGCGCCAACCTTGTCAGAAAACTTCGCGCGGGCGAGCGTCTTTTTCCCGGCATAGTCGGATACGACGAGACGGTTGTGCCGCAGATCATCAACGCGATTCTCTCGCGCCACAACATAATCTTGCTGGGACTGCGCGGCCAGGCAAAGAGCCGCATCATTCGGCAGCTAACAGATATGCTGGACGAAGCTATTCCTGCAATCGCAGGCTCCGAGATTAACGACGATCCATCTCATCCCATCTCCGCTTACGGTCGCCAGATGATTGAAGCGCACGCGGACGACACGCCGATTAACTGGATAGAACGCGACGCGCGTTTTGTGGAAAAGCTTGCAACGCCGGACGTGACCATAGCGGACATCATTGGCGACGTTGACCCCATAAAAGCCGCGAAAGGCGGGCATCTATTGAGCGACGAATTGACGATTCACTACGGGCTGCTGCCGCGCGCCAATCGCGGCATCTTCGCCATCAACGAATTGCCAGACCTCGCAGGGAAAATTCAAGTCGGCCTCTTCAACATCATGCAGGAAGGCGACGTTCAGATTAAAGGCTATCCTGTTCGTCTTCCTCTAGACGTGATGCTCGTCTTCTCTGCCAACCCGGAAGACTACACAGCGCGCGGCAAGATCATCACGCCGCTGAAAGACCGCATAGGCACTGAGATAATGACGCACTATCCTACGGACATTCAGCTTGGCGTAGAGATTACAAAGCAGGAAGCATGGACAGTGCGCGAAGGGATAAAGGGCAGTTTGCTGATTCCTGATTTCATACGCGAGCTAATAGAGCAGATTGCTTTCGAGGCGCGCGACGATCAACGCATTGACAAGCGCTCCGGCGTCTCGCAACGTCTGCCCATAACCGTCACGGAATCCGTCATCTCGAACGCAGAGCGCCGCTCGCTTCTTACAGAAGAACAGAAAATCGTCCCGCGCATCTCGGACATCTACGCAGCGATTCCTTCTATGACCGGCAAGATGGAACTTGAATACGAGGGCGAGCAGATAGGCGCGAACAAGATAGCCAAAGATTTAATCAAGCGCGCCGCCGGAGAAATCTTTGAAGGCTATTTTGTCGGCATTGATTTCGTAGAAACGGTTCGCTGGTTCGATCAAGGCAACAATCTGCGATTGGCCGACACAGCTTCGGCAGAAGAGTGCATGAACCTTCTGGAAGCCGTGCCTGAATTGCTCGAAACCGCGCTCATACCATTCGACTTCAAACGCTCTGACGACGCGCTCACTGTCTCTGCCTGCGAGTTTGTTTTAGAAGGTCTCTATGCAGAGAACAAGATAAGCCGCAATGAAGAGGGTGGTTATACCGCCGCGACCAAAGCGAAGAAGGACAGGCGTGGAATGATTTATGATGATTTGACAGAGACGGGAAGATACAGCTAATCCTCAAATGAAAGAGGCTAATGGAAGACCAGAGCAGGAATGTACATCCGAATGCTTTGCCAAACTACCAGAAAGCTGTCATCCCACGTAGTAAGCTTGAAGATTACGCTCTCAATCCCGCTGCTAAAGAGGGACGACACAAAGCTCGCCTTTTTAAAAGCATACTTGGATTTGAGAAATCCGATTGGCAGAAGCTGGAAAAAGTTATCTTGGATGAACTACCCTATCATGAGGCGGTGCTTAGCGGAGAAGGTCAATATGGCAAGAAGTATTTAGTGTCTCTGCCAGTAGTAGGTCTCAATGGTAACATCGCTATTGTAGAAACTGTCTGGATAATCAGACCCGAAACAGATTACCCAAGCTTTGTCACGCCGCGAAGGATAAGAGAAACGAGGTGAGCCATGATCGAACTTAAAAAAGCTCACGAACTGGACATCGTCGAACTAACAGAAGACTTGCCGGAGTATGGTCTTCGTCAGGGTGCGCAAGGCACTGTGGTTGAAGTCTTCGATAAACCGGAAGAAGCATACATGATCGAGTTCCTAGAAGACTCGGGCGCTACTTCAAAGATTGCAGACTGGGTAAAACCAGATCAAATCATCAATGTTGCTCCTTTCGTTAAAGAGCAAAAAGAAACGGTGCCGAATGATTAATGATGGTTTGACGGAGACAGGACGTTATAGTTGAGCCATGTATTGCCCTAGAGAGGTAAAAAAGCAATGAGCAAAGTGAATCAGGAAGAACAGCGCGCTCAGCAAGCTCATGCACGAGCATGGGAACTTGCCAGACGACAAGGCGTCAAGCCCATCAAAAGTGTCAAAGATTTACAAGGAGATTTCTGGCCGGAAGAAGAGAGCGTTGACGAATTCCTTTCGTGGATTCGCGCTACTCGGCAACAGGATAAAAGCTTGTGTCGAGATGACCTGACGGAGACAAGTGTATAGTTAAGGAGCTTGGACATGAACATAACTTTCACTGCTGTTTATCGCAAAGTACCGGAGGGCTACATTGCTTTTGTCGAAGAATTGCCGGGTGCTAATACTCAGGGAGAAACATTAGAGGAAGCGCGTGAGAACTTGAAAGAAGCTGTCGAGTTGGTGCTTGAAGCAAATCGTTTGCTTGCTCAAGAGACTACCAAAGGCGAAGACGTGATTAGAGAGCAACTTGTCCCCTCATAAAACTCTTTCTTTTCCATAAGCGTTGTAGAAAACAATTCCTTTGACATCAACAATAAAGTCACTTTTCCACATTTTTACGTCTAATCAGTTATTGCTTTCTCGAAACATTAAAATTTCAGTTTATGCTAGTCTCCAAACATGAAGCGCACTGACCTGACTCGCCATTTGGAGCAACACGGTTGCGAGTTTTTGCGTGAAGGCGGCAATCATACAGTTTATGTAAATCGTGCGGCACAAAGATCGTCGTCAATTCCGAGGCATCGTGAGATAAATGAATTTCTGGCGCGCAAAATCTGTCGTGACTTACAAGTTCCAGAACCGGGGCAGAAGAA
>MNJR01000148.1 GCA_001920415.1 Acidobacteria bacterium 13_1_20CM_3_53_8 | reverse complement strand
CCGCGTTTCTCTTCCAATAGCGGGAGGATGCCGCCCAGAAAATCGTTGGGAGTTAGAATCGTTGCTTCAATCACAGGCTCTTCAATTTTAGCTATGCGCACAGGGTCGGGCATCTTCGACGGCGAATCAACTTTAATGAGAACTGCGTCCGTAGTCGTCACGCGATAGCGCACGCCCGGCGCAGTCGTAATCAACTCAAGATTGAACTCGCGCTCCAATCTCTCCTGAACTATCTCCATGTGCAGAAGCCCCAAAAAACCGCAGCGAAAGCCGAAGCCCAGCGCAACGCTGGATTCAGGCTCGTAGAAAAATGAAGCGTCGTTCAAACGTAATTTTTCGAGCGCGTCACGCAACTCTTCATACCGGTTCGTGTCCACAGGATAAAGCCCTGCGAAGACCATAGGCTTGATCTCTTGAAAGCCCGGGAAAGGTTCTTTCGTCCGACGCTGGCTCTCTGTGATTGTGTCGCCTATCTGAACGTCCGCGACCTCTTTGATTGAAGCTGTGAGGAAACCTACTTCGCCAACGCCCAGATGATCAATCGGAGTCGGACGCGGACGATTCACGCCGAGCGCTTCCACCTGATAGTCGCGCCCGGCGTTGAAGAAGCGAATCTTCATGCCCGGACGAATGGAGCCGTCAATCACACGGAAAAGAACTATCACGCCGCGATATGGGTCGTACCATGAATCGAAGATAAGAGCCTTGAGCGGCGCATCCGGGTTGCCCTTTGGTTGCGGCACATCGCGCACTATAGCTTCTAAAACTTCGTCAACGCCCTCGCCCGTTTTCGCGCTCGTCAAAATCGCATTGTGCGTGCCTAAGCCTATGACATGCTCTATCTGCTCCATAGCACGCTCAGGCTCTGCGCCCGGCAGGTCAATCTTGTTTATGACTGGAATCAATTCAAGATTGTTCTCGATGGCTAGATAAGTGTTGGCGAGCGTCTGTGCCTCTACACCCTGCGATGCATCAACAACGAGCAGTGCACCTTCACAAGCAGAGAGCGAGCGCGAGACTTCGTAAGAGAAATCAACATGGCCGGGCGTATCAATCAAGTTCAGAACATACTTCTGCCCATCGCGCGCCTTGTAATCCAGACGGACTGCGTGAGCCTTGATGGTGATGCCGCGCTCTCGCTCCAAGTCCATGTCGTCCAGGACTTGATCCGACATCTCACGCTCAGAGAGCGCGCCCGTCAGCTCAAGCAACCTGTCGGCAAGCGTGGATTTGCCGTGATCTATGTGAGCAATGATTGAAAAATTTCTGATGTGGTCAGAATTCATAAAAGCAGTGACGAGTGACCGAGTCACAAGTGATAAGCAAGAGAGAATTTTTAATCTTTCATTTAAATTGTTTTCAGTTTACAGAAAGAAGTTAATTGCTTCTCTTATTACTGCAAATGAAAAATTAAAAATGATTCTTGCTCGTCACTTGCCACTTGTCACTCGTCACTGCTTTTATAGCACGCGCGCCGATTGCGTGTCGAATCTGCTCTTTCGATTAATCGTTGATGTGATCCATGACGTACTGCCTGGCGCGTTCGGGCGTGCGATACTGGTTGATGAACGCAATGTTGTGCGTAGCCCAGTTGCCGTGCGTGTTGATGAAAGTCGCGTATTCAGGTGTAGTCGTGCCGTCGGCACGCATAAAGCCGAGCTTCTTCAAAACGCGCGTGATAAGCTCGCCATCCCCTGTGACGCCCGCCGCCTGAAAGAGCTTGTGCTTATCGTCTTCGGACATGGTTGAGGTGGTCGCCGCCGTGTTCGAGTTCGAGCGTGAGCCGTTTGAAGAGTTGTAGGTAGAAGTGTTGCTATTGCCAGAAGTGGCTAGAGGCGATCTGGCATAGTAGTAGTAGAAAGCGCCAGCAGCGACGCATAGAAAGAGAAGACCCAGGCAGCCAGCGCCGCCGCAGCCAATCAGTATCTTTTGGTTATTGTCCATTAAGCTTTTCGTCCTTTAACAGCAAAATAAGGTAAAAGTAAAAAGGTAAAAGGCAAAGGAAAGGCAAAAGGTAAAAGTAAAAAGTCAAAAGTGTGGCGGAAGCCAATCTTTTAATTAAATGTGGTTTCAGCCTTCCTTTTTCCTTTTACCTTTTTCCTTTTACCTTATTTTGTTGCTTTCATCCATTCAACGCAACGCTCCAAAGATTCATGCATCTTGGGTGCGCTCGCGTGGTGAATGCGACCGTGACCGGGCAGCACCCACTCGAAATTGTAATCGAGCAGTTTTGTCATTGACCGCGTTTGCTCAGTCCATGAATACCAGCAGGCAGTTCGGAAAGCCGTTAAAGTTTCACGCACGGGCGACCATGCCAGATGATCTCCCGTAAAAAGAAATCTGTTTTTATAGAGCAAGACCATGTGGCCGCGCGTGTGGCCGGGCACAGGAATAATAGTCAGATCATTATCAATCGCAAGAGCCGTCTGGCCTTCTATGACCTGCTCCATGCCCCATCGCCTTGCTCCGTCATCAGCGTGCATGACGCGCTGTGCGCTGAATCTCTTTGCGAACTTTTCGTGGTCTGCTATGTCATCGCGGTGTGTTAGAAAGAGGGTGCGCACGCCGCCCATAGCATCAATGCGCCGTACTAGCTGGCTGGCAAAACGCGGGCTGTCAACCAGAACGTTTCCGCCTTCGCGTTCCGGCCTGACAACAAGATAACTCCACGCGCCGAAGCTAGATTCCGAAGTGAAGCCGCAGAAGTAAATGTTCTCTACAATTTTCTGGGGAAAGGCATCAATGGCCGCGCGCACATCGTGATGTTCTATGGTGCCAATGCTTGCAGTGGGACACGCGATCAATGACATCAAGGCGCTGTGAATTTCCATTGAAGTCTCCGGTTGATGATAGACGCTCGATTGGTCGCCGTGATCGCGGAACGTTTCGGGCGCGATCTGGCGGCAGGCGTCGCAATCAATGCACGAGTCGTCAACGTAAAAATCGCCTGCGACGTTTTCGGGCAGACGCCTGGACGGATTTGCCATGATAGTAAACCTCTTAAGCTTATGATGACTCATCAAGATGCGTCAGCACAAGGCTGGATACTTGCTGGTAAAAGTCGGATTGGAGTTTGGAAATGATTGAAGAAGAGTTCACCACCGCAAGGCGTAAAGAGATTGGAAGAAGGTTGAGTATATCTGAAATCTCAAATCTGAAATTTCAAATTAAATCTTTCTTCTACGAATATCTTTGCGCCCTGTGGTGGTGAACTCTCTAATCGCGCCTGATTGAATAGAACCAATCTCAAATTGAACCGCTATCGGAAGGCGATCCCTTTGTCTTCTGGAACTCTTTTCTTATGATGCTACGCTTGCGAGGCGTTCGCGGCATTCGGGCTTGAGCCAGATGCGGGTGCTTTGTGGCAATCAGCGAACTGAGCGATTCGTGATGCTTGAACCCCAGAAGCTTTGCGGCGTGAGACACGCGCCCCTTTGTCTCCTTGAGCGCCAACTCTATGTAGCGCTCTTCTAGGCGTAGCACCTCTTCCTTGAGCGAAAAATCTTCCCACACGCTCCCCTGTTCAGTCGAAGCGCGCAGTGCAATCAGTTCAATCTCTTCAGCCGTGACGCGCGCTCCCTCTTCCGCATTCAGCACTGCGTGCCCTACAACGGAGCGCAACTCGCGCGCATTACCTCTGAGCGGCATTCGCTTAATCGCCTCCATAGCTTCGGGCGTAAACTCGACGCGCTTGCCATGTTCGTACGAAGCTTCTTTGACGAAGTGCTCGGTCAGGGCTTCAATATCTGCCGCGCGCACTCTGAGAGGCGGGATTTCCAGATTGAAAGTTTGTAAGCGATAGAGGAGTTCGGCAAGAAAGCTCTCGCGTGCGACTTCCTGTTTGAGATCGCGGCTCGTAGTGGCGACGACGCGCACGTCTGCGCGCTCCGGTAAGGGTTCACCTATAGTGTGAATCTCGCCGTGCTCTATCAGGCGCAACAGTTTGGTCTGGCTGCTCAAACTCAACCCTGCGATTTCGTCCAGAAACAGCGTGCCGCCGTCGGCTTTGTGCGCTGCGCCCTGCTGATCTTCGCCCGCGCCCGCAAAGCTTCCACGCCTGTGGCCGAAGAGCATGGAATCGAATGGCATCTCGGTGGTAGAGGCGCAGTTGATTGCTACTAGTTTTCCTGCGCGCCCGCTCCACTCGTGAATGAGGCGAGCCAGCACCTCTTTGCCAGTGCCCGGCTCGCCCGTGATGAGAACGCTATGGTTGGTCTGGGCTAGACGATGCGCGCGATTGAGCAGCGAAGAGATCTCTTCGGTCACATAAACGAAGCCGGAAAGTTTTGCTTGAGATAACGGCGCGCACTCTTTGTCCAAGAGTCTGCGCGCGGTTTTGCGCAAGCGCCCTAAAATCTTCGGATGCTGCAAATCTGCAAACATCTCGTCGGCGCGCAGGTAAAGCGCCATCGTCTCGCCGCGAGAAAGATGCTCGCCGAGTTCTTCGGTCATCACTATGGCAGCAATACAAGCGCGCTCGCGGTCACCAGCCTGCTGCGCAGTTTGCACCGCACGCTCAAGCGCGCGCTTCGCCGCTTCAACCTGCCCCAGACGCGCCAGTGCGGCTCCTAACGTCGTCAAAGCTTCGGCCAATGGCGCTTGCTCGTCGCCTTGCTCCAACGCGCGCACCGCAGAGCGTGCTATCTTTTCCGCATCCGAATAGCATTTCTGTTCAAGAAATACTTGAGCGCGCGTATCATCCACTTGCGCTACGCTGCCACTCTCTTTGAGACTTGAGAACAATCTGCGGGCGCAGTCCAAATGTGTGTGTGCCTCTGAAAACCTGTTCAGCGTGAAGAACAGAAACCCTAAGTTATTCTCAACGCGGGCGCGAAATCGTTTGTGCCCGGCCTTCTCCAGATAGAAACTCGCTGCTGTGTATTCTTCTAGCGCGCGATCAATATAATCTTGACGATGTTCTGCTTCGCCCAGATTCCTCAACACTAGAGCGCGCGTGTTATGGAATTTACCCTTGAGCGCGGAGTCTGCGCTCGCTTCAAACAACGGGACTGCCTCTGTCAGAATCGCAAGAGCTTCGTGATGACGCATGGCCGCGCGTTCGACTTCGGCGCTGTTGAGCAGAGCGCGTGCCCTCTGCTCGCCCTGCAAATCGTCAAGTTTAAGAAGATCGCGTAAGTGAACACGCGCTTCGTCAAACGCGCCTTCACGCCAGTAGCAGAGCGCCAGGTCAATGCGCGCTTCGGCCATCTTGTCTGTTTCCGCAAGCTTCTTGAAAATGCTGATGCTTTCGGTGATTAAATCCTTCGCAATCTCCTGCGCGCCCTTAAGCTGACGCGCAACGCCTATCCACCCTGTGAGCGAGCCTGCGCGCAGAAGCACTAGCCCGCGCGTCACTTCGTCAAGCTCATCAAGGCAGGGGCGCTCTCCCACACGCTGCCACAATTCGCCCATAGACTCACGAGCCGCCTCGAAATCACCGTCTCTCTCCATCTCGCGCGCCAGTTCGCAGCGCAGTTGCGCTCGCTCAAGCCGGGAGAGCGCAGGATCGTCTATCTGATTAAGCAATAATTCGGCTAAGTTCATATGAGGGTTTACCTTTCGATAGACTGCAAATTTTTTGCAAGGATGAAAGCTTTTAAGCCCGGTGGTGTTATGATGCACGCGCCCAAGACCTGTCGTTGGTTCCTGCGACGATCAAACATTTCCATTTCTAAGGGGAAACCATGAAACGAATTCAGCAACTCTGTGCCGCAACACTTTTGGTCTTGACTCCGTCACTTTCTGCTATGGCAGGCGAAATGGGGACTCCAGGCGCTACCCAACCGCCGCCGTCGCCGGACCCGATTCAGGTAGTAGCGACTGCCTATAACACGGCTGGCACGACCGATGGCTCTACATCATTTGATACGGTAACAAGTGCCGCGCTCGATCTGTTGATCGAAGTGCTGTTCTAAAATTTACGGCTTAACTCGAACTCATCTTTCGGCTGTCGTGGCTGGCCTCACGAGTGGCCAAGTCCGAGTGTAGGCGTAGGAGCCGCCGGACAATCCGCAAACCGGAATAGACCCGGACGATGAGGCGCTCACCGTCTGCGCAGCTTAACCCTTTTGCACTGCGAAAAGCAATATTCCGGGCGAGGAGTACGCGCGCGCATTCATTTAAGGCGTGGGAGAAGGCTTAGGCACAGGCGGCGCTTGCGGCGTAGCGCGCTGAGGTGAAGAAGCTGGCTGTGCAGGTTGGTTTGTTTGTTGCGCTGGCGGCTCGTCATCGTCTGGCACGTCCTCTATGATTCGAACGTCGGAGCCAAACTTCTGGTAACCACGAAAGCGAATCTCGTTGCGAGTCTGAAGCTGCCGGTTATTGGCGCGAGCCGCTAAGGTAATCTCTGCGCGCGAAGGCAGAAGGTACTGGTGCTCGTTAATCGTCACCCAGTCATAATCAACCATGCTGCTAGCGGCGCTCACAGGAAAGTCCGAAGGGATGTCGGTCGCAACGTCTTCAAGCCGCAAGACTCTGTAGAGTTCGCGGTCAATCCAGACACGCCCACGATAGCCTGTTATGATCTGGTTATCACCAAAGCCACTTGCCTTAATCATCTGTTTCGAGAACTGTTTCTGAATCTCATACTCGTAAACGATTGTGCGGCGACCGCGTAGCACGTCCGTGTCCACCATCTTGAAAGTAGTACGGCTCGCCGGATCAAACAGATCTGCCAGCATCGAGACGTATTCGCCTGTTGAGGTCGTACCGCCCAACTGCTCGTAGGACTGGCTTCCGCTCATCTCAGTGCTCGGCATTCCGTTCACAGAAAGAACGCGATACTCTTCGCCAGCGTTCGCTCTGTAGCTCACGGCTACGGTCAGGTGATCGCTAACGGCCCAGTTCTGCGAATTACCCAGCGCAACAGACCTTGTGATGATCTGCTTGACTATGAAGTCTGGCATGGCTCCGGCTGCGGCCAGCGTCACGTTGCGCGTCTTTGAAATAAGCTCTTCGCCTTCAGATTCCGGTGGCAGCGACGACACCACAGGATTGAGCCTGCGCCGCTCAGCCTCTTCTAACGCTCGACGCAAACTCGCATCGTTGCCGCTCTTGCTAGCCACGAGCGCGCGCAGTCCGTCCGTTAGCGGAAAGCCTATGCCGCGCCTTCTTATTTCATCAATCAGAGCTTCCTTTCTTTCGGGATGCGCTGGAAGCTGATAGACGAGCTGCACCAATTCCTGATTGGTCAGTGGTGTGCTGAGAGATTGAGTCTGCGTTAAAGCGGGAACAGTTAAGAGGAATGTCAGAAGAAGTAGGCCAAGCGAGCGATATTTCATGACTGAAATCAAGAGTTCACTTTCAGAGTAAGATCAGGACACGACTTTGCTAGATGCTATTCAATAGGCGAGCGGTTGTTCGCCGCAAATAAAATAGATGCCAGCGAAAATGGCTCAACTAGGACGAAACGGCGCGTTCGGATTTCGCTCACATGCAGAAATGCTCTACGGCGCGCGTGAGTATGCGTGAGGCGCTTTGAAGTTCTTCCTTTGAGACGAACTCGCCCGTGCGATGTGCTACGCGAATGTCGCCGGGGCCGAAGACGACCGATTGCGCTCCGAGTTCAGCCATCTGCGGCGCTTCCGTGGCGAAGGCTATAGTGCCAGCCGCTCGCCCTGTCTCTTCTTCAAGAAAGGTGACGAGCGGCGAGTCTTCCGGTGTCTCCATGGCCGCCTGTAGACGCGCTTGTCTAACTTCGGCGTCGAAATCATCATCGCTCTTTCGTTCCTCTTCGATTGCAGCGTTGACCATGTCGAGCACGCGCTTTGAGTTTTGTCCCGGCACAGGTCGCCATTCGAGCGTGAACGTACATTCGCCAGCGATGATGTTCTTAGCTTTCCCACCTTTGATGATGCCTACGTTCAGGGTTGTATAAGGCGGGTCGAATCCGGCGCGTTCGTCACGCTTCAACTCGTCCGCGCTTCTTTCTATTCGATTAACAAGGCGTGCGGCGCGAAAGATTGCGGACGCGCCCAGTTGCGGGTATGCGCTATGGCCTTCGCGCCCGCGCACAGTGATTTCGGCCAGACAGTAACCTTTCCCCGCGCGAATTGGCTGCAAACAGGTAGGCTCGCCCACGATGCTGTATCTGGGACGTATGGCGCGCGCATCAGCCAGATGTTTCGCGCCGATACATCCAATCTCTTCGTCGGCAGTGAAAATGAGCGCGAGCGGGCGACGCAAATCTTTGAGATCAACCGCGACCATTGCCGCGAGCGATGCCGCGATAAAAGCTTTCGTGTCGCACGCGCCGCGCCCGAAAAGTTTCCCATCTCGTTCGCTCAAACGCAAAGCATCATTCCACGCAAGGTCATAAGGTACTGTGTCCGTGTGCCCCACGAGCGCAAGTTCAACTTCAACGGAATCGCTTGAATCCGCGCCAGCTATCGCAATCAGATTCTCTTTCTCAACTCCGTTCTCGTCCGCGTAAGAGAAACGTTTGACGATTAGCCCGTAGCCTTCTGTGCGTTCGGCAAGATAGTTGATGATCTCTGTATTCGAGCGCGATGATACGGAATCGAAGGCTACGAGTTGTGCCAAAGTTTCCTGTAAAGAATTTTCAGTTGAGTTGATTTGGTGCGCCTCTCTTGTAACGCTCATCTTTAACCCCATAGCTTGCGCTGAAGCGCCGCAAACTTTTGGATGATTTCAGACTGTGCACGATGATGTCCATCCTCTACGATCAGTTTACCGCCACGAACGACTTCGCGCACGGCTGTTCGAGCTAGGGAGAAGACTATTGCTGGAAGCAGATCATCAATCGCTGCGCCTGCGATTGACGGATCGTCCAGGTCAACTGTGAAAAAGTCTGCCATGCGGTCAGGCTCAAGGCCGCCGCAAGCCCACGCGCCTATGCTCTCAGCGCCGCGAGCGCTCGCACACTCGAAAAGTTTTGCGGCGAGAGCAGAGCGACGAGAGGAATTTTCATCTTCACCCACTTCAGCCAGCACATTTCTCTCCAGCTTCTTCAGTCGCAAGTGATATTCAAGCTCGCGCGCATCCTCAAGAAGATCAATCTGCGCGTGGCTGTCCGTGCCGAGCGCAACACGAGCATTTTCAGCGAAGAATAAATCTGCCGGAAAAATGCCATCGCCCAGGTTGCGCTCCGTAGTAGGGCACGCGCAGACCGACGAGTTCGATTGGGCCAACATACGCGCCTCTTCCTTACTAATATGAATAGCATGAACGGCTGTGAAGTTATCATTGAGAAGACCTTCCGAATCTAGGAGCGCGACGGGCGCTAGACCGTGCTCTTCCATGCAAGCGGAAACTTCTGCGGGCTGCTCCGCGATGTGCATGTGAACGGGAAGATTTTCGCGCGCGGCATGGCGAATCACTTCGCGCAGGTAACTGAGCGGAACAGCGCGAATGCTATGCGGCGCAACACCGACCCACGCCGTCTGCTGTTCGCTCTCTTTGATCTCCTCTCTTAATCTTTCGACGTTGCGAAGAAAACTCTCCGGCTCGCTTTCTATAAAACGCTTCTGTCTTTCGTCCAATTCAAGGCGGAAACCCGCGCGCGCATAGGCCACGCGCAGCAACGCAATGCGTAAGCCAACATCGCGCGCCGCGCGCACTACTTCTTTGCTCAACAGATTCGGGTCGTAGTAAGGCGCACCAGAAGGCGCGTGATGAAGGTAGTGAAACTCTCCGACCGAAGTGATACCGCTCAAAGCCATCTCAAGGAAAGCCATGCGCGATGAATCGTAAACGTCTTCGGGCGCGAGCCGCGCAGCCGCCGCGTACATCATCTCGCGCCAGGTCCAGAAAGAGTTTTCGCTATTTTGTGTGCGGTATTCCGTGCGACCGCGTATGACTCGCTGAAAGGCATGCGAATGCGCATTAACAAGACCGGGCAGCATCGCACGATTCTTCAAACGAATCACATGGCCAATGTCATCGGTCTCACGCGCGAACTGTGCGATGCGCCCCTGTTCATCACAAATCAGAGCAAGGCCGCGCTCGAAACGTCCGCCCGTATAAATCAGGTCAGGCAGCCATGCTATCTTCTCAATCAATCGAGCCTCGCCTTCCAGACCTTTGAGGTTAATAGACTTGTCGTAGACATTAGCGAGTTGAGGCGTGCTGTACCCTCTTTCTTTTTCTCTCTGCAATCCAATCGTTGACCTGTCTTTCCAGCACATCCAGGGGCACTGCGCCCGAACGCAGCGCAACATCATGGTACTCGCGCACGTCGAACTCTGCGCCGAGTTCGCGCCGCGCACGCTCGCGCAGCTCTCTGAATTTCAGTTGGCCGATTTTGTATGCGAGCGCCTGTCCAGGCATAGTTATGTAGCGGTCAATTTCGTTGACTACGTCCAACTCCTGCTTGGCAGCGTTTTCTAGAAAGAAGTTGATGGCGCGCTGCCTGTCCCAGTGAAAATAGTGCATGCCTGTGTCAACCACCAATCGCACGGCGCGCCACATCTCGTAGGTCAGTTGTCCGAACTTTGAATAAGGGTCATCGTAGAGTCCCATGTCGTCGCCGAGCGATTCGGCGTAAAGCCCCCAGCCTTCTACGAAAGCTGTGTAGCCACCGTAGCGCCTGAAATTCGGAATCTCGCCTTGCTCCATAGCTAGCGAAATCTGAAGGTGATGACCGGGCACAGACTCGTGCAGCGAGAGCGCCATCATCTCGTATGTGGGTCTGGTCTCAGGCCTGTAAAGGTTGACGAAGTAAGTGCCCGCGCGCGAACCGTCCGCCGCAGGACGACGATAATAAGCAGTCGTAGTATCGGGCGCAATCGCGGCAGGGATAGGTTCCACACCGTAGGGCATGCGCGGCAGAGTCTTGAAGATTTTTATCAGGTTAGGGTCAATGCGCTTCGCCATAGCCTGATAAGCCTCGAAAAGCTCTTCAGGAGTTTTGTAGTAGAAGCGCGAGTCCGTGCGAAGGAATTTAAAAAAATCTTGCAGGCTGCCTCTGAAATGAAGTTGATCCATGATGGCCTGCATCTCTGCGCGTATGCGACGCACTTCGCTCAGTCCCAAATCATGAATCTGTTGGGGCGTCATGTCAGTCGTAGTAAATTCGCGCGCGAGGAATGCGTACATCTCCTGCCCGCGCGGCATCTGCCATACGCCCACCTGATCGAACGAGGCTGGCAGGTATTCGTTCGTATAGAATTCATGTAGCTTTTTGAAAGAAGGAACGACGCCCGAAGAGATTGCCTCACGCGCATCGCGCGTGAGCCGCTCGCGCATCTCGGCAGAAATGTCCTGCGGGAACTTCTTGAAAGGTCTGTAGAAGAGACTGTCTTCGGCGCTCTGGACAATCTGCTTCTCTATCTGCGCGGGCACGCGCTTCATCACCACTTTGGGCCACATCATGTGTTCACGCATGCCTTCGCGCATGAGCGCCATTGTCTGCTCCATGTACGCGGGGAACGAACGCAGGCGCGCTATCCAGTCTTCGTAATCTTTAACAGTAGTGAAGCGCAGTTGGTCTCCAAGCTCGTTTTCTGTCTGTATGCCGCCGCGCTGGTTCAGAGGAAGAAGATAAAGATGGAACTCGTGCTCTTCAATGTCGTCTTCCAGGTTTTTTTTGAACAGGTCGTAGTTGATCTGATCCTGCTCAGATAGTTGCGCACGATTAATAGCTTTCAGTCGGGCGAGCGTTGCTGTGGTGTGTTCATGGCGGCGGTTGATCGCGGCTATACTCAAATCAGTCCAACGGTCGTTGAATCGCCTGTCGCCCAAGGCACTCGCGCGCTCCGGGTACTCGCGCATCTCATAGTCCCACTCTTCATCGAAGAGCGCGTGCAGTGCTTTCGTAGCGGACGCAACGCCCGACGGTCTTCTTTGAGCGCGCGAGACGATTGTGTAGAAGGGAACTGCGATGGAGAGCAATAGAAGAAGGCAAATTGCCGGGCGCATACTATGACCTCCGTTCAAGGTTCTGAGATAGGGAGTGAAAGCGGCGGAGATAATATCATATCGAACTAAAGAAGAGAGACGCGGAGACGCGGGGACCGAGGCGACGCGGAGAGAAGAGGATACGCTTCTTACATCACTCTTTTTCTTTCGCCGCGTCTCCGCGTCCCTTCTTCCGCTCTCCCAATGTCGCAACTTTTGTTAGAATTTAGCGTGCACCGCTGAAAAAGTTTTGAGCATCTAAACAGGCATGAAGATCAAGACGGGGGATTTTAAAGCTTATGCGCGTTTTGCACGACAGCATGCGCGCCGCTTTCTTTCACAAAAAGTAACGGATTCGCGCACGCCCATCGCTTCGGCTCCGCATAAACCTGAGCCAGCTAGTTGGAGCGACGACCAGCTAACGGTCGCATGGCTTGGTCATGCTACGGTGCTAATGAATTTCTACGGCACTTGGCTTCTGACAGACCCGGCTTTGCGTGCACACATTGGCGTGAACATTGCCGGAATAACAATCGGCCCACGCCGCATAGTCCAGCCAGCGCTCTACATAAAAGAGTTGCCGCCGCTAGACGCGGTTCTAGTCTCGCACTCGCATATGGATCATTGCGACCTTGGCACGCTGCGGCGTCTGCCGCGCGAGACGCACGCCGTCGTTCAGAAGGATAATCTAGATTTGGTGAAGCGCTTTCGACGCAGAGCTGAGCTTGAGTGGGGCGAGTCGGTCGAAGTAAACGGCGCGCGCGTAGAAGCGATTGAAGTCAACCATTGGGGCGCGCGCACCTTAACGGACAGACACAGAGGCTACGGCGGATTTCTGATTACAAAGCAGGGGCGCGCAGTGGTCTTTGGCGGCGACACTGCGTACACGCGCGCGTTCTCGAAATTGCGCGACCGCATCCAGGTTGATCTTGCCATCCTTCCCATAGGCGCGTACGACCCCTGGATTTACGCGCACGCAAACCCCGAACAGTCTTGGGCTATGCGCCGCGAGATGGGCGCGCGTTACCTTCTGCCCATGCATCACTCCACGTTTCGCCTGAGTCGAGAGCCTGCGGGCGAGCCGGTTGCGCGTCTGCTTGCTGCTGCGGGAGATGAAGACTGGCGCGTGGCTGTGCGCGAGCCGGGCGAGACCTGGAGTTTGCCGGAAGAGAATCACAGGCAGGATGATGAAATGAAAGAGGCTGCGGCTCAATTTCAGGATTAAGCGGCAGTCACCGCTCGCAAATGTTAAGAGGCCATTTCAAAACCTGGTAGAAGCAGTTCAACTCTTAGCGAGCTTAAGCATTTCACTTTGCGCCTTTGCGTGAACCCTCAATTATCTTGGCACTTCAAGGTTCATGTGAATTGCTGTTTCTCGCAAAGGCGCAAAGATAAAAACTTAAGCTCGCTAAGCGGGTTTTGAATCGCGTTTTAAATTAACCTCTGAGGTGAGTATGGCGATGACGACAATGATGCCTGCGGTTTTCTTCGGGCACGGCAATCCTATGAATGCGCTGCTCACGAACGGCTACACAGAAGGTTGGGCCAAAATAGGTGAAGACATTCCGCGCCCGCGTGCTGTGCTATGCGTGTCCGCTCACTGGTATCTTCCGGGCACTGCGGTCACGGCTAACTCTTCGCCGCGAACCATTCATGACTTCGGCGGCTTTCCGCACAAACTGTACGAGGTTGAGTATACAGCGCCCGGCTCGCCTGAACTTGCAAGCCACGTATGCGATCTTCTCGCTCCGATGCCTGTAGGTTTAGACAATCATTGGGGTCTGGATCACGGAACATGGTCAGTGCTCTGTCACGTCTTCCCTGATGCGGATGTTCCAGTGGTGCAGCTCAGCATAGACGAAACGCAGCCCGCAGCATTTCATTACGAAGTTGGAAAACGACTTGCACCTTTGCGCAGTGAGGGCGTACTCATAGTTGGAAGCGGCAACCTAGTGCACAATCTTCACGCCTACGCCTGGGGTCGTCACAACGTGGAGCCATTCGACTGGGCTGTTCGATTCGAGAAACGCGCGCGCGAACTTCTCTTGTCGAGCGATCATGAACCGCTAATCAACTACGAAACGTTAGGCCGCGACGCGCTGCTCTGCGCGCCAACGCCAGACCACTACCTGCCACTACTCTACATAATCGCCCTGCAAGGAAAGGGCGAGCCAGTTACATTTCCCGTAGAAGGATTCGACGGCGGCTCAATCTCCATGCTCACTGTGCAAATCGGCTGAGACCATGAAGCGCGGTCACGCTCGATGTAACCTTCAACTCATTTTAGAAAATGGCGGTTAAGGTACTGTGGAATTCATCGGTCGGTTGCGCTAGGCCTTACAATTGTGTACTGTATACAGTATGCAAAAGATAGCCCTTGCGCTCGTACGCGACAACATAAGCGACTCTGTGGTCATTGAACTGCGGAACATGATCGTTGACGGTCGCCTCTCAGCCGGTGAGCGCATCAACGAAGTGCATCTTTCGCAACAGCTAGGCGTGAGCCGTACACCGTTGCGAGAAGCGCTCGCTCGACTCGCTCATGAGGGAGCGCTTAAGGGCGTTCCACGAATTGGTTACTTCGTGCGAGCGCTGACGCTAGAGGAGTTCGAGCAGATTTATCCTATTCGGCCACTGCTTGAGCCGGAGGCGTTGCGTCTTGCCGGACTTCTGTCGCGCGATCGTATGAAGCGCCTGCGTGTTATCAACGATGAGATCGAGCGAGCGCGCGACGCGGATACAGTCATCGCTCTGGATGACGACTGGCACCTTGAACTCATCGCCGACTGCCCCAACAAGGTGTTGGTTGATCTGATCAAGCAGTTCATTCGGCGCACGCGCCGCTACGAGATTGCGCTTATGCGCGAGCGCAGGAATGTTTCGCTCGCATGCGCCACTCACAGATCCATCATGGCAGCGCTTAGGCGACGAGACCTCAAAGCCGCGTGCGCCGCGCTTCGTATAAATCTTCAGACAGGGTACGAGCCGATCGCCTCCTGGCTCAAAGCTCGCGAATCCAAGGAAGGGTCTTAGGCGATGATTAGTGCTCAGCGTCTTACACTTGCGGTGTGCCTCGTTCTTATTCTGGCTCTCTCTAGTTTACGTGGGCAATCGCCTGCGGAAGCTGATCCGCTCATAGGCATCTGGGCGAGCGAGACGACATTCAATACGGGTCTGCACGGCGAACTCACAGTTGAGCGCGCTGGTTCGAGTTGGCGTGCGATTCTCTCAAACGTGCAGTCGCAATTCCATGTGACAGGGGATAGCGTCCACTTCACTTTCTCCAGAAATCTTGGCGAGTTTCGGGGCGTGCTGACCGACAACGGGCGTGCGATAACGGGCTTCTGGCTGCAACCGGCAGGGACGACACAGGACTCACACGATCCCGGCGGTATGGGTCAGCCTTTCGCTTCGCCGCTCGTACTGCGACGTGCGGGGCAGGGCGTATGGCGCGGCACGGTGCGACCGCTGGAGGATCATTTCACACTCTACCTGCGTATCTTCCGCGATGCACAAGGAGCACTCGTCGGCGCGTTCCGCAATCCAGAACAGAACTCGAACGGAGGTTCAGCGCAATTCCGCGTTAGCCTAGAGGGCGACTCAGTGCGGTTCAGCGCACGACCCAATCCCGCAGAGTCTGAGATACGCCTAAACGCGTCGCTCATAGGCACGCCGGAACGACTACGCATCTTATGGCCTGTCTTGGGTCGCGTCATTGACTTGATGCGCCGCACGCCATCGCAGGCCGCAGCTTTCTTTCCACGCCCGCCGGGCGAACCAGCCTATGTCTACCGCAAGCCTCCGGCCACAGAGGACGGCTGGGCAACTGCACGCGCACGCGATGTAGGCATGGACGAGGTCGCGCTCGCACGCCTGGTGCAGAGGTTGATTGACGCAGATCCGTCCGTACGCCGTCCAGCCCTCATACACTCCATTCTGATAGCCCATCGCGGCAAGCTGGTGCTTGAAGAATATTTCTTCGGCTTCAATCGTGACACGCCGCACGACTTGCGCTCTGCCGGAAAGACGTTCGCTTCAGTCATGCTGGGCGCGGCGATGATGCGAGGCGCGCACCTCGCGCCAGAAACACCTGTCTACGGTCTGCTCTCCGGCATGGGGCCATTCGCAAACCCTGACACGAGAAAATCGCAGATCACCGTGGCCCATCTAATGACCCACACTTCGGGCCTAGCCTGCGACGACAACGACAATGCCTCGCCAGGGAACGAAGGCACTATGCAGATGCAACGCACACAGCCCAATTGGTGGAAGCACACGCTTGACCTGCCTATGGCGCACGACCCCGGAAGTCGCTACGCCTATTGCTCTGCGGGAATGAATCTAGTGGGTGCTGTGCTCACGACAGCGACCAACACATGGCTGCCCGGACTGTTCGAGCGCACGGTCGCGCGCCCCCTACAGTTCGGTCCCTACTACTGGAATCTGATGCCGACAGGGGAAGGCTATCTTGGCGGCGGCGCTTTCCTGCGGCCAAGGGATTTACTTAAGGTCGGTCAGGCCTATCTGGACGGCGGCGTCTGGCATGGACAACGGCTGGTTGACTCGTCTTGGGTGACACGTTCGACTGCGCCATACGTGCACATTTCGCCAGCGACCACTGGTCTCAGTCCTAACCAGTTCCCGGAATTTTACGGCGAGGCGGATGACGGCTACGCCTGGCATCTATCACAGCTTCGCGTGGGTGAGCGCACCTATCGAGAGTACGCGGCGAGCGGCAATGGCGGCCAACTCCTGATAGTGATTCCAGAACTTGATCTTACGATTGTCTTCACCGCAGGCAACTATGGACAGGGCGGAATCTGGAGCCGATTCCGCAACCAGATCGTGCCTCAAGAGATCATTCCGGCCATCCAGCGCTGAGCGGTGACGCGAACGGCTCCTACATTCGTGTACGAGTGCGCTACTAGCACCGGAGCGCGCAAAACAGATAGTAGTAGGTCATTTTCATTAGGAGAGCAATTGAAAACCTCTTTGCGGTCTTTGCTCTTTTCTTTGCGCCTTTGCGAGAACCCTCAACTCACATCAATCTTGAGCTTAGAGAGAATTACAGTTTCTCGCAAAGGCGCAAAGGGAAATGCTTAAGCTCGCTAAGAGTTGAGTGTTTGCTAATGGATATTTTGTTCAGTAGTGAAAATGACCCTCTACCAAACAGATTGCGGAATTGTCCCTCCGAAGCGAATCGTCTACACTAACTTCTTTTCGGACGAAGAAGGCAATACTGGAGCCTTGACGCGTTGCTTCGACGCAAACGCGAGGGTGGTACTGATTGATCGTTGCATCTTCGGCGTTGAGAGATTATGAGCAAACCAATTCGCATACTGTTGCAGACTACTATTCCGGCGATTGAGGACGACTGGAACATAAATAGATTTACGTTGCTGCGCGAACACCTGGCATCGCTCACAGACGACGAGGGACGTATCCTCTGCGAAGTTACGGCGCGCAACCGTGAAGTGAATGCTGTTGGCAATGACGAAGTTTTGAGCCGACTCGACGCCACAGACTTTGACGAACTCTGGCTCTTCGCCGTTGACACAGGCGACGGGCTAAGTCTGGCAGACTGTCAGGGCATCACGCGCTTCAGGCAAAGAGGCGGCGGGATTCTAGCTACACGCGATCATCAAGATTTGGGTTCATCGCTTTGCACGCTGGGCGGCGTGGGGCGCGCACACTTCTTTCACTCCAAGCAGCAAGACCCGGACGAATCAAGACACGAGCGCGACGATCAGGACACTAAAACTATCTCGTGGCCTAACTATCATTCAGGCAGTAACGGCGACTATCAACGGGTCACACCCATAGAGCCGATTCACGAACTTCTGCGCAACCCTCAAACGTCTTCAGGCGTGATTGAGTATTTCCCAGCGCACCCGCACGAAGGCGGAGTCGGTGTGCCCGAAGGCGAGAGGCACGCCCGCGTAATCGCGCGCGGCATAAGTCAGGTAACGCATCGCCCGTTCAACCTGATGGTCGCATTCGAGAGGGCGGATGACAGGCATAGCAACACGCTTGGCCGTGCCGTCGCAGAGTCTAGCTTTCATCACTTCGTAGATTACAACTGGGATACTTCAACGGGTTGTCCGAGCTTTGTGGCAGAGCCGCCCGGCGACCAGATCAAACGAGAGCCTGAGAGACTGGAAGACGTGAAGACATACGTGCGCAACCTGGCGCTGTGGCTCGCCGGGTGACAGCCACAAGACTTCGTAAATCCGGGTCTTCAATGAAGCCGTAATGATGAGCCTGTCTTACAGATTCACAGAAGCTTATCCAATGTGATTGGCAGATCGCGTATGCGTTTGCCGGTCGCATTGAAGACCGCGTTGGCAACTGCCGCAGCCACGCCAGTGATGCCGATTTCGCCTACGCCATGCGCGCCCATAGGTGTTAAAGGGTCTGGAATATCCAGAAAATGTATTTCGATATTCGGTACATCCAAGTTGACAGGCAAGTGATATTCGGCGAGCGACGGATTTACTATACGACCTTTGCGCACATCGAAGAGCGCTTCTTCCGTCAAAGCCATGCCTATCCCCATAGTGATGCCGCCGCGCCACTGGCTGGACGCGGTCTTCGGGTTGATGATTTTGCCGCAGTCGTAGACGCCCAAGAAACGCGAGACGCGCACTTCGCCCGTCTCTTCGTCAACGCGCACTTCGCAAAACAGCGCGCCGTATGAACCCATAGAATATTTCTCCGACTCAGCGCCCGGCGCAGCTTCACCTTCACCTTCGATTTTATCCTCCTCGAAACGCCGTAGAATCGCGTGGAAAGTTTCACCTTTCGTCGCGTCGTCACGGCGATAAATACCGCCCTCGCGGAATTCGACTTCATCGAAGCGCGTGCCTTTGAGCGGTGAAGCGTCGTCTTCGCCTACGAGTCCGTGAATCTTTTTCTTCGCATCGTCGCACGCAGCTTTCACTGCCGCGCCGACGCTGATAGTCGAATTTGAGCCTCCAGCCACCGGCGCATACGGGAAATTAGAGTCGCCATATTCGAAGCGCACCTGCTCGAAAGATAAACCCAACTCGTCGGCCAGGTTTTGCGCCTGCGCCGTAGCGCTTCCCATGCCCATCTCGTGCATAGCACTTTGCGCTATCGCAGTGCCGTCCGCATGAATCTCTACTCTAGCCGCAGCAGGGAATTGATATGCCGGATAAAACGCAGTGGCGACGCCGCAGCCTATGAGAAAACGTCCGTCGCGCATAGTGCGCGGCGCGGCATGGCGTTTCGACCAGCCAAACATCTCAGCGCCGACGCGGTAAGCCTCCTTGATGTTACGCATCGAGAACGGCAAATCTTTCACAGGGTCTCTGTCGGGTTCGTTGCGCGCACGTAGTTCAATCGGGTCAATGCCCATCTCGTGCGCCAGTTCGTCTATAGCCGATTCGAGCGCGAAAGTGCCGGGCGATTCGCCGGGCGCACGCATGAAAGTGTTGGGCACAATGTCCAGATGAACCATCTCCTGACGGAGCCAGATGTTCTCTGACTTGTAAAGATGTCGCGCCGGAAAAGTAAATTGCTCTGCGAAATTATTGTGCTCGGTGGTTTGCGTGAATCCTGTATGGATGAGAGCAGTAAGTTTGCCCACGTCGTTTGCGGCGAGCGCAACTCGTTGTTCAGTCGGCGTGCGCCCGCCTACAGAAAGGTGCACGCCCTCGCGTGAGAGCACGAGTTTGACCGGACGCTTCACAACTTTCGCCGCCGCGACTGTGAGCGAAACGTGCGCCCAAGCGTTGCCTTTGCCACCGAAGCCGCCGCCGACAAAAGAACCGATCACGCGGACATTCTCTTTACGGAGCGAAAACTTTTTGGCGAGCATCTCCTGAACGCCTATGACGTATTGAGTCGAGTCGTAAACGGTCAGGCTCTTTTCGTCTTCAGACCATTCGGCCAGAGTCGCGTGCAACTCAATCGCGTTGTGATTAAACGGCGGCGTTGTGTAGATGTTATCAACTTTATACAGCGCTTCGGCCAAAGCTCCTTCCGCATCGCCCTGTTTGAGGTCTGATGGTTCTCCGGGTATGTGCTCAGGCAAAACAGCATCTGGTTTTTCCGCTTGCAGGATGAGCTTCGCCTGCTTCTCTTCATATTCAACTGCGACGAGCGTCGCGGCGTGTTCGGCTTGCTCAAGAGTTTCGGCAACGACGACGGCGACGGGTTGACCGTTAAAGTAAACCTCGTCTGTGTTCAGATATAAAATGCTAGAAGATGCCGCGCCCATCTCTTCGCTGTCCGAACCGAACACAGGTGTCTTCTTCATCTCGGGCGCGTTCTCGTGCGTGAGAACTAGGATTACGCCCGGCGCATTGCGTGCGGCGCTCGTTTCAATGTTCTTGATTTTCCCTCTGGCAATCTGGCTGAAGACCAGAGCGCCGTGAGCAACGTTTTCAACTTTGTACTCGGCTGCGAACGTAGCCTTGCCAGTGACCTTCAAACGCCCATCAACGCGGCTGAAGGGTTGACCAATAGCACCCGGTTTGACAATCCTTGCGCTCATCTAGCGCCTCCTTCACTCGCCAGAGTTTTCAGCACGCTCACAATCGTGCGCTCGGCGAGTTCAATCTTGAATGAATTGTGTTTGTAACCGCGCGCCGCTTTGAGTTCTTCAGCCGCCGCACGTTTGAATATCTCTTCATCGGCTTTCGCGCCCGTGAGAACTTTCTCAGCTTCAGTTGCGCGCCAGGGTTTGTGCGCCACGCCTCCCAGAGCCAGACGCACATTCTTAATCGTTCCGTCTTCGACTTCGAGCGCGGCGGCAACAGACACAAGCGCGAAAGCGTAAGAAGCGCGGTCGCGCACTTTGCGATACATAGAATTTCGCGCGAAGGGAAGCGCGGGCAACTCGACCGAAGTAATCAATTCGTCTGGCTGTAAATTCGTGTCTATCTGCGGAGTGTCTTCAGGCAGACGGTGAAACTCAACAATGGGAATCGTTCTCTCTACGCCCGTTCCCGTCACATGAACTGTAGCGTCTAGCGCGGCGAGCGCGACGCACATGTCCGAAGGATGCGTGGCTATACAGTCATCCGACGCGCCCAGGATTGCGTGTATGCGATTGAAGCCTTCGAGCGCGTCGCAACCTGTGCCGGGTTCGCGTTTGTTGCAGCGCGCATCTGTGTCGTAGAAGTAGTAACAACGCGTGCGTTGCATGAGGTTGCCGCCCGTCGTCGCCATATTGCGAATCTGCGCGGACGCTCCCATCAAAATCGCTTGCGACAAAACCGGATAGCGCTCGCGTATGATTTGATTTGCGGCGAGATGGCTATTACGAACGAGCGCGCCTATGCTCACTCCACCGCCGGGAAGTTCTTCGACCTGCGCGAGCGGCAAACCTGTCACATCAATGAGATGATCCGGCTGCTCTATGTTTTCGCGCATCAAGTCAACTAGATTCGTCCCGCCGCTCAAGAACTTTGCGTTCTGGTTTTGCGTGATGAGTTGCACAGCCGTGTCGGCATCCTGAGCGCGTGCGTAAGCAAAATTTTTCATCGCGCCGCCTCCTTGTCAAACGCCTCGCGTATGGCTTCAACGATGCCTACATACGCGCCGCAGCGACACAGGTTGCCGCTCATGCGCTCCTTTATCTCTGCCTCAGAGAATTCGATTTCAGTTTCGGCCAGATGCTCCGTCACAGCGCTCGGCGCACCTTGTTTGAATTCTTCGAACATGGCTATGGCCGAACAGATTTGTCCGGGCGTGCAATAGCCGCACTGGAAACCGTCGCACTCTATGAACGCTGCTTGCAGCGCGTGCAATTGATCGCTATGGGCTACGCCTTCAATGGTCGTAATCTCTCTGTCTTGATACTGCACGGCGAGGGCGAAACATGAGTTGATGCGCTCGTTGTCAACGAGCACAGTACACGCGCCGCATGCGCCCTGATTGCAGCCCTTTTTCGTGCCCGTCAGCCCGACGTATTCGCGCAGCGCGTCGAGCAGAGAAACGCGCGGCTCAAGCTGAAGCTCATGCTTGATGCCATTGATCTGTAAAATGACCGGGACTGTTCGGTCGGCAAACTCTCTCCCGCCGCTATTAGTTTCGCTCATTTGAAATAATCCCTCCGCGTCCGTACATAGTAATCGCCAGTGGATAGTATCGGCAATCTCTACAGACTGTCATAATTGTAGAGAGAGCGCTTGAATGCCCTAGACTTACTTCAGCTTAACGTACGCGAACGTATAGACAGCCATTTTTTCACCGAGTATAATTTCTACAAAATCCCCTAAATATGTCATCGGGACTTCCTGTCTTTGCCCTTGCCTTAATGGGAGCAGTCATTGAGCGAAGCTTTCAAATCAACATCTGTTGAAGACGCAACGAAGAAGCGTCTTGTTCCAGCCGTAGAGTTTCGCAACGTACATTTCGCTTATGAAGAGAAGAAAGTTCTGTATGACATTAGTTTCAAAGTTGCCAGAGGCGAGATCAAAATAGTCCTGAGCGGTTCCGGCGGAGGCAAGTCCACAATCTTGAAACTCATTCTAGGACTGCTCAAACCAGACAAGGGACAGATTTTCATTGACGGCGAAGAGATAACAGAGATGGATGAGACTGATATGCAGCACGTGCGCGATAAGATAGGCATGGTCTTTCAAGAAGGCGCGCTCTTCGATTCTCTCCCGGTCTATGACAACGTAGCCTACCGTCTGCACGAACAGGGCTTGCCGGAAGATGATGTTAAGAGAGAGGTGCGGCTCCTGCTACGCTTTGTTGGCCTTGAAAAAGAGATGGACAAGTTGCCGAACGAACTATCGGGCGGGATGCAGAAGCGTGTGAGCATAGCACGCGCGCTGGTCGGCGATCCGAAGATTGTCCTTTTCGATGAACCAACAGCCTCGCTTGACCCGCCGACCGCAGCCACAATCTGCGAGCTTGTTGTTAAGCTGCGCGATCTGGAAGACGTATCCTCGATTCTCGTCACACACGAAATGGACGTGGTCAAGTATGTGACGACAGCCTACGCGGTTGTGGGCGAAAAGGGTGACGTGACTGTGAAAGAAGAGGGCGACCGATTGTGTCTGACCAACACAAGCATACTGATGCTGCGCGACGGGCGTGTAATCTTCGATGGCACGGAAGAAGAGTTGGTCAAAGCGGAAGACCCTTACATACAGGAGTTCATTCGCGGCACTGAAGTAGAAGCGGGTAATAATGAGGAAGGAGCAGCTTGAATGGAAAGAGCAAGGCAAGTGACTTTAAGCGCGGCGGTCTTTGTCCTGGTCTGCTTCTTCATGCCCTGGGTGCAAATAAGCTGCGGCGGCCTTAGAGATTCAGCAAGCGGTCTTGATCTGGCGCGCGGTGGTGACAGAGCGTTGTGGCTTATTCCGCTCTTAATGTTTCTACTTATCTTTGCAGGTCTCACGCGCGCATGGAAGAAGCAGCCTACAGCTTTCGCGCTTCTTGGTATTGTGAGCGCCATTCTCACAGCTTATCTGATGAACCGCGAGCGCGAGGATGCGGAACGAGCATCAGGCATCATAGGAGCGCGCGTCACAGGATGGTTATGGCTCGGCCTGTTCTCGTCTTTAGCCGTTGCCATATCCGCGCTCTTGTTCTATCTCAAGCGATCCAAGTCTCCCTAGCCACCTTTATTAGAGCATAAGTGCATAACTGATGTTACGCATCAGTAACTTTATCGAATCTGCCCGAATGAGCCTGCGCAAGCAGGCAGCAATAGTGTAGCCCCTGACGAAGCGAGAGCGGAGTCTGGGGTTATTCATCACATAGCGAATAGAGTCTGCTTAAGCAGACGACAGATGTTTACTCTCTATAAATATCTTTCATCTCGCGCCTCTGCCGTCTGCTCACGCAGACTCTAACAATCTTCTTAAGTTTACCCCAGACTCCGCTTTCGCTTCGTCAGGGGCTTTACTCTGTCCGTCTGCTTACGCAGACTCATTGAGCGCTTTCTTTCTAACACTTCAACTGCGTAACATGAGTGAATAAAATACTCTCAGTCCAGTGGCATATCTTAGTTCCTACATGAGAAAGCGTCATCTCTTTTTAGTTAATGCGACAGCTCACGTACGATTCTTAGATGATCCGTCATGATGCTGCGAGCCGAGCTTCCTCTTCCTGCTGTTTACGCGCCAGCCCGTCACGTCCATCGTAGTGCAGAAACGCAGGCAAGATCATAGCCAGCAATCCAGTGCCAACGACGCAGAGAATCCCGCCGGATAGGATTGATGTGCGTATGCCAAAGAGTCTGGCGACCACGCCTGATTCCGCGTTGCCCAACAGCGGGCCTGTCGTGTAGCTCACCATCTCAATGCCAGCCAGACGCCCACGCAGATAATCAGGAATAGTTTGATTCCAGATCGTCATGCGGAACAACCCACTCACCATGTCGGATGCGCCCGCCAGTGCAAGACAAAGAAGCGCAAGCCAAAGGTGATTGGCGAATCCAAAACAGATTATAGCCAATCCCCACACAGCAGCGGCAATCACTACGCCCAAGCCGTGACGATGAACTCGCGCAGTCCAGCCCGATGTCAGAGTTGCAAGAAGCGAACCGACCGCCGGAGCAGAATAGAGCAGTCCAACTGACGCGCCGCCGAAACTTTCTGCAATGGCAGGAAACAGAGCCATAGGCATTCCGAAGAACATAGCGTTGATGTCCACCAGATATGTTCCCATCAACTCAGGGCGACTCTTCGCATAACGCAGCCCTTCGACGATGGAGCGCAGGCTCGGTCGTTCAGCAAGGGGTGGCGGCGGTACAGCCGTCATCATCCAGAGCACGATGAGAGAGATGATGAAGGTCGTAAGGTCTATCGAATAAGCAAGCGCTGGCCCAAACTTTACGGCCAGCAATCCGCCAAGCGCAGGCCCCGCGACGTAGCCTATATTTCCGCTCAATGATTTAAGAGCATAGGCTGCCGGTAATAGCTCTGGCGGCATAAGGCGCGGCACTAGAGCTTCGAGCGAAGGGCGCTGCAAACCATTGAGAGCAGCGAACGAGGCGGCGCATACGAACAGCATCCAGGCACGAGGCTGCGCTAGCTGAGAATTGACGATTAGCGCTGCGCTACCGACGGCCAGCAATGTTTCTGTGAGGCGCACCACCCGTCGCCGGTCAATATAGTCGGCGAGTGCGCCACCGATGAAAGCCATGAACAAGACGGGTATGAATTCAGTAACGCCTAGCAGACCGACGGCCAGAGTGGATTTCGTCAATTGGTACATCTGCCAGGGGAGCACCACGAAGCTCATCATGGAACCGAAGAATGAAATTGACTGGCCTATGAAGAGTAGACGAAAGTCTCTTGAGACTTTGAGCGGTGTGAGGTCAATAGCGAAGCTGCTAATGAGCGCGCCACTCTGCTTCGCGCTCTTCTGATCCAGGCGAGGCGTCGGCGCTGCCTCATGCGGTACAGGATCGGGGGTCAGGTGTGATGGGTTGTGTGGTTGCTGACTATTCAAGATGGCCTTTTCTGTATTGCATCTTCGAGACAGAGCAGGTTAAGTCATGCTATAAAGGGGCGCAACTTCTCACGTTTATGTTTTAGACTTTCCGCCTCGATTCTGATTTCTTGCCTCTCTCCCTTATTTCGTCTTTCTCAGGAGATGCCTGTCTCGAGCGGCGGCTTCATCTGGAATATGGACGCTATCCCGAACGACGTACCAAATGCTGCGGGCTGCGGCTCAGCGATAGCCTTAGCCGACTATGTGAATGCGATAAAGAGCGGGATGTGGAAGAGCGCTTCAAGTCTTAGGCTTCTATGTCCAAATTGCCACTCACAAGTTGATACATTTACAGGAAGGAATGAACGAAATTGAATGCCGGAGGAGGGACTTGAACTCACACGCCCTTGCAGGCAACAGTATTATTTATGCCGGAGGGGGGAGTCGAACCCCCATGCCCTTGCGGACGGCAGATTTTGAGTCTGCTATGTATACCAATTTCATCACTCCGGCGCGAAGAATGAAAAACATCATACGGGCACTCGCAGGTCTCAGTCAACTATGAGCGACCTAGCCCTTAAACCTCACTCTTTAGCCAATTTACAGGCAGTGCAAAAAGATGTTTGCCACAGGCGCCTCGAAAATGTAGAATATTTATGGCCTCCCTTCGTAGGTGGCGCATGTCTCACCTGTCCGCCCAGAAGATTTCCACTCACGCTTCGATCAAGCACCAGGGCTGCACTGGAAAGATAGTTTTCAAATTCTGATTGGCCATCTTGTAGCCTGAGGAGTTAAATGAGCGAATCTCAAATTCAATCTGAAAAAACGGCTAACGGTGCGCGCATCCTCATAGTGGATGACGAGCCGGAGATTAGAACTGTTCTCTGCGATCTGCTCTGTGCAGAGTATGAATGCGAGTCGGCCTGTTCAGCCGAAGAGGCTCTCTCTCGTCTTCGTCTGGAGCATTTCGACTTAATCATCAGCGACATCTCCATGAGCGGCATGAGCGGGCTGGAGATGATTCCTATGGTCGAGCGAATATTGCCGGACACAGTCGTCGTCATGATAAGCGGCATGCAGACAATTGAGAGCGCCATTGAAGCGCTGCGTGTAGGCGCGTTCGATTACATAATGAAGCCTTTCGATCTGAGACAGGTCGAAGCGGCTGTCAGGCGCGCGCACGATCATTACAACCTGCGTTGCGCGAAGCGGCGCTACGAGAGCCAACTGGAAGAGTTGGTCGAGCGACGCACGGCTGAACTGGATGAAGCATTAAACTCTTTGCAGGATGCGTATCGCGCAACTTTGCAGGCTCTCACAGCAGCGCTCGAAGCGCGCGATGCAGAGACTCACGGCCACTCGTATCGCGTCGTTAGCTTCAGCCTGCGACTGGGACACGAAGTCGGCCTAAGCAAAGCGCAGATGACTTCGCTGGAATTCGGAGCGCTCCTTCATGACATAGGGAAGATAGGAGTGCCAGATTCAATCCTACGCAAACCAGCAGCATTAACCGA
>MNJR01000114.1:2086-9773 GCA_001920415.1 Acidobacteria bacterium 13_1_20CM_3_53_8 | reverse complement strand
CCTGCTCGTATCTACTAGCGGAAATTCATCCACCGCATTCCGCTCAGTTTGAGGTCGCGGAACAAAGGCGTGACTATCCATTGGTTCCTGAGCAGATTCTCCAGGTCGACGGAGGAGGACCCTCAATGCTGGGCAGCATGCCACAATGATGCCAATGGAACATTCCAAGGCAGTCCAGACGGCGACTTGCGTTGTTGTCGCAGAGACGGCGAGGGCAATAATTCTAGCTACGGACATCAGGATTGCGAGAGCGCCTAAACCGAAGATGGAGATTAATCCCCAAAATTGATGGCGTGAGATACGTAGATATCTAAGCAGGAATAATGGCAGAATGAATACTATATGTAAGTCATTTATCTCCACAGAATGAAAAAGAACGAATCTGAATTTGGGGGGACTGTACTCATTAGATCGGATATGATGTTTGCAATAACCGAGGGAAAGAATACAGCAAGTGTTGGAGAATTGATGCATTGATTCCCAGAATCGAGAGACCTATGTATAAGTGACTGCAGAGTACCAAATACCAAGTTGAGGCTTACCAATTAGATGAGATGGGCCGGCAGAAGAATGCGTTCAGACACAGTACGAGGATATAAGTTGCAGTAGTGAAAAAGGTAGCTATTTGCAATGCAATATAAACAAATCTTTGTGACGAATTGATAAGTTCGAAATAAAAGGCAAGCAAAGATGCTTTAATAAGCCAAAGATCGGTATAATAGGGCAACGCCGATCCATATATCAGCTATTTGTAAGTCCGGAAGCGCGTGGTATTGAGATTTGGGGTGCTGGGGAGATACTTTAAGTGCTTCAGTCGTCTTGGCAGGGTCCGTATTGATTGTCGTAAGTGGCTCCTCATAGGTCCTTCCTTCCGCAAATAAACCCAACTGGTCCAATCTAATGTCGCAAGCGCAACAGCTAACGAATAATAGCCATGCCAAGAATACAAATAAATCACTTAGAACAAAGGTTTGGCGTCGAAGACATCGCACGTAGCCTCTTAAAACTAGGAATGCCAGCGAAATGGCGACCAATGCCCATTCGGCTGCCTACTCAGAAGACACGTTAATCACATCGCCTGAATTGTTGTTTGGAAATAGGTACCACAGTCCCAGCTCCTGTAATGGACATCTTCTAGGTATTTATTGCTGCACGGAGGAACATCCTTCAACGAAAAGTTGCTTTCCAACACAGAAGAAAATACCACACCTGCGTCAAGGAGCAGAACTTCTGAAATCCACGGCCAAAGTGGGCACTGAATTGCTGTAGAATACCACAACAGCGAGCCCCCATACATATACAGAAATAGGTAAATCTATATCGAACGCAATGTGTAAGTTAACCCGAACAGCGGCGGTGTGACGACATTTCACACCGAAGTTGTGTGAACACTGAGAAGCATCTGAATTTAATATAATGCACACATGCAGCTGTACAACTTAGATAATGCCAAGATGCATTAAACGGCACTGTATGGAGCCGCAGTGCGGACCCCCATGTTTCGGTGCGGTGGAAAGGAGGCAAGTTTCTCCCGGTTGTCGGAATTCAGCCACAAGGCCTAGTTAGCCCAGCAAATAAAAGTTCTCGAGCATCTAGAGCCACTGCTGTTCTATTAAAAAGCCGTGCGCGTGGAGGATGTCGTCTTCCACAAAGGGCAATGATATCTGAGGGAGTGGGCCGTTGCAGTGCATAACGCGAAAGCTTTACTTCCCGCACTTGAAATCCTGCAGATTGAATCTATTGGAATTCTGCACCCGCATGGCCGACTTCGTACTAGTAATTTCCCCATAATCACCTCGGATACAACCGGACCGTCTCTTCTTTAAGAAGGGGAGACCGGTCCGACTGGCTTTAGTAAAGCGATCATATATAGTAAGTACCAACTCATCGGATACCACTCTAATGATAGCGATGGAAAAGTGTCTGTCGGCTAAATATCTGTCCGTATGGAAAGTCTGGTGATCTGACGGATGGGGGTGGGTGCGGACAGGAACTTGTCCTCGCTTTTGGAAATTCTGTTGCGTAGACGGACGTTCAAACTTGTGCAAAATGAATATTGTTGGCTCCCTTTGCTTCTGTTCTGAGTGTGGTTCGCTACTTGATCTCTCCAGTGGCAGTACAACAATAAAATGTGATCATTGTAGAGCACCCTTTTCCACTAGCGGTATAAGTTCCTTCCAAACCGCCATTGATGGAGTAGATTTTTCGTCTCTGGAAATTACTACTCGTTCTTCCGAAAAAGCATTCCCCTCGGCGCTGAAAGCCAAAAGATCCGCAATACAGACCAAAAACGCTCAACAAGGGCCCACGCGAGCAAAAGTATCTTGTCTTCACATCGAAGGACGCTGATCTTAGGTCAACGAACAATGTCCAAATTGTAAGAATGAGGAGATGCTGTTTTATTCGTTGCAGATGAGAAGTGCAGATGAAGGAACAACATCATTTTTTGAATGTGAACGATGCGGGTAACTATCTCCCAAACTAAACTCCTAACAACCAGACACAAGTACAGTATCCAAAACTAATCAACTCAAATTAACTCTCCCTCATTATGCAGGAATAACCGCATACTCCATCTCCCCGCTTCTTTCAAATTCCCACATATCCCGAGCGACAACGCAACTTTCTCTGACAATCCTCTCATTATCTTTTTCAAACTCCAGTAAAATACTTTCGGCCTCTTCGGCACCGATACTTCCCAATGCCTCTGCTGCTTCGTGTCTCACCATGGCCATCTCCTGCGTGTTGCGCAGACACTCAATCAAGGCAGGGACACTGTATGGGGAACATAATTGCCCAAACACGTAGGCGACTTCATGTCTGAATAAAGCGGAATGAGGGTCATTCAGACCCGTTGCCAGGGCGAGAACAGCTTCTTTCGTGCCGAGGTCACGGAGGCGGAACATGGCGCGGTAGCGGTGAAACAGAGGGAGCGATTGATCGTTGAGCTGGGACTGTAATTCTGGAATCATCGAGGCGGAATCTGTTGGCGAGAGAGGAAGAGGTGGCGCTGGATCGATTGAGGTATATGCACTAGATTAAATTAGACTGCATACCTTTATGTGGAATGGTACCTTGGTTGAATACTTTCTTCCTTGGCTGAAGGGGAATTTTCCCATTTTAGTCTGGCGATGGCCAGTTCGCATGTTTCCCGAATAACTTGTGATTCATCGTGTAAATACTTCTCCAGTAAAGGCAGAGAACTGGCTTGCCCGAGTGCTCCCAATGCCTCGGCGGCTTCGTGTCGCACAATTTCTTGCTGCTGCGGACTTTCAAGGACGGCTTCCAGACACTTGACAGCATGTAGATTTCTCGTCTGACCAAGGACATAGGCCAGTTCATGTTTCAACAACTCGCTCTCGTCTTGAAAGCCTACTTGTCAGCTTTAACCAGGACAGACAGGGGACCTTCGGCGATGATGTCTACGGCATCATTGTTTCCCTCGCTGGCCAGTGCCTTCAGAGCGAAGAGGGCCCGGAATCGAACTGCCAAGGGTGTGTTTCCGGAACGATTCAACAGGGCCGCTGAGAGCGATGACAGCGACGACGGGTTTTCGATGGTCATGTCGATGGGGCGTAATTCGCAAATATTCAGAAAAACTTTTGATGGTGGCGCCACAAATTAAATTCTCAAGCAATGCAGATCTGATCAGATTGAGGCACGCTTACAATCCACTCTATCTACCCCTGAATATCCACAAAATCATACCTCAACCATATATGTCGACCTCGTCTAGCCAACTAATGTAAGCGCAATGGTAAGATCTGATACCCGTATTTCTCGAGCATTTCCCTAAAGACTTCCGCATACCATTCCAAAACCACCTTTTCTGGACAGGATCCAACACACCACTCTGCTGGTGGTGCTGGTTTTCGGACCGTGAAATGCACAATTTTAGCCCGAGGCCATAAAAACTCCCATATCAACGGAAAGAACCGATATAGCACAAGATTTAAGTTATAAGCATGCGGCAAACCAAAATATCGATATTCGTAAAATCGGTTCAGGAAAGCTTGATCTCCTTCTTCAGGTTGATGCATTCCAGGAGTTGATATTGCCTTGCGGAGCAGATTGAACTCCTTCGTGGAAGGTCTTAGTAGTAATACGCCCGAATTGAATAAGACATCTTTTGCAGTATGCTCCCATGAGTCCGGGGCAGCCGCAATGACTACCATAAGGCTCCTGAGATCTAAGAGAGTTTACTTCCAGGAGTAGTCCAAACCTCACTTAGGTCAGCTTTGACAATTGTATCAGAGTCAATAAAAAGAAGCTGATCGTAATCAGTCCAACTCCAAAATCTTAGTTTGTTGAGATTCCATTTATGGTATGGACGAATTTGTTCAAAGTCGACATTGTCAAATGCCAGATCATCTTCAATTCGCAGTTTCCAGCCTACCTGTTGAAGTTTTTCCAGAGAAGCACTTGAGATATTGGCATTCTGGCGTACAAACAAAACCATTTCTGCGTTCTGTGCCGCAAGGTCGTTTGTTTGCGCGAGAGAGTAACCCATCGCGAGGGAAAGAGGATAGTATTTTTCTGTGTACAACGAGGAAACGAAGGCTCTCCTTGGTCGTCGCGAGAAGAACGCGAACTGTCGCGTTTGCGTCGGCGACTCTAACGAGGTTTTCCAACTTGCTCTTCTTAAAGCACGCGACTCCACTTGGACCTCTACAAAAGTAAGCGATATCGCGATTAGTGAAGTGACCACATCCTTCGGGTGTGAAAACCAACGCGAACGTTGCAAGACATAATAAGAAAACCATGACCGGAACTCTCCTTGTTATCAGCGAGTCTGATAACTTCGCCATTCTTCCTTTATCTGATGCTCTTTCTCCTCTTAGAATTGATGGCATATTGTCTTTCGTATTGGCCGCATACAGACTTGAAAGTGCCATTGCATCTCGAAAATGGGTCCACTGTTTATTATGTCTTGGCATGCGCTCGGACCTCTTTATGACATGGCTTGTGTAAATCAGATCACGAATATTACGAATTTACGACAACCCCTTGTCCACACAATTCCTTCCGAACTTCCAGGGTAGCAATAAAATAGATAACACTTCTTCAATAGGTATCAAGGCATGAATTATCCAAGCAAATTCTCAATTGTAGCCACTCATCCCCCTTAGAATCTCGAAAAATCCCGTCCCCAAATAGCACGTCGGAACCAATCGAACGCCAAAAGCGCTCTTGTCCGGAAGCTCACTTGTTGACTCCAGTATACACTGCGCCAAAGATACATTGCCATGATCCTCCCAACCAGAACATTTCCAAATCCCCCAGTGCCTCGATCGAATACCGCTGAGTTACCTAAATATGCAAGACTGCCAAAGTGATGGTAGGTGAACGGTTCGAAGACCGCGTCGTCGATATCTCCTTCGTTGATTTCATTTAGAACGAGTGAACCTTGGACCTTTGCGAGTTTATTCAATTTCTTTGCTAAATATGCGCTTTAATTAGACATGCTGTCAAGGGAAGATACCCTTGTTGGTGAGCTCTTTGAGCTGTGGCCGGAAGACTGGTGAGTTTACTATCAATGAACTTGAGAAGTTCCTCCAGCTCTTGATAATCCAACGTCCCTACCATTAAACGTAAGCTCGGACGGGCTCATACCGGAATGATCGCGATCCGCCTCATAGAAAATGCTGTCCAATCTCTTGAGATGGCCAGCGGCCTGAGGAAACTTCCGCTTAATCTTTCCCGCAACCTTCCTCCACTGCGCAAACGTCAACTCTGTCTGTGCCGGATTCTTCCCATCCGCACAATCAGCCGACCTCAAAAAATCGACGATATGTATCGCCATATTATTCTGCACAGTAGCACAATCTCCTACCGCATAAATATCTCCCAGAGGCGCTCCGAGCACGCGTAAGTGCGAATCAGTCTCCAAAGCATGGCGATTCTTCTGTACATTGATCAACTGATTTTTGACGGCCTGAGTCATGGGATTAAGACTCACACCCGTGGACCAAACTATGAGGCCCGCGGGGAGGACATGTTCGGTTACTTTTCCATAGCCATCTTTGAGTGTATAATGAATTTTATCCTTTTCGACTTTGGAGACTCGAGCGTTGGTAATGACGTCGATCTTATCGTTGGAGAATTTCTGTTCTGCGTATTTACTGATTTTCTCGTCATATGTATTCAATATGTGAGATTGAGACTGAACGATATGAACAGACACTTGATCTCTTAATACTGCTGGAAACTAGCGTCATTTTTAACACGGCAGAAAAGGAGGTCAATACGTAAGGAGTAAGGTCTTCTTCCATCATATCAGCTAATTCAGACGCAAATTCAACACCCGTAGGTCCTCCTCCCGCAACCACAAATGACAACAAGTTCCTGCGCTGCTCGTCCGTGGTAGTGGGTAAACAAGCAAGCTCAAAATTATCCATGATATGGTTCCGAATATTTCGTGCATCCGCAATGGATTTGAGAAAATGGACATGTTCCAGCCCATCTACTCCATGCGTATTGGTATTTGAGCCGACGGAAATAACCAATTTATCATACGGCACATAGAACTTCTGGGGAACTCCATTTTGGTCGGGCTGAGATACTAGGACCAGTTTATTCGACATATCTATTTCTTCGGCAGATGCTTCGAAGAAATGTGCTCGCGCCCTAGTCATGATCTTTCTGATTGGTTCAACGAGTGATCTAACTCAGCATGAATCCGAAATGACGTACCTCGGTTCCAAGGTCCCGACAGTAGCACTCGGTAATAAGGGTGTAAAAAGGAAATAGTTCTGAGGAGAGATCACGACAATATGATATGCATTAGGATCAATATCTTTCAGAATCGTAACAGCCTAAGTGTCAGAGTCATAGCGATATAAAAAGTACAGCCCAACCAGTGCCAAGGATCAGCAACTTGGGTTTCTGAGAGCTGATTTTACGTTCAGGGGTATCTTCATCATCGATAAGGACATCGGCCACAGGGTAATTGTTCGGCCCGAATTTTCGCGGATTCGTAGCCAATTGCGGGACCACTAAGTCCTTAGGCCGTCCCCTTGGATGATACGTCTGTGACTACAGAATCAGATCTTATGTAAGAAGAAAAGGAGGAGTCCTGACATCGTAAAGGAAGAATCCCGTGACTGCAATTACAACGAAAACGGTCGAGTACGCGGTGAAGCGGAAACAGATTCTGCCCCATGATTTAGCGGTTTCTGTAGCGGTTTCGGAAGCCGTAGCACGCTTTCTGATGCCGAAAAAGGTACGCCGAAGAGGATAATCTACAATCGGTGACGCGAGGCGACCATGGCGCGGCGTAGCATTGAATGACGCCAAGTGTCGCGAGTGCAGAGAACTGAGTCTCAGGAACGACGCTTTCCTCAGACCCAATCGTAGAGCCATCTACAATATCGGTAAGCGGCACTATCTACTCGGTAGTATCCGAGGTTTGGTGATACGATGACGCTGGTCAATCCCTTCCAAGGTGCCTTCCCAATTGACGTAAATAAAGACGATTTTTACCGACCACTTTACGTAAAGTGGCGATATTTGCGCGATTTACTTTGAGCGGGACGTGAAGGGTCCGTCAAGAGCGATTGATAAGAGGCAGCTGGCGCTCTGATGAAGGAGAAGCTGGAATATAAGCCCCCGTGGTTCACGCTACAAGTAATCGGCATAGCAGGTGCCTCTGCCTCGGGCAAAACATCTGTTGCGAAAGCTCTTGTGA
>MNJR01000114.1:0-2073 GCA_001920415.1 Acidobacteria bacterium 13_1_20CM_3_53_8 | reverse complement strand
AGGTCCCATGGGTGGTGCTTGTTTCCACTGATTGCTTCTACAAACCGCTAAGCCCCGAGGAGAGTCAGCGAGCATTTCGCAATGAGTTTGATTTCGATGCTCCTGCTGCGTGGGACTGGGATCTAATGGTCGAGAAACTAAGTGACTTGAAAGAAGGCCGCAAGGTTGAGATTCCGAAATATAGTTTCGTGAAACATACTCGACTGGACGAGACGCGCACTGTATACGGCGCTAACGTTATTATCTTGGAGGTACTTCGGCTCCTAAATTTGACTGATTGGAGGGCAATTTAGCCTTACATGAGCCTAGGATTCTGGATCTGCTAGATATGAAGGTACTGCACTGAGTTCACCCTGTTGATGAATTAGATCTACATCGATGAAGGTTATGTGATACAGATAGTGACTGACCTTAGATTCAGATGTTTGTTTGTCGAGACGTCTTGTTAGGGATATCAATGAGCGAGGCCGTGACTTGGAAGGGATCCTAAAACAATACTTCTCCTTTGTCAAACCTTCGAATCAAAGTTATGTGCATAAGCAGGCTCAAATAGCTGATATTGTTATTCCCCACGGCCCCTCAAACGTCAAAGCCATCGGTATCTTCTCTCTCCCCCATATTCTCTAAGAATAGATCTCGTAGCAAAGCACATATCACTGAATCTGGCGGAAAAGTCAGCTCAACATATGTTGGACCTAGAAGCTCTGACAGAGAAGATTCACGAAGGCGCACCGTTGCCAGAGAATATCATTGTATTGGATCAGACGAATCAGCTGCGGGCTATGACGACGATGATTCGGGATCAAGAATGTGATCGGGAGGATTTTGTGTTCTATCTTGAGAGGACATCAAGGTTGGTTTTTGAGCGGTACTTTGTCTCTCGATGTAACTGAATAGCAGTGCGTTGGACGAGTTACCTTACCGACCGAAGAGAGTTGAGACTCCTGGGGGGCATGGTTATGACGGCTTGGTAATCTCGGCCAAGGTCTGTGGAGTCGAGATTGTCCGGGCTGGCGGCGCGATGCGAACATCTTTTTCAAGGAACTTCAACGATGCTGCAATCGGCAAGATTCTTATCCACACAAGCGAAATCGGAGAGCCCTTGCTCCATGTACAAATAGCCACCCCATTCGCAGCAACCGCTTTGATGGCCATACGTATCCTGCTGGACCACGGTGTTCCAGAATCACACATTGTATTTATTACCATTCTCGCCAGCGCAAGAGGTCTCCATACGCTCGCCCGAGTATTTCCACAAGTCAAAGTTATTGTAGCGGATCTAGACGAGACGTTGGTAGGAGAAGGGGGTATCCTGAGCGGAAGATGGTTAGGCGTCTAAGGTTGCACTTGCATTGAACTTTCCTTTTCTAGCATAGATTATGTACAACAACTATTTGGTGATGAGGACTTTCAATTTGGAGGGAGCTGTTTGGAGGTATTAGCATTGGCGCGGCGTTGGGGGAGCTTACAGTAATTGAAGTTTGTTGCATATGCTTTTGGTTTGAATTGCCGATTATGAGGTTCTTGGATGTAATATTCCCAGCCTAACGATCAGCCTAGAGTGGTGTGAAGAGTCTACCTTGCTTCTCTGCAAAGGCAATGGCATCTTCTTTGGTGTTGAAGTTCATTCGGGTTCCCTGCATATAGTCGGCGCTATGGTTAGACAATGCGAGCAAATGGATGTACCTTGCAGCCCAGAACATGACGGGATGTTCCCATCGATTGTCATCGTGCTTGATATCCCAGTCGAGTCTCCAGTGCTGTGCGACGATGGAGATCTTCTGGGGCTCCAGAGACTATGTCCGCTGGAATCGGCAGGTGGTCTTGGAAGGGCGGCGATGGAGCTGGGACATGGGCGGTTGTTTCGTCGGCTTGTGGGATAGACTTTTGGCCGGTGAGAGGTGTGTGTGTGATAATGGGAGATGGCGGAGGCTTGTTTGATGCGTATCGCACAAGACCAGGCTGGATTGAGCGTAGCTGTCTCGTCAATCGATGCATCAACGCCATCAGTTGTGATGCCCAAGCTCGACAGCTTAAAACAGCAATTAGATAGACTGAAAGAGCTTTTATCGG
>MNJR01000091.1:5927-8389 GCA_001920415.1 Acidobacteria bacterium 13_1_20CM_3_53_8 | reverse complement strand
ATAGTCAGGTGGTTCGGCGGCTTCAGCGGTTCCCCTCGCAGAGTCTATGATCTCAAGACCAATATTGTAGCGATTCCGCTCAAACATGGAGCTTGTCCTCGTCAGACGGCATGGTTGAAAAAGGGTCAGTAGATATTACTCACTTTGCGCAATTGAACAGCAGTCTAGCCAGACTGTTCTCATGGCTGCGTAAGGCTGCCGGTTCGGTACGAAACCTGGACTCAAGAGCTTTCACATGAGGCAGGTAGACCAACGCCGTGTCCCACAAATGTGGCGACCAATGTCTTGTACAGTCGTCCTGTGGTTGCATGCTGCCCAGCAGAGATAGCGCGTCGTCAAACACTACTCGACGGCGTTCTGTATCGCTCGCAAGCTTTCGGGACGCATACTCTTGAACGAGTCTGTGAATCGTAAATGACGAGCTGCGAGAATTGGTCCGTATAAGTGATTGCTTGCGAAGTGTTCTCAACAGATTTTGGAAGGTATCCTGATCTGCGAGGAAGTGTAAACGTCCTTGTTGTGAAGAGGATTTGCAGTGAGCTGAAGGTTTCTGAGCTAATATGACAGCACCATCAGTCAGTAGTTTATAAGGGACGCCATCTGGATCAAAGAACGTCAAGATGTCCAGTAGATATCGGCATTCGAGTGTCAGAGTCGAGAGTGACATCTCCCACATGGTCGAGAGATCGTGCTCATAGTCGGAAACAGCACTTGCGAAGATTTCCGGCTGTTTCCGCTGGTCGTGATAGTCTTTCAAGAAGTCATCAACCTGGCAATCTTTACTGAGAATGTATGTTGCCGCTTGGCTGAGAGCGAGTGGATGTCCTCCTAGGACAGTGCTGGTCTCCCTTATAGAGTTTTCCGCAGCAGAGGTTACAGAGTGCGGGAGCAAAGCCGTCAGGAACTTGGATCCGTCGTCGATGGTGAACTCCGGCACCATAGCCGATGATGAAAACTCCTTTCTCGACATGTCAGAGTCTCGGGTCGTAATGATGATGGAGCCATGGTTCGTATGTGGCAAATATGACCTGATTAGTGAGAGATCCTCGACGTTGTCGAACACCATCAAGTAGCTTGCATCTGCCGCCACTGTCAGTGTGGCAGTGTATTTGCTTCTACCAACGTACTCAACTCGTAGATCCTCTGGAGCGCATAGCGGCGCGCTTCATTAGCATGCTTGACTGGCTTTCCAAGCCCGAGTAGGAATGCAGCCTCGGCAAAGTCTTTTTCAACCTTTTCAACGCTACTTGAACTGACCCATAGGATGATCTTGTACTCGTCGAAATGACTGTACACGTACTCAAGTGCCACTTGTGTCTTCCCGCAGCCGCCGAGACCGTAGAGTGCGAACTTGTGTTGTCTCTTTGGCGACCTTCCGGGATCAAGGGCTTTGGAAATGTTGTCAAGAATTTCCTGCCTGCCGAAGAAGCCTTCATTCTGGCAGTACGGGATCATCCGAATCACTTGTTTGGAGGGACCGGACGGTTTCAGTCGCTCGGGCGCTTCCCTGACCAACATTTGAACTTCGTAAAGTCCCTGCTGCGTAGCTTGCATTTCGCACATGCGCACTTCTTTGTCTGCCAGCGCAATTTGCTTCTGCAACCTCTCACTGTATTGCTGGAATTCTACTTCAAGGCTGGGTTGAAAGAGGGTACGGCAAAAGTTCGCTTGCAAGGATAAGCGGACTGTCGGCTGGGATAACTTTGGAGCACCTACCGATGGGATTCCTCTGACAGTATTTGACGACCCCAAGACAAAAGAGGACCATTTCTCTGCAGACAGCTTCAACGGCTGTTTCTAGATCGTTGCTGTCCATCTGTTCAAATAGCTTCTTCGAGCGGTCAAAGAAAGATAAGATTGGCGCAAAATCCGCGAGCATGTCAACAAACTTTTCGAATAGAGCCAATGTACGACAAGAAACCTGCCCATGAAACGGTTAGAACAGTTCCTTGTCTCTTAAAGTCAGTTGCGGAACCCTACTGTGATGGCAAGATGCAAACTTCCCCAAATGAGTCCGGGAATCATCGGATTAGTCTGCACGAATACATCGACAATGGAGGAGAAAGATTTGATGTGAGAAAATAATGGATCTAGTTTCCGTAGAGCTCTTTGGAATCGTTTCTGCTTATAGGTCTCGACGCAACACCACGTTGACTTCAAAAGCATATCGGTCGTTAAAGGTTCTGAACGTATGTGTTTGTCGAGGAGCGCAAGGTCTGCTGCAGGCAGTTGCCTGGCAAAGTCATTGATGTCCTGGGCCCAGGTCGGGCATGTAGAGGCACTGGAACTCATCCTTGACTCGATTAGGTATCCTTCGTCATCGGAGCACTGCCCAGGCGCTCGAATAGAGTGCATGGCTTGGAGAATGAGAGTCAATTGATGGTCAGTCAAATGTAGAGGTATAAGGCGTTGGCTTCCGAGCCAAACCCTCATTTTTGACCATTCTCGATGAGGTCCGAAGG
>MNJR01000091.1:2488-5904 GCA_001920415.1 Acidobacteria bacterium 13_1_20CM_3_53_8 | reverse complement strand
TGCAGTTGCAAGATATGCAGGCCATTCACCGGTTCCAAGTAGCCATTAGGCCTGTTCAGGGATATGAATGGAAAGTGTATGCCAATTGTGTGCAAGGACGTACGATAGAGAGAAGGCATAGCAAGAACGTTGGCGAGTGCGGAAAGCAGGAACCAGTAGAAAAGTGGTGCTTGTGCCCCACGATTACTCCGTCTTTTCGCATGGCGCCCATCAAGTATGCAACGGCAAATGAAGGTTTAGACAGTGTTGAGGCGTAGCAGAATTTGGTCGCGAGCTAGTCGCCTTGCCGAGTAGGCATGACATGAATATTTCCATACATGGGACGTCACAACAGAATCCAATACGAAAAAACAGAGCCGCAGAACCCAGGCCATGCTCAAGAAGACTATCAGAATGAGTAAATCTTGTTTCCGGCGCAGAAGGCTATCTCGACTGTCAAACCAATTGGGCCGCAATTAACTTGCGAAAGATCACTGGAGCGACAAGGCATCATGGTATCCTGCAGAGCTGCCAGACGCTGCTTGTGGGCCGAAAAGTAAAGCGCTGGGCCAACCACACCTGCAGGGTCGCAAAGAAGAGGTTCGCTAGCACGCTAACTGTCCACGCGGCAGTAAGCCCTTTATGCGGCTCAAGTCCTTGTGTCCTTGTCTTTGTAGCAGAAGAGAGGTCCCTTGTGATAGGCTGCAAGTTCGGCACGGTAGGGAGCGCAGAAAAAAAGTGGCAGATGACTGGCAAAAAATCTCTGGACGGGCTGCCACCTCATCAGCCAAAGCTTAAAAACGGAGATGACGCCCCTTCTTCATCAGGATGCACACATACGAGCCTCCCACAAGCAAAACGCCTTCGCAAATTGCCTTCGCAAATCAAACCTAACCGCAGATCGCCCCTACTTCGTCAAGAACAGCCTTTCGTTTTCAAAGCAGAAATGGATTCACCTCCTACAAGATCAGCCATGCCAACAGGGGACAACCTCGAACAGCCTTGGAGGGCTTTCTGGCCGCCGAAAGTCGACCACCTGACAAAATCACAACTCGAGGAACGGCCTTGGCTCACCTGGAGGCCGGAGCCAGACAAACCGGATACCAAACCCTGGTACGATTGGCTGAGCAAAGACCCGGCAGGCACTGATGTCGGGGTGGTTTGTAGACGTGGAGCTATTTGAGCAAAAGAAAGGATGGAAGCCAGTAAGTCCAGCCAATATTGTTCGGTATATTCAGCCGACAAATAACAGCACTTATTCCAGAAAGAGGGAGCATGATGGCGACGGTCGTCCAAAAGATCCCGGGCATTCTGCCAAGCGAAGGGTCCGTCGCTAGTGCTTTTGTTGATTGGGAACGGCACGTTCCAGGTCGGCTGCGCCCGAAGATTGTTTCTAGTGGACAATACGCTAGCAGATTTTCAAAAGGTGTGATTGTGATGTAATGTGATTTGGGGTCACGTCAGACCCTCATAGGTTGTTCGATTGTATCAGGCATGCAGCATCGGGGCTTTTTGCCCAATGCACTAGTTTACAGCCATGAGCCAATGATACTTTGATGCCTTCAGTATCCAGAGCAATCAATTCTGATCGACGATGTTCAGCCTCATGATCATATTCCGTTAGGGGAATAGAAAGTCAAGGCTGAGCCTGACAGGTTTTATCGTTACCCCCTGCCAGAGCCTTTTGGGAACTTGCAAGAGCAGTAGTTTCTCTTCGGATCGAGGATTTGGCCTCGGTCACGTCGATCCACCGTATTGTGAGTACTTGTATTTTTGTGGTCTGAGTTTCCCTGTCGAGTGTCTTCTGAAAAGTTCCGCATAAGGTCCAAGTTTTGGATGCATAGTCATAGATTTTGGGCTTGATATTAGCAAATGTCGCCAAACCTCGTGGGTACCTTTTGGTATCTGAAAGATCTCGACCTCTGGAAGACCACGAAACCATATTTTATCAATGTGCCCCAGCATGCTTTGCCAGCGAGTCAGCGTGCTTCTAACGAGGTCTCAGAGCCTATTAGCGATGTCCCGGTTCATAACATGAGGGATGCAGGCTGGCGAGATGATATTGACCTTTGTGGGTTCACTTACAAACGACATGATTTCCAGATCTCGACAGAGGTTTTCAAGGACTCAGCTGCAGTAAGGGAGGAGTACATCCCAAAGGTTGAGGAATGGTTGCGACACGTCACAGGAGCCGAGATTGTACACACACTAACATCCGAGGTTTGTAACTGATCTCGCATTCGCGCACACTCTGTGATGGAGAATGTTAGGTTCGCAGAAGAGATGTCGAATTTCCCAAGAAGATCTGGGGCGTTTCAGGGGAGAAGCAACCCATTCAAGGAGTCCATTGCGGTGAGCGTCGTGCACAATAGGGACTTTAAGCCAGCGAAATCTGACATCGCCGAAGATTACACTCCTCGGTTCGCTCGACAAAGGCTGGAACAGATTTTTGGCAAAGAAAGAGGCACTGAGCTGGCTCAGCGTCGATTTCAAATCCTCAAGTACAACCTCAACTCCTTAGATGAACAGATTGCTGACCTCACGAAGCATCTGGCGTCCTCTGTTTGGCCCTTTGAGAGATTGGCCTTTAGGCGTTTGTGACTTTCGCAGTCTCGATGTCGCCCAAGATTTGGTCGCATCAGACAATATCCTTCCGCATATGGTTGGTGAGACATATAACGTCCTGTACAAAGATTCTCATATTCAAATCATTTGATTCGAAGCTCGGTGCTGCAATTAGTAAGTCAATCAACCCCTGCAAAATGTGATCTTTCTGACCAGAAAAAGCGTGTCCTCATGCGTCATTCGATTTGACCCCAACATTTGGGGCCCAGCGGCGTAGGGAAAGCGTAGAAGTTTTAGTTCTAGTCGTCTACCCCGGCTAGTTGAGACTAGAGCTGAACTGGTCGTTGAGTGCAAGCGGACCCTAAGTGCATTCAACTACCCTGTTTCTGTATCCTGCATGTTTAGTCACTAGCATGCAGCCGGGAGCGAATTTCAAGACAATACATGGATGGACATGGACCTACCATAACAATCTATTTGTTACCGCTGCCGACCCAGAATTACTTGGGTCTGGAAGTAATAATTTGTATATTTCATTGCTGGATGACTCTACCATAGTCAGGTAGTCTTGGGGGAGTAAGGTCACCAAAACTATGATAGCAAGGCTGAATGAAAACCTTTCTGCACGGAATAGACGAATAAGCCAAGGCCCAACTAAAAGAGAGCAGGGATCGCCTTACTCCGGTGCCATTCGCACCTTTTGGGATGGAGGCTTGCATGCACCATTTTTTGAGGTGTTTGCAAGGGTTCATCGAGGGTGACGAATTTTACAAGCTCCAAGGATTTCGATGGATATGCGTCCCAGCACAAGCCTAGTAATGGAGGGCTACACAGTATCGGTGAGCAGCAGGGCGCTGAAGTCAGGCGGGTTG
>MNJR01000091.1:0-2415 GCA_001920415.1 Acidobacteria bacterium 13_1_20CM_3_53_8 | reverse complement strand
AGTGTCAGATTGAGCAGGTTTTTGGATGATCTATTGTCATGGTGCTGTGTAGATGATGGTAACTGTGGGCAAGCTATAAGATAAGGTGCTATCCCAGCCTCCTCAACCTCGTCACGTGCTACCTCATTTCCCGACAAACATCGTCATTATGACACGGAGTTCCTTAAAGTGCCTGCTATATCGTGCATAAGGGACAGCTGCGTCCCCTTCACGGAAGACTACATATGTCTCAAGAATGAAACTGAATGGCTTGACGATGATTTGGATTTGCTTTTGGCACTTCAGTGAAAGCTTTTCAGTACTACGTACCTTCGGACGACAGGGATCGCCCTTTGACCGGGGAGGCTGAGATTGTCTGTGCAACTCAATTACATATTTTCTTACCGGATAAATGGGGGCGAGCGCAACATCCAGAGGGCTTTTGGCCTCGCTTAGGATGGCCTTCTCGTGCTTTCCGGCGGCTCGAGACAAATCCAAACCTTCAGAGCCGACGGAAGACGACTTTCAATGTGCCCCTTGCGGTGTACGGAAGACTAAGACTACCATCATCGTTGGCGGCGGAGTGACAGGACTAGGAACAGCCTACTGGCTTAGTCGGATGAGCAAAACCCAGCAGCAACAAGTCATTGTCCTAGAAGCCCGGAATCAATGCTTTCAAGGCGCCTCAGGACACAACTCCGGATTACTATCACGTCACTGGTTCTCTGGTAGCCTGCGTCAGCTGGCCGATCATTCCTTCGCTATTTATCGAGATCTGGCAAGGGAGCAGCCTGATTTCAGGCACATATGTGACTACCACGAGAATTCACTCTTTCAAGCCCACTGTGGACAAGGGCCGACAGATTCTAGGGCGCCATGTTGGATGAAGCTCGCCGAAGGGTGGCATCTGGAGTCAGAACCAGCCCTTCGAGCCACGCGACAAGACCAAGTCGGTGGCTCCGGAATTTGGGAGAATAACCCATCAAGCGCAACCATGTATGTTCTTACTCAGTCTTCCTAGGGGTGATGAAAACTGAATTTTCACGTACTAGCAACCCGAGAGGCTTGGGAAAGTGGCTTTATAAGCGGTGTCTCGAATACTACGTTAGCATAGTGATCGATTGCACTCTTTTCAAGGTCCATCGTTGCGGTTGTGGAAAGGTTCGTTCAGTGGAGGTAAAGTCAGCTCAAGGTGACCACTTATACGAGTGTGACAACCTTGTGTTCGCTGCCGGCACGAGGACACCTCAACTTGTCCGCGAGCTCTTTCCCGACTTCAGCCGTGACTTCCACGAGACTGTAAACTCGGGAAACTGGATCATTGTCAAGAGTACTGCCACCGTCAGAGATCAGATGCGTGCAGAGGTTATCCTTGACGAAGTTGTAGATCATCAACTCGAATTTGTGGGTAGAAAGGATCTGGCGACAAGCCATTTCGTCATCTGGGTCTGTGGCTTAAATGATGAGGAAACAAGACCTGATGGCGTCACCGGTGAGGCGGAGCCTGATGAAGACGCGATCAAGCGCCTGCGAGAATACGCTGCGCAGTTTCTCAGGAATGGACAGTACGCGTTGCGAGATGATCCGGAAGTGCTGGAGAAAGGGCGGACCTACCGACCTACAATCGACCGAGAGCTACCTATTGTCACCTCTGTCTCATGCGCAGATCTGCGCGGGCCACGGATCTCGAAGGCAAAATCTCACCATGTCGAAAGAGATTGCGCAAAAAGCGGTATTTGGGTCTGCACAGGCCATGGAAGGTATGGTATTACGTTGGGCCTGGGAAGTGGTAAACTACTAAGCCAGATGATCGTCGGTGAGCAGCCGGATCTGGACGTTGCTGCACTGGGTTTCCCGCCATGACGGGATTCTGTTGCTTGGAGGGTCTCAGTCATAACTGCTGCATGGCCCCTACTGCAAAGGCCATTCGGCAATACCTTTAACGGTTGACGTACGAGAACACCACTAGTGCCAGGCTTTTGAATTTTCGGGCATCTTTGCAGAGCGGTTCCTAGTACCCTACTTGCTGTTGGATCGCTTGGCGAAATGTCAAGCTACCGCAGGGTATACGTACCAATTGGGACTTTACTCTCGGCCGATTCTAAGCACTTTGTAATTCGTATTTCCATACAAAAGAAAAGCCCGTACGTCATGTGCTCGAGCTCTATAAGGTCGCTACGTGCCTGATCTACCTATAGGAGGCTTAGGCAACCTCGCTGGCGCCTGGAACCTCGTCGCTGCCTTCCTTATTTGCCAATGCCCCCAAGCAAGCTCTCCCCTTTCTCTTCCTTCTGCTTCCGTGTACGTACGTTGCTGTCAGCCTGAGTAGTGTCATTACCGGAGTTGGTGTCCGAGGCGAAGAGAGCTCGTTGGGCTCTTCCTTATCCTCCTGCTTGACCTCTTGCTGGTCCTCCTGCTTAATCGTGATGTCCTTCT
>MNJR01000115.1:57351-97019 GCA_001920415.1 Acidobacteria bacterium 13_1_20CM_3_53_8 | reverse complement strand
CTCGGGATGGTATAGCTATGCCTTTGGAGGATTTTATGTTTCTGACTAATCCTCATGGGGGAGGATACTGGGCATATAATGATGGAGGCACGCGTGTTGATAGCGGCTCTGGTGGCAGCCGCACGGTAGTGCCGGACAAGGGTGACCCGTTTGATGTAGTGATTGTCAACAGGGCTGAGACTGGTGGGTTCTGGACTTGGATTGCTAACTACGGGCAGAACCCTATACCGAGTCCCTCGAAGACTCCTACTCCGCCGCCATCGCAGCAGAACCCTGCACCGCAACAAACTGCACAACAAGGGCAGCTTAGCCAAGCCTGTTTAGATGCTTTGGCTGTTGCAGGATTTAAAAAACCACAAGAGGCACAAGATGCAATAAATCGAGCAAAGGCGGCTTGGGATATTCTTACCCGTGCGGGCGGTGCACATAGCATTGATCCGAGAATCTTAGCTGCTCTTGGTATCCGAGAGACGGGGTTTAGAAACATAACCGGGGATCATGGTCACGGTCACGGGATATTCCAATTTGATGATCATAGTTATCCTGACGCGCGGAATTGGGCTTATGATCCCGGAACAGCGGCTGATAGGGCGTCAGCTAAAGTAGCTGGCTTAATTCAAAGCTTTACGAAGTTCGGCCCCGAGCTGGCCGTAGCGGGTGCCCTGCGGGGTTATAATGCTGGTCATGTTAGAGCGACTGGCCGCATGCTGGGTCGTATCGCAAATGGTCAAGCGGGAGTAAATATATTGGACCGGGGTACTGCGCCCGGCAATCCAACTTATGTCACTGATGTGCTGGCTATCGCAAAGAACTGTTTTTAGAGGCCCTGCTCAAATGGGCATTAAAGCTATCAGCTTTAATAGGAGAGTAGGAGAGTCGGATGATAAGAAATAGAAGCGCATCATTTAGGCGATTGGTAACTTCACTAAGTTTAAGTGGTCTGCTACTTACTAGCTGTCACCCTGCGATGAACCAAACGACCAATAAAGCAGTTAAAAACGCAACGGTCAATGCAACATCTCAAGCGACTTCCTCCCTGATCGTTCCTGGGCGTAGCATCGGCCCGGTGCAACTAGGCGATACGCGCGAGTACGCCCAACAGGTGTTCGGGGCGGTGTTTGGCAACAAGTATTACGATGAATACACCTACCAATACTCACAGCCCTGCTGGCCTCAGCAATGTTGTGAGGGTGTAACACAGATGCACTGGCTCGATTACATGAAGACGCAAAGCGATGTCCAAGTCCAGAATGGGATATATGTTTATGTGAGCAAAGGGCGTGTCATTCAGATCGTGGCGGCCACAAACCGCTACGCGACCGCCAACGGGATCACGTCCAGCAGCTCGCCCGACCAAATACGTCGTCAGTATCCTAACCTCCAGTCCTTCGTGCGACTTGGCTACCATACTGAAGCTGAAGGCGGTCGAGACATAGTCTTCTGGGATGATCTAAATGGTGGTATTGCCTTTGAATTCTGGTATAGCCGCACGTCGCGGCAGCGGTATCTTGAGGCGATTATTGTCCATGAACCAGGTGCACAACTATTGCCGGAAGGCTGTTTGGAATCTCCATCAGAATGGCAGAAACTCAAACCTTATTTTTTAGAGCCACCGAACAGCAACTAACAAGAATGTGTATTCCGCAGAACAATGCACAGCAACAGGGTAACAGACGCAAGAGGAGCAAGTGCAACCTACAGTTATAACTCACGTCATCTGGTAACAGGTATTACTTATTCCACTCCTGATTCCACATCAATCCCCTTGCCCTCTGATGTCAGCTATTCCTATGACTCTGTAGGCAATCGCATATCAATGAGTGATAGCACGGGCAGCACCTCTTACATTTACGATACACAATCACGACTGCGATCCGAAACTCGCCAGTTCAGCGGCGTGTCCGGTTCATTCACTCTCACCTATGACTACAACCTCAGTGGAGAGTTGAAGAAGATAACAGACCCATTCGGTCAGACTGTCGGCTATAACTATGACTCGATAGGACGAGCAATTGAGGTAACCGGCACGGGCTGGCCTAACGTTACGCAGTTTGCTTCTAACATACAGTATCGTGCATGGGGTGCTCCCAAAGGCATGACTTACGGCAATAGCACAACTCTCTCTATCGGCTACGATGCTAGTTTGCGACTACAGAGTTTTCAACTCACCTCCCCGACGCAGAGTGGCCCCGTCACCGTTGTGAGCAACGATTACACTTATGAGCCTGACGGGAACTTGCGCTCATCGCACGATTACTTGAATGACCTGCTGGATAGAGCCTTCGCTTACGATCAAATGGGCAGGATGAGAGAGGCTTACTCCGGCGCAGACGCAAGGTACTATCTTACTGGCATTCATTACGGCGATCCAGGCCCTTTTCGTCAAACCTATCAGCACGATGTATGGGGCAACATGACCAGCCGAGAGAACCGATACTGGAGTCAGTCGGATTACTTCAATGTACAGTATGATTCTCACAACCGGAGGCAAGCTGCTAATGGGCAGGGTCCTGATCCCAACTGGCACTATGATGCAGAAGGCAACGTCTTGCAGAACCCGGACATGCAGTTTACTTACGATTCTGCCGGGCATAATCTAAAAGTACAGAGTAGCGATAACACTCAGGCCATAGCAGAAGCGTTCGATGGTGATTCTCAAGTGGTGAAGAGGACAGGGCAAGGCGATGTAACTTATTATTTGAGAAGCAGTGTGTTGGGTGGGCAGGTCATCGCAGACATCAACTATCAAGGGCAGAAGATGATGGGTTATGTCTATCTAGGCGATGAGGTCATAGCCCGTCATGAGTACAACATGGGCACAGGAGAGAGTGCAGTCTTATGGGTGCATGATAATCCTGTAACAGGCGCTCGCGGATTCTCATCCCAGTACGGCAACTACGAGGCAGAGATAGAACCTGATCCTATGGGCATTAACATGGGATACAGTGACCCGTTCGTTGACCCAAATCCTCCCGGCACTCCAACAGAGCAAGGTAACGGTTCACTTCTGGCTGGATTTGCTGTGCCCGATGGACGTTGTGCTCTAAACGGTATAGCTTTCGATTGTGCTGAAGCGGCTCACTTGATGGACACTGGTGCTGCCACAGTGGAATATCTTATCCATGATAAGAACGGATTCAGGCACGAGCAGGGTGCAATTGTGCCGTTTGGATTAGGCTTATCGGCGTGGAGTACCCTTACTTCAAGCCAGATAACGAGGGCGGCCCCCCGCAGTTGAGTTGGCGTGTGGGATTATTCGACGCGCGGGCTAAGGATACAGATGGACAACAACTGTCACGGTGTCTTCGAGATGCTCTCCGACAGTTTTTTCCTCAGATGACCGTTCAGGGTAACGGTACATATTCCCCAATAGATAATGCTAGGTTCAAGCCCGGCATACCGGGATGGGCAAAGGCCGGGGGACACCTTCCCTTTACAGTTTCTCCCAAGGCGATAACGTTGGGACTCTATGATATTTATTATGACCCTACTAGAGTTAGTATAGATGGTGGTAATAATGAATCATTACAAACAATCGACTTTGGTGGCTGTAAATGGGTAGAAAATTGGGCGAAAAAGGCACAAAGGCGGCGAAGCGCACGGGTTCGAGTCCCGTCGGCTCCGCCAAAAAGTTAAGCGCGCCTGTATCGTTTAAGGCGCGCTTTTCTACTTTCACCGAGATTTTGTAGCCACTCTCGAACAGGGACTTAATAGCTCGTCATGCCGCCCTTTCAGGAGCGGAGCCATGACTCTAAACGAAGGGGTAAATCCGGCGGAATCGGAGGACTCTGATTGACCTCAGATGCAACCTTAGCGGCGATTAATGAATCTTATATTTGACCGACAAAGTGCTGGAAAACCTCGTCGGTTAACTTGAAAATCAGGTCATAATTAGGATGCCTCACAGCGCCCACAAGCAGTCGGAAATCGTGTGGCTTGTGGTCGAAAAAGCTTCGAGTGCCGTCTGAAAATATCTGGTCTTCAACAAGTGCAGTAGCCCCCGACAGTTTCTTAAATTATCCCGAAGAAACTTTTATGTTTTACAAAGGAGATTCTGCAATGCGTCTGACCCCAAACCCCTTACGTTCCCTAATCTCAATCATGGCTATCGTTTTTGCGCTGGCCTCACTTTCAGTTGCACAGGTTCCTGCACAGAATAGTCTGACGAATGTCCACATCAAGAATTTCGGTCAGATGGATGAGCGCTTTTATCGCGGAGCGCAGCCAAAAGAGCAGGACTATAGAGACCTGCAAGCGCTTCTGGGAATGCGTTATGTGAACATTCCTATGAGCGATTCGGATTACCCGAAATCGGAGCAGATTGATGCTTTCCTGAAGCTAGTCAATGATCCTGCTACGGGTAAATTTTATGTGCACTGTGCGGGCGGGCGTCATCGCACAGGCGTCATAGGCGCTGTCTATCGCTTCAACTTTTATCACTGGAACTTCGATCAGGTGTACAGCGAGATGAAGACTTACGATTTCTACACGCGCTTTGGACACGGAGCATTGAAGAAATTCGTAGAAGATTACGGGCAGCACATACAGGCGCAAAGCGCTCCTTCATCCGGGGCGGCAGCCGTATCGCACGCTAACTAACAGCGCTGATTTTTCTACTGCATAAAAAGACCGCTCTCGTTGTAGAGCGGTCTTTTTTTATCTCAATTATGGTTTCGCGCTGAGAATGATACGGATTCTAAATCATCCATCTCTTCTTTGCGAAACTGGATTTCATAAAGCTCTGCGTAGAGGCCGCCGCGCGCGAGCAGTTCATGGTGAGTTCCGCTTTCAACCACGCGGCCTTCGTTGATGACGAAGATAACGTCTGCGCGGCGGATTGTTGCGAGTCGGTGCGCTATGACGATTGAGGTTTTGCCTTCCATCAAACGTGCCAGGGCGTCGAAGACGAGTTCTTCCGACGCAGCGTCCAGGCCAGAGGAAGGCTCGTCTAGAATGAGTATGGGAGCGTTGCGTATGATGGCGCGCGCGATTGCTATGCGCTGTCGCTGCCCGCCTGAAAGCGTGACGCCGCGCTCGCCTACCATTGTGTCGTATCCTTCCGAAAGTTTTTCAATAAATTCATGCGCGTTGGCTAGCCGCGCTGCGCGCACAATCTCGTCGCGCGTGGCTTCCGGCCTGCCGTAGGCTATGTTCTGCCAGACGGGCGCGCGAAATAGTAGCGACTCTTGAAGAACGAAACTGATCTGCTGGCGCAACGATTTAATCTTGAAGCTGCGCACGTCCTCGCCATCAATCTTCACGTGGCCTGATGCGGGATCGTAAAAGCGCGGGATGAGGCTAATAACGGTCGTCTTGCCTGCGCCTGTTGGGCCAACCAGAGCGGCCAATTGACCGGGTTCGATTTTAAGATTGAGGTCTTGTAAAACCGTGCGGCCTTCTTCGTAGCCGAAAGTGACGTGATCGAATTCAATCTCGCCTTTGAAACGCGGAGCCTTGCGCGCTCCGGGCAGGTTTCGCACAAGCATATCTGTTTCGAGCACTTCGCGTATGCGCTCGAATCCGACCACAGCCTTTGACACCGTGTCGGTCATCTTTGAAAGCTGGCGCATGGGCTTGTACATCTTGCCAAGGTATAGGAAGAAGACCAGAAGCGCGCCCGCGCTCAGTTGACCGCTGATGACTAGACGCGTGCCGTACCAGATAACAAGACATGTGCCCAGGGCTACTACGATCTCGACTATTGGCGGAAGCATCGCTTTAAGGTTTCGCGCGCGAAGGGCTATGCCTACGCTTTCAATGCTCTCCTGCTCGAACCGGCGCTGCTCGTAATCTTCTCGCGTGAATGCCTGAACCACGCGGATTGATGAGAGGACTTCTTGCAGTACGGAGATAACCTCGCCCTCTTTTTTCCTGACTGCGCGCGAAGCTTGTTTGATTCGGCGAGTAAAACTATAGACGATCAGAAAGAGCGCGGGCGCAACCGACAGAGCTATCAGAGTGAACCGCCAGTTAAGATAGAACATCACGCCTATCATGCCCAGGAGCGTGAGGATTTGTACTAGCATGCCCAGCAGCACGTTCGAGATGAGACTCTGTATGGCGTCAATGTCGCTAGTGACGCGGCTGATTAAATCGCCTGTTCTTTTCTTATCGTGATATGCAAGCGACAGGCGTTGGATGTGATGATAGACGGTTCTGCGCAGGTCGTGCATGACCCACTGGCCTACGCTTGTGGTGAGATAATCTTCCGTATAACTGCTTATAGCCCCGACTATGGCTATAGAAATCACAACAAGCGCAGCGAAACTGAGCACGGCCAGCTTGTCATCGCCAAGCGTGGAATGGACTAATGAAGCCATCCACGCGGGCATCTGCTTAGAGCTTAAGACGTAATCGAAGATTATCTTCAACGGCCAAGGCTCTAATAAGTCCGTGCCGCTCTCGCCTATGACTGCGACGAAAGCTATGCCGAGCGCTTTCCAGTGAGGGCTGAGCAGATGAGTTATGTTAATCTTCCCTTTCTTCATCGGCGCGCTTCTCTTGAAACATTGACCAACTCGTTGATCCTTTCGCGTACGGCCTCAGTCAACAGCCGAACTTCATCATCATCATAATTGGCAGCACGAAATGCATCTCTGATCTGTTGATTGCTCAATTGCGAAAGAAGGCGGCCTATCCATCTGGCATCCGTCACAGTGACGTCGTCTAAGACACCGCTCTTTCTTCCGTGATAATGGAAACGAACATGATTGTCACTAACGTCCTCAAGAAAACTTGCGTTCGCGTACTCTTCGGGATTGTTGCGGCTGCGCGTGAAGCGCCAGAAGATGGGCACATTACCGGACGTTCCGAAAGTTGCGCCGAGGTCGCTGATGATGTATTGAAGCTCGCCGCCGCGCCGACCATTGCGCACGAATAGAATCTTGTTGTTGCTGTTCTTCATGTCCCAGTTATTCAGAAGCGCCATCATCACTTTCAATCCTTGAAAGGCGCGCGTGCCCGTGAAAGGGTTATCCTCCCACTTCCATTCATCAAGGCGCTTGATGCTTTTGGGTCTGGCCTCGAAGCGTACGTTCTCGAAAGTTCCCTCGCCCGGAATAGTCACGCGCGGCGCAAGATAGTTAATCTCCGTCACGTAGCCTATGGCCCATAGCAGACGAACAGCAGCCGTTTCCGATTGCGCTTCCTTCCCGATTTTCGCAACCCATTCGCGCCCCGATGCGTCGCGCACGCGAAACTTACGAGAATAGCCGCCCGTCTCCTCACTTATAAAAGTTAGTCTTCTCAAGTTCGGCCTCATCGCTGCGCCGCCCGGCCCAAGATAAAGGTTGCGCGAAGCGATGTCCGAAGGCTCGCGCCATAAGATGGGCGTGCCCCTTGGCATCTTCTTCTTCGATTTAGCAGAGGCAGTCAGGGTTAATGATGAGAGGCACAAGGCTAGAGCAATCGTCAAAGCGACTATGCCGCGAACTCTGTTTTGTAGAAACACCGTCTATACCTTTCAGAGCGAGGGCCAGTGTAATCTGGAGCAAATTTTCGGTCGAACGTAAGGTAAGTTCATTTCAACAACGCAGGCCAGAGCACGGAAGATAAACAGAGAAGATCAAAATCATTTGAGATTTGAAATTTCAAATTTGAGATTTCTGATCTGAGATTTAAAATCTTCTGTAATTCCTCTGCGCTCTTTATGGTATGCGCTGGTGAATTGATCGCAACTTACACTCAATCTAATTTTGCTCTAAAGTCGTTATGACTTTATCCCGGAAGATTCTTTAATTCATCAATGCGCGCCTTGATGGTCGCCAACAGTAGCTGCGCATCCGCCGGGCTATAGTTTGCTGCGCGAATAGCGTCGTTAAGCTGTTGGTCGCTGAGATGCGACAGTAACCCGCCTATCCATCTGGCCTGTTCGACCGTGATGTCTTGAAGTATCTCGCTGTTTTTGCCGTGATAGTCGAACTGTAGGGTGTTGTTTCTAACGCCGACGATGAATTTAGTTTTCGTGTAGTCTTGCGGCCTGTTGCGATTGCGATTGAAAACGCCTCCTGTTTTACCGAAGGTCGCGCCCAGATCGCTGATGATGTAACGCAATTCATCTCTGCCCGTCTCTTCGTTATGCAGGCTCAATATTCTGTTATTAGCGTTCTTCAAATCCCAATTGTTCACCAGAGCCATCAGCACTTTCAACCCTTGAAGCTCTCGCGTGCCCGAGAATGGATTGCTCTCCCACTTCCACTCGCCTAGCCGCTTCACATCATCCGGCCTCGCTTCAAACCTCACGTTCTGAAAAGTTCCTTTGCCCTTGATCTCAACGCTGGGAACTAGATAAGTGATGTCCGTATAGTAGCCGACCGCAGATATTAGACGAGTCGCAACGGTTTCGGGCTGAGCCTCGTTGCCGATTTTCACGATCCATTTCTTGCCCGCGCCATCGCGCACGCTAAACTTCTTAGAGTATCCGCCTGTCTCCTCTTCTATGAACGTCACGCTCGTCAGGTCTGGCTTCATGTTCGCGCCGCCCGGCCCAAGATAGAGGTCTAGCCCTGCGATATCTGAAGGCTCATGCCACAAGAGGGGCGCGGGTTGCGCAGATGCGGACTGCATTGGCGAGGCTTCCGGCGAAGGCGTGGCTTGCGGCTCGGCTTGAGTAGGCGCAGGTTGTGCCGGAGTATTCTGAGGCTGCGGGCTTGGAGTCTGCGATGGCTCAGGGCTAGGAGTTTGTGCTGGCATCGGCGGGATTAGTCTTCCCGGTTGCTGCCCGGTCACTGCGAAAGCTGACAGAGAGAAGATGAGCACAATTGATAAAGCGAGCGACTCGCGCACCCTATTTCGTCGGAACATATTTTATCCCCTTCGCGTCGAAGAATTCTAAACAGAGCGGTAGACGAAAAGATTCCTATCCGGGAAGATTGACCAACTCATCTATTCTAGACCGCACGGACTTCGTTAGTATCTGAATTTCATCAGGACTATAGTTTGCCGCGCGAAATGCGTCGCCGATTTGCTGATCGCTTAACTGTGACAGCAGAGTTCCGAGCCATTTTGCCTGAGCGACAGTGACGTTCCGAAGCATCTGGTCATGCGTGGCGCGGAAATCAAAGATTATGTGGTCACCCTCGATCCTCTTGATTAATTTGGTTGCGGCATAAGCCCCGGGCTGGTTACGATTGTGCGTTATAAAATTGCCTGTTTTCCCAAAAGTCGCCCCCAGATCACTGATGATGTAACGCAACTCATCGCTGTTTGTAGCTTCATTGTGCACAAGGAGGACACGGTTGTTGGCAGTCTTCAAATCCCAGTTGTTCAGCAAGACCATGAACACCTTCAGACCTTGTAGCTCATTTGTGCCGGCGAACGGGTTGTTATCCCAATCCCATTCTTGATCGAAGCGTTTGATTTGCTTGGGTCGCGCCTCGAACCTTACATTCTTAACCGTCCCCTTTCCTTCTATCTTAACTTCCGGCACGAAGTAATCAATGTCAGTGAAATATCCTGCGGCCCACACCAGATGCGATGCGACGGTTTCCGACTGCGCCTCGTTGCCCAGTTTCACCACCCACACACGTCCCTGACCGTCACGCACACGATACTTCGTGGTGTGGCCTCTCGGCTCCTGACGTATGAAAGTGACCTTCGTCAAGTCTGGCTTCATATCTTCTCCGCCCGGCCCAAGATAAAGGTTGCGCGAAGCGATGTCCGAAGGCTCTCGCCACAGAACGGGCATGGGTTGCGCAGATGTGGCCTGCGCTGGTGCGGCCTGCGCCGGTGTGGCTTCTTGCGAAGGCGTGGCTTGCGGCTCGGCTGGCGAGGGCTGCGGCTGCGGGCTTGGCTCGTTCTGAGGCTCCGGGCTTGGAGTCTGCGATGGTTGCGGGCTAGGAGTTTGTGCTGGCGGCGGAATCAGTCGTCCCGGTTGCTGCTGCGCCAACGCGAAAGTTGATAGAGACAAGATGAGCACGATTGATAAAGCAACCAGCTCACGAACCCATTTCTGTAAAAACATAATCAGCACCTCTGAAAAACAGTCTAGAGTCAGAAGAATTTTCGATTTTGGATTTTAGATTTTCGATTTAAAAGCTTCCGCTTTTTCCAATCGAAAATCTAAAATCCAAAATCGAAAATAGCTAGACTTCAGACTCTTTTTCACCTTGATGCTCTACGAAAGACCACTGGCTATCGAACCTCTGCTCGCCCTGCGCGGGCTGGATTCGTTTGTATGTGCCGTCGGCGAGCATCACGCGCGCCTTCACGTTGTCACGCAGGTACGCAGCCAGCACTACATCTTTCAGGTATCTAGCAAGCCCTGGGTCATTGATGGGGGTGACGACTTCTACGCGTCGGTTGAGATTGCGGTGCATCCAGTCTGCGCTGCCTATAAAAACCTCTTCGTTGCCACCGTTAGCGAAGTAAAAGATGCGGCTGTGCTCAAGGAAGCGACCGACTATGCTTCTGACGTTGATGTTTTCCGAAAGACCTTGCACACCCGGGCGCAGCATACATATGCTGCGCACAATCAGGTCAATCGAAACACCAGCCTGTGATGCTTCATAGAGAGCGCGAACAATCTGCGTATCGGCCAGACGATTGATTTTGACGATGATATGCGCTGGGCGACCTGCGCGCGCGTGCTCCGTCTCACGTTTGATGAGTTCGAGCATGCGCTCGCGCAAGTTGACGGGCGCAACTACCAATTGGCGATACTCGTTCTGGCGCGAGTAGCCCGTCAGGAAGTTGAACAAATCCGTAGCGTCCGCGCCTATACGCTCGTCCGTAGTGAACAATCCAAGGTCTGTGTAGGTGCACGAAGTCGTAGGGTTGTAGTTGCCTGTGGCAATGTGAACGTAGCGACGAAGCACCTCCCCCTCGCGCCTTACGACCAGCGTTAGCTTGCAATGCGTCTTTAGTCCCATGACACCGTAGACGACGTGCACGCCCGCTTCTTCGAGCCGCTTGGCCCACTCTATGTTGTTCTCCTCATCAAAGCGCGCTTTGAGTTCAATCAGCGCCGTGACCTGTTTGCCGCGCGCGCTCGCTTCAATCAGCGCTGGCGGAATAGGCGAGTCCGGGCCTGTACGATATAGACAGATTTTGATTGCAAGAACATCCGGGTCTCTGGCCGCCTCTGAAATGAAATCCGTGACTATCTTGTATGAACTATAAGGATGGTGCAGCAGCACATCTTGCCGTTTGATTGTCTCGAAGACAGACTTCCTCTGGTCAAGTAGCTTCGGCACTTTGGGCCTAAACGGCCTGTCCTTCAATTCCGGTCGCCGCATCTCGTAAAGCGTCATCAGGTCGGGCACGTTGAGCGGCCCGTTGATAACGTAAACATCTGCGGGCGTCAGCCCCAGCGATTCCGTAAGGTAACTAACCATCTCGTCCGGCATTGTATCGGAAACTTCCAGTCGCACTGGCGTGCCGAAGCGACGGCGGCGCAACTGCTCTTCGATCATGCGCAGAAGATCGTCCGCCTCGTCTTCTCTGATCTCTATATCGTCGTCGCGCGTGACGCGAAACGTGTGGCATCGGCCTGCGCGCATTCTGGGGAAGAGGGCGCTCGCGTTGGCCGCTATCAACTCTTCTAGAAGAACGAATTTCGATTTCGCGCCGTTGACGGGAACCAGACGCGGCACGACCGGCGGAACTTTTATTCGTACGAATCTGGATTCGAGCCTGCCCGTCAGAGACCTTGTGATTCCGTGCTCAGGCAAGGCTTCGACCGCCAGCCCCAGGTTGAGGCTGCGATTGGAGATGTAGGGGAAAGGATGGCTTGGGTCAACGGCCAGCGGCGTGAGCACTGGGAACACATGTTCCATGAAGTAATTATTGAGCGCGCGCCGCTCACCTTCAGAGAGCGTATCGTAAGAGGCTAGCACAATGCCGTGCTCTTTGAGTTGCGGCAAAACTTGCTCACGAAGGCATCGCATCTGTTCATCAATCATAGGAAGCAGTCGCTCCCTGCACTCCGTCAATTGCTCTGCGGGCGTCATTCCATCCGGCGATAATTCAGTCACCTCGCCCGTCAACTGCTCCTTGAGCGCAGACACACGTATCATGAAGAATTCGTCCAGATTCGACGAGAAGATAGAAAGGAATTTAAGGCGCTCCAATAGCGGCTGAGTCTCATCAAGCGCCTCTTCTAGCACGCGCCGGAAAAACTCCAGCAAGCTCAACTCGCGGTTGAGCAGCAGTTCTTTCGAGCCGCGCAGGGTTGGCGGCAGCGCCACCTGACGAGTCGCGCTGCGCTCTTCTTCGAGCATAGAATTTTTGCTTATAACCATCATCATGAAAATTATACAGACATAGTCGTTCTACTTTTAACCTAGAAATCTAATGGCTGCTCATGCCATTCCCGTACGAACTTGAGTTGACCCCTCATTCTCAACACGAAGCACGGCATGACCGGAGAGCTACTTAGGCAAGCCATATTCCAAAGTATAGATGCAACAGAAGAGTCAAAAATAATGCCTATTTTATTGCCCTTTTTTCACGCTTATCTAGCAGAGCGGGAATGATAGGGGCGCGGCAACGACGGGAGTGCATGAATTTCATGCTTGGGCTACATCAAGCAGGACGTATCGCTGTTAGGCTCATGAGGCGGCAACTGTGGCCTCACTTGCTATATTTGTTTGATTTGCGAAAAGAATTTGCAATAGTTGAGGTGATACTATTCGCGCACAGGGGAAAGTATTTCAGGGTGGTTAAATCAGCCGCTCGCAATTAATATTCTTGGGGGAGAATATTAGACCGTTAGCGGGCGGTTGATAAAATAGAAAAGCGTACCGTCACGGGGAAAGGCGGTGCGCTTTTCTATTTCCAACCATAAAAGTCCCTCTTACCGAGTAAATAATAGTTCAGACAGCCTCTTCCGCAAAGAAGTTTTGAACTGCTCTCTTAATCTACAATCGCCGGATGCCTTATGGATGACCTCTGCCTCTGCCCGCAGGTCTTTGTTCTTGTTGCTGCGGTTTGGCGGCCTGTGGTGGCGGCCCCTGCCTGTGCTCGTTCGGTTGCTGATGCGGTTGAGCTTGCTGCTGATGCACAGGCTCAGATGGCCTCGGAGCCTCACGCTGTGGCCGCGCCTGTGGCTGCTCTACGCGCTGATGCACAGGCGGAGCTTGTTGAATTACTTGCTGTCTAGGTTGTTCTGCGCGTCCTCGCTGCTCTCTTTGCGGCGCAGATTGTGCGCGCTGTGTAGCGGCCTGACGATTAGCCTCTCTGCGCGCTCCTATCTGTTGCTGCATTGTCGCGCGTTGCTGTTGCTGTGCGGTGATTGCTTGCTGGCGCTCTGCCTCTCTCTGCGCCTGTCGCTGCTCGCGCGCGCTCACACGTTCACCTTGCGCCTGCTGCCGCTCGGCTAACCTCTGCTGGCGAGCGGCGTTCTGTTGTTCGCGCTCAAGCTGTCGCATCTGGCTTCGCGCTGTACGGTCGCCTCGCGCAGCAGAGGCCGCAAGCTCTTGCATACGCCGGTTTCGCTCCTGCTCCGCGTTCGCCTCTTCCTGTGTCTGAACGGCAGCAGGTTGATTAACTGCATTAGACTGTTGCCCATTTGCCTCCTGGCGCTCTTCTCTGAATTGTAGCTTCTGCTTCCTCTGGTTTTCTGGAACGGCTTCAACACGAAGTCGCTGGGCCAGGTCTGCCCTGAAAGGCGGCGCAGGCGGCACACTGCTGGTGACGACACGCGTATTGTCTAAACGCTGAGCTATGGCCTGCGGCACATCAACTTTGCGGCGCGCCTCTGCTGTCTGCATAGCAGCACGGCGCAACTGGTCAACCGAGAGCGGGTCTAGCACAGGGCGAACCTGTGAAATCATCTGCGGGTCAACTCGTGTGATTACCGTCGGATTGATGACGCGACTAAAATCCTGCACAGGCACAACCGTTAGCGCGCCCGGAACGTTCAGGTTGACAACCTGCTGCACCGTTACAGGAGTCTGCGTTAGATAATGTGGCTGCCAGTTAGCATCGTAGTAGGTCTGTACATACGGGTCGCCCGGTCCAAGCGGAACCCAGCCTATCTCGTTCGCTTGCGCTAGAGGAAGGAACGCCACCAGAGCGGGCGAATAGACGGGCTGCGTGTTTACACCTTCGGGAATCCAGAACCATTGATTCCCTGAATACACCCAACGGCCATAGTGATAAGGAGCGTAACCCCAAGGCTCGTCCGAAACCCATGTCAGACCATACGGGTCATCCATAGTCCAGTAGCCCTGCTGATAAGGAGACCAGCCTGCATCAACGCGTGGACTCCATGCGTAACCGTAGCCGCTCACGTTCTGCCAGTTGCCGTAATAATCAAGATCATCAACGCCCGGTATGTAGTCAGACACATACTGGTAACTGGCGAAACGATTGTAAGGGTCATAGTAATAAGGATCGTTCAGGTAAGCGTTATAGTCGCTGTAGCGCCCGTCGTAGATGTTCGGATACTGGTAGCCATAGTAATCATTCACAAGACCACCTGCATACGGTGGGTCAAGCCGCGACATGATAACGTCAGCAGCAGTCTGTCCCAGCAGCGTTAGCATCTGGCCTTTACCTATCTGCCCTGTGCCGCCAAGCCCCACGACCTGCGCAAGCCCGCTCAGCACAGAGATGATCGTGTTGCCGCGATTGTTTATGCCTACCTGATAGAGTCCCGGTTGATTCAGATCAACCGCTCCGAGAGGCGTTGCCACTTCAAACAACTCGCCGGGCGCGAGTCGCCCTACATTGAATAGAGCCGAGCCATCGCGCAGCGCAAGTTGAGTTCTACTATCGGAGAGAGACAACACGTCCAGCGACGTGTTCGGGTTGAGCCTTGCGAAGTTTCTTCCCGTAAAAGCTATGGCCGCGCGCGAATTGTCGCGCACATAAATACGGTCGCCTACGGAAACGGGACTATTCTGCGTGGCAGCTATCCATTGTGTGTTAGAACCGTTAAGACTGCGATTCAGCCCCACCTCGCCGTCCACACGCTCTATTCGAGCGGCACTTACAAGAGTCTGAGCGTTCGTGCTCTCTCTATGCCTTAACCATAGTTCAGTCGCTATCGCGCCAAGCGCTACGCATAGAAGAACTATTATCGTCAGATGCGGCCAGACCTTTATCCTGTTCATAATGACTTTGAAACTCCCCTCTGCTTGTCTCTTATCAGGACAGACTTTTACATGAAAGATTAGCAAGAACCATGCCGACTTCGTGAAAGTGGCCGAGACGGCAGGTTTAAGTGTTCAGGTATTATACTTAGCGGAATCCGGGTCTTTGGGGATTAACCAACTCGCGTGTTTGAAAAACAGTCTACGACCATACGATATACAATCAACATCATGGTCGAATGCCTTTTAGTTTTGATTTGTAGGGAAGGAAGGTGGCGGCGGTCGAGTCGCAGTCGTCTCCGCCATTGTCATTATGAGCAATCAGGTACTTGAGGTCGCTCGGAATGAGCAGCCCTTTGTATTTTTGGAGGATCGTATCCAGTAGCTCGTCGAACGTGGAAGCTATACCGCTCTAATCATCTTTCTTTATGGTCGTCTCTTCCTCAACGGTAGTAGATTTTGGCTTCGTTTCTGCCTCGTCTTTCTCAACCACTCTATCATGATGAGATTCCTGTGTACCTTCATCAGTTTCTCTTCTGACGTGCTCATGTTTTTCTATCTTCTTTTCAGCCATAGCATCTCCTTTTCGAGGGAATATATCAGATTACTTAATCATTAACTACAAAAGGATGCCGGAAGATAAAAATCCAGACACTCAAGCTGCTGAATGAAAGGCCATTGATTTGCAATTATCCTATACGAAAAGTCTCGCCGCAGAAGGCTTAGGAAGAGTAAAATGTTATGCATGTCCACCGCAGAAGAGAAACTACGCAACCCGCTGCCCGGAAGCCGCATAGAGGCCGCGCGAGATTTTGGCATTGATCTAACGCTGCTTATCGAGCGGCTGCGCAAAACGCCCGAAGAACGTGTACGCGACCTACAGCATACCATTGAAGCGTTAGAGAAGATTCGCGGATCGGGTTCTCAAAAAATTAAGGATGCGCTCTAACAAACCCTTCATAGCGAAGTAAAGCAAACTGAGAACAGGTTAAGGCTAAGTGCCACATCAAACGCGCTTGATCTTTTTCTGCAATATAAGCATGACCACCCGTGTTGCTGAGTAGCCCATAGATTCTTCCAATAGTTTCTTTTTCGTCTTGGGTTAATAGCTCTTCACGTTCAAGATGGTTTCTCGTAGCGGTAGCGTTCTTGTAGATAGTAGGATTCAAATTGCGCGCGAGCTTCGTACTTACTCGCTCAAGCACCTGAGCTAAGATTGCTTCGAGGAAGTGACGTGAATTACCAATACTGTTGCTCCACCGGCTATTTCCATAATCTTCTTCGGCAAGTTGAATGTGATGTTTGATGGTTACCGGATCAGAAAGTCCTAAAGAATCTACCAAACTTTCAAGATAGCTTTGTTCTGCCTGCGGATCAATAACCGCGCTTTCGACCGAATAAAGATGTTTGTTACGGTAAATATATCCCTCAAATTCTAACTGAGACTTTAGTATGTTTATTTTTTCTTTGGTCTTATTAGAAAAACGCGCTGGCTGATCCTCATCTAATTTAATAATATCCTGTGCCAGTCTTCTTAGAAGAGCTTGTCCCGCTTGAATTCTTTCTACTTCGGGAGAATGGTCATGAGGGTTTCTAAAGTGTCCTAAAAGCTTGCCTGTATGAATATCCATTAGATAGCTTTTTAATATGCTCCGATTAGTAAGATTACTAAGGTTTTCAATTATATTTAAGAACCAAGTTTCATAATCCTTATCGTAAAAAAATTCATATAATTCATCCTTGCGTAGCTGATAATGTTCTATTTCCTCAGTTCCGTCATATTCTGTATCAGGAATTGCAACTATACCCGTTATATGTTTGTACTTAGACGAGGTACGTTGTGTTTCGATAGTTATAGTAGAGAATGCGCTATCGTAAGCTTCAGCTAATAACCGGGCGCTTTTGCGAGAAATCATATCAAGAAAGTATAACAAAAAGAGGCTCTCGAAAAAATCGGGGTCTGTTTTTTATTGGCTAGTAGGAAGCCAAAGGCATGGTACTAGCAATTATTATAGGGGTTGAATACGACTAGGTGTCAGTACCGCCTGCGGTAGCGGGCGGGTGAATAAATTGCGGAATGCGGAATGCGGATTTCGGATTGATAAGAGAGGTTCTTAAATCCGCAATCCAAAATCTAAAATCCGAAATCGGCATGCCCGTCCGCTACCGCAGGCGGTACTGACTTGTTCGTTCAACTGCGTAACTCCTACAATCTGTTATCCTGCGTTTCCTCTTTTACTCGAACCAGCGACGCTCTCTTCCCTTCACTCTGAGATTCAGCCTCAAGTCTTTCCCACTCTCGTCCGCAGATGCGGCACTTGAATAGATTCTTCTCTTCCGCGCCAGCTTTCCGCTTCAGGAAACTTGCTATGTAGGCGTTGACGCTTGCGCCCTCTAATCTCTCAAAAGATGTGCAGGCGCATGTGGGTTGGCTCATCTCTGGCTGGCTCCGCTCGTCTGCAATTTGGTCTTGAGAAGTTCTTGGGCTTGCGCGACCGCCTCGTGGTATTCGGGCACAAAATCCGGGTTGGGTTTCATCTGCATCAGTTGGTCAATCTGTTTGCGCGCGTCTTCTGGACGTTTGTTGGCGATGTAAGCTTCCGCCAAGTGCAGGCGAAGGAGCACGTTCGTTTGTCCGAACTTCAAACCCTTCTCGCATTCTTGCAATGCAAGTGCAGGATCGCCGCCGACTATCTTCGGCGCTTCAAGGTAAAGCTGGCAGAGAACCATGTGAGCGCTTCCCGATTGATAGCCTTCGTCTATACGAATGACCGCATCCATCTCGTTGCGTATGTCGTCAATGCTGGCGAGTCCCGCAAGGGCGCTCTGTTCGGCTTCGCCGCCATAGTTTGCGCCGAGCCAGAAATGGCCTTCGGGCTTGTTGTCCTGCAACTTCACAGCAGAGCGCGCGGCCTCTATGCCTTCATGAAAGCTTCGGTCGCGCTCGCTCTGATCTTGCGTGTGCGAGCCAAGGTAATAATTGAATTTCGCAAGACGCCATGCGGCTTCGTAGTTGTTCTGATCGTTGGCTCGCACCTGACGTAGAAGAACTATAGCCTCGCGCACGTGCGTTAAATCTTCTCTTTGCGAGTAAAGCTTATCGGCCTGTGCGATTGAGTCTGCGGGCGGTGGAGTTGGGCTTGGCGCTTGTTGTTGTTGCTGCTTCGCGCTCTGGCCGCAGGAAGCAAACGCGCAAAGAAGGGCTGAGAGAAGGCAGATTGAGAGCGCACGAACTTTTGGGTTTTTATTCATAAATCCCGGTCTGAAAAGAGTTTAAGCTTGAACCGCGCGGCCTAATCTTAACCGATTGCTTACAAAATAGCACCGGATTAAGGTATATTTCCCAGACGATTTCACCGAGCGCCCTAAATCGAAAGCGACAACATTGGAAGAGACGAAAACAAGATGATCCACGAAACCATGCGAAGCAACACGAAACTGTTCGAGCTTTCTTCGTGTTAGTTCGTGTGGTTTCGTGGATAGTTTATAGCTCGTATGCCAATCCAGCGTGCTTCGATTTAGTTATAACAGAAGGGCGACACGCATTCTTGTTAACCGAATGAATGATTCCTGGAGGAAGGTTTGGCAGCAGCAGCCTTTTACGATCTTGAAGGAACTTTAGTAAAGACGAATCTTGTTCACACGCTGGGATTTTACGCGCGTAACCAGCAGGGCATCTTTCGCAGCTTGAAGAAGAGCGCCGCAACTATGATGAGCCTTCCGCTCTTCGCGGTAACGGACGCATATAGCCGAAAAGTTTTCAACGATCTATTCTTCAAACGTTACAAAGGCGAGACGGAAGACCGCCTGCGCTTCTTTGCCGAAGAACTTTTCCAGAATATTCTGAAGCCAGCCATCTATCCGGGCGCAATTGAGTTGATTGATAAATCAAGACGATTGGGATTGAGGCAAGTCGTCGTCACAGGCGCGCTGGATTTTTCTGTAAAGCCTTTGATGGATTTTTTAGGAATCAAAGACTACGCTGCGAATCATCTTGAATTCGTCAACGGCGTAGCAACGGGAAGATTGCTGCCACCCGTGCTGGCCGCAGCAACCAAGGCAAGCTGGATACGCACATTCGCCGAGCGCGAAGGACTGAGCCTAAGCGACTCCTACGCCTACACGGACAGCATGAGCGATCTTCCAATGCTCTCGGTCGTAGGCCACCCGGCAGCCGCGAACCCGGACATGAGATTGCGCCAGACGGCGCTTCATCATGATTGGCCTATATTGGACTTAAGATGATTTTGGATTTTAGATTTGCGATTTTGGATTGAAAGGCAATCTGTAAAGTTCACTTTCAATCCGTCAGTTAATCCAAAATCTAAAATCCAAAATCCAAAATCGAAATGAGCTTACAACTTAGACGCAAAACACACGAATCAGTCGTTTATATTGATAGCGACAGCGCGCCGCGCATAATGCCGTCGGGCGAGGATTTCATTCTGGAAGATTTGCCCATAGGCACGCGCGTGCTCTATCCGAACCCGCCCATTAAGGGATTGCCTAACCGCGAGGCAGCGATTCGCTACGCGCTGAATCATCCGCACGAAACCGAGCCGCTCTACGCTCAGCTTTATCCGGGCATGAAGGTGACGATTGCTATTGACGATATAAGTCTGCCGCTGCCGCCAATGGCTACGCCCGACATTCGTCAAACAGTTTTGGAAATCGTGCTAGACCTGCTAGCCGCGAACGGCGTTGACGACGTTCACATCATCATAGCCAATTCCCTGCACCGTAAGTTGACCGGGTGGGAGATGAAGCGCATGGTGGGCCAAAAGATTTTCGACGAATTTTATCCAGACCGTTATTACAATCATGACGCCGAATGGGAAGACGGCATGACTGTGCTTGGAGAGACAAGGCACAAAGAACCGCTTCGATTGAATCGTCGTTGCGTCGAGAGCGATCTTCTCATCTACTGCAATATCAACTTCGTGCCTATGGACGGCGGGCACAAGTCCGTAGCCGTTGGTTTATGCGACTACGAATCACTGCGCGTTCATCACGAGCCGCAGACAATTCGGGATTCGGATAGTTACATGGACCCTGCGCGGTCAGAATTGAATCATAAGGTCGAGCGGCTGGGAAAACTCGTTGACGAGCACATGAACGTCTTTCACATAGAGACGGCGATTAACAATCGAATGTACAAAGGCGACATGGATTTTCTGCTGAAGAACGAAGATAACTTTTCCGCGTTTGACCGCATGAAGTTCGAGGCCATGCGCTACACTATGGGGAAACTCCCGCGCGCTGCCCGCCGAAAGCTTCTGCACTCGCGCCCGTCTCAATACGAGTTGACAGCGTGCCACGCCGGAAAGACCGAAGCGGTTCACAAGAAGATTATTGAAAAGAATTTCCAGCAGTATTTGATACCGCTCAAAGGTCAGTGCGACATTCTGATTACGGGCATACCAGACATTTCGCCTTACAACGTCTATTCGATTCTGAACCCGCTGCTCGTGCAGGTGATGGCGCTCGGCTACCACTTCAATTTTTATCGCAACCGACCGCTCTTGAAGAAAGGCGGCGTGCTGATTCTCCAACATCCTTGCTATGATGAGTTCGACCACGCGCAGCACCCAAGCTACATAGAGTTTTTCAATCGCCTGCTGCCGGAGACGCGCGACGCATTCACCTTGCGCGAAAAGTATGAGCGGGAGTTTGCAAATAACCCCAGCTATGTTGAGATGTACCGTCGCGGCAACGCCTATCACGGCGCGCACCCTTTCTTCATGTGGTACTGGGGCGAGAATGGTCGCCAGCACGTTGGCAAAGTCATAGCCGCAGGAGCCGAGAACGCGCACGTCCCAGCTATGCTCGGCTGGGAGCGCGCAGACAATCTGACCGAGGCAATTGCAATGGCGCGCTCTTACATGGGACGCTCCGCAGAGATTACAATGCTCCATCAACCCATGATTGGGATTGCGGACATGGAGTAGCGGCAAGTGATAAAATCCTTTCGCCATAAAGGGCTGAAAGATTTTTTCGAGACGGGCAGCAAACGCGGCATCACAGCGGAGTTGGCAACACGTATCAGAATCAGGTTAGACGTGATTGATGCTGCTAAAACTATAACCGACATCAATCTGCCCGGCTTCCGATTACATGAATTGAAAGGGCAAAGAGCCGGAACGTGGAGCGTATGGGTGAGCGGGAATCGCCGTATTACTTTTAAATTCATTGAAGGCGATGCCTATGATGTCGAACTTGAGGATTATCACTGATGCTCAATAATAGAAAGCGTCGCCCGACGCATCCGGGCGAACTGTTGCGCGTAGAAATCTTACCTGAAACTGGCTTGACGCAGAGCGAACTGGCTAGGCGTCTAAGCATCTCGCGGCGTGTACTTAACGAAATTATTAATGAGCGGCGCGCGGTCACACCTGACATAGCGCTTCGTCTAGCGCGAATGTTCGATACGACACCGGAATTATGGTTGAATCTGCAACAGGCCGTTGATGTCTGGGAAGCGTATGAAGCCAATCGCTCCGCTTACGTCAAGATTAAGCCTTTGAATAACAAACAGGCGGCTTGAGCATCTAGGATGGGATAACGCGCTGGCAGTAAGTATGAAACTTTCTCCGACCGAAATTTACGGGGACAGAAAAATCTTCCTTATAGGGAGCACGGGCTTTCTTGGCAAGGTCACGCTGAGCATGCTCTTGCATCGCTTCCCTAACATAGGGCGTGTGCACGTGACCGTGCGCGCTCGCTCGCAGGAAGAGTCTGAGACTCGGTTCTGGAATCACGTCATCACCGCTCCGCCGTTTGACCCGTTGCGCGAGCGATACGGGAGCGCGTTCGAGGGTTTCATTCGTGAGAAGGTCGCAATCGTAGGCGGCGACATTGGCGACGATAATCTTGGCTACACGGAAGAAGAGGCGCAAAGGATTGCGGACGACGTTGACGTGGTCATCAACAGCGCTGGCAATGTCACATTCAATCCCACACTCGAAAGCGCGCTGCGCACGAACGTAGTGGGCACGCAGAATGTTATAGCTTTCGCAAAGCGCATGAAGCGCCCCGCTCTCGTTCACGTCTCGACCTGCTTTGTCGCGGGCAATCGTTCCGGCCCCGTTTGGGAAAGCGATCCTGTCATAGGCTACTTCCCGCGACGCGAAGAGTTGGAGGGCGTTGAGTTCGACGTAGAGCAGGAGATACGCGATTGCGCAAAACTCTCAGACCGTGTGAAGGAAGAGGCGCGCGACCATTTGATGGCCGCAAAATTCCGCGAGCAGGCGCGCAAGCGGCTCATGGAAGAGGGGCGCGACCCGGATGATCTGGACGCTATGGGATTGGCGGTCGCGCGCGAGCGCAAGATGTGGACGCGCACGCGGCTTACTGAACTCGGCATCGAGCGCGCCGCATTCTGGGGTTGGCCCAACATTTACACTTACACTAAAAGCCTGGGCGAACAACTCGTGGCCGCTGAAGCCAGCATAGTTCGCTCAATCGTTCGCCCAAGCATTGTAGAATCTGCCGAAAGCTATCCCTTCCCCGGCTGGAACGAAGGCTTTACGACGACAGCGCCTATAATCTTCCTCACGCTCAAAGGGCAGACGCAGATTCCCTCTAATCCAAAGTTGATTCTAGACATCACGCCCGTTGACCAGGTTTCAGCCGTGATGCTGGCCGTCGCCGCGCAAGCTTGCATTGAAGAGCCGCGTCTTGTTCATCAGGCAGCGACGGGCGATTCCAATCCGAATAACATGGAGCGAATCATCAGCCTCGTCGGACTCTACAAGCGCAAGCATTTTCAGGAGAAAGAGAGCGGCTTCCGTGTAGTCAACGAGATTGCTGGGCGTATGGAAGCTTATCCGGTCACGCCCGAGCGCTTTGAAAAGACTTCTACGCCGATGATTAATTCTGCGGCGAAGAAAGTTTCGTCGTGGCTTGATCGCGCGCGACCCCGTTGGGGCGGCGGGCGACTTGTTGACGTGATTGACAGCGCGAAGGAGAGCATTGATCGCGTTGAGGAAGTGACGCGCGAATCCGTCGAAGCATTCGACATGTTCCGTCCCTTCACAGTAGAGAACGCTTACGTCTTTCGCGCAGACAACGTGCGCTCGCTCTTCGCGCGCATACGCAAAGACGAGCAGGGACTTCTTCGCTGGTCGCCTGAAAAGACTGACTGGTACGACTACTGGATAAAAGTTCACCTTCCGGGCTTGCAGAAATGGGTGCTGCCCACGCTCGAAGAAGAGATGCGCGCGAAGCCTAAGCGCGTCTATACCTACCGCGACGTTCTGGAACTTTTTGAGACAAGCACCAAGCGTCACGCCACGCGCGTAGCAATGCGCATTGAGCGCGATGGGCGCAAGGAGCAATACACTTATGCGGACTTGCGCGAACTGGCGACGCGCGCCGCTGCTTTTCTGGCAAGCCAGGGAGTCAAACCCGGAACGCGCGTGATGCTCGTCAGCCAGAACATGCCCGAATGGGGCATGACATACTTTGGCGTGCTCAAAGCCGGAGCGACCTGCATTCCCATAGACCCCGAAAGTTCTACGAGCGAGATTGTCAACTTCGCTCGCGCGGGCGATGCTACAGGAATCGTTGTAAGCTCTGCGGTTCTTGAAGAGCGCGCGGATTTGTATGAAGCGTTGGCACAGGCTGAACTTTCTGAAACAAAGGTTTGGACTTTCGATGAAGTGTTCGAGTTGACGCCCGTCGCCGTAGAAGATCAGCGCATCAGTTTATTGCCGCAGCGTGTGCAAGCGCAGACAGTCGCATCGCTCATCTTCACATCTGGCACAACGGGGCGACCTAAAGGCGTCATGCTCTCGCACAGAAATTTGACGAGCATGGTCTCTATGCTCTCGTCCGTCTTCGATATGTCAACGAGCGACGGCGTGCTATCAGTTCTGCCTCTCTATCACACGTTCGAGTTTTCGGCAGGATTTCTGACTCCGCTCAGTCGCGGCGCGCAGATAACTTACCTGCCCGAACTATCTAGCGAAGCTCTTGCCACCGCAATCAAAAACGGCCACGTCACAGGCATGGTCGGCGTGCCCGCGCTATGGGAGATGCTTGACCGTCGCATCATCACACGTCTTCACGAGCGCGCTGAATGGATAGGCAACACAGCAGAGATGCTTGTCAGATTCAACGCATGGTTGCGCGATAAGACGCCGCTCAATTTGGGACAGCTTCTCTTTTATCCAATTCATCAGGGACTCGGCGGGCGCATACGATATTTTATCAGCGGCGGCTCCGCACTTAATGAAAAAGTTCAGAGAGATTTTCAGGGCTTCGGTTTCACAATTTTGGAAGGCTACGGTTTGACGGAAGCCTCGCCCGTTCTCACTGTGACACGCCCGCAGAACAGCCTGCTAGTGGGAAGCGTCGGAAAGCCTCTGCCCGGCGTTGAGATAAAGATTCTGGACGCGGACGCAAGCGGCGTGGGCGAAGTCGTCGCGCGCGGGCCGAACGTGATGGTCGGATATTATGAGAACGAGGATGCTACGCGCGCTACTTTGATAGAGCGATGGCTGCACACGGGCGATCTTGGCCGTCTTGATGACGAAGGCAATCTTTATCTCGTAGGTCGCTCGAAAGACATCATAGTTGACACCAACGGCAAGAACGTTTACCCGGACGAGATAGAAGAGCTTTACGCCTCGTCGTCTTTCATCAAAGAGTTGAGCGTCGTCGGACTCCCGGATGGAATAGGCGAGAAGGTCGCCTGCATGGTTGTGCCAGATTACGACCAGGACATAGCGCTTTCGCGCGCCGAAGTTCGTCGCAAAGTGGAAGAGCATTTCAGGGAAATCTCTTCGACGCTCCCCTTCTACAAGCGCGTCAAGGTTCTGCATTTCTGGGACGCGGAGCTTCCGCGCACAGCCACGCGTAAAGTCAAAAGACGCGAAGTGGTAGAGGCCATGAAAGTGCTCGAACAGAGCGCCAGAAACGTTTCACGCCTTGAAGCCACGCGCGATGATACGGGCGATGCTTCATGGCTCTTGGACGTTATTGCTACGGTAGCCAATCGTCCTCGCTCCAGTTTGAGCATGAACACGCGGTTGAGCGATCTTGGCTTCGACAGTCTGATGTACGTGGAGCTTGCTACGGCGATTGAGAATGCCGGCGGCGTTATATCTTCGCCTGAGCGTTTGACGGAAGTTCAGGACATACGCGAGATGGCGAACATGGTCAGACGCGAGACCGCAGCCGCAAACGCGCGCCGTGAGCGCAGCCAATCGCGTGAAACCGCAGAGAGCGAAGAGGACGAGATTTACATCCCATCTTTCGTCAGAACCGTCGGCAACATGGGCGCTGATATTGCCCAGAAACTTTTTTACGAGAAGTTTCTCAAAACACGTTACGAGGGGCGCACGAATATTCCTGCTCACACTAACTTCATCGTAGCTGCGAACCATACATCGCACCTGGACATGGGACTGGTCAAGATGGCTCTGGGCGAAGCGGGGCGCGACATGGTTGCGCTCGCCGCCGCAGATTACTTCTTCGATAACAAGTACAAGCGCGCAGTGATGGACAATTTCACCAGCCTCGTTCCGATTGAGCGAAGCGGAAGTCTGCGCCAATCGCTTCGTCACGCGCGCTCGTTCCTTGACAGGGGATACAACGCGCTCATCTTTCCGGAAGGCACGCGCTCCATGACAGGCGAGATGGCAGATTTCAAGCCCGTCATTGGTTATCTGGCGCTCGCCGCAAAGATAGGCATCCTGCCCATCTACATACACGGAACATATCAAGCGCTGCCGAAGGGGTCTAATATTATACGCAGCCGCGACATTGGCGCGCGCATTGGCCGCTACCTTTCTTACGAAGAGTTGGAAGAGATGACAAAGGGGCTTTCCCGCAACGAAGCTTATCGTTTAATCGCCGCTTTAGTCCGGCACGAAGTCGAAAACCTGCGCGACGGCACGCGCACCAGCTTCGACGTGCGAGCGCTCAAACGCAGACTTCACAAAGAGCGGCGCAACGGCACAACGCAAGGAGAGCAGGCAGACCCATCCAGCATACAATTCGCAGCCACTTCAGACTGAGAAGAACAGTTTTTAGTTTTCAGTTTTGAGTTAAAAGCTGTTCTCTTCTTTCTGAAAGCTTAGAACTAAAAATTGCAAACTGAAAACTGAAAACTAAAAACTGAAAACTGCTTTTATGGCTACGAAGAAACGAGCGCCGCGTAAGAGCGCGAAAAAATCTGCGAGTAAGAAGAGAGCCTCGTTGACGAAGCGCGCAGAGCCGAAGATTTTAATCACGGGCGGCACGGGTTTTCTGGGGATGCACCTTGTGGGCCAACTGGTCGAATCGGGCGCTAAGACCTTGCGCGTGATGGCGACTTCGATTCCTGAATGGATTCGTGAGATTGGTGTTGATGGCGTCGAAGGCTCGATTACAAATGCTGATGACGTTGCACGCGCCGTAGAGGGCGTGAAGGAAATCTATCATCTGGCCGGGAAAGTCTCGCGCGAGCGTGAGGACGCGCGCCAGATGCATGACATTCATGTTAACGGGACTCGCCTGTTGTGCGAGGCTGCGCGTGCTGGCGATGTGAAGTCAATCGTGCTCGCATCCACGAGCGGGACGATTGCTGTAACAGACAATGGCGATGTGACCCCTGACGAAACTTTTCCTCAGCCGGTTGAGATCATCTCGCGCTGGCCTTATTACGCGAGCAAGTTTTACCAGGAGCGCGTCGCGCTTGAGCATTTCAATGGCCGTGGCTTGCGCCTTGTGATAATGAACCCAAGTTTGCTAATGGGGCCGGGCGACGAACGTTTAAGCTCCACGAAAGTTGTGCTGGATTTCATGGCGCGTAAAATCAACGCGATGCCTTCCGGCGGCCTAAGCTTCGTTGACGTGCGCGATGTTGCGCAATCTTTCATTGCAGCGATGAAGAAAGGCGCACACGGCGAGCGCTATTTGTTGGGAAGCGCCAACTGGTCTTTCAAGAAATTCTTCGGTCGGCTGGAAAGATTGACTAAGACGCCAGCACCCGTTCTCTCACTTCCTAAAAAGATTACAGTCGCTGGCGCGCAATTTGTTGACGCACTCTTTCGTCAATGGAACATGGCTTCGCCCGTCGAAGCTGAAGCCGTAGAGATGGCCGAATATTTCTGGTATCTGGACAACAGCAAAGCCACGAACGAACTCGGCTTCGACCCACGCGACCCCGCCGAAACACTTCAAGATACAGTCGCCTACCTGCGCGAAACTTTTCTCGGCAGCATTTAAGAACAGTGACAAGTGACGAGCAGAAATCACTTTTAATTTTTCATTTATAGCGGTTCTCACTTGGGTGCGACCACTCTGATCAAGGCATGCAGGTCAGTACCGCCTGCGGTAGCGGGCGGGTATCGGTGCGGCTACGACCCGCCCGCTACCGCAGGCGGTACTGACATGAGTCGCATTCAAGTGAGAACCACTATAGATTAATAAGAGAGAGCAATTAGCTTCTTTCTGTAAACTGAAAAATTAAAGATTAAAAGTTCTTTCCTGCTCGTCACTTGTCACACAGTCACTGTTCTTATGTGCAGGGCGCGAGGAAGAATCTCAAATTTTGCTGGAAGGTAACCGGGCAGTTCGCCATCAATTTCAATCGGGATCTTTTCATCTTTGTTTGCAGGGCGGGCTTCTACCATAGCGGCATGCGTGAGGTGAACGCCGCCCACTGACAGATGTGTGCCGAAGTATAGCTGCGGGCCGTTGGCGAGAATCTTGAGAGCGCCGATGTCGTCTATGACTACGACATCGAATACGCCGTCGTCTAGTAGCGCGTCGGGCGCTATCTTCATTCCGCCGCCGAAATATCGCGCGTTGGCTATACAGAATTGAGCGACCGTCAAATGTCGCTCGGTCGAACCGTCTAACTTTACTCTGACGCGCGTGCGCGGTTTTGCGAGCGTGGCCTGCGCTGTAGCAATTGCGTATGAGAGTTTGCCGCCGATTATGCGCGGCGTCGCTGTCTGCAATAAACCTTTATCATCTTCTTTGACGCGCGCTATAACTTCGGCGCTCATGCCGAACGAAGCGACGCCTAGAAAATATCTGGTCACTTCGTAGCCTTTTGAATCGTAGTAAGTGGCGCGACCTACATCAATCTTGCGCGTCTTACCATTGCGCAAGGTCAGAGCAGCGTCCGCAGTGCGCGAGGGTATTTTCAGTGTCCTGCGAAAATCGCCGCCCGTGCCGCTCGGCAATATCCCCAAAATTGCTTCACGGCCTGAGCGCAAGATTCCGTTTGCAACTTCAGAGACAGTGCCGTCGCCTCCGCATGCGATGATGAGTTTGCGCCCATCGCGCGCGCCCGCTTCGGCAAGACGCGTAGCGTCGCCTGCGTTTTCGGTGAAAGCGCAGTTGAACGCCCCGAAATGCGTGCGAAGGTCGCTAGCCTGTCTGGGCCAAGCGCTGCGAGTTGCGCCGCCAGCCGAAGCAGGGTTGACGATGACAAGCGGTAATTTCGACATCAGTTATAATAAGGCAAAAGTAAAAAGGAAAAAGTTAGGCCGCAAGCCGCTTTTACAGATTTAGAGAGTAATAGATTTAGAGAGTAATAGAACTGTTTTCATCCTCTTCACTTTTGCCTTTTACCTTTTTACTTTTGCCTTTAGCAAACATGCTCCTGTCTGCTTCGCCAAGCTCAGCGATCTTGGTCATCAAAAAATCTGCAATCTCTTTGTACGTGCGTACGCTATCTCTTCTATTAGCGAACGAAGATAAATCCAATCTTTCCCCGAAATGTATGCGAACGGGGTCGCCTCCGCGCCAGTTTCCCAAAACTTGCTTAAGCAATTCGTTGCCCAGTCCCGCGATGAAAACAGGTATGACCTGCGGCTGCGCGTCCTTTATGAGCTTGCCTACGCCGGGCTGAGCGCGAAGAAATGAGTAGGGATCGGCGTTGCGATTGCGCATGCCTTCTGGATGAAAGCCTACGACGTTGCCTGCGCCATGCGTGCAAAGCTCTGCGAGCAATCGCATGGAATACTTATCAAACTCTCTCTTTTCTATGAGCGGATTCTCGCCGCCTGAAAAGAAGGGCGGGAACATTGACCACCAGCCCATTATGAAGTTGACCAGAACGCCGAAGAGCGAATCGTAGAAGAAACGACCGCGCACTGGAAAGAAGAGTTGTTTGCGCCAGCGCGTTTTCAGGAAAAGCGCGGTCGAGACAGTGTACATGTCGAAGAACGAACGATGATTGGCTACTAGCAAGATGGGGCGCGTGTGATCCACTCTTTCTACGTTCTCAATGCCGTACACTTGCATTAGATTGTAGGTTGAAAGATGAATCCAGCCCGCGCCGAACGTTTTCTGACACCAAGTCCAGAAGCGCTTCCACCGTCCCTCGTTCATACGGCGTGTCAGGCGAAAGGCTAAGCGCTCAAAGCCTGAGAGAACGGCCAACTCTTCGGGCAAAGGCTCAAGTGGCTTTTCACCAAGCGCTTTTCGTTTCAATGATTGCTCGTGCAAATCTTGCCCACTACCTGCCAAAGCCATTGCCTTCTGCTTCAATCTATCGAAAAATATTTCGCTTCCGGGTGATGCACAATGATAGCCGACGTTGACTGTTCAGGGTCTAGCTGAAACTCTTCTGTCAACTCAACGTCAATGCGCGACGGGTCAAGAAGCTCGAAGAGTTTCGTCTGATCTTCCAAGTTAGGGCACGCAGGATAGCCGAAGCTGAAGCGCGAGCCTTGATAGCCCTGATGGAAAAGTTTCGTCAACTCTTTCGCGTCGTGCTCTGCAATTCCGAGTTCTTCGCGTATGCGCTTGTGCCAGAGTTCCGCCAGAGCCTCTGCGCTCTCCACGCTCAGGCCGTGAAAGTATAGATAGTCCGCATAGTTGTCCGACTTGAAAAGTTTTTGGGAATACTCGCTCGCCTGCTTTCCGACTGTGACAAGGTGAAACGCTACAACGTCCATTCGACCAGATTCTTTCGATGCGAAGTAATCCGCCAGACAGAGGCGCTTGCCCGCAGGTTGGCGCGGGAAAGTGAATCGCAGCCTCTCCGTTTGTTCGTCATCTTCATAGATGATTAGATCGTTGCCGGATGATTGGCATGGGAAGTAGCCGTAAACCGTTCGCGGCACGAGCAATCTTTCACGCTTCGAGCGCTCTTTCAACTCTTCATAAACGGGGCGCACAGTTTCGGCCACAAGCTTTCTGTAATCTTCCGCAGCTCTCTTCCCCTGCTTGAACTGCCACTGCCCTTTGAACAGCGCAGTCTCGTTTATAAACGCGAAAACATCGTCGAGCGAAATCTGTTCGACAACGCGCGAGCCGTAGAAAGGCGCTCGCGGGATTTTTACATCCTCGCGCACATCAGACCGAACAGTGTGCGTAGTATCGCCCGAAACTTTAACGACAGCCCTTGGCCGCACAAGCTTACGAATGCCCAGCTTCGCATCCTCGCCAACGAGTTCTTCAGACTCTTCATCCATGGCAGCGAGTTCTGCGACTGTTGTCTTCACTGAACCGTCAGCCTGCGCGCCGTTCCCTTTAAGCACATCCATTGTGTGCAGACCGTCAAAAGCATCTTTCGCGTAATAGAGCCGCCCGTTATAGAGCGATTTCAGATCGTCTTCGACGTAACGCCTGGTCAAAGCGGCTCCGCCAAGCACTACGGGCACGTTGATGCCGCGTTCGTTCATCAATTCCAGGTTGTCCTTCATGATGAGCGTGGATTTCACCAGCAGCCCGCTCATGCCAATGGCGTCCGCTTTGTGCTCTTCGTAAGCATTCAGGATGTTTTCAATCGGCTGCTTGATGCCCAGATTAATTATGCGATAGCCGTTATTGGTCAGGATGATGTCAACAAGGTTCTTGCCTATGTCGTGCACATCGCCTTTGACCGTTGCTAGAACCATCGTTCCCTTCGCCGTCGCTCCGCCCGTCTTCTCCATGAAAGGCTCAAGGAAGCGCACGGCTGTTTTCATAGCCTCGGCAGATTGAAGCACGAAAGGCAGTTGCATCTGCCCGCTGCCGAAAAGTTCGCCTACGACTTTCATGCCGTCTAGCAAGATGTTGTTGATGATGTCTAGCGCTGAATATTTTTCCAGCGCGAGCTTCAGATTATCCTCAAGCCCAATCTTCTCGCCGTCAATTATGTGGTGCTTCAAACGTTCTTCTACAGGCAGATTATTCTCAATCTTTCTGTCGCGCTTTGTCGTTACGCCCTCGAACAGTTTGGTGAACTCCGTGAGCGGGTCGTAAACACAAACGTCGCCTTCAAACTTTCGTCTGTCATAGATAAGCTCTTGGGCAACTTCCGTTTCGCGTTCGCCAATTCGGTTGAGCGGAACGATCTTGCTCGCGTTGACAATTGCCGCGTCCAGTCCTGCCTCGACAGCTTCGTGTAGAAATACAGAGTTGAGCACTACGCGCGAAGCCGGATTCAAACCGAAAGAGACGTTCGAGACGCCAAGGATTGTGAAGCAGCCGGGCAAATCTTTTTTAATCTTGCGCAGAGCTTCAATCGTTTCGAGCGCGTTGCGCCGGTCTTCTTCTATTCCGGTTGAGATGGGGAGCGCTAGCGGGTCGAAGAATATATCGTGCGCCTGTACTCCGTATTTTTCCGTAGCCTGCTGGTATGCGCGTTGCGCAATCTTGAACTTCCCTTCCGCAGCGCGCGCCATTCCCTCCTCGTCAATCGTTCCGATGACAACGCTCGCTCCAAACTTTTTCGCAATCTCAAGAACTTTAGCGAAGCGCGGCTCGCCGTCTTCGTAGTTCGTAGAGTTTAGAATGCACTTGCCGCCCGCGTGCTCCAGTCCTGCCTCCATCTTCTGCCATTCGGTCGAGTCGAACATCAGAGGGATTTTCACATTCGTGACGAGCCGCGAGGCCAGTTCGTGCATGTCAAGCACGCCATCACGCCCCACGAAATCAACGTTAACGTCCAGGACATGCGCGCCCTCGCGCTCCTGCTCGCGCGCAAGCGACACAAGCCCATCCCAGTCCTCCGCATTGAGCAAGTCTCTCATCTTCTTTGAGCCGCTCGCGTTCACGCGCTCGCCGACTATCAAGAAAGAAGTATCTTGAACGTAAGGCTGCTGCATGAAGATGGACGAGGCCGAAGGAATGAGTTTCGCGTCTCGTCGCTTAGGCGCAACATTGCGCATCGCTTCGACAACGAGTTTCAGATGTTCTGGAGTAGTGCCGCAACAGCCGCCGACTACGTTGACGCCGAAGTCCCTGGCGAAATGTGTAATCTGCGCAACGAAACTTTCAGGCGTCTCGTCGTAATGCATCTTGCCTTCTTTAACACTGGGCAGCCCCGCGTTCGGCAATACAGAGACAGGGAGAGGCGCGTTCTCGCACAGGTAACGTATGCTGTCGGTCATGTGGCGAGGCCCCGTGCCGCAGTTCATGCCTATTATGTCAATCGGGAAAGGCTCAAGCGCAGTGAGCGCCGCGCTTATCTCAGTGCCGTTGAGCATCGTCCCAAAAATCTCAATCGTCACCTGCGCTATGACGGGCACGCGCCGCCCGCTTGCTTTGAACTCGTCGAAGATCGCCGCGAGCGCAGCCTTCGTCTGAAGCAAGTCCTGGCAGGTCTCTACGATTAGCAGATCAGCCCCGCCGTCAAGCAGGCCACGCACTTGCTCGCGGTAAGCCGCTCTCAGTTCTACAAATGTAATGTGGCCGAGTGTAGGCAGTTTTCGGCCTGGCCCCATAGAGCCAGCAACCCAGCGCGGTCTCTCCTTTGTTGAGTAGTCCGAGGCTATGCGCTTGGCTAGACGCGCGGCCATAACGTTCATGTCGTAAGCTTTATCCGCTATGCCGTACTCGCTAAAGTCAACAGGCGTGCCGTTGAAAGAATTAGTTTCGATCACGTCGCAACCGGCATCTAGAAATGCTGTGTGGACTTTCTCGACCGCATCAGGTCTGGTGACTAACAGGTGTTCATTGCAGCCCTCGAACCGCAGTCCGCCAAAATCGTCCAGCGTCAGGTTCTGCACTTGCAGGTTCGTGCCCATAGCGCCGTCGAAAACGATGATGCGCTCTTTTAATGTATCGAGAAATTTATTCATATTCTGGAATAAGGGATTGATCCATTGATTCATTGAATCAATGTAGGAGTTACGCAGTTGACAGAAAAGCGCAAGCCTTGTCAGTACCGCCTGCGGTAGCGGGCGGGTGATGGACGCACAATACCCGCCCGCTACCGCAGGCGGTACTGACCTGTTCGTTCAACTGCGTAACTCCTATATTGATTCAATGAGTCAATGAGCCAATGAACCAATCCTTCCAATCTAAAATTCAAAATGAAAAAATTGAAGCCCCGCGCCGTCAAACAACGCGGGGCCTTTCGGTAAATCCTTAAAATCTGATCTTCTGGAAAGACTCGCCGAGCTGTTTAGCTGCTTGTTTTACGTGGCCGCAAGTCGCCTTAACTCACCACGTTTGTACGCCTGTTATTGAAACACCGCCTAACCGCCATGTCAAGGGGAAGCACTTCCTGGTTGTAGGTCAGTTTGAACTTCAACCGTTGCATTCTTCATCCATGCATATCCAGCCTTATGAAACATTTTGCCTCAAAACCGCATAAACATTTAGGAGACAGTAGTCAGAGGGTCAGCCTTAGCTCTTCCTCAGCTACATAACTATAAAGCTTTGTATTCATAGGTTTCCGCGCGAGACCCTCCGGTGTGACCTTCAACTTGACGCCACACCAGAATTAAGGCCATTCGCTTTATAGGATTACTACAATGAGAATCCCATCTCTCCCCAAATGCACGCTCAGATTTTTAGGAATTTCTGCCCTGATCTTTTGTGCCTCGCTGTTGCTGGCACAGGAGATACCTGTTCAACCATCGCTTACTTTCTTGAGCGTTAATACAGGCGAAGAGGCGGCTGATGGAAAACTCTTGCAGTACCTTCGGGACAGGACAAGTTTGGCGATTGATGGACAACCTGCACAATCCTATAGCACAGTGATTCACAACCTCGCTGGGGGTGAATTAGGACAGCGCGGCTTTTATCTGGCTCGTGTCCCGCCTTATTCTTTCGTGGCAGCTGAAATGCTCGGGGCCGACCTAGAGCCACTCGCCACCTACAAAAGCTCTAACACCGGAAGCTTTGTATATCACTCCTATTTCGTAGTTAGAAAGAGTGACTTTGACGAAGTTGTTAAGGGCGTTAATGGTACGCCGACGCTTGATCAGCTAGTTCAATACATCAAAGCTCGAAGCGAGTCTAACAAGCCGATTAAGTTCATCTATCAGAGCAAATTTAGCACTTCCAGCTATTTTCTTCCTTCGCTCTTTTTCCGAAATAGGGGCATCTCTTTATCTGATGGTAAGAGCAGTTTCATTAAGATCGAGAGTGGAAAACGTGACGTGGAGCATGGAAGCAGCGACTTGATAGATTTTGTCGCGACCGATCAGGGCAACCTCCTCGCAGCCGTCTGGGATCAGCCGAAAGCTGACTACAAACAAAAACCGGGGCAAGAGGTCTACTTCATACAGCTTCAGGAGGCTCTTCCGAATGATCTTCTTGTTTGCTCCGCGCGTTTACCTGAGAATATTAAAAAGAGCATCCGCGACGCCATTAAGGCGATGAGGTCCGAGGATGCACAAGGTGACGATGTGAGCATTTGGGTGGATTGGGACAATAGGAGAGAGCGGGATATGGGGAGCGCCCGTGAAGCGCTTGCCCAATTACGCTACTTGGCGCAGGAACATCCTACCAATGTAACGATTGACATTATCCCTGACAGATCGGTCGAACCGTTACAGTTGGAGGCACTCAAAAATGGTATTCGGCTTTCCAATACTGAGTTTGTCCTATTCGACAGAGACTATCACCGGCAGAGAAATATCACATGGACAGTGAAGAAGACACACGATCAGGCAATCGAACTAGTCAGCAAGCTCGAGGGCTTCGATATTGAGCCTCAGATGTATACTATCGATTTTACCGATCCAGAAGACCTCAGCAACCGCATCGTCAATTTTATAAAGAGCCGAATGGACCGCATCCGCTGCATCTGGCCCTATGAGGATGCAAACCCAACAGTGATTAGGGATGTTGATTTGCCCATTTTCAAGGGGACAAACATTAAAGCCCGAAGGATAACATGGCAAGACCCGGATTTTTCAAAGAATAATTTCGAAGCCAGCGATGCATTTGACACCACGGTTTCGAAGACTGATCTTCATAGCATTCGATTCACTTCTTCAGAATTCCCGATGGTGAATGCGGGCGCTTTTAACTTTGATCCTTTGAGCAATACTTCCTATCAAGTGGTACTCGTCAGAGGATCAGAGGAAAGCATGGCATTTCGTATACTGACTTACGCCTTCCTCATTCTGCTCGCCACGGCAGCCATCGGCGCGGTCTACGATTTAAGACGGAAACCAGGACAGCCTGCCATGGGCGCGCTCGTTGACGGCGAGTTGTTCAAAGACAGCTATCAGAAGAAGGTTGATGGTTACTACAAATCATGGCTGGAGCGCCAGATAGCACAGGCCAATGTTATTTGGTGCAATCGCAAGTTGCTAGAGGAGAAGATCACAGAATTCGAGGCAAAAGGTTTTTATCCCAAGTTCGATAGGGTACGGCGACAAACAGAGCGACATGCTTTATTGGCGAACATTCCAATAGTAAAAAATATCTTCAGTGCTTCGGTTGAGCGTTCGGTGACTACGGAGTTGGTCGTTGATCCGGCCAAAGTCGGTGATGCGGCACGGCTTGATAACGTGGTTAGGTTCCTCATAGAAAAGCGCCTGCTCTCATCCTTCGTTGGCATGCAGCTAGAATGGGATGTTTTGAACACGATTGCCTTTCAGGTCTTTCAACGACTCGATGCAGCCTCGGCAGTGCAAAGTAATGGAAATGGAAACGGCAACGGATTTATTTCAAGAGAGAATCCGATGCTAGAAAACTTGGTATCGAAACACTTCGATACCGTAATTAGAGATAGCCGTCTGAAGGTCAATTTCTTTACTCGAAAATGGGAATCAAGTGAGGATGAAAACCAACTAACCTTAACGTATAAAGAGAAGATCACTTGGTCTCCTCAACAAACACCCGTAGGGGGCGCTGTGAGTCAAATGGTTTTGCACTTTAAGCTCTCAAAGGAAGGCAATCTGGATGAGTATTTCAAGGCTAACGAACTAGACGCGTGGCTCTTAGGAATAGTTCAGAGATGGGATGACAGTTCCGAGAATGGAACTCAATCCTTGTTTATTGAATTCACACCGCTAGCGCTTTTGAAAGAATAGATGCTTTACAAAAAAACCGGACTAACCTTGCTGCTTGTGGCGGTCTTGCTCTTCAATGTCGCGGAAACTTTCGCGGAACAATATCTGAAGACCGGATATGGCCTGAAGTGGGGCCACATGATAACCGTCGCCTTTCAGCAAGTAGAGAACAACTACACTTTCGAGAATCACGACGCGACCAATTTTCTGGCGGTCTACGGTTATTCCGTCTCTTACTTCTTCCTGCTACCTCTCCTGGGAGTTCTGGTCGCGTTCAGCCTTGCGCGAAGAAAGGAGATTTCGCCTTACAGAGCCTTTGCCTTGGCAGTTGCTTTTGACTATGCTTTGAGCCTCCCTTTTTTCCTCTTTTTTCCGGTCCCTGAACGATGGACCAGCGCGGAATCGGGAGCCATACTGCTCTCAGATAAATGGTCTTCCAAGTTGATTTGGATGATCAGACCAATCAGCGGTCTGGACAACTCTTTTCCAAGTTTTCATGTTTCATTAACCGTTGTGATCATTTTGATCTGCTATATCTTTAAAATACGCTTTCGCACCACCGTGCTAGCCCTGGGAATTACGGTCATTCTTTCCACCTTCATTCTTGGTATCCATTGGACTCCCGACATCCTCGCAGGATTAGCAGTCGGCGCTCTGGGCGTAGGGCTTGCTCTACGCTTAGACCGCACACTGGGCAAATTCGATCCTCAACCATCCTAATAGACATGCTAAAGCCTAGACTCTGAGCAAGTCACTCTCTTCCGCAAACCTCTATAAAATCTAGAAGCTTATACCAGATTGCAGAATCAGTTGAGGTTGCAAAGTTTCCTTAGCTCGCTGTGGCGAGAGCAGCTTAACAGAATTCCTAAGCCTTACTTTTCGCAGCAACTTGGTATTACTACAAAGCGGAAGCCCCGCGTTGTTTGATAGCGCGGGGTCTTCCGTGAATCCGAAAGTTGGTCAGGAGGGCTAATGCTGCATCAGTCTCATGACCATTCAGGCTGTAGCTCAAACCTGACCACCGAAGGTCATGTCCCGGGCGTGGAGAGCAGGTCGAATCTTTCAGTTATAACCTTCGCCGTAATCGGCTCAACTGCCTAGCTTAAACCCATTGATTGGCCCGGAAGGCGAGTCTGCGAAAGAGTAGCCTACGATTGTGCCTCTTGAATTGATGCCCCAGGCGTAGGTATTCGGGGACAGATAAGCAATCGAAGTGAAGGTGCCGCTGTGCAGCAGGAATCCATGATGGTGTCCATCAGTGCCCAGATACCTTCCTACAATATCCCCTGCGGCGTTGATGCCGAAGGCTTCCGACTGCACGGAACCGGGGAAATCAATCTGCGTGAAGACGCCCTGCGCGCTGCGCATGAAGCCGTGCTCCTCGCCCTCGGTCGTAGTCTTGTATGAGCCTACGATTGTGCCCACTTCATTCATGTCCAGAGGAAACGTGCTGGTCACATTTGCGCCCGGATAGTCAAAGGTCGTGAAATCAATGCCTGTCAGGATGTAGCCGTGAAAGCCCGTCGCGCCCGATGGGTCTAGGGTGTATCCGCCGAGCAGACTGCCCTGATTGTTGACCTTGACGCCGTAGGTGACGGTTGCGCCCGGAAATCCCGATTTGAAAATCAGATTACCGAAGCGGTCGCGCACGAACGGGCGGTCAATGCCATCTTGCGCAACGTAGTCGCCCGCGATTGCACCTGCGTCGTTGCTCTTGGCTGCCTCCACGAACAATGAATCCGGCACGTCAATGTTGACGTAGTTTCCGCCGCGTAACAAGAAGCCGTGCGGCGCGCCGTCAGCGTCAAAGTACGTGCCTGTGATGAGGCCGCTTTCGTTGATACCGAACGGCTGAGTCAGGCAAGAAGCGCAGACGTTTATGGGACTGAAATTCTGCGAGGCCGACACATTAGCCGCTGCGAGTCTCAGAAGCGTGCCGGACTTGATACTGGCGGCATGGCTCTTGTGCGCGCCAAAGGTGATGATGAGGGCGGCAAGGATGGCCGCGCCTGTGAAAGCAAACATGATTCTTTTGGGGTTCATCTGATTTTTCTCCTTCGTGTTGTTAGTGGAAGTTTTATGCGCGAGCCGTTTACAATCTCACCTCGCGCGTGATCTATACTTTTTCTTGTCTCTATTCGAGCAGCGAATTAAGGCAGATAAAGAGCAGTCCGTCCGCCCTCTCTCTGAAGTGCAGCGCGTCGGCCCCGACCTTGCGGCAAATCTCTTGCGGGCTGAGACCCGTGACGGCGACGGCCTCTTCCAGGCTGAGCATATTGGCGTGCTGACCGCATTCATCGCACCAGACATCCATTGCCGTGCGGCGCTGGCTGACGCAAATGATGCGCTCAGTTTCGATGACCACTTTTGTTCGTCTGATCTTCTTCACGCCTTTTCAAGTCTCCAGTTTCTGTTGCCCCGCTCGCCGCCTAGCATTACAATGAGCGCGGTCACAGAGAGACTCTGCAGTTGAGTTATCGCCGTCACATTTCGCTTCACAGTTCGTGAAGTTACACGTAGGACGTTCGATGCGTCCTTCGGAATTCCTGAAAGATTTCTTCCTTGTTTCTGAAAGCCTCTATGAGCAGGCCGGACAAACACTTATATGAGTTTGGTCCTTTTCGTCTTGATACGGCGGAGCAGCTTCTGCTGCACGAGGGGCGACCTGTGCCGCTCGCTGGCAAGGCATTTGAAACGCTCGTCGTGCTCGTACGGCGCAGCGGCCAGTTGGTTCATAAAGAGGAGTTGATGAGCGAGGTCTGGCCTGACACCATAGTTGAGGAGAACAATCTGGACAAGAGCATCTCCACGCTCAGAAAGGCACTGGGCGAGGGCGATGCCGAACGTAAATATATAGAGACGGTGCGCGGGCGCGGCTACCGCTTTGCCGCAGGCGTGCGCGAACTGAGCGCGGTCGTGATGGTCAAGGAACGCACCCTGTCAAGTATCACAATTGAAGAGGAAGAGGAGATTGACAGGGACGAAACAGTAGGACAGGAACTGTGTGTAACGGCGAGCACGGTAAATGTTTCTGGATTAGATTTGATAAAGCCCGACCCGTTGCCAATAGGCCGTATGATTGCAACGGGCAGGAGTTTCGTCAACAGAATCAAACGCTCTAGTAAAATCGTTTCAGTCCTTGCCGTAGCGCTCATTGCCGCTCTAGCCGTCACAGGCTATTACGTTTATTCCAACAGAAGCGATTCCATAGCGGTTTTACCATTCACCTACACGAACGCCGACCCGAACGCTAACTCCAACCCGGATAGCGAATACCTTTCCGACGGCATAACGGAGAATATCATTAACAATCTCTCTCGCTTGCCCGGCTTGAAAGTGATAGCGCGCAGTTCTGTCTTTCATTACAAAGGGCAGGAGGTTGACCCGCAGGTGGTGGGGCGCGAACTTGGCGTTCGCACAGTGTTGACCGGCAGAATCATTCAACAGG
>MNJR01000115.1:0-57218 GCA_001920415.1 Acidobacteria bacterium 13_1_20CM_3_53_8 | reverse complement strand
GGGCGAGAGAGCCAGACGCAACGCTCCGCGTATAATCCGGAAGCTTATCAACTCTATTTGAAAGGCCGCTACTTCTGGAACAAGAGAACCGACGAAGATACACCGAAAGCTTTCGATTATTTCCAACAGGCGATTGATAGAGACCCCGCGTTCGCTCCTGCTTACGCAGGGCTTGCCGATTGTTACCTTCTGGGCGCCGGTAATCTGAGCGGAGAGGAGAGTCGCTTGAGAGCGAAGGCGGCAGCAGAAAGGGCGCTGGAGATTGATGAAGGAATCGCAGAGGCGCACGCCTCTCTGGCTAGGGTTTACCACGACGGGCTGAATTGGGCCGCAGCCGCTAGAGAATACAAGCGCGCCATTGAACTCAATCCGAACTACGCAACGGCTCATCACTGGTATGCGCTCTATTTGAGCCTGATGAAGCAATTTGATGAATCCCTTGTCGAAATTGAGCGTGCGCGCGAGCTTGACCCCCTCTCTATGATTATCAATGCGAACGTCGTGCGCGTTCTTTATCAAGCGCGGCGCTACGATGAGGCTATAGAAGAAGCGCACAAAGCCGCTCAGTTATTTCCGCAGGCCATGCAGCCCCATTATTATCTAGGTTGGATTAATGACAGCAAAGGAAACTATGACGAAGCCTTTGCGGAGTATCAGAAAGCGATCAGCCTCGCGGGAGATAATGAGCCGCACGTTAAAGCCTGCCTTGCTCATGCCTACGCAATGTCGGGCAAGCGAGACGAGGCATTGAAGATTCTCAACGAGTCGCTTGAGTTGTACAAACGCTCGCCCAACTCCATCTGGAATCATGACATAGCCTTCATCTACGCCGGTCTCGGTGATAGAGACAAAGCGTTCGAGTGGCTGGAAGGATCAGTTGAAACAGTAGGTGTTCCTGCCAACTTTGGTGTTGACCCCAGGTGGGACGGCCTGCGCTCCGATGCGCGCTTTGCAGCTTTGCTCAAGCGAATGAACCTTCCACAATAAAGGCGAATGCCGACAGGGTTTCTTATTAACATCATGATACGCAGTTGAAATGTTTGAAAGAAAGCGCTCAATGAGTCTGCGTCAGCAGACGATTAGAGTAAAGCCCCTGACGAAGCGTGAGCGGAGTCTGGGGTTACTTATTACATAGCGAATAGAGTCTGCGAGAGCAGACGACAGACGTTTACGTTCTTCACAAATATCTCTTATCCCGCGCATCTGTCGTCTGCTAAAGCAGACTCTAACTATTTTTCTTAACCTATACCCCAGACTACGCCCTTCGGGCTTCGTCAGGGGCTACATTCTGTCCGCCTGCTTGCGCAGGCTCATTCGGGTGGCTTCGATAAAGTTACTGCTCATGTAACATCAGTTACTAATACAACCGCCGTTTTATTGTTCATCCTTCCTCGTTTATGTTAACTTCGCTTCACTCTGGTTAATCTGAAAATTTTCTTCCGGCAATCTCTATGCGACGCGCAATCTTTCCAGGATCGTTCGACCCCGTCACAAACGGTCATCTGGACATTATTGAGCGCGGGTGCAAGCTCTTCGACGAAATCATCATAGCCATTCTGGTGAACCCGGAAAAGAAGCCCATGTTCACGATTGACGAAAGGCGCGAGATGATTGCGGAAGTCGTTATGTCAATCAAACAGAATCAGTGCAGGCTTCTGGTGGAAGACTTTCGGGGGCTTCTGGTTCAATACGCGGTCGAGCGAAGCGCCGACGCTATTGTGCGAGGGATTCGCGCGATCTCCGATTACGAGTACGAGTTGCAGATGGCTTTGATGAACCGCAGGCTTGAGCCGCGCATCGAGACCGTTTTCATGATGCCAGCCGAAGTCTATTCCTACGTTAGCTCGCGCCTGGTCAAAGAGGTCTTTCTTCTGGGTGGCTCCGTTGAAGGTCTAGTGCCTCCGAGCGTTGAAGAGCGCATGAGGAAGAAGAACGGGCTGAAGTGAACTTGAAAGCTTGCGTGAGCGTGGAATGGACGCGCGCGCAAAATTCCATACATGATAATCTGCGTGCATCACGCACAAATCACAATTCCCAGAGGCGCTGAACCGGAGGCGCGTGAGTTCTACTGCGGGCTGCTCGGTCTAAGTGAGATTGAGAAGCCTGCTGTGCTCAAAGGTCGAGGCGGATTCTGGCTGAGCGTAGGCGACGATCAGGTGCACGTAGGCACGGAGGACAATGTTGACCGTCAGGCTACGAAAGCGCACATTGCCTACGAGGTAAATTCTCTCGCAGACTTTCGCCGTCGCTTCAACGAGAGCGGGATTGAGATTCATGACGGTATACAGATTCCCGGCTACGAGCGCTTTGAGATTCGTGATCCGTTCGGGAATCGTTTAGAATTTCTACAAAGAATCTAGTACCAAAATATTCTGCTCAAGCCATGAGTAAGCCCGCAGTGGAAAGCTTTCGACCCGCAGATAACGTCGCGCGCATGCGTGCGTCGGCTACGCTGGCAGCTACGCAGGCGGTTGTGGCGTTGCGCGCAGAGGGCGTTGACGTTGTTGATTTGGGCGCGGGCGAACCTGACTTTGACACGCCCGAAAATATCAAGCTGGCGGCGGACGAAGCCATGCGCGATGGAAAAACGAAGTACACTTCCGTGGCAGGAACGCGCGAGCTTCAAACGGCCATTATAGGATATTACGAGCGAGAGTTCGGCGCTTCGTTCGAACCGCCAGAAGTGATGGCAACTTCCGGTGGCAAGCAGGCTATCTTCAACGCCATAGTCTCTTTGATAGGCCCCGGCGACGAAGTATTAATCCCGAAACCTTACTGGGTTACCTTCCCCGAAATTGTAACTTTCGCTCGCGGCACGCCCGTCTTCATAGAAACCGCAGAGACAGATTTTCAGTTGAACGCGGAGCAGGTTTTTAGGGCAATCACCCCAAAGACTCGTCTAATCATTCTTAACTCGCCGAACAATCCTTCGGGTCGCGTCATCAAAATGGAAGAGTTCAGACGCATCATGGAGGTGCTGGCAGAGCGCGGGATTTACGCAGTCTCGGACGAATGCTATCTGCGTTTTGTCTATACGCCAGCGAAAGTATTCAGCGCGGCGAGCCTCTCTTCTGAATTAAGAGAGCGGCTCTGCATCGCCGGTTCGTTCTCTAAAACATACGCTATGACGGGCTGGCGGCTGGGCTACGCGCTTGCGCCGCGCGAGTGGACGCGCGAGATGTTGAAGGTGCAGGGGCATTCTACTAGCAATCCGAACTCGATTGCGCAATGGGCGGCTACTACAGCTTTCAATGGGCCGCAGGAATCGGTCGCGCGTATGCTCGAAGAGTACACGAAGCGCCGAAAATGGCTTCTAGCGGCGCTTGCAGAGATTACAGGTTTTCGCTGCATAGAACCTGAAGGCGCGTTTTATGCTTTCCCGGATGTGAGCGGTTGTCTGAAAGGTGAAGTCAAAACTTCGGGCGAGTTTGTTGACAGGCTTCTAACGGAAGAGCACACGGTCGTTACGGACGGCGCGGGCTTCGGTGAAGAAGGTTTTATACGAATCTCTTATGCTACATCGCTTGATCGTTTGAAAGAGGGCGTGGAGAGAATTAAGAGGGTCGCTGAAAAACTTGCTAGCGAGTGATTTGCTTTCTCAGCCCCTGAAAAGGGGCGACAGCATAAAGCGAGAGTGCGTAAGCGCTGGGTTAAGATAGCAATAAAGATTAACGAAGCCCGCGAGAGCGGGCGACAGCCCTATGATTATCATGGGCTGTCGCTATCTTCGATAGCTCGCTATTTATTCTCGCACGCTAACCCAGCCCTCACGGGCTGGGCTTTATGCTGTCGCCCCTTTCAGGGGCTTTGAGCGCAACTTATTCAGCGTTCATACTCAATCACTACTCGCTACGTTTTCAAGCAAAAAAAGCGCCGACTCTTAACATGAGTCAGCGCTTTTTTATTGATGGAAGAGGACGAAGCTCTTCGGCTTTAGTAGAGGTTGAAGTTGTACTCTATCTGAATGTACTGCGAAACTGCTCGCCCGTCGCGCTGTGCGGGAACGAACTTGATCCTGTGAGCCGCTTCAATCGCTTGCTCGGTCAGCCCATAGGGTAGACCGCTCACGGAGCGAATGCCCGTTATTGTTCCGTTCGACGCGAGCACGGCGCGCAGCGTGACCGTTCCAGTTATCTGATTTCTGCGCGCCTCTTCCGTGTAGGGAGCTTCCGGCTTGGCGATTATGCGAGCTTTCACCGTTACCTCGCGTGTGGAGTAAATTTTGTTCGGGTCGTCGCCGCCACCGCCACCACCGCCTGGGCCGCCGCCGCCTTGATGAAAGTCGCCACCGCCTGTGTTGCGCTCATTACCGGGGCCGAAGCCAGTACCGTTGCCTGGGCCTATGCCGCTGCCCGTCCCTGTTCCGATACCATTACCAGTTCCGGGGCCGGAAGAAGGCGTAGTCGCTGTCGAATGCGGGTCGCCGTAAGCCCCCACTGTAGTCGGAAAGAGCAGAGGGTCTGCTTCAATCGTCGCTGCGGTCGGAAGCGAAGGATGCGGAATATTATTCGGATGTGGATCAGGAGCTAGCACCTGCGGAATCGTTAGAGAAGCTTGCGGCGTTACCCCGTGAGAGGCTGGCGTCTGCTCCTCGCGCCCACCGCCGCCGCCGCCGCCCGGACGATCCTGCTTCGGTTTCGAGCCGCCGCCATTGCCCTTGTTCATTCCGGCAGCCCCAGGCTTAGGCGTTTCCTGCTCCTGCGGGATAGATATATCGCCCTGATATTCCAAATCCTCGCGCACGCGGTCAGCGGCTACTTGCTGATTGTGACGCCAGTTGGAATAGAGATTCCAGCCGATGACGCCTCCGACCACGAAGAAGATGAAGACAAATGCGGCTATCATGCCAGCGAGCGCGTTCTGCGAATCGTTTCGAGCGCCAGCGAGCGCTCCCGCTCTTGAAACTCCGACCGTAGCTTCCGTGTCGCGGCTGAACCAGCTAGCGAAGATGGTTACCAGCATGCCTACGGCGATCAATCCGAAGCCAATCACGACCGCTCGCGTAGCACCAGCCGAGCGTGTTCTTTCAAGAAGAATGACGCCGAGCATCAAGAGCAACATGGAACCAACGGCGACCGCCATAGCCGCGCCCACGCCGGGCTGCGAGACGAAGCGGCCAAGAAGCGCCGCGTAAGAACTGATAGAACGTTTGATGAAGCCTGCGGGGTCGCGTTTGAACTCAGGCCAAGTCAGTTGCGATTCGTGCGAGACCTCTCGCAACTCAGCCATCAGACGACTTAACAGCCCCGCGTCGTCCAAAATGGTCAGGTGATATGAATCGTCAACGGGGACAAGCGCATAAGACTCTGCCGGAGCGCTCTCTTCCTGAGAGGCAAGCGCAGGGATTGTTGGCTGAGTCACGGTCGGCTCAGGCTTTATGCTTTTTGCGGCCTGACTGGCGAGCGGTGTGCCGTCAACCGGACAAAAACTGAATTTGTCGGCGAACTCTTCATGACAAGTAGAACATTGTTTCATCTGTACGACCTCGCTATCCCGATGGGAGAACATTGGATTGGATGCTCGAACCGCACCGCTTATTTGTCTACGATAAGCGGCGGTGACACGTTTATCAAGTGATTCGGGTGGATTGGGCGCGCGCCACTCTTCCAGCAGCGCCTTCAACTCCTCGTCCACGTTCATCTGAGCGTCCGGTTTAATCTCGCTCATTTTCTAACTTTACTCCGCAGCAACCGTCTCCCGGCTGCTATTAAAATATGGGGCGAGGATTTTTCTCAACCGCTGGCGCGCGCGATTGATGCGCGACTTCACAGTGCCAACGTCCTTTCCCACAATCGCCGCGACCTCCGCAAGAGGAAGCCCTTCGTACTCGAACAGCACCAGCGCCTCTCTCTGAAGCGGCGGAAGGCTTGCAACCGCCCGGCTTACTTCTGCGGCCAATTCCTCTCGCAAAAGTTTCTGTAGCGGCTCTTCCCTCTCCGGCAACCTGGGTTCTGCGGCCAAGTCCTCAACCGTTACATTCTGACCTCTATCTTTAAGCCGCTTGAGCGCAAGGTTTCTGTCGAATCCACCGGGTCGCCGTATTAAACTCAAAAAGCAATCGTGCGTTACATCTTCGGCCTGCTCTATGGAGCCTAGCAGCCTGTATGCGAAGCGGAAGACCGCGTCGCGGTGGCGCTCGTACAACAGAATGAATGCCGTCTCATCGCCGCCAACTGCCCTGTCAAGCGCCCGTTCGTCTGTTATTCTATCAGGCAATGAAAGCACTCGATCCTGTAGGAGACGCTTCCTACTCTCTTATTACCAGAAATCTCTGGAAAGATACGCCCGACGAAATCTTTTTTCTGCCGCTAAACTGTTACCCGCCCGCGCCTAAACCGCTTCAAGCAGAGCTTGAGACCGCATTATACTATTCTGTGACCTCAGACCGAGCGCCGGGCGAAGGGTAGGCTTGAACCCCGCTTTTTACGGGAGGTTGGATGCACGGGGAGGCGAAACGGTTGACGCAGTTCGATTTGCCCATCTAAACTATTTTTTCGACTGCTCTCCTGCTCAAATTAATTAAGGGCTGTAAAGGTCTGGCACAGGCTTCCTTTTGGCCTGTATGAGATTCTAAACCGATTCGGGACTTTAACAAACGATTATTCCAATTCATGAATAATAAAGCACTTTCTTACCTTCCACGCTTTCTTGCGCCCGCGCTCGCGCTCCTACTCTTGTGCGCGAATTCGAGCGCTCAGAGCACGCCTGAGCCGCAGCAGGATCAACTATTGAACGGGCTTCGCGTCCTTATATGGAATCGTCCGGGCGACCCCAACGTGCTCATAAAACTGCGCATTCATAGCGGCGGAGCGTTCGACACTACGGGAAAATCCGGCCTGATGGCGCTCCTTGGCGACGCACTCTTTCCAGACCCGACCACGCGCGAGTATTTCACGGAAGAGTTGGGCGGGCGGCTAGAAGTGACTACTGACATGGACGCTATCAACATCTCGCTCTCAGGCCATGCTTCCGCTTACGAGCACATGGTTGAGATTCTGAGGACGGCGCTGGTCACCACGCCTCTCACGCCCGAAAACGTCAAAAGCATGCGCGACGCGCGAATCAAGCTCGTGCGCGAAACCAGCATCTCGCCCGCTATGATGGCAGACCGCGCGATTGCCTCGCGCCTGTTCGGAGAATTTCCTTATGGTCGCCCGTTTCCGGGCACGCCAGAATCTCTAGCAAGAATTGAGCGCGCAGACCTGTTGTTTGCGCGCGAGCGTTTCTTGAACCCTAATAACGCCACGCTGGTCGTCATAGGCGGAGTCGAAAAGCTTCGCGCGATGCGCGCTCTAAAACAACTGTTGGGAAACTGGCGCAGGAGCGATACCATCGTGCCTCCAACTTTTCGCCAGCCTGACGCGCCTGACGCACGCATGCTCTTGATTGACCTGCCGGGCGCGGAAAACTCTGCCGAAGTTCGTCTGGCAGTTCGCGGACTTACGCGCTCTGACAGAGAGTTTGCTGCGGCCACACTAATGACTATCATTGCGCGCGATAGATGGCAACAGACTATGCCTTCGCTCAACACTCTTCCGTTCTACGTTCGCAATGATTCGCACGTGCTGCCCGGAAGCTTCGTGATGGGCGCTTCGGTTAGCGTGGCACAGGCAGCGGATACACTCAAAGCTGCTCAAAACACGCTACGCTCTCTTGTTACCACACCGCCGTCTCCGACAGAGCTTGCTAAGGCCAGAAGCGAGGCGCTTGCAGAATTGAACAAGCGACTGGAGCAGCCCGCAGGCATCGCAGAGCTTTGGCTTGACGGCGACACATTCAAGCTGGCCTCAATCGCAGATCAGATTAAAGCTTTGAGCGGAGTGACGGCTGTGGAGGTTCAGGGCGTTGCCGTTAGGCTTTTCCGCGACGCGCCCATTGCGACCGTAGTTGTCGGCAACGCTTCGCAACTTCGCGCGCTTCTTGAAGGCGCAGGGCAAGTCGAAATAGCAGGACAGCAACCCGCGCCCGCACAAACACCTTCACAAACACCGACGACTAGACCAACACCGATGCGCTCGACACCACCAAGGCCTGCGCCATCGCCTATCTTGCCCGTTACCAGACCAACGAACCCGCCGGGCAACCCGTAGAAATTCACAAGCTATTTGCAAGCAGTCCGCAACCATCACGAATGCGGAACTGGTTTAACTGTGCCTGAGAAAAGTCTTATAACTGAGAGAGAGCACTCGCGCCGCGTGCGTGAAATGTTTGCGGCGATAGCCAAGCGCTACGACCTGCTCAACCACCTTTTATCAGGCAACATTGACAGGCGATGGCGGCGGCTGGTGGCTGAACGGCTGAGGGCGGTGCTAGTGGAAAGTGACGCGCTTGCGCTCGATGTGGCATGCGGCACCGGCGATCTAGCGCTGGTGCTTGCCAGTGCCACGCGCGGGGCGCGAGTGATGGGGACGGATTTTTGTCGCCCCATGCTTGAAATCGCAGCCGAGAAGGCGCACACACGCGATCTGAAAATTCCGTTCATAGAAAGCGACGCGCTGAATCTTCCATTCGGCGATTCGACTTTCGACGCAGTCAGCATAGCTTTCGGGCTGCGAAACCTTGCTAATGTCGAGGCTGGATTGGGCGAGTTGCTGCGTGTCTTAAAGCCCGGCGGGCGAGTAGCTGTCCTTGAATTCTCGAAGCCAATCGTCCCTGTCTTGAGCTTGCTCTTTCAACTCTATTTCACGCGCGTGCTGCCGCGCGTAGGCGGGCTGGTGAGCGGCTCGCGCATCGCTTACCAATACTTACCCGATTCTGTTTCGCGCTTTCCAGATCAGAAGCGGCTTGCCGGTTTAATGCGCGACGTAGGGTTCGAGGAGGTCGAGTACCAGAACCTGACTTTTGGAATAGCGGCGCTTCATTCAGGAACTCGGCCTGTGAGGTGAGATCATTTTAAGTTTGGTTGCATTGACGCGGCTAGGGATTGATGCAACCACAAAACGTAGTCCGATTGTGGTTCGCGTCCGCTTAGCGTGCGTGCGGTTGTCGGGGCCGCGCGTGAATTGCGGCGGGCGCGAACTCAGTCGGGCTACGTTTTTCTTTCTCCTACTTTTCCGCATCAATCTGCTATCATCAGACCGCTCTTAATAATTCTGAATTAGAGTCTGTTTCAAAACCGCGAGCATGCATTCAACATCTTAGCGAGCTTTGCTCTTTTCTTTGCGCCTTTGCGTGAACCTGCAATTCACATCAATCTTGAGTGTTAAGAGAAATTGAGGGTTCACGCAAAGGCGCAAAGATAAAAACTTAAGCTCGCAAAGCGGTTTTTGAATAACTCAACCGAATTATCGGCATCCGCTTTCGATGAAGTACAAGCTACTGGGCGCGCTGCGCCGCATCGCCATTCTGCTTCTGGTCGCGTGGACTGTCGTCAGCTTGGTCACGCTGCTCATAGAGCTTGTGCCCGGCGACCCTGCTATGGCTATCTTGGGCGAGCAGGCCACGCCCGCGCAGATAGAGCAGTTTCGCCAGAAGCACGGACTTGACCGCCCCGCCTTCTTCTTCTCTTACTCGCCTGAACCGAACGGGCAGAGACATTTCACGTGGAATGGGTGGAGCAATCGCTACACGGATTACTGGCGGGGCATTCTGCACGGCGACATGGGGCTATCGTTTCGCACGGATCGCCCCGTTATCTCTTTAATCCTTGAACGCTACCCCGCGACCATAGAGCTTGCGCTCGCCGCACTCTTCGTCGCAATACTCATAGCGATTCCGCTCGGCGTCCTTGCAGGAAAAAATCAGGGCACTCTAGTTGATAACGTATCATCGGTCGCAGCGCTTATTGGAATCAGCCTGCCCAGTTTCGTCATAGGGCCTATGCTCGTCTACATCTTCGCCGTCAGGTTCGAATGGCTTGCTCCGTCTGGTCGCACCTATCCCGAAGATATAGTCCTACCAGCCATCACTCTCGGCGCGGCACTCGCAGCGATACTGACACGCATGGTTCGCTCATCCGTCATAGAAGAGCTTGGCGAAGATTACGTGCGAACTGCGCGAGCGAAAGGTTTAGGCGAAAGAACAGTGGTTTACAAGCACGTTCTGAAGAACGGTCTTATTCCCGTCGTAACGATTTTAGGTTTGCAGTTGGGCGTGCTGCTTGCCGGCGCAATTATTACTGAGAAGATTTTCAACTGGCCCGGCATAGGACTTCTTCTGGTCGAAGACGGCATCAACAAACGCGACTATCGCATAGTGCAGGGCTGCGTGCTGGTCATCAGCATCACCTACATCATTGCCAACTCGCTCACGGACATGGTCTATCGCTGGCTCGACCCGAGGATAAGAATACAGTGACGAGAAACAGTTTACAGTTTTTAGTTTTCAGTTTTCAGAAGAAAACCAGAGAGCTTTTAACTGAAAACTGAAAACTAAAAACTGTAAACTGTTTTTATGAATCGCTTAGCAATCATCGGACTAATAATTGTCGCCATACTCGTTCTGGTCGTCATCTTCGCGCCGTGGATTGCTACGCAGGATGTGGGACAGACGAATTTGACGATGCGATATCTTCCGCCGTCTGCGGCGCACTGGTTCGGCACGGACGCGACGGGGCGCGACGTGTTCGCGCGCGTCATCTTCGGCGCGCGAATCTCTTTACGCGTGGGCGTTGTCGTCGTCGCTGTGTCGTCTGTGGTGGGCACAATCATGGGCGCGCTCGCTGGCTATTACGGAGGCTGGGTTGATCGTTTCATGTCTGGCTACGTCTTCAACGTTTTCCTTGCCTTTCCGGGACTGCTGTTAGCAATCGCTCTGGTAGCTTTCTTAGGCGCTGGTCTGAATAAGTTAATCTTCGCGCTTTGCATCATAGGCTGGGTCGGTTACGCGCGACTGATTCGCGGTCAGGTGCTGAAGGTGCGCGAATATGATTTCGTTCAGGCCGCGCGTGCCATAGGCGCTGGCGACATTCGCATACTTGTTGTGCACATCCTGCCGAACGCAATTCAGCCCTTGATAGTGCAGGCGAGTTTGGGAATGGCTGGCGCAGTGCTTTCGGAAGCGGCGCTCTCATTTTTAGGATTGGGCGTGCCGCCGCCCGCGCCTAGCTGGGGCGTGATGATAGAAGAGGCGCGTGACCTTTCAACGCTTGCGATGGCTCCGCACGCGCTCATCTTTCCCGGCCTGGCGCTTGCGCTGACAGTTCTAGCCTTCAACTTCATAGGCGACGGCCTTCGGGAATACTTAGACCCGCGACAGCGAAAGCGTTAAAGAAAGGAAAAAGTAAAAAGGTAAAAGGCAAAAGTGCGGCGGAGACCATCTTTTAATTAAAAAGCTTTTGTCCTTATCCCTTTTGCCTTTTGCCTTTTTACTTTTTCCTTCATCACATGGCGTCAACAATTATTCGAGACAAGTCAGAGTCACGCGGCGGCTCGTTTGATGCGAAACCTTCATCGCGTTCGGTCGCCGTTTCTATCAATCGCCTTTCTAAAACTTATCCGATCCCGCTCGCGCGACTCAAACAGTTCTTTCGCCGCAAGACGAAGCAGCCCGTCGAAGCTCTGCTAGACGTTTCGTTTGACGTGCGCGAGGGAGAGATTTTCGGATTGATTGGCAGAAACGGAGCGGGCAAGACTACGCTGACGAAGATAGTTGCGACGCTGGTTCAACCGACTTCAGGCACTGTCATGGTCAAAGGCTATGACAGCGTGCGCGAAGACGAGCGCGTGCGCGCTCAGGTCGGACTTGCGACCGCAGAAGAGCGCAGTTTCTACTGGCGCTTGACCGCCGAACAGAACCTGCTCTTCTTCGCGCGTCTTTATGGTCTGGATGAGAGGCAGGCTCGACAGCGAATTTCCGGGCTTTTAGAACGTTTCGAGATTGAAGACCTGCGACGGCGACGATTCGCGGAGATGTCAACGGGAAACCGCCAGCGTTTAGCAATGGCGCGAGCAATGCTAACGCGCCCGCCAGTGCTTCTTCTTGACGAACCGACTCGCTCGCTAGACCCTTTGGCGGCGGCACGCGCACGTCATCTCATAGGCTCACTCGCAAAAGAAGACCCGCCCGTTACAGTGCTTCTGACTTCGCATAACCTGGCCGAAGTTGAAGAGCTTTGCGAGCGCGTAGCCATAATCAGTCGCGGCCAGATTCGCGCCGTTGATACGCCTGAGAATTTGCGCGCGCTACACACGCCGACCGAGCGCGTCCGTCTGATTGCGAAAGAGATTTCCGAAGCAGATACAATGAAGCTTCTCTCAGAAAAACTTGACGGACTTGAGATAAAAGCTGTGGGCAGCGCGGTCTCTGTGAGCTTCACACGAAAGATTCAGGACAATAGGTTAGACGAGATCATAGGTACGTTGCGAGATGCTGGCGCACGCATTGTTTCATTCAATGTCGAGAGAGCTACGCTTTTGGATGTAATGGAGAGCTACGAGCGCGAAGATGAGACGGAGGTGAAAGCCTGATGATTAACTCTCTCATCAAATTCTTGCGCCGCGTGCGAGCTTTCGTCATACGCGATTTTCAGTTGATGATCAGTTACAAGCTTGAGTCATTTTTCCGCATCACGTCCGTCCTCTTCATGGTCACGACCTTCTTCTTCATCTCGCAGATTTTCGTCGGACGCGCCGACACGCCCTTTTCGCAATGGCGCAATCCGCTCGCCGCTTGGATTACGGGCATGGCCGTTTTGAACTACTTCATGACGGGGTTTTCGAGCCTTGCAAACGCCATTCGTACTGAACAGTCGCAAGGGACTCTGGAGAGCGTTCTGCTCACACCCATTAGCGTGCCCACTGTAATCGTAGCAAGCTCGGCGTGGGATTTTGTTCAGGCAACGTTCTACTCTTTTCTCTATCTCTTCTTTGGCTGGCTATTTTTCGACGTTCACTACGAAGGCAATATTTTCCTCGCGCTCCTCTTTCTCGTTCTCACAACTCTCGTTCTGGCCTGCTTCGGAATTCTTTCTGCGAGCTTCACAATGGTCTTCAAGCGCGGCGACCCATTCGGCATAATCTTAGGCACAGGCTCAGCGCTCTTTTCAGGCGTGCTCTTCCCCACGCAGCTTCTGACGCTCTACGGCGGCAAACTGGTCGGCACAATACCGCGTCTTCTGCCCACTACATACGGCCTTGACGGTATTCGCCGCGTTCTCATAGAAGGGCAAAGTTTCAGCCAAGTCACACAACCATTAATATCGCTGCTGCTCTTCTTATTAGCGCTTCTCCCCTTCTCTCTCTGGGTATTCGGACGAGCCGTCCGCCGCGCCAAACGCGAAGGCAGTTTGATACAATTTTGATAAGTAAGCGGTAAGCAGTGAGCGGTGAGCAGTGAGCAGTAAGGAAGAAGGTTGAGAGGCTTGCTGTCTTGAATCTATCTCTCAACCGTGAATGCTCAACAATTCTACTGCTCACTGCTTACTGCTTACCGCTTACTATAATTCCATGCGCGTCTCTTACACTCCACGTTATTATGCTGACATTGGCGAGGGGCATGTCTTTCCTATAAGAAAGTTCGAGATGGTGCGGGACAGGCTTCTAAGTGAAGGCACGCTTCGGCCTTCTGACTTGATTGAGCCGCAGCCCGCTTCTATAGAAGACGTGCTTCTGGTTCACACGGAAGATTACGTGCGACGACTTCGCGCTGGCGCACTGACCACGCGCGAAATCAGACGACTGGGATTGCCCTGGTCGAAAGCACTCGTCAGGCGTTCGTTTCTGGCGGCTGCCGGGACTGTAAATGCCGCGCGCTTTGCTCTGGAAGACGGTGTAGGCTCGAACCTTGCTGGCGGTACGCATCACGCTTTTCCAGATCATGGTGAAGGCTTCTGTGTTCTCAACGACGTGGCCGTTGCGATTCGCGTGCTTCAACGTGACGGATTGATTGAGCGCGCGAGCATAGTTGATTGTGACGTTCATCAGGGCAACGGCACGGCTGCGATTTTTCAGACGGACGCGCGTGTATTTACCTTTTCGATGCATGGCGCGAAGAACTATCCGCTATTCAAAACGCGGTCTTCGCTAGACGTAGAGCTTTCTGATGGGACGGACGACGAAAGCTACCTGAAGACTTTAGGGGAACATCTGCCGCAAGTTTTTGCCCAAAAACCCGATATAATCTTTTATCTGGGCGGAGCAGACCCGTTCGCGTGTGACAAGCTGGGCAGGCTTTCATTAACAATCGAGGGCTTGCGTGCGCGCGACGAGATGGTGCTTTCAGAGTGCAGTGCGCGCAAGATTCCTGTTGCCACAGTGATGTCGGGCGGTTACGCAGCCGACATCAACGACACCGTTGAGATTCATTGCAACACAATTCGCGCGGCGCGAAAGGTTTTCTACGACGTGGAAGTTTCAGGCTTTAACGTGAGATGATAGCGAAGACGTTAACGAGATGCGGCGCGTGCTGAAAATTTCATTTCTTGTAGTAGCTGGTCTGTTGATAGGGTGGCTCGTTTACGAAGTCATAACTTTTCCGAACGTCCGAAGACTACAGACCGAGAACCCTGCGACCACTGCGATGATTGAAACGCGTGCGCAGGAAGCGCGCGCAGACGGTAAGCAGCCTCTTCGTGTTCAGACATGGGTTCCGCTCGAACGCATTTCACCGAATTTGCAGCGCGCTGTGCTTGCTGGCGAAGATTCGAACTTCGCAACTCATCATGGGTTCGACTACAAAGCTATTCAGCACGCATGGGAAGAGGCGCAGCGCGAAGCCGAGCGCGAAGCGCGTGAAGAGCACGACGACAACTCAAGCCTCATCCCGCCCATGCCTGATTTCAAGCGCGGCGCTTCGACCATCACACAGCAGCTTGCGAAAAACCTTTACCTTACGACCGAGCGCTCTTTCATACGCAAAGGGCGCGAGGCGGTCATCACCTATTTCCTAGAAAAAAATTTGACGAAGAAACGCATTCTCGAAATTTATCTGAACGTGATTGAATGGGGCGACGGAATTTACGGCGCTGAGGCTGCGGCGCAAACCTATTTTCATAAACCTGCTGCGAATCTTTCGGCGCGTGAGGCTGCGTTTCTTGCCGCGATGATCCCGAACCCGCGAACCGTCTTCAACCCTCAACAGAACCCGAAGCGTGTCGCGCGCCGTCAGCGCATAATCCTGCGCGGCATGCCTTTCGTTCAAATGCCACAGGGAACAGGATGAAAGGAAAAAGGTAAAAGGAAAAAGTTAAGACACGCCTTGCAGGCGTGAATTATAAATTAAAAATTGAGGCCGCTTTCAAATCAGAAAGCGGCCTCGGAGTTTGTAGAATCCTTGGGGTGAAATTTAAAGGACGAACTCTTTGGATAGCTGAAGCTCGGCTTTGCGAAGCTCGAAGCGACCGCGACCGTAGTTGCCTTCGGGTCTCATCGCCAGCACCATAAAGTATTCGTGGCTCAGCAGTCGCATTATTACGGTCGCGCCTTCGGTTGAGACGACCATCTCTTTCAGGCCACCCAGACCAATGTCTTCGCCTGTACGCCGCGCGCTTCGCAATAACGAGGTGAACTCGGCTGCCGCCACGTCAAGGTTTGCGTCGTTGGCTTCAGGCGTGAACAGCTTCTCGACTGCTATGCCGTCCGTGCCCATTATCATAGCGCCCGTGCTTCCGTCCGTGCGCTCAAGAATTGCTTGAAGAGTCTCTTTGAACATACAGCAACTCCTTTCTCACTAGGGACGCGTTCCGCCTAACGCGCCGGGTCTTGCTGTAGGAGCGTTTGCTGGCGGGTTCTGCGGCTGTGGAGCCTGTAGCATCTGCTGGCCCGGCTGCTGCTGAGGCTGCATCTGTTGCTGCTGCAACTGCGTAGGCGTGGGCGTGTTGGTCGGCGGATTGCCGAGCGGGACTGGCTGCACGATTGTGGTCGTGCGCGTGCCTGTGCTCACAGTGCCTGCGGTCGGGCGTCCCTGATAGTCCGGGCGATAGATGTGCGGCGTGATGAAGAAGAGAAGCTCGCTCGTCGTGCGCGATGTGATCTTGCGCTTGAAGAGATTGCCCAGGACTGGGATGCCTGAGATTCCGGGCGTGCGCTGCTGCGACTCGGATTCCTGATCGGCCAGCACGCCGCCCATCACGGTTGTTCCTCCATCTGGAACTAAAACTTCCGACTGCATGCGCTGAGTATCAATGCCGGGCACGCCGCCAACGGCTATGCCTGAGTTGATAGTATTGTTCTCAATCGTTACGCGAAGCACTACTGTGCCCACGTCCGTTATCTGCGGCGTGATTGAAAGACGCAGAGGAACGGAGACGAAGGTTGTTGTCACGACCGCCGTGCCGCCTGCGGCCTGTGTGGTCTGGACTGGAATCTGCTGGCCGCTCTCAATCTGCGCTGGACGATTATTGAGCGCTGTCACGCGAGGCGTGGCGATTGTCTTGGCCTGACCTTTCTGCTCAGCCGCAGTTAGAAGAACACTTATCTGCGCCGTGCCTATCAAGCCTGTCGTCAAACCTATGACTGTGTTGGCTGCTGCTGCGCCAAGATTACCAACTGGCTGAGCAGAGCCGCCGAGTCCGCCGGGTATGCCAAACGGATGCGGGCCGGGTGTTAACGCAGTGCTGCCAGTTCCACCAGTACCGCCTGTGCCACCTGTTCCGCCTGAACCTGAACCTGAGGTCTGGCCTATGGGTAGCGTGCTCAAGGAACCTAGTCCTCCGCGCCCAAGGCTAGCAACGGCTGCGGCTAACTGAACACCCAGGTCGCGGCTGAAGTTTCTTTGGGCAAGAACGATTCTGGTTTCGATTTCGACTTGCGGTTCGGGCTGATCCAGTATGGCTACAAGCTGTCGAATCGCTTCTATATTTTCCCTGACATCCGTGATGATCAGCGTGTTGCTGCGACCGTCAACTTCAATCGAGCCGCGACGCGAGAGACGGCGCGAGATTATAGGCAGCAAGCCCTGATCGCCGCTTGAGCCTGTAGCATCGCCGCCAGCGCCGCCGGAAAAACTGAGATTGGTTGCGCCGCCGGAGAATGCGCCCGTTGAGCCTGCGGCCTGTGCCAGCGTGCCAGATGCGCGCGCGTAGTTGAGACGTATGAATTCCGTCAAAAGCGGCGAACTCTCAAGTCGCGCCTCGTTTATCTGCTGCTGCGTAGCGGCCTCAGACGCCAGCACTTCGGTCGTGGCTACGCGCAGAATGTTCCCCTGAACATCAATGCCCAGGCGATTGGCGCGAAGGATTGCGTCAAGCGCAACGTTCCAAGGCACGTCCGTGACGTTGACTGTGACGGGAACCGCGCCGACCGACTTGTCAATCACGAAGTTTACGCCGTACTGCTCTGTGATGTAGTTCAGTATGTCGCGTATATCGGCGTTAACAACGTTGAGGTTGATAGGCTCGCCCACGAAACCGGGCTGTCCGTATTGACGACCCTGCTGAGATTGCTGCGCGTTATCGTTGGCCTGCGTGATGTTCACGCTCGGCCTTTGCTGCGGGCGAGCGGGCGCAGGATTCTGCTGCTGAGCAAGCTCTTGCGGATTTTGCGCAGCGTGATTCATCGCCGCATCCGGGTGAGTCGCTGCCGTTGCGTCAGTCTCTTCGTTCGGCGTGAGAACAACGACGAGATTTTCTTCCGCCATCTGCGCGCGACCATTAGCAGGCAAGCGCAGACTTATGCGAACATGCGTCGCCGTAAGCCCCGCGCCAGCTTCTGCACTTCGCTCGACCGTCACTCTTTCAACAAGCGGCGACGAGAAAGTGTAAGCATTAGCAAGGTGCGACGTATCCACATTGGGCAGGTTGATTAAGACTGTGCGCGCGTCCGGCTTCGAGACCGAATAGGCCATAGGCTGAGTTGCCGAAATCGTGATGAAGGTTGAAGCGCCGGAGGTGCTGGCGCTCAAGCCAGTAGCTACAGCCGGTCTCATATTGCCCGCTGTTGCGAGCGAGGTCACGAGGCACATCGCAAAGAGCACGAGCGCGACTCTTTTGATGGCCGAAATTAATCTGTACTGATCAGGCATGTTTCCCTCCTTAAGGGAATTTGAAGCGACCCATCTCCTGCCACGCGCTACGCTCGAACGGCCTACGCTCAAAAAAGCGAAGACTACATAAAGCGCGCGCCGCACAACGCAGGAAGCACGGTCGCCGGGTTGTCAAAGTTGACGCGCGCCCTGATTCAAGAGATGAGCGCGCGTCCTCGTCTGGTCTTCTATGGCGTTTGGTCGAACAGGCTCAGGCTTCCCATTCGGCCACGCCCTATTTCACAGAATCTCTACTGAGCCTGAAATGACTCAAGTATTCCGTTATTAAAAACAATGTTCCCCTTGTTCTTAAAGACCCATTGCTCGCGGCGTCCGTGCTCGGTCGTAGCGTAGACTATGTCGTCGGGCGCCCCCCAGCTTCTAATAGCCTGCTGTTTCGTCATCCCGACCAAGAGTTTGTTCTGCCTTACGGCTGCTTCAATCGCTTGCTGATCCTGGCTGGAATTCCCTGTGGCGTGCTCGTTTGATGACCCTGCGCCAACGGCCAGCGCTTCCGAGGCGCCGACGCCAGAATTGTCCGAAGACCTTACGGCGGTCATGGAATCCGTGACAGCGTTAGCCTGTCGCAGAGGCACTGTGACGACGTTGCGTTCGCGGCGACCGTCAGTCCAGCGAGTCTCGTGACGGAAGACAAGGCGGTCTTCTTCTATAGCAACAAGCTGGCCGTCGAAGAATGTCTCGCCGGGATAGATTACATATGAGAGATGAATCGGCGTGGCCTCGACCATAGCAGCGTAGCCGCGCGGCGTGCGGAAGATTCCGTTCACCTGCACTTCGCTAAGCAAGAGCGCAGTGGTCGGCTTTGGCGCTTGCAATTGCGCGTTCATGGCCGCAAGCTTCTGCGCCTTGTAACGCTCTATGCGCTCCTGAATCGAAGGAACGGGCAGAGGCTGCGACGCGTTCGAGCGCTTCGTGTGGGCTGTCGGTCTGTACCTTCTGAACGGGTCATGATCGTTTGCCCCGGAACGCGCGCTCTGCTGTTGAGCAACAGGCGCATCAGCGTTCGTAGTCTGCGTCTGGGCTAAGCTCTGCTGTGCGCAGCACGCGACCAGAAGCGCGCACGAGAAAATGGTCAGGCTTGCTTGTTTGAAAATTTGTACGTAGTGCATCATGCTTGTTTCCCATCCACGTCCGCGTCAGATTCATGCGCGGAAAAAAGTTTACTGGCAGATTAATGGGCTGGCTGCTCCTGAGCAGGAGGCGGCGTAGGAGGAGTGGTAGCTTTCTTCTGCGCCTGCACTTCGGCCTGCCTTTGCTGAAGCCGCTCAGGCGAAGAGTAGTATGCAGTCAGCAGGAATTTTGAGTTGACAGTCCTCGTTGACGATTCTTCCTCCTGCTTGACTTGATCAATCCTGAAATCCGTCACGGAGACTATGCGCTGGTAGTGCGCTATCTGATTGAAGAATTCGCGCAGGTTTGCGAACGTGCTTGTCACTTCGACTTCAATGGGCTTGCCCGTGTACAAGTCCTGATCCACATCGTCTCTGGGTGCGAAGCGATTCAGCGTCAGGTGACTTGAGCGCGCGCGATCCTGAAGACTCTGCAACATGCTCGTCAACTCGCGCTGCTCTGGCAAGAGCGCCTTCAGTTCGTCGTACTCTTCCTGGCGCGCTTTGTACATCGCCTTGAAATCGTTGAGACGCTGCTGGGCAATCTGCGCCTGCGCATTCTGATGACGCAAACCCTCAACCTGATCGTTGATTTCATGAGTCTCAGCGCGCGTGCCGCTGGTGACGAAGTACCAGAAGCCCAGGTAAACCACGAGCGCAACGCCCACCATTATCAATAAGCGTGAGTACCAGGGCATCGTATGCAAGCTTCCTAATTTCATCTTGGTCTTCTATCCCTTCCCGTGTCGAGAATTATTTCGACTCGGTTTTAGCTTTCAGCCATGAGTTCTATCTTTGAGCCACCTGGTTGGCAGGCGGAGTGTTTGAGGGCGAGGAGTTTTGTGACGACTGTTGCTGCGGCGGCTTGTAGCTGCACTTGATAGTGAAGGCCACCACCTGCGGTTTCGGCGCGTTCGGGTCTTCGGATTGAGAGGAAGCTGCTGGGGGAGTGTTTGCGGAAGAGGTCTTAACCATTTCAGCAGGCTTTCGCTCGGTCGTAATATTGAGGTTGCTGAAGAGGCCGGACGAGAACTCAAGGCTCTGGCCGAAGCGCGTCACTGCGGCTTCGTCCGGCGATAGCCCTACTATCTCAAGAGAATCGCCCTTCTGCTCTACGCTCTGAAGGAAGAGTCCTGGAACAGCGTTTACTCTCTCGCGCAGAGATGCTAGAACGGCGCTCGGGCCTTGCTGCGAGGCGCGCAGCTTCTGTATAGCGTCAATGCGATCCTGAATCTCTTTCACCTTCTTCTCAAGATCGGCGCGCTCGCGATTGACAGCGTTCATCTCATCGTTAATCTGCTTCTGATGCTGAAGCTCTGCCATAGCATTGGCCTTCTGCCAGTGAGCGCTGAAGTAGTCGTAGCCCATCCCTGCGAACAGAAGGACTGCGACGATGACTGAGTGCAGGATGGTCTGCGCTACAGGATTCGTCACCTTCTCTTCAACGGCTGCGACGCCGCCGCGCGGCCTGTCGGTTACGGATTCAAGGAGGTTAATTTTTATCATCGAACGTCCACTCCTCTCAGAGCCAGCCCGACGGCTACGGCCATCTCCGGGACTACCTCGCGCATGTAATCTGGATCAAACTTTCGGGCATCAACGGTGATCTGACGAAACGGGTCGAATACTTCAACCTGCATCTCAAATCGCTTCGCTAAGTAATCTCTCAAACCCGGCAGTTTCGATCCGCCGCCCGATATGAGAATCCTATGCACGGTCGCTTCGTTGTCATCGGCGGTGGCGCGGTAGAAATCCATCGTCTTCTGAATCTCAAGACCAAGAATTTCCGAGACCGTCTCCATGATCGAACTTATCTGTGTCTGCTCGACGCCATCTGGGAGTTGCATGCCGCGCTTTACGGCCTCGGCCTGATCGAAAGTCAGGCCAAGCTCTTTCTGCAAGAGCGAAGTGTACTGGCTGCCTCCGACCGAAACGTCGCGCGTGAAGACGGAGCGCACGCCATTTAGAATATTGATATTCATTGTCGAAGCGCCTATGTTCAAGAGCGCAACTACATCACCGGGCTGCGGTCGGTAATTCACTTCGTAGCAGTTCTGAAGAGCGAAAGCGTCAACGTCAATCACGGCAGGCTCTTTACCGGCAAGCTGAATCGCCTGCCTTATGTTCGAGACCTTCTCGCGCTTGCACGCAGCCATCAGCACGTGAAGCGCGTCCGCGCCGTTACCGGTTATCTGGTAATCCAGGCTCACGTCGGTGATGTCGAACGGTATGTGCTCTTCGGCGTGCCACTCAATTGATTCTTCCAACTCTTCTTCGCTCATCTGCGGCACGACGATGTTTTTGACTATGACGGAATTGCCGCTCACGCCAGCCGCGACTCGCTCGGTCTTCATCTGGTTCGAGCGAAAAATATTCTGGACGGCGTTCGAGACGTTGTTGAGTTCCATGATCTGGCCGTCAACGATTGAGTCTTCGGGCAGGCTTTCGTAGCCCAGACTTACAAGCTGTATGTTGTTGCCTTTGCCCTGTAACTCGACCGCCTTGACGGAGCTTGAGCCTATGTCAAGCCCGACCAGACCCTTTTTGCTGAGACCGCGTTTCAACATGATTTGGTAGTTCCTTGCGAAGAGAAATTTGATCGCCTTCGGTGGCAGCGGCGCAGACGCATGCGAGCCTTACGTGCGCGGCTGGTTTTCGTCCGCTGGTTTGTCATTGATCTTTTTCCTGTGTGTCTGAAATTTTCAGATGCGGTGTGCGTTAACATCTTCGGTGTGATGCAACTCTCGCAGGAGCTGCTTTTCTGAGAGGAAACGGCTGAAAGCCTATCTTGGCCTTCAATCCGTTCTGTGTTCTCAAACCAGAGTGGAATGAGTGGCGGGAGAAGCGTTCTCTTTGAAACAAAGTTTCCGCGAAGAACGCTCAATCCGTCTCACTTCGGTAACCCGGCCAAGTCAATCAGGAGCGCCGGGGCATCTGGCGCACTGTTCTGACTTCCGTCGGCTTTGCGAACCCGACTCGCGCCGGGTGTGCCTTTCTCGGTTGACTTTCAAAGTGCGCGCGGGCTTCTTTACATTCGGGTGAATCAGCCAAAGGCCGCGCCGGTTTCATTAACCGTTTATGCATGACAGGAAGCACTAGACTTCCTCCGTCCTAATGAGACTACAATACGCGCCCAACATTGTCAATCAATTTTTTGCGCGTTTAACTTTCTGAATTTTAAGGTGATAGAAGGTTGAGGCCGGGGCGATAACGTCTTTACTCAGAAAATTTCTGGAAATGGTGAATGGGGTTTCCAGAGTGGTTTCCAGAAAATCATTGCGTGAAAACTTCGTAGATTTCCAGCGTTGGTCGCATCTCAGCAAGTCCCTGCGGCTGCTTTCTGTGCGCCGAGATGAACGCTTGAGATTCAGTCCATTCCTGAAACGCTGCGCGAGTTTGCCAGCGTGTCATAACAACGTAGGTTCGCCCCTCAAGGGGGCGCAGCACTTTCATTTCTATGAAGCCCGGAGCTTCGTCAACGGCGCGATCCCTGTTCTTGAAAGTCTCTTCAAACTCCTGCTCGCGCCCTTCTGTTACAGTGATTCTGTTCATCACAACGATCATCGCTTCACGCTTCCTTACTCATTCCAACCGGGTGATATGTTTTCAGCCAAAGTAGCATAGACGAATGATTGCATCAAACTTTACTGGAAGAACAGTTTTCAGTTTTCAGTTTTTAGTTTTCAGAAAAAGCTACGAGCTTTGCTGACAACCAACTAACTGAAAACTGAAAACTAAAAACTGAAAACTGTTCTTGCTCCCTGCTCTGCATAAAGCTAGGATGCCAGCATAATGAAATTAGCTCTCAGAACTGTCTTAGTCATCGTCTCTATTCTCATTTTAGCGCTTGGCTGGATGTGGTGGAATCAACCGCAGGCCGTTGACATGCGCGCCCTTGTTCCCGCAGACACGCTCGTCTACATAGAGTCCAACAAGCTTACAGACATTGCGTCTGGAATCACTTCGACAGACGCATGGAAATCTCTTGCGCCGCCAACAGGAATCAGATCAAACATAGGACAATTAAGTCGCTGGGAGCGTCTAGCTGCGTGGACAGGAATTGGCCCTGCGGAATCTGTCATCATAGGTCGCGCACAGGTCGCAGTCGCCGTCACAGGTTTCGCAACCTCTTCAGAATCGGAAGAGATTTTTAACATCAAGCCGCTCTTCGCCGTCGTTATAGAAACTCATTCGAGCGATGCGCGTGCGCGCTCTTTGGTCATGAAGCGCGTAGGCGAATTTGCCCAGAAGATTTACGGGACGAATCAGCCCGCTTCAAAGCAGAGCGACGGAATAGAGTTGACAGTATGGAGCGCGCCACAGAGCGAGAAGCATATAGTGGCGGCAGTTGAAGCGAGCGTTGCAGTTGTCGGAAATGACGAAGACGCTGTGAAGGCTTGCATAGCTGTGCGGCGAGGAGCGCGACCCAGTCTTGCTTCAAACCCTGAAGTTGAAGAGATGCGCCGTCGTGTTAATGGCGCAGACGCGCTCGCCTTCGGATACATTTCGCCGGAAGGCGCTTCCACACTTCTTGAGATTGCTGCCAGAGCTTACTTCGGTCTATTGACTGACCCGCGCGCGCAAAGCGGTGCGGGAAGCCTCTTTGCTCAGTTGCGCAATAAATTTATTGGCGGCATTGGATGGAGTTCACGTATAGTCGGCGGGAAGGTAGAAGACCGCTATTTCTTCAAGCTTCAGAACGGTCTGGCACAGAATCTAAAAACTCCGCTTACGATTGACCCGACAATCAAGTTCGGCGTCGCGGACTTTCTCCCGCCTGAAACATATTCACTGTCGCGTTACAACTACCGCGACCCCGCAGAGGCCTGGCGCGGTATGAAGGCAGCTATCTATTCACAGCTAGACGTTGCGACGGCCTTCTTTATTTCAAGCAAGAAGTTGCTGGACGCTATCTTGGCTCCCTACGGGATTGAGGAGCCTGAACTATTCTTTCGCAGTATCGGGCCGGAGATTGCGACGGCGCGTCTGGATGGCACAGTAGAAGGGACTGTCACGATTGTAGAGGTTCGTGACGAAAACACGCTACGCGAGTTTGTTAAGAAGAGACTCGGAACGAATGCGAAGACTGACAGAGTAGGCGACGCAGAGCTTCTTATCTCTTCAGATGAAGAGCGCGGCGCGGCGGCTTTCGTTGCGGGACGTCTTCTTTTAGGGCCGGAAATCAACCTTCGCAAATGTCTTGAAGCACGCGCGCAAGGTCAAACACTCTCACGCTCAGAACAGTTCATGCGCGCAGTGCAGACCGTCTCCTCCGAATCTTCTACAAACACGCTCACGTACACACGCGAGACCGATGCAGCACGCGATTTCATCACCAGCCTGGCATCACAGCGCAGCTTGCGCGAGCGACCGCCGGACATTGAAGAGCTTAATAAATCCTTTGAGCGTTTGGGCTATTCAGTGAGCGGGACGAATCTTGTCGAAGGCGGATTTGAGAAGGTGACGCGCTCATCATTTGGACTGCTGGGCACGCTCGCCACTCAGATTTTCGCAAGCTCTTCGCAGTGAAGAATGATTGTTATTCAACATTCTCGAACGCTAGATTTAAGCCCACGACAGTGGGCGGCAGCATAAAGCCCAGTGCGTTAGCGCTGGGTAAGGATGGCAGTTAATATTATGGAAGCCTGCGTGAGCGGGCGACCGCCCTATGATTATTAAGGGCTGTCGCTATCTTCGATAGCTCTGGCTATTTTTTTTCAACACTACCCCAGCCCTGATGGGCTGGGCTTTATGCTGTCGCCCGCTCACGCGGGCTTTTTTTGACAGATGAATAATTCCCTTATCGCGTCAGTGAATTAGATGAGCTTCACGCTTCGACTTGCGCAGGCTCAAAAGGATGATTTGCGAGCACGGCGCGCATGCTGACCTGGCCGTGCAATGTGCGTAGGTAAGTTCCGAAGCGATGCAGAACGGGCGCAAGCTCTACAGCCCCGCGCGCAGCCGCGACCTCTTCTATGAAGCGCTCGCAACTCTCCCAATCTTTGTACATAAGGAAACGCAGGCTGCCTTCGCTGAAAGTTGTTAGCTCCTGCATGAGCGGTGTAATCGGCTGCACGTCACGCTCACGCTCTGCACGCAAGACCATTTGAAGAAGTTTCCAGAGGTCGCTTCTCAAGACTAATGACTGTTCGAGCAGCGTCTGGTAAGAACCGAAAAGGCGCGCGCCATCTAGCGTTGAATCGTAGAGCTGCGAGAGCGCGACCGTTGATTGCTGAAAACTGTTTCGCAGAAGACCATGCGCCGTCTCGACCTTAACTTTTACCTGCGGCGCTTGACGCTGCAAAGCCAAGTTCAAAAGCTCGTGCGCGAAAACTTTGCGCAGCTCCATTTTTATGGCATATCCGGTGGCGTCGAATGTTTCAATCGCCTCTTCAGCCGCGCCCTCGTTGTGCAGGGCGCGCGTCTCTATAAATGCAACAAGCCTTCTTGCTTCTTCATGCACTAGCGTGAAGACGAGTAGCGTCTGTTTTAGCGGCTGGTCGCGGTCAAGCAGTTTCTGAATGAATCGCAGCCATTCGAGCATGCGCGCGAGCGACACGAAAATGTGCAGAACGTCTACTCTAAGATTTGCTGTATGAACTCGCTGGCGCGCAAGATCAGTAAGAGCGCTTTGCAATGTAGCATCGGCTGAGCGAATAGCTTCGCGTGCCATCGCCGCAGCTTCTTTGGCAGCGAATAGCTGATGCACAATTGCCCTGCCGACTACTTCCCACGATTGAAGGCGTACGGGACGCGCTTCGAGCAGCGATTTACAGAGAGCATTAGCCGAATAGAGCGCTTCGCGTAAGACGAACAGAGAGTTGTTCGATTCGCCATTCTCTTTTTCCCCTACAACATCCGTTGGCTCTGAATCTTCAGCTAAACTTTCAGCGAAGAGCAGAGACTCTTGTCCATTCTTCTCAGCGCTCAACCGCGCAGTCATACTTGAGATGTCCCTGATAACGGCACACGCGACGCGCAGTTCATCCGACCAGTCGTGCTTGAGTTTCTCTATTGGAGATGAATCCGGGAAAGGATGATTACGCGGCTCAAAGAAGCTGCGAAGCGACAGAAGCCAGACGCCCGCCTCGAACCCCAGACGATTCTCGGAATCCGTCTGCGGCGGCGCAGCTAAATTGAGACTGGCTGAATCTGGGGTTTCTACGTTCAAAGTCAAGGCGCTTGCGAGCGCGTCCCGGTCGTTGGAGTGTAGGAGCATCGCTTGATGAACCAAAGGCAAGCCACAGGCTTTCGGCTTGCTCCCTTGATTGTAAGCGTGATTTACTTCGCATGTAAATAGTTTTTAGTTTTCAGTTTTCAGTTAAAAGCTAGTTCGCTTCTTTCTGAAAACTGAAAACTAAAAACTGAAAACTGTTTCTATAGTCAGATGAATCCAGAGATTCCTAAAGAACTTCTCATAGCCACTTTCAATCGAGGGAAAGTTATCGAGATTGAAACCCTTCTTTCGGAACTGCCCTTGAAACCGCGCGACCTCTCAGAGTTCACCACGATTGAGTTAATCGCCGAGACAGGCACGAGCTTTGAGGAGAACGCGATTTTGAAGGCCGAAGGGTATGCTGCCCAGACACGACTATGGACGCTTGCGGACGATTCCGGTTTAGAGGTTGAAGCGTTGGGAGGAGCGCCCGGCATCTTATCGGCTAGATACGCAGGAGAAGATGCGAGCGATTCGGAGAGAAACAGGAAACTGCTGTACGAGTTGGCGAAGGCAGGCGATGTGGCGAGGCGCGCGCGCTTCGTCTGTGCTATTGCATTGTCCGACCCTTCTGCGAAAACATCTCACCTGTCACTGGGGACTTGCGAAGGAACAATTTCTTATGAGATGCGCGGGCGTCACGGATTCGGGTACGACTCAGTTTTCATCCCTGACGGCTACGAGCAGACTTTCGGAGAATTGCCTTCAGAGATAAAGGAGCGAATAAGCCACAGAGCACATGCGCTACGCTCTGCGCGCACTTTTCTCGAAAAACATTTTCGTCCTCCTTGCTTGACCTGAATCGAAACGGCTCGTTAGAATGAGTCATGAATTTCAGCGCGTGATTATCGCTGAACTTATCGGGGCGTGGCTCAGCCTGGTAGAGCATTCGGTTTGGGACCAAAAGCCCCAAAAATTCCTAAACAATTGAAGCTAAAGCGGAATGCAGCCAGGCAGAAAAATAGCGTCCTTCACTGTATTTACCTCTTCTGACATTTCCCTGCCCTTTACTTCTTGATATTCCCGGCCCATATATGCCCCGCGCTTTGCGGCCTAGAGAGCATTACTATGAATCAAGGAGCGCGCGCACCTGTGCCTGCTTCTCCGATGTAAGGCTCAAGAACTTTATGCCATCATCTTTCAACTTCGGCACGTTGATATTCAGATAGCCTTCGACCAGGCGCGCCAGCATCGCTTCAGCTTCAACCTGGAGGAACTGCTCGTCTGACAACTCTTCCTTGCCCTGCGCCTCTCTTTCCTGCGCGACGGCATTCTTTTCAATCGTCGAGAGCTGTGTAGCGTCAATCTTAATTGCCATTGGTTTTACTCCTGGTTGGGATGGTGATCACCGTCGGTTGAGGCTGCGCGCCAGCGTCAAAGTCGCGCGACACGATGCACTGTTGATGAACCGGACTCCACACACCTATGGGGCAGCGCCGCTCGCGCGGGCAGCCCGTCGCTATTAGCGACATGATGACCAATAAAATAATCCTTCTCATAAAACTCCTCGTTTAGCTGTACTCCCTTGACACGGAAGCGGCGGTCGAGACCACGCGCACGTTTGACGGGCTGCTGCCCGCGTCAGACACTCTCACGCGCGCGGCGTAGTAGGTATTCACAGAGAGGCCAGTCAGTGAACGGTTCGCAGTGCCAGCCGATAGAGTGAGCGTCGTGACGCCGCTCGCCCAGAAGGACGAAGAGTTCGGATCGTCGCCCGCCGCGTAATTCACAATCTTATAATCGAAGTAGACGGAGCCTGTGGCCGAGTTCAATGCCCACGTCCAATCAATGCGAGTGTCAGAGATACGCGTGCCCGCAAGGCTCGTCGGGTCAACAGCCGCTCCGACCTGCTGGATGATGAGAGAGGCTAGCTGGCTGGTCAGTGAGTTGCTGCCACTGTAATTCGCTATGACGTAATAGGTATAGCGCTGGCCCACTGTCAGCGCTGTGTCATTCATCGAGTAAGTGGAATTGTTCGCAGTCGTGCCGATTAAAGTGCCGTCCGTGCGATAGACAGAGTAGGAGAAGACGCCTGTAAGATCAGGCATCGCCCATTCGATTGTTGCCTGCGTCGCGCCCGACTGCCTGACGGTCACGGCGGTCACTGGTCGCACGGTAGTCTGCACCGGCTTATGATTGCCTGTCTTAATAAGAGCTATGTTGCTGGTAAAGCCAGACGAATCATTGCGCACGTAAACTTCGGCCCAAGTGTCATAGCCAAGATGGACGAAAGCTGAACTGGCGTTTGTAGCTGTAGTAGATGCGGTCGAAAAGCTGCTCCAAACAGTCTCTCCCCTTCTTCTATAAAAGACAGTCTGGTTGCCCTGGTTCGTGGTCGCCGCGCGCCACGCAAGATGCATTTCGGTGTTGGCGGAAGCGCCTGCAGGATGAAGCTCAAGCGGATTGCCGGTGAGTTCGAGCGGCGTCTGCGCGCGCTTGGCCTGCGCGGGCATCGAGAGTGATTTTACGCCGTTTTGCCAGAACACCTCTTCAGACCAGCCGAAGCCGTTCCAGAATGATATGCAGAAGATGGCCTGGAACTCAGGGTGCGCATAGCGCGCCGGGTAGTAGCCTTCTCCTACTATTCCGTCGCCCGCGAAACCTGAGAAGGTGAAGGTGCGCGCCTCCTCGCCGAACTGGTTGAGCACACGTACGCGCGCTCGTCTGACCGAATCGAAGTTAGCAATATTATCGGTGAAGAAGGGCGTAGAAATGTCTAGCTGAAACCACGCCTTCTCGCTGCCATCGGTCGTCAATACAGAATCCACAAGCACAATGCCCGTGACCTTATGGAGCAGCGCGTGGCCGTAGTCGTTGCCGATGTATTTTCCGTATGAGTCGAACAGGTAAGCGAAGCGCGCCGCGTCGTCCACGAGCACGCCCTTCAACTTCTGCCCGGCGTTGAACTCTGAGGGCTGGGTTGAAGAAATATTTACGCCCTGCCCTATTGCTCCGGCTTTGAACAGGCGTGCTTGCTTGAGCGTCTCATTAGCAGAGGCATTTGAGAACGAAACGTCGACGTGCGCTATGCCCGTATAAGCCGCCGGGAAAGTGTAGACGATGATGCCGTTCTTATAGACTGTGCATATCCCGGCGGCATCACGCGCAAAGCGTATGAGATCGCTCGTGGTGACAGTAGTAAACGAAACGCCATCGCCCAGCGGATTGACGCCTCCCTGAAACGGTAAGAGAACACCAGTTCCCTGTGAATAGATGATTGGCCCACTGCTCGACAGGCTTTGATCCGGGTCGGAGTCGCTAAACCCGACTCCCAGATTACGGCCTGCGCCGAGGAAGCCATACTTCCATTCCACCGCGCCCGCTTGATTCGCCGCGAGTGAATCGATGGAGAAAACGCCCGTGTAATCCGTGCCGGAGGTTGAGCCGCCCGTCACATCATCATTTGTATCAAGCGTGCAGCGAACGTTATTAATCCAGCGCAGCTTTGTGCCTATGGTTGGCGCAAGCAGACCATGAAGCGTTACCGGCGGGATTCGGTGACCGTTGTAGATGATCGAGGTATCTACCAGCAGTGGCAATCGCGGCGTGACACCGGATGTATAGATGAGATTATAAACAGATGTGCCTACGATCTTGCGATAGTATTTTACGACGCCGCTTTCAACAGCCACGCGTAATATATCGCCCGTATTAAGCGCCAGTGACGATGTCCTTGCAACGCCATTCTCATAGACGGACATCGAGCCGCCGGTATGATAGAACCCGAAATTAATTCCGTTTGTACTTCCAGCGGGGCCGCCATAAGAGAGGCCAACGACGAACCAATAGTTGAGAGATATGTCAGGCACGGCGAACTCAGCATAACCGTCTCCCGAATGAATTGAGCGCGAACTCGAAGCGCCGCTATTCCCGGTCGAGTCGGGCGCGGTCTTAGTGAGACTACCGTCCGCGTTCGCCACCATGCCTGTAATGCTCTGCCATGTGACGGGTTCGCTCTGCGGGGTCTGCGCGCCATGCGAAACGAAGTTCGACGACCCCATGTCCTGCCCGAAGACAATTCGATTCACGTCGGCTTGGTTAGCGACGATTGATGCGGCGTAGACATCCAGCACATTTAGCTTCGTGATCTTCGCCGTGCCGATGATCGCTTCCAGCGTCGAAAGATATGGGATGAAAGTATCAGCATCGAATTTTTGGTTAACATCCAGGACGATGCCGTTATAGAACTTCCATTTCCCGTCGGGCCTGCGCCACACGATCCATCGGTCGAAGTAAGCAGAGGTGTGATCTGGAGGCGTATAAGCAGAAAGATCGTACGTGTTAATCGTAGCGGCGCTCGTCGAGCCTTTCGTATAACGTGCGACCACAATCTGTCCCACGTTGACAGAAAGAGCAGACGCGGCATTGATGGTGATCTGACCAGTTGGCGAGAACCCTGCCGGCAGAGGCGCGATGTAAAAGGGAGCAGTCCAGGTCACGTTTCCGCTGCCGTCAACAGAAACAGTCCCACCGCCCGTCATGATCGCCCCGGCTTCGGCTGCGAGCTTCGAGAGCGCCGTCGTCGGGTCAATGGCTATGTCCTGGAACTTTGCGAAGGTATGGCTGCCCGTAGCAGACCACTGCTGGTCCAGTTGCGTCGGCGTGAATGCGTCCTCGTGGCAGACGCGGTACTCGATAGTCCCGCCTGCCGTGAAATCCAGCACTATCTCTTCGGGCGCGCCGGGGATGCGAATCTGGTTGTTGTTATTCGCATTCGTGTTGACGGGGAAACTTCCGCCCGGCGCGCGCGTCTGCACGACAGTCCACTTAACTTGCGAGCGCGGCGTCGTTGTGGCCACATGCAGCACAAGGAAGACTTCGTTCTGCCTGACCGCGTCTTTCGTCACCGTAGGCGACGCGGGCGCGCTCACCGTATGCGATGCACTTACTGACGAGGACGGCTTATTGAAAGCATTCTTCGCGCGCGCGTAGCGCACGAGCGCGCGCGAAGAGAAATCAGTGAGCGATTCTTTGAACTCCGTAAATAGTCCATGACCTACTAGCAACGAGAAGTCAGCGAGCTTTGATAGCTCAATCTCTACTATCTCTTTCGCCGAGGCGGGCCAGCCAACTATGTGACGAAGTCCGTCGCCATCGAAAGAGACCGCATAGCTCGAAGGCTGCGTGACCGAAGCTATATTGACGTCAATATAAGTGTACGTCGGCGTGCTTCCCAGATAGTCAATCGCGCGGATGTAGAAGCGGACTGTCGTGCCGCCCTGCGAAGCGCTGAGCTTCACCGTGCAGTGGCGATCCGGCCCCTGGTAATCCAAAGAGGAGAAGTCCACCGAGCGCGAGACCTGATACTCCTTCACGCGCTCAGGATTGCTGGCCGGTTCTTTCCAGCTAAGAAAGACGGTGTTCCCTTCGAGGCTCGCCACAAGCTCCTGTGGCGGGTCTATCAAATCGAAAGGGTTAAAGGCAGGGATGCTCCGCACTGTATCAGTCGCGGGCGATCCGGTCTTGCCCTCCGAAGTCATGGTCACCAGCTTGAAGTAGAAGGTGCCGCCCTCGGTCGCCGTATAGCGGAACCCTGCCTGCCCGTAAGTGTCCGGGTAGAGCACTATGCTCGTCGGCTGATAGTCCGTATCCGAAGGAGCTTTTACATAAAGCTTGGCAAGTTGCGGCAGAAGGAACTGGCCGAAGGTCACATACCCGTTAATGAGCGAAACATACTCCCGGTTCGGAGAGAATTTCGGGACGATGCCCAGAGTGAAATCGGCCACCGCCGGCGGCGCGCTCGTGAGCGCCGGCAGCACACTGGGAAGCGCGATGGTGTGCTGGCCCACATCATCTGAGAACATGATCGTCGAGTAAATGCGCGCCACGATTGAAACGTCCCTGGCAGCGCTTATCTTCAACTGCTCGATGCGCACCGGAAGGTTGATGAATCCACCTGAAGCGTCAGTGACGGCCACCAGGTCGCCTTCGTCATATATGAGAGAGCGCGCGCCCGTCGTCCATGAGCAGAAGAAATCTCCCTCCCTGCGTTTGGAGAATTCCGCCTCGGCGATGCGCACGGCCTGGTGCAGGTTATCAATCGCGGAGCCGTTGACTTCGTACTTATCAGTCTTGCCCGTGCGCTTCTGGTGATCTGAGTCGTTAACGCGCAACTCGCGCGGCGCAAAATCATCTTTGGCCGAGCGGTAGCTCAAGACGACTTGGTTGATGGTTGACTGCTGCCCGCCCAACGGCCACTTGAATGAGCCGTCGCGGATTGAAGAGGCGTCGAAGTGGCCCGCGATGCGCAGGATTTCTTCGCTGTCGCCGTGCGCGTTTGAGGTCGGTTGATCAAGATTCAGCCAGCCGAGCTTCGACGTGATCGTGACGCGAGTGCCGGAGGCAGACGCGCGCGCATAGCGGCGCACGGTCGGGTCGGCGTTAAGATGCGTAGCGAGCAGCACCGCCGCCGTCTGCAACGTGTCGAAGGAGTCGAGCGTGTAAGCGACGACTATGCCGTCCAAGGTGCAACTCACCTGTGCGCCAGCCAGCACCGCAAAGTCATCCCTGCTGCCCAAGTCTATGTAGCCCGATGCTGCAGCGCTCGCCGTGCCGCCTGAGAGCGTAGCGCCCGAAGCTGCCGCTGTGAGAGTGCCGCTCGCCGCAGCCGCAAGAGTGATCGCGTTACCTGCAAGCGAGTATGTCGCAGAAAGCACCTTGCGAATTTCCGAAGTGACAAGGTGTGCGCCTATGAGCACTTCGCCCGCGAGCGACGCGCGCCACGCTTCGACGTTGTCCACTGCGATTGATTCCGCGCCATCGTCGACATCGCTGCGCAGGAACGCATTATCTACGGGTCGCTCGCAGCGAATCTGGAGCTTCCCCGACGCGTCGATGGTGATATAGCCACGGAAGGCCGGCAGTAGGACTTTGAAAAGAAAGTCAACGGCCTTCGTCTCGTCTGAGAGAAGCGTGTTGACCGTGTAGCGGCGATAAATTCCGGCAACTCTGCCGCCAGGCCAAGGTGATAGCGATACCACCGCGAATCAAGAAGGCCCGTGGAGCGGAAGCGTCGCGCCTGCTCCGGGCCAGTGCCGAACTCAGAGGCTTGGGCTGCAGGCACGAACAGCCGCTCGCCGTTTGAGTCGTCTATGAGCGGCTCGTCGCAGAACTTCGCTGTATCAAAGCAAACAGCATCGTCGATTAGGTTCGGCGAGATGTTGAAGAGGCGCGGGTCTGTCAGGACGTAGCGCGTCAGATATGCCGGGTTGTCAGTCCAGCCCGTTTGATTAAAGACGCCGCCCGCGTCCGGGAGCGGCGCTCGCATCCCGCGCGCAGTGACCGTGATGTCGGGCATCGGGTCTTTGGCAGTAAAACTTCCGCCGCCTACAAGCCCGGTCACGTTGGCAGTGCGAGAATAGAGATCGCTATTGGGGAAGAGCGGGTCTGCGGTCTGTGTTCCCTCGCCTCCGTACTCTCCAAGGTGCGTGGTCAAGCTGGTCGGCGATGGCCCACCCGATTGATTCTTTACATTAGTGATCGCGTCGAGAGGGCCTTCGCCTATGGCCCCGCGAAAGCGAAGGGAATCGCCATGGTCTGCGATTTCTATGGGGACGAGCGGCGCTTGCACGCGGCCTAGCGCAAAAGAGACCTTATGGCCGTAAGGCGTGAGGTCTTCGCTCGACCACTGGCCGTCGCGCCATACGGTCTTCTTCTTTGTGAAGAAGAGCAGGAAGCGCTTAGTTTCCGTCGTTTGATACCGGAACGTTCCCGATATCGGATTGAATCGGAAGCCCTGAAAGAACTTGGTGTTTGCGAAGCGCGCGCAGTCGCCGTCGCGCGCGTGGTCACATGTTGTTGCCGCCTGATACTCAGCGCTCTTCTCGGCCAGTGTCTCTGTGCCGAGGCAGTCCGGGCCTTTGAAGACGAGCGGGCACGATTGCTCGAACTCTCTCCAGGGCACGACGTGCTGCACGCTCGCCAGGTCTTGCTTGGCCGACATCGGGCAGGTGCGCTTGTCTATCTCGCCCGGTTTATCCAGACGCCCGGTGAAGATCACGACGGATGCAGTAGAGTTTGCAGGGGTGCCTTTAGAGACGGTGCGCACGACGAGGCGCATCCCTTCAATGTCATGCGTGAGGATGAACGCGGCCATGAAGCGGTCAACGTTCGTCAGTTTGAAAGAGACGCTATTGAAGGTCGGCCCCATTGAGCGATCAATGTCGCTGCGGCCAACAGACTGGCGGCGATAGGAGTGATTATTCCAGGTTACGCCGGAGACGCTCGTGAGGCGAAGCAGCGCCTGAGACGGATCGAAGCCACCAGCGCCCGGCTCATAAAAGTGGTCGTATATCTCGTAGAGGTCAACCAGATCACGCTCGCGCGCGTTCAGGACATCTGCGATTGCTTGTTGAACCGTTTGCACCTATGCGCCTCTTCATTGCTAGAAGCGCACTTGGCGCATTAGGATTTCATCTGCGTGTCACTCTTGGATATCCCCGCGCCCCGCTTGTAACTCTCATAGTGGACGTTGGTCCATAGCGTATTTGTCCTGTGGTCATAAAAGTTGAAACCGTAGGCTTCCCCGTAAGCAGAGTTGTTATGGTTATCAAGCTGGGCCTGCTCGTCTTCATGCAGCCCCGCGTAAGTGATCTTCCACCTATGCACGCCGGTGGTTGAGTCCAGGTTGCGGTCGCGCGCGCCGTCTTCGTAAGGGGCGCTCACGGTGACTTTGTATTCAGGCCCCTGATAAAGGAAGGATTTCCAGAAGGGGCCGCCTGGGCCACCGAAGAAAACAGGTGTGGGATATTGATTGACAGCAGGCATCAGATTAACCCTCCCTGGACGACGCCCGTCGTTCTAAAGCCTCGTCGCTTCGCCTCGGCCACCACGTCGCGCTGGACGATGGAGCGGAACTGTCTTCGATCCTTGTCTGTGATATTCGTCAACGGACGGCGCGGCAATCTTCTACGCGGCTTAGTCGAATTATGATAGATGGCGTAAATGGCAAACGTGCCGATTGCGATTGAGCGCGGCGTCACATGATAGTAAGAAGCGGCCACGTTCGCAGATGTCAGCGAGTCATAGAGTTGGTCTGTCTTGCGAAGGATTCCCTTCTTAAATCCTTCCCTCGCTTTCTGAGCAGCATAGCGCGGCGAGAGAGGCGCGAAGTCATACGTGCGGAAATGCGCCTTCTCCATCTTGTAGAAGGCATCACCGATCTTCCCCCACGTCGGCGTCCAGTCGCCAAGGTCCTGCTCGAAACCTTTGAACGCGATGTCGAGTTGCTTCTGCCCGTCAATGTGTACGCTAAAGACTGCCGGCATCAGCCGCCTCCTTCGATCAACTGTCGAATAACTCCGTTGTGCTCAAAGTCATTCTTGACGATAGAAACGACTTCGGCGAACTATGATGACGAAGCTCCAAAATAAAAATGCGCGTTGAGTGATTAACTCAACGCGCACTTGGCGCAACGAATTGCAGTTCATACTATACCTGAACTTCACACGCTTTTCCACTCTGATGCGGGCATACTCCGTAAAGACCTTTAGCCATGTTGCAGCTATGACAGAGAACCTGAAAGCCGTCTGGGAAATTATTCTTACGCAGCCAGACATAGATACTGCCGCCAATCTCTCTACGGTGCTTTCGTCCTCCGCCGTTGATATGGTCTATGGAAAGAAATTCTAGCCTGTGTTCACCACAGCAGGCGCAACGCCCACCGTATGCTTGAATTGTATTTAGTCTCTGTCTTCGCAGATAATCGCGCGAGTGTTCGCGGCAATAATCCCTGTTCTCAGTCCTCCATAGCCTCTGCTTCTCTAAAAGCCTCTCTCTGTTGGCCTGATAATTGGCTGCCGCTCTCTCCTTTCGGCGTTCACGAGTCTGCTCGTTATAAACTTGCCTATAATGCTTAATATCCTCTCGCTTGCCCCGCTCCCTGATATATGCCCTACGACATTCTTTGCACCCGCGACGCTCGCCTGTCTTGCCATCGCTCCTGCGATATTCTCCAAACTCTTCTAGCGGCTTTTCGACTCCGCACTTGAAACAAATCTTGGCGCGACCGTCTTGCGTATAGGCTCGAACCCTTACGCCGCCGCCCTGAGCACGCCACTTCTTCTTGTTGTTCTCCGAACCGCACGCGCAACACCACCTTTGCAGGCCGTCGCGCGTGTCAGAGGATTTCCAGAATTGGTCGCGGGGCTTTGTTACTCCACACTTCTTACAGGTTTTGCTTTCCATTTATTTTTGCTTCCTATGTCTGTAGTTAGTGGACGAGCCAGCCTTTTCAGCGCTCGCCTTCGTCCACTCCTCTATTTCGTTCGCGTCGAATAGCAGAGTCTTCCCGGCCTTACGAAAAGGTATGCGCCTCTGGTGAACCATGTTATAGATGGCTCGCTCTTTCTTCCTGAGCAGCGCGGCCACCTCTGCGACTGTTAGGAATTGCGGCAAGCCCGAAGGCAGATTTACTTCGCTGCTTTTAGTTTCCATAAAAGTTTAAGCGTAGCCTCTAATCTCGTCCTTCTCTTCCCAATCGAGCATGAACTTTTTGAGAGCGCCCGAAGACCTTTGCGTGCGTGAGAAGATGCGTTCGATGATGAAGTAGGCCATGTTCTGACGGTCTTCGTCGTTCTCCATAGCGGCGATGCCCGCCACTAGGAGAATGAGCGCGGCGTTGGCTTCATCGCAGAAATGTTCGTGCGCGGCTGCCTCCGTCAGCATCAGAGCGTAGTCTTGCTCATTCCAAGCGAAGGGGCGCATCCTCATTTCCGTGTATTGCTCTGCGCCTGTCTCATGCGTCTTGCTTGCGGTCTGCCTCTTTTTCATCACGCCACCTCGCTTTCATCGAAGCGGCGTTCGAGTTTGAGCAAGCGCCCCAATATCTCTACATCGCAACAGTCCATGCAGAGCTTCGGATATTCAGCGTTAGCAGCCTCTAGGCAGACGACGCAGCCGACTATCAGAAAGCGTCTGACCATCACGCCGTAGGGCGTTCTCATCAGACCTAGCTCGCCCGAAGCAAGAGAGTCCGCACGCTCGCAATCAATAAGGTCGCCCGCGCGTATGCCCTCATCCTTCATCGAATCATCATGCACTTTGATTTTGAAGCTAGAGCCTGCGGAAAGTAGTGTTACGGTTTGCTTGTTGGAAAGAGCCGCGCGCCTCCATCCTTCGATAGAGCACACCTTTCCCCCTCTTATGTTATTCTCATCTCGCATCAGCTTTTCCCCTCTAATGTGGATGGTTGGTGTAAATGGTAAGGGGCAGGTGGCGTCCTAGCCCCTTACCGATGCTAGGGAGCTAGTGCGCGCCTCTCGCGCGACTCTTGGCGGTGAAAGCTCAACCTAGCTGATGTTGCTGCGCGCGGGCGTGAAGCTCCCGATTCTTCACGCCCGCGCTTCATTCGCTGGTTTATTGTGAGCGCCCCTCGTGGCTGCATTCCGGTTGTGGTGTGCCGAAGGGCGCTCACCTAGCTCCCGTGCTAGTAACCAGCGAATCTCGTCAAATCTGAATGCCGCGAATCCTTTCAGGATTCTTGCTAACGGGCTTCATCAATATTGCGTTGTCCATCTGCTCGTTAGTCGGCTGCTGCTTCGGCTTTTCTTGTTCCTGTTCTTTCATCTGATTTGCCCCTTCAAAGTAATCTCTAACTTACGGGTTAATTTTACTCTTGCGTTAGCTTTATGTCAAGCGTAAAATTCACTCTTGCGTAAGTATTTCTCACGGGTTATAATTCAATTCATGGCAGAGACGCTTACAACTAAAGAGGCCGCCGAAAAGTTGGGAGTAAGCCCCGCGCGGGTCAGGCAATTAGTGCTGAGCGGGCAATTACCTGCTGATAAGTTCGGGCGAGATTTGGTAATTAAAGAGGCTGATTTGAAATTAGTCGCTGATAGGCCATTAGGCAGACCGCCAAAGAATGCGGGCAATAAAGGCAGAAAGAAGCGAGCATGACAGACGAAGAATTGAAAAATAAATTTGAGCTAGTTGCAGACCATCTTGCTACTCTGGCAGTGAATCAGCAGAAGGCAGATGAACGTCTCGCGCGGCTTGAAAGCATAGTAACCCGATTAGCCGAAGCCGCGCTCAATCGCCTTGATAATGTTGACGAGAAGATTTCTGCGCTGGTTGATTCTCAGCTAAAGACGGATGAGAACATAAGGAATCTCACAGCCGTAGTGGACAAATATTTTAGTGAAGGCCGCAACGGTCAATCCTAGACGCCGCTCTGACTTGCCACAGCGTCACCTTCAACATAAGCTTTCATTTAGGAGGTTAGCTTATGAAGATGAAGGCACGAATCCTTTTCATTATAGCCCTACTCTCTTTTCTATTCATCGGGTGGACTTACCAGAGCGCGCAGCGCACGCAATGGGAATATAAGTTTGAGTATGCGCCATCCGAGAGAAAAGCGAATGAGCTTGGCGCTCAAGGTTGGGAGTTGGTAGCAATTCAATCTACGGGTTCGGGCATGGGCAACAACGTCCCGAACTATGTTTTCAAACGCGCGAAGCAGTAAGCTAGGCAAATCATTCCAGCCGTGATATATTCCATTAGCCTTGAGAGGCGCGCACCACGTTAGCGCCAGAGGCTATACAGATCGTGCGACAAGTTCGCCCTTTGGATGTGTAATTCCAAAGGGCATTTTTATTTGTTAAGGAGAGCATCATTAATGTCTCAGATTGAGAGCAACGCCGAGCAGATTAGAAAAAGAAGGCGAACGGATAAAGAGGCTGCGGCCATACTACTCACTCTTCCATCAGGATTGAAGGTGAAGGCCGTCCGTCCCGACATTGAGACTTGGGTTATGTCGGGACGCTTGCCGCAGGTGCTTCTAAGCGAAGTAGTAAGAGCTTTCGGCTCTGTTGAGCAGAATGCCGCGTCAATCGAAAACAAGCTCACAGGTCATCAAGTGTTAGAGGCTATTGTCTTCATGCGCGATGTCGTGAGAGAGGCTGTGGTAAGCCCGCGCATTGTCATCGGCGCAGACCCTAACAAGAATGAGATTGAACCCACCGACCTTTCCAAAGAGGACAGCAACTTCATCTATATGTGGGCGATGGCGGGCGCGGTTGGCATTCCCGTACAGATGAAGGGAGGTGCTGTGAGCGTAGAAACGCTCCGCAACTTTCGTTCAGACTCCCGACTTTCTGATGCTCTCCGTGACAGCGAAGAAGTTCGGGCAGTCTCCGAGTAAAATGCTCGGCATACAAGACGAAACAATCGCCCTTGATTTCAACATAGCCGCAGCAGCGAGGCTCATACTTGAGGGCGCGTCAGATTCAGACGATGAATTTGAAGAGGAGTTGGAGGACGTTCCGCTTCGTCGTTCAAAAAACAACCGAGACACGGTGACTTATTACTAATCATTAATCGTGCGCTGAGTGCGCCCATAGAGCGAGACACATCATGGGCGCACTCAACGACGACGTAGTTGGCCTTCTCATCAAAATCTCTTCCGACTCGGAAGACGCGCAAGCTGATATTGGAAAGCTGCGCTCGAAATACGATTCCGAATTAAAGGCAATCGAATCGAGCGGTAAGAACACTTTCCTTTCTCTCGGCAATTCCATCGGGCTGAGTGCCGAGCAGATGGCAACCATGCAGGTCGTCCTGCCAGCCGTCGGCTCTGCGATTGCTACGGTAACAAGCGCAGCCATCGGACTCGGCGCTGCCATCTTTCAACTCGCCAAGAACGCATCCGACGCTGGTAGTCAAATACACGACCTGTCAGAGCAGACCGGACTTAGCGCTACAACCATCTCTTCAATAAAGTTCGCGGCAGACCAAAGCGGTTCTTCCATAGAAGAGTTCGCGCAAGGTATGACGCGCTTTAGCCGTACCGTAAGCGATGCCGCGCACGGCTCTGACGAGGCGAAGGAAAAACTGAAGCGGTTAGGTATAGACCCGCAGGAAGCGCTCCGAGATTTAGATGGCGCTCTAGCCAAAGCGTTTCAGAAAATCTATGACTCCCCTGCTGGCGTTCAGCAGGCCAGCGTTGCGATGGACGCCTTCGGTAAAACGGGTGACCGTCTCATTCCGACAATCAACGCCGCGCAAGGGAGTTTGAGCGGGCTGATAGATAGGGCGAATGAAGTGGGCGCGGTGATTGATGACCGCGCGGCTGCCGCCGCAGACCAATTCGGTGACACGCTTGATACGCTGAGCGCGCAGGCGCGCGGCATGTCTAACACTATAGGGCTTCAGGTCGCGCCGGAAGTAGTGGGCGCGATGGAAGATATAAGCGCTGCGCTCGGCGCTAGTAAAAACTCTTGGAAGTCATGGGGCGAATATATCGGGGACGTGATTGCGGGCGCGCGTGTAGTGGTTCGCACTTTCTCTGATGTTATCCGTAGCGGGAGCTTTGACCCCTTATCAGTGGTCGCAGCCTTCTCTATTGAATCCGCCGCAGTCCAAGCAGACAGACAGCAGCGCTCCGAGCAGCTAGACCAAGCTGCGCGCGAGGAAGCCCTCAAGAGGGCGGCAGCTAGAAGCGGCGGCGGAGGAGGTGGCGGTGGTCACAAAAAGAAGAGCGAGCATGATGAAGTTTTTGAACAGAGCGTCCGCGAATCTGAAGAACAGACGCGCGTCGCTCAGGAAACAGTCCGCGCGAAGACGGCTGCCCTTCAGAGAGAATATGACCAGCAATTAATTGACCTAGAGGCTTATGTAAAAAAGGCCAAGCAACTAGCGGATGACCGATTCAACGCAGTTATAGATGGAGTGAACCGCGAACTCCGCGCGCTTGAGACTGCCCATATCACTAAGAGCGAGAGAAACCGCAGGCAAGCTGATATTGACCAACGCACGCTGGTTGCTCAGAACGCCCGGATTGAGGAGAGGCAGCGAATTGATGATGAGGCCGCACAAAAGCGATTAGAGGCAGAACGCGCTTTTCGTCAGAAGATTGAAGGGATTGCCAACATCGCAGACCAGAGAGAGATAGCGCGTCTCAAGGCGCAGGCCGATGAAGGCTGGATAACACATTCCAACTACGAACAGCAGGTTTTAGAAATAAAACAGTCTCAGTTCAACCGCCGTCGAGCGCTTCTTGATGAAGAGGTGGACGCGCTCCGCCAGAAGCTCAAGAAGCAGAAGAACCTTAACGATGAAGAGGTTGAACAGGACGAATCTCTACTTGCTAAGAAGAGAGGCTTACTAGGCGAATACCTTCTGATAGAAGCACAGAGGGCTGAGGCCGTCGAAGAAGCCACACGGCGAATAGCAGATGCGGTACTGCGTGAGACGCACGATTTAATGCCGCCAATACCGCCGCTCGGACTGCCCAACACGCAGAATATTGATCTGACGTTCGGACTCGGAGAGCCGCCTAAGATGATAACCACTTTGGCGGAAGCATTTGATGATTTAGGTAAGAGGATAAGTAAGACTTTCGGCTTAGGCGGGCAACAGGCTCACGTCTTTTCGCAGATACTATCCTCATCATTTAATCAGGTGGCGCAAGGTATAGGCGCGGCTGTCAGGGCTTTCGTGCTGCTCGGAAATTCTGGCGGAGGCTTTCGCAAGTTCGCTGCTGAGGTGATTGCTAGTATCGCTCAGATGGCTGTGGTGCAAGCCGTATTTGAGTTAGCGCAGGGTCTAGCAATGTCCGCGCTCGCTTGGTTCACGGGAAATCCCAGATTCGCCAAGTCAGCCACAGAGCATTACTTGGCAGCCGCCGTCTTCGGCTCTATCGGTGGCGTAGCAGCCATAGCTGGTAGGGCGATTGCTGGCGATGCCTTTGCGAACAACGCGAGCAAAGATAATGGCGGCACAGCAAACTCAAGCGGCAGGAGCGGCACAGGTAGTAATGATAGCACTACAATCATTAACGAAGAGAGACGGAGCGCAGTCGTGCGTGAAGTCCTAGTTATCAGGCACGAGATTGAACCGCCGAGCGGGTGGGTTACTAAAGAGATTTCGAGGGACTATCATAACAACGACCCACACTTAACTGACTTACTAAAAGATGCTGCGCGGCGATATTGACAGGTCTAAAATAAGTTGACCTTCTATAGAAGAAGCCCGCCGAAATTTTAAGTGCTGATGCTCTCATGCCCCTAGAGGATGATGGACTCTAGGGGCATGAATTTTTTTAGTGGTGTAGTTTTGGGTAACTTTTGGGTAACCGAAAATGGCGCACGACCACGACGACTTCGCGCCGCTCCTTCTCAATAATCTGCGTGCCATTGCTGTCATTGCCGGAGTTCCCGCCTGAACTCCCGGAATTGGCTGCGCTCGGCAGCCCCTGGTCGCGCGCGGCATCATTACGGAATGCGTTGCCAGCGAGCGCGCGCCCGGCGAGTGCGCTGCCGCCCGCGATAATTGCGAACATCTCGGCTGCGGCGAAATCAGCGCCCGCGCGCGCAGGATTCCAGAACGTGTCAGCAATGCCGAGTGCCGTGTACCAGAGCGCGTTGACCGCCGCTTCAGCCGCCTTCGAAGCAAGAGCTTCTGCGAGCACCTTGCGAATCGCAGCCGGCCCCGTAGTGCCATAGAGCACCCAGTTGTGAACCATACTGCCGATGCCTTGAGCGATTGAACCGAATGCGCCTCCCAGAATCTGGCCCATGTTCTGGCCGCTCTGCGTCACGTTGCGAATTACGCCCGTGACGACTGTGCCGAAGCGCTGCCATGAACTGGTTGCCCCATCCATCTTGTCGGCAATGTCATCGCCGAATAATGAACGCGCACTCGAAGGGTCTTGCCTCTCAGCGGCTTCATTGCCTTGGCGCATGATCTCGTCGCGCTCGTCTAACCAGCGTTGCATCTCCTGGTTTCGTAGCTCGTGATAATTTTGCTCGATCTCAAGCTTGCGTTCTTCGGAGTTGGTCAGTGACTCTTCTTCGGTTTGGCGCTTTTGTAGCTCTTCCAGGTTCCGCCGGCTGCGTTCATCAGCCTCCTCAAGATCAAGCTCAGTTTGTCTGGCGAGGATCGTTATATGGTCTGTGACATGACGCTCGCGCGCTTCTAACTCCGCGCGCTCGTTATCGCGCCGTTGTTGCTCGGTCTCTCTATGCAGAGCCTGCATGCGGTTCTGGTATTCGCGCTCGGCCTGCTCATCTCTTGCGCGCGCCGCATTGACGCGCCGCTCGCCTTCCTCCTGCAACGTCTCTAATTGAGAGGTCAATTGGTTGAACTGGTCTACTAGCTGCTCAAACCTTTCGGCATTGACCTTTGCCATGTCTCCCGTGCCCGCGATGGCATTGTTTTCCGCGTCGAATAGGAAGCCAGCGGCTTCGAGCATCGCGCGCTGATCGTCGGCGATAGCATCACGTCTGCGGTTCATGGCGGCGATCTGGATGTCGAGAATCTTCTGCTCGCCCTCTTCCTCTGTAGCGGCGCGCATCTCAACGCTCGCGCGGATGGATGCAATGCTGCGCGCATCGTAATCATCGTCGAGTTTGAGCACGGCCTCGCGGTGTGCCTTTAGCGCTTCCAGTTCTCGTTGGGCCTCTTCATCACGCAGCTTCTGCGTATTGCGGTCATGCTCGCGCCCAGCCTCTTCGATCTCGTTAAGAATCTTTTGGATTTCACTCTGCTTATGCGCGAGCGCTTTCTGTCTGGCGAGATTCTCGACGCGCTGCGCGTAGTAATTGTCCTCTTCGGCTATGGCTCTTTCTGTGAAACTCTGAAGGCTTGTAAGCTGAAGGTCATATTCGCGCTGGAGGTCTTCATGCTCTCTACGATAGGCGTTCTGAAGGCTGCGGCCCTCTTCTTCAACCGCGCGCAGTCGCTCTTCCTGTGCCGAATTGCCGCCCTCGCCTACAGTATGGAAATCAAGGTTGCGGCCACCGCCGCCCGGCTTCTCACTTGCGGCGCGATGCATAGCGCCAATTTCGATTTCAAGGCGGGCTTGTTCAAGCGCGATGTTGGTGAGAAGAGATGATTCCGTAGATTTCATCCCTGACAAAGTTTCCCCAACTGGCCCACGACTCGCCGCCGGATTTGAGTTCGTTTGAGATGATCTGCAGCGCGTCGCCCATAGCAGGCAGGAAGTTCGCTACGAACCGGCGCTTGATGCCGTCCACCTGAGTGTCAATCTGGTCTACCAAATCGCCGAAGCGGTCAGCGTCGCGCGCGAAATCTGACGACATGACCACGCCCAGGTCTGCCATCTTCTTTTTGAACTCGTCCAGATTGCCGCCGACGGTATTGAACGTGGCCACGAGAGAAGCGCCCATACGAGCGCCGAAAACGGCGCTGGCGGCTTGAGTTCTCTCCTGGTCGGTGCGTAGTGCGGCGAAGTGCTGTAGAAATTCATCAAGGGCTTTTTCGGTATCGTTGAAAGTTTTTATGCCGAGCTGCTCCATCTCGGCGCGCAGCTTCTTGTTGCCAGCTTCGGCCTCGCCCAAATTGTTCGTGAATTTGACTAACCCTTGCGCAACTTCTTCGACAGTAGAGCCTGATTGTTTGGCCGCGAATCCCAGGGCAGACATGGTTTCGACGCTCACCGCCGCTTTCTGCGAGAGGTCGAAAACTTTAGAGCCTGCTTCGGCCTCTTCACTAGCCATCTGGAAGAGAGCCTTACCGAGTCCTATGGCCGCGCCCGTAGCGGCGATGATGACGCCGATAGCTGCCGTGGCTGGGCCGCCAATGGCACTAAGCCCTTGGGCCGCAGCGCCTCCTCCAGCGCCTATGCCGGAGAGGTCTGCCTGCGCAGTTTTAGAGAGGCGCGACAAGTTTCCGAAGAAACCTGTGGGCAGATTGATGCCGAGCCTGCCGAAGAGTGATTCCACGTGGCCCAACTCAGTGGCCATCAAGCCGCGAAACTTCTCCATGTCGGCTTGCGCAGGCTTCGAATCGGCGTCAATGCGAAACAGCAGACCGATGATGTCTTGGTCGCCCACCGTCTTTCCCCTCTAGTAGTAACTGGTCGTGTCGCGCGCGCTTCGTGGCTTGCGCGGCGCGCCCGCCATCTCTTCAAAGGCTTCCTCTAGGTCTTCTTCGTCGGCCACTTGAATGAGCCGCAGCGCCGCTGCGTTATCGAAATCAATCGCAAGCGACTCGTCTTCTAGTCCTATGCGCTCGCTAGGCAGCCGTCCGAACCTTTTGCTTGTCTGCGCGAGAATTAGGAACTGCTCGCCGGCGACGAAATTTGCGGAGCGCACCGACGCTCGTTTGCTTGCCGCCTTTCATCGGCACGGGGATGTCGGGCGCGCCAGCCATCTGCCACTGGAAGATGAAGGCAAAATCTTCTTTGGTGAGTTCATGCGGCGCGATCTCGTCCTTTTCCGGGTCGGGGCGCATGACGAGGCGTGGGCTTACAAGCGTGGCCTGAACTATATTGCGCATGAAGATCAAGGATTCGATGATGGCCTTGCCCTTCGCGCGCCGGAGCACTTCACTGCTGGTTGGCTTTCGTCCATCCTCTACAATCTTCAAAACCTCTTCGACGAAGACCTGCGGCAGCATCCCTGTCGAAAGCCAATCCACAAGGTCTATGCGCGCGGCTAAGACCATCATGCCGGAGGGGAGCGGAATTTCTTTGGCCTGTACTTCACGCGCGGCCTGCGTTTTCTCTCTATAACTTTGTGCTCTATTCATGGGGCATTAATCTCCTAAAGCTTTCGGCGCGTGGCCCACTCTTTTGGCGTGGGCCACGCGCGTCAGTGATAAGCGCTCAGTGCGAGCCGGTTAGTCCTGCTTCCAGATCGTTGCGAGTTGATCGCCGGCGGCGCGCCCAGGAACGATCATCGCTTCGAGCTTGAAGGGGATTCCCGCATCCTTCTTCTTCGTTAGGCCCAGCTTGATGCCTGCGGTGTTGTGTGCGGCGTATAGCTGGACGACGACGAACTTTGTGGGATCGGCAGTTTGCGGTGCGATCAATACGACGGGCACGTTCACGACCGTGAGCACGCCGCCGAAGGTGATCTGCGAGTAAGCGCCTACGCCGGTTACTGCGCTATAAACGCCGTTCGGCGCGAGCTTCGCCAGTCGCTGAAAGTTCAAGACTTCAAGGAACTCGCCTTCGAGCGTGCCCGCCTCGGCGTCTATGTCGGTGCGATAGGGCGCGGTTAGCTCGTCACAGGTCTGCCCCTGCTCCGTGTAGGTCTCGGTGAAGGTGCAACCCTCGCGCGTCATTCCGAGGAAGATCGCGTTCGGGCTTTCTGTGCCGTCCGGGTTTCCGTTCGCATCGAGCGTGATGCGTCCGGGGCTGGCTGGAAGGGCCGTGTTGAGCCATAGACGGCCCGGCCCTTTAATGACGTGATTTGCGTTATAGCTGACTACGTTTGGCATGCCGAGTAACTCCTCTTCGCGCCGGCCTGCAGACCGGCTGCGGTTGGGCGCACTCGGCACACCTGGTTGATTTCAAAAAAAAGCGCCTCGTGAGTCGGCGTTCTTGCCAACTCACGAGGCGCACTTAGCGCACGAAGAATTTAACTATTTAACTAAGGAGTTGTATTACTCCTTTTCAGCCTGCGGCGGCGCGCCCAGATCGGGCGGCTGGTTGCCGAAAGGGCCGGGCACGCGCGGGTCGAAGTGATTGCCCTCGGCCAACCTCTTCTTATATTCCCTGGTGCCGGGTCTGATGCCCTGTTCCTTATTCTCTACTGGCCCGCTCAGGCTCTTGTTTTCAGCCGGGCCGCTCTTCGATTTACCGGACGTCTGTGCATCGCCCTCAGTCTTAGCCATTACTCATTACCTCCTCGAATCTCATCTTCATGGTCATCTTCGCCGCGCGAAAGAAACCGGAATCATCTTTGCCCGACCTGCTGTATTCATGGTCGGACACTTCCCACGCGATTTCTATGCAAGGGCCATAGCCGGCCAGTAAATCTTCAGGCCGCGCCGAAACGAGCATCATCTGCATAGCCAGCGCATAAGTCTCTAAATCGGTTGTTAGCTGCGCCCACGACCTTCCCGTAATTGCAAACTCTATCTCAATCGTGTGCTCTTCCTTCAGGCACTCGCCGTTAGCCTGCTCCTCTATGCTTGAGCGGCCCGGCTCTATAATCGCCCAGGGAAACTTCGTCTGGAACGTATCTGAGTTCTCAACGCTCTTGAAATCAGGGAGCGCGCGCGGGCTTGCCAGCCCCAGCGCAGTGGCCATACGCTGAGCGGCCCATGCGAGCGCGGCCACTTGGTCTCGCTTTACTACCGCTATTGCATTCTCAACTAGAGGCCCGATCAAGGTCGCCTCTGCGTAGAGAGGCTTCCAGGGTTCTGTGCGCGGTGGCAAAGGCATCAGATGCCGACCTCCTGCGCGCGCTCTTCGGCAATTCTCGCTGCGATCTGTTTCGTGCGGTCGGGCAGCGCCTGGCTGATGATCTCTTTGTCCTCAAGGCGAATCACTTTCGCAAAGGCAGGGTCTTTGCTGCGCCAGATCATAATCGTCAGTTCTAGCACGGCCTCTTTGACATCTTCGGGCACGTCCTCGAATCCCCACTTTGCGTTGATGGTGATGGGAACAAAGAGCCAACCCACGCGCTCCGGCGCGCCCCATAGCGGCCACCCGTCAGGCTCCATAAGGCTCAAGCTCTGACCGGAATATTTCCGCTGTAGGTACTGCAGGCCGAAGCGGGACTGCCTTTCATAAAACTCAGGCACGGTGTAGCCCGTTGGCATCGAGATAGCATTAGCTCCAAGCGGAGCGATATAAGGCGGTAGAAACAGGTAATCCGTCCCAGTGCCATAGACAACACGATTTGCGCTCTCCGAAGGAGCCTTATCGAAAAAGCTCGGAGGCACTTCGGCAAACCTGTCGAAGATGCGGCTCGCCCTCAGGCCAATCTTGTCGAGCAAGACCTCGTCATCTTCCTCCACCTGATAGCCGTACTCGACAATGTCGGTTGTCGTGATATAAGAACTCATACTTCCTTCTCCACCGATATCCATTCACCACGGACCAGCGTCACCTCTTGGTTAGTGGCGAGGTGGGCCACGATCTGGAAGCGATAGGGCTTGACCGTCACCAGGATTGTGCTCGTCTCGCTGCCCATAAGTTCAAGCCGCAAACGCTTGCCCGGCCCTGCGGCCACAATTATCTGAACGTTCTTTGAAAATCCTTGCCCTCCGAACTTGGCCGTGAGCGTCACGGTCGCGCCCGTGAGATCGGGCCACTGCGCGCTCTGGTCAGTCCATTCCAGTGCGCGCCCCAACAGGGCGGCGTAGTCGTCGCCGCGCACCGTCTCGACGCGCGACCCCGAAGCGGTAACCGGGGATACGGTCACGACCTGCGCGCTGCCTATCCTGCCGAGCGCATGGCCCGCTGTGCCACTGGCGTAGCTGCCAGGCACCTGTGTGCCCAGCGGGTCTGTCACATTGACGAGGCGCGCGACAACCTCATCGGCGATAGCCGAGACGTCCACATCTGCCATCACCACTTCGCCCGCGAGCGTGGCGCGAACATCACCGGCAACAAAAGAGAACTCGTCCAACGTGGCTTTAGCTGCTAAGAGCGTCTCGTTGTCAGGCGCTGTATAGAGGTTGGACGCGAGCCGTGTGGAGACGGCGACATCAAGGAGCGGGAGGCTATCCAGAAGCGTAGCGCGTGTGGCCGACAGACGTGCAAGCAGAGTGACTAGGCTTGCTTCGGCGCTGGCGATCCTGGCGTTATCCGGGGCAACGTAATCAGCCATCGCCAGCCGTGAAGATAGGGCGACGTCCACGAGCGAAAGGTTGTCCAGCAGCCCAGCGCGCGTCGCGGTAAGGCGCGCCTCAAGTTCGTCCACGTAAGCGATGATCGCATCGAGGTCTAGCGAGTTAGCGTCCATCTCCGCGCGAACATCCCCCGGTGTGTGCGCCGAGCGTGTCGTGATGGCGGCATCCAGGTTGTCAAGTTTCGTCGCGCGCGCCGCAGTTAACCTTGAGAGCAAAGTTGCGACGCCGGAACTGTCAACGACAGCGGCCCAGATGTCGGCGACGAGGGTGCCGAATGAAGAGAGCGTGCGCGTGGGCGAGACCCAAACGTCTGCGGCACTGTGGGAGGAGCGAGAACTGACAGTCGCATCGAGGTTCTGAAGCTTAGTTGAATTGGCATCCATCTCGGCGCGCACGTTAGCGGGCGTGTGTGAAGAGCGTGAAGAGATCATCGCGTCCAGATTATCTAGCTTCGCTGCGCGCGCCGACGTGTAATCTGCTGCAGAAGCGCGCGACGAGACGGCTGCGTCGAGATTGTCTTTAATCAGCCTGCCTATCGAGCCTGCGGTCGTGATTGCTGAAGTCAGCCTGTCCCAAATGGCTCCGAGCGCTGATGAAGACAGGTCAACGGCGAAGGAGAAGGCCGTGAGCGTACGCGTCCCTACGGCCCAGACATCTGCCGCAGTGTGCGATGAACGCGAGGAGATTGTTGCGTCAATTGAGTCGGTGAGTCGCTTGCCAATTGACCCGGCAGTTGTCAGCGCCGAAGTGAGCGCATCCCAGATAGCTTGCACGGCAGCGGCTGATAGCGAGAAGCCTGTCTTATCATTGACGTCTACCTTGCCGCCAGTGATCGTGAGCGCAGAAGCAATGCGCGAAAGCAGAGTGGTCGTGCCCGCCGTGTCCGCGCCCGCATAGGTCGAGCGCGACGAGACAGCAGCGTCTAAATTAGTAAGGCCGAGGCTCGCCGCGTTGTCATAATCAACCGGCGATTGGGCGCTCGCGTGGCCGTAGGTCTCAATTATGACGCTCTGGTCCTCGACAGCTTTAGTGCCTTGGTCAATTATCGTGATGAAGATGCGCTTGGCCTGCATCTCAGTGGCAGTGAGATCAAGCTTCCATTTTGCGGTTGCGGAGGCCACTGCTGAAGGCAGGTTCGTGGTGTTCGCATCGGCTCCCTCGTCTTTGCTGATTTTGCAATCGCCAGCGGCAGGAGTCCAATCGGCGCTCACGGCATAGTCGGCGACGCCCCGCTTGATCATCGGGAGGTCAATCGTGGTCGCCACACCGTATTTTCTCTCAATCATTCCTGCCATCTTTAACCTCTAAGCACCCCTCGTAGGAGGCCGCGCATAGGTCCTCGCTGCGCTGCGACAATTCCCGTAGCTGGCGTGTAATCAACAATCACATAGAACGAAGTACATCTAAGGTCACGCGCCTGGGTGTTGCGGATTTTGATTTGAAGAGCGTTTACATCTGCCAGAGTCCATGCGCCGCCCACTGACGGGCGAGTGGCAAAGTCGTCCTGCGTGGTCGAGTAAGACGAGTTGCCGGAAGTCTGCGAAGCTCCGTCAGTCGCGTTGCCGCTGAGGACGACCGAGACGACGTATGTGCTAGTCTGAGAGCCGCCCTTCTTGGTGCGCGCCACGATGCGAACGAAGTTAATCGTGGCGCTCGCGCCGATAGCCGAGGAATCCGTTACGTTGAACTGCTCGGTCGTTCCCGAAGTCGCGCCCGAATTTATGTAGCTTGTATCGTCGTCGTCGGGCGTATTCACAGCCACGACTTTTGACGCACCCGCACCCAGCGTCCACGAGTCGGGAGTTGAAATCGAAGCTACCTGTAACGTCTCCTGCGCCATTACTGTTGAGGCACTCTCTTCGCGCGCGGCGGACGCGCCGCACGGATGCCCGGCCCTTCGGCTTCACCACTTGCTTCAATTTCTTTGACCTGTCCCTCTTCAACTTTTTCAGGGATTATCCCTAGGCGCTCGGCCTGCACGTAAGGGATCGGAACGCCGCCGTGCGCGACGATGAACGCGCGCCCATCATCCTTTTTACCGATCACATCTTTTTCAGGAACGAAATACTTCATTGACATACTCCTCTAGAAAATTAGCCCGGAGGCCGGCGCAGCTTCCCGCATTGCCCCGGCCCCAGGCTTAGTGGCCCACCGAAATCAAGTCTGAGACTTGTGCCCCCTTCGGTTGGGCCAGTACGAATTACTTGAGCAGAATCTTCTCGAAAGCCGCCGGGTCTGTGACCGCGAAAGCCGCGCGCACGTTGGCGAGGATCGCCAGCGCTTTGCGCAGGAAAAGGTCGTTCGGCTCGCCCGTGCGAATGTCCGTCTGCATGCGATCCCACAGGGTTGCGCCCATGATGAAGTCGCCCGTGCAGGCCGTCTTCGCGGCAATCGTCACAGACTCGACTACAGGAACACGCCAGATGCGCTGGGCAATCGGATCGTAGATGTTCATGTAGTTTTTGTTCTGGTCCTTCTGCAACTCCAAGTCTTCAGCGTCCGAAGGATTCAGGACAATCGCGTTGGCTTTGTAGAAAGCGAGACGGATGTCCGTGATGGAGCGGCGCAGCGTGTCGGCGACCGTATCGGCCACCGCTTGATTGCGTCCCGTCATCACCTGGCCGGCAACGCCGTCCATAATGCGGCTCTGTATATTCGGCGTGTTGAGAATGCCGAGGAAATGCTCGCCAGTGCCGTCACCGTTGAGACATTCACTCTCGACCTTGAGTTCAAGGCCGCCTGCCAGCTTGACGTCAACCAGATTCTGTACGCGCGGTGCATCGTCAAGGATGCGGCGCGAAGCCAGCACGTAGTGCACCGGCGCGGCGTTGTTTGTGAAGCTATTGAGTATGATGTACTCGATGGCGTCACTGGTCGTCGGGCTGGTATTGAGGATTTGCAGGAGAGTGCGGTCGGGCAGCGGGGCCTGGTCACGCACCTGCGTTTCGCGCTGCGAGAAGACGAGATAGCCGCCCTGCGCGTCAACCGATCCGAGCATAGGATTGGCTTTTACGTTAACGGGCTTCGTCTTGCCTTCTACGTCGCGGCCCTTATATTCATCTGAGCCTGTGAAAATCTGGCCCCATGACTTGGACTTCGCTTGGCTTTCTGAGCGGCGGCGCGCACTCTCCTCACGCTCTGCGGATTTGCCGTCAACGAATTCGCCGAGTTGATCAAGCGCCTCTATCTTGGTGATCTCCTCACGAAGCGCAGTGCCAGAGTCAATCAAGTTGTTCAGTTCCGTTGCGTCGAACTGTTCGTTCTTCGCGTGCTTCTGCTCGAATTCAGCGCGCAATGTATTGGCGCGCGCGAGCATGGTTTTTAATTCAGTTTTCTTTGCTTGCAGTAAAGTGTCTGCCATAGATTCCTTACTCCTTAAAGTGACAGTTGAAAGAGGTTGAGTTCCTGCAACCGTGCGCCTATCTCAGTGAGTGAAGGATCGTCAGACTTCTGCTCGTCGGCAGCGCCCTGCTCTTCTTCGGCTCGGCTCGTCTCGGTATCGGTCGAGGGTTGGAATGCGCTGGGGATGATGCCGTCCCAACCGAAGTCGAGTGCGGCTTTGACCAGCGCGTGAATGGTTTGCGGATTCGGCAACCGTCGCTGGTCTGCTTTGGTTGCCTGTACGTGGAGAGCAAGCTGCTGCAATACGGCTTCGAGCGGCTGGCCCTGGAGTGACGTCTTGGAACCTACGGTCGCATCGTTGCAGCCCCAGTTCACGTCCGACGTGTCGTAAAGCTTTAGCTCTAGCAGTTCACGAACGGGAGGGACTCCTTCGCCCTCCTCCGTGTATGCGATCTTCACGGTGTCATAGCCGAATGACATTTGATTGATCGCGCCCTTAGAGATGCCCTCTAAGACCTCGTCGGCGCGCGGCGTGTTCAGGTACTCGCGCGCGACTTCAAGGCCGCCCATGGCATCGGGCGCATATTTCAGAACTTCATCGGGCAGGCCGTCGCGGCCTACTTCCTGGAGAGTGCGAATGACGGCGATGGGAGGCTCAAAGCCGGAATGGTTCCAGAGGTGCTTGGCCATGCGGCCAGCTTCTTTGATGGTCTTCTTGAAGGCACCTGTCTTGATGCGGTCGCGCACGTAATCAACGTTTCCGAAGACGGCGCAGATGCCTGTGACAATTCTGCCATCAATACCTTTTACACTGCCTGGTAGAGTTGATTTGAACTCGCGCATAGAGAACGCCCGCTTTTCCTTTCAATCAGAAGCGCCCTGTGGACACAAAAAAGCGCCCCGTTGGATTTCAACCGAACCCAACGGGGCGCACTTGGCACTGAGCAACAAAATTTTCAATCAGGCTCAGGCGGCAGCCGAAGAGTTGTTGCCACCTTTCATCGCGGCACATTAGGCATGCGCGACCTGAGCCTGACTTTTCAAAAGAGAACGCCCGCGATTCCGAGCACTTGGCTCAAGACTCGCGGGCGAACTTGTCGCACTAAAATTTCCAGAACAACCGACGCGCTTCAGGCAGCTTCTTTCAGCCGCTCGATAACATCGGCAGAAGGCACTATAACAAACTCTCTCCGATCTGTCACTATCAGGTCAACGCCTTCCATCTTAATTTTATTCGCGTGGGTCCTCCCATAGTGGCGCGAATAGATATTGAGGCCCTCTGGCTGAAAGAGATTCGTGGCCGTATGGTGACGCCCATTGAGCACTTCGGAGAAAGGCAAGCGGCAGCAGCCGCACATTAGTTCCACGGCGTTTCCTCTGCGCCGTATGACTTCATTCAAGACCGCTTGGTCTGCTGTGGGGGATGGCAAAAGAATTAAGCTCAATTGATTTTCCTTCTCAGGCTAGAACGTGAATGTGTAGGCAGCGGCACTGGCTTCCGCCTTCGCAGATTGGATTGGGCACGCTCGTGACATCATCATCGGTCGCGCCCGTCTCTCCATCGGCGTCTTCGCATGGCCCGCAGGTGTTCTGGTCTAGCACCGCTGAATACACTACCTCTTTAATTTCATCAGCGCGTTCTTCGGCTTCCAGGGTTCGGCCCAAGTTTAGCGCTGCGTTTGTAGCACCCGACGCGGCACGCTTTGCGTACTGCGTCGAGCCTTCTTCTAAATCCGTCTCTAGCTGTTTCCAGAAAGAGGCGGGTTTAACCTTCGCAGCTTGGGCGTCATCCTTCGGCGAGAGACCTAGAAGGATTAGCTCGGAGGCCCGGCCTACGGCGCGCGCCTGCACGTCGTTAGCCAGTTTGGTGAGTGTTGACAAAGCGAGTTCGTCCAGACGCTCTGCGCCAGGGCTGGCTGCTTTGGATGATAGCCGGAGGATTATAGCTTTACCCTCGGCCTGTGTTTGTAGCTCGCGCGTTACGGATTCGCGCCCGCGCTCGAAAGTGTTTGAGAGCGAAGAGCGAACCTGTTTTGTCTGAGCGCCGCTTATAGTTATGGCAAGCGTGTGATAATCCCCAGGGTCTAACTTCTGGAGGTCTTCAACGCAAGTGTTGATCATAGCCTCCCGGATGCGCAGCAGCGTCTTCTCTAATGACGCCTCGCCCTCATCCATTGCAGCGACTATTTGCGGCAGGCCAGCCTTCTTTTCAAGCGCCGTCGGTTCGCGCCGGAGGCTTAGACCTTCATATTCGAAGCTCTTCACCTGCGGCGCACGGTTAGGGTTTGCGGTAGACTTCCCTCCTTGGTTGCCGTCACCACTATTGCCAGCGCCGCCTCCGGCACCGGGATCGCCTCCGCCGTCGGCAGACGTAGACGTATCCGTAGCTGCCAAAGTGGTAGCCTGGGCGAGGGCTATCTTGGGCGTGATTGGTTTGAAGCCCGTAGGGAGCAGGAAGAAATTTCCGTCAGGATCGGGACTCTCGCCAATCTTTGCACGAAATTCATTCCAACTCAACCCTCCTCCGTTGAAATCATCGCGCGCGCGCTTATGCACGGCGTCAGTATCCTCCTGCATGCCCGCGACGTGATCCATATTCCAGCCACAGCGAACGCGCTCGCCCCGGATGAGAGCTACAGGCTCGAACTCAGGCAGCAGCCTCGTCGTGAAAAATAGCCGAAGCTGCGTGAAGGTCGGCGACATCGTGTTCTGCCAGAAGTCGCGCTGGGATTCTCTGACGCTGGCGCGCTGGTTGACGTTCACCAGCGCAACGTAGGCACCAACCAGGATGGGCGGCACGCCGAAGGCTCCGCAGATGCGCGACTCGTGCTGGCCACGAATCGTCTCGTTCTCCAACTCATCCATAGAAGCCCCGATCTTCGTGTAATCGGTCTCGTTGTCCAAGACCGCCGGAGCTTCTTTCATCTTACCGCGTCGCCCATATCTCAAGAGCCAGCGTTGCTGAATGCTTGTGATCTGCTCATCACTGAGCGAGCGCTTGACCTTGACGACGCCGCGCGGCATACCGCCGCCATCGAAGAACGCGCGGATGTAATCGGTCATGGCTACGTCGGCGTCAATTGTGCCGAGCGCGACCATAAGAGGCGAAAGAGCTTCGAAGCGCGAACCCGGATTAGGGAGGCGATAGGCGATCATGTCTTTGGCCGGAATGAACTCTTTAATCGTTCCGTCGCGGAATTCGTAACCTGAGATCACTCCTCCCTGGCCGTCGTCGCCGGGCACCGGGAAAATCTTTGAAGGATCGAGCGGCCACAGTTGATCTGGAAGGCCAAGGCCGTCACGAACTATCTCGGCATAAAACCAGCCGGATATTTGAGCGCTCGTGAGGATTGTCTGCATGAATTCAGCGCCGCTCATCGAGGGGTTGGGCCACATCAGAAGTGAGCGCAGAGGATGCCCCTCTTCGGTGCCCCACTTGTTTGCAGTTTTGCGCTCGACCACTGGCTCCGGGTCCATAGCTGCGTAAGCGATAGCACGTATGCAGGAGAATGCTAGTTCGTTCGTCTTGTAGAATCGGTTTAGATTGAAGACCGAAACAGACGGATACTGGGGCCGCCCGTATTGGCCCACCGGAATCTTGTTATAGGCGCTCTTCACTGCTTTGACCGGGGCGAGGTCTTTGAAGAAATGCATTGATAGTTGAAAGCGTCGCAGAACGTTCATTACACGTGGACTCCTATTGAGGGCGCAGGGGCATACGCAAGGTTAAATGCGTCCGCATCATCGGGGCTTCGCTTGATGCGCTCTTTTGTTTTGAGCTTCGGCTCCACAACGCGGCGCCCTTCGGAGTCGGGTTTGTGGCGCGGTGCCATTAGCTGGATGCGCAGATCGCGCGTTGATTCGTCGTCCAGGAGCGAGAGGTCGAGGCGGCCTTCGTCGGCGCGCTGCGCCGTGATAAACCACAGTTCGCTGCGGCGGTTGGGGTAGTGCTCCGGATCAATCGCACTCGTGCCTGCGCCGATGCCGACGAAGTCATATTGCCCGCGCTGATCCACAACACCACCGCCAACGCCGTCGTCGTCAACCTTCACGCTGATTCTGCGCCCCTCAATGCCGGTCTTCTGGCCCCACTCGTCGCAAAGCTGCTTGAGCCTCCCCGCTGTTTCCGTCGTCGAAAGCCCGCTATGCGATTCGTGGTGAAATGAGACGCCCCCGCGACGCACATGCATAGAAGTCTTATCGTCACCAAAGCGCGCGACGTCGCAGCCGATCTCAGGCGGCTGGTGCTGGGCATCCAGTTGCAACTGCAATTTCCGAGTGAGCGCCGAAAGCCATAGCGCCTCGCTCCATACTGCGACCGTTGCCTGAGAAGGCCAGCGGCCCAGCACGCGGCTCTCGAACAGAGGGCCGGGTCTATACCACTGAGGCTCGATGCCGCGCTCTTTGCAGAAATCCAGCGGAGGCCAGCAAATGTCGGTTGGCTTGACGGCGCTAGGCTCAATCGGCTTGCACCATTTCTTTAGCTTCGCCTCGATCCAGGGAACAGAGATCGCCTTCGGGAAGGGGCGCGGCTCTCCCCGCAATTCGGCGAGAACGTTCGGGTGCTCCAGCGCCGAGATAGTGATTACATGCCACTCGCCCGTGAGTTCCTCTTGGTAGGCATGTGACGCTGTGTCCGTCGGGTTCATGATGGCGAGCCAGCGGTTTAGCGGGCCGCTCGTTAGCATGCCCTCGCCTGCTGTCCAGAATTGCTCGCCGATACCGCAGCCCTCTTCGAAGATCAAAAGTAGAGCCTCTTCATGGTCGCCCTGAAACGAGTTCGCGTCCTTCGCCGTATAGCCGGCACCGAAGTGCCCCGGATTAACCTCGCCGTCGGCGAAGTAACTCTCAATGCGCGGAGCTTTCGGGAGCATGTTGCGTCCCTTACGCTGGAGGCGCACTTCCTTCCAAGTTAGGTCTTTGACCTGGCGGTCGCTCGGCGCGGTCGTCTTTGTAATAGAGGGGTTGAAACAATCGAAGTGCCAGTTGACCAGACTGCCAGCGAGGAAAGTCTTACCGACTGAGTGCGAGGCTTTCACGAAGACGCGCTGGTGAGTGATGAGAGCGCGCGCTATCTCCTCCTG